>CAMAUZ010000117.1 GCA_945861535.1 Akkermansia muciniphila | reverse complement strand
CAGCATTCTGGCAAGCAAAAACTGAAAGCAAAGACGCAGAAAAACTGGCGAAAAGTTCAAATCGCTCACACCCTGATGTCAACGCACTCCGCTGCGGACCAATGCGTTACGACAGGCACCTATCACAACATCCGGATGCTACTGATCGCCGATGGGGCCAACGGTATCAAGGTGCTGGAAATGAACGAACCGCCGCAATTCACTGCTCACCCGCAAAGCCAGGCCATCCCTGAGGGAAATCCGGTGACTTTTGCGGCAACGGTCACCGGCGCGACCAGTTACCAATGGAAGAAGAACGGCACCAATATTGTCGGGGCCACGGCCAACACGTTCAACATCGGCAGCGTGGTCCCGGCTGATGCGGGCAGTTATATCGTTACTGTCGGTAATAGTGCCGGCAGCCTCAGCAGCACTCCTGCGACCTTGACGGTCGCTCCCGCCCCCACGCCGCCCACCGTCGCACTTTCCACCACGGCCACCGCCCCCTTCGCCCCGGCCACTGTGCCCCTCGTCGCCGCCGTCGCGGATTTGGACGGAACCGTGACCAAGGTCGAGTTCTTCCAAGGAGTGATCAAACTGGGAGAACGCATCGTTGCACCCTTCGTATTCGACGCCATTAACTTGGCTGCGGGCACTTATGTTTTCACTGCGAAAGCGACTGACAATGACAACAAGACGACGACTTCCGCTCCGTTGAACGTGTCTGTGGCCATCGGGCCTCAGGCCGGTCTGCTCCAATTCAGCCAGGTGAGCTACTCGGTGGCGGAGAATGTCGGAACTGCCACCATCACCGTAACCCGCACGGGCGGCAGCGACGGTAGCGTGTCCGTGCAATATGCGACCGGCATCGGCGGTGCCACGCCGGGGGCGGATTATCAGCCCACCTCCGGCACCCTGACTTGGGCCGCAGGTGTCAGCACCCCGCAGACATTTCCGATTACATTGCTGGCCGACACCGCCGTCGAGGGGGACGAAGTCGTGCCTTTGACCCTGAGCAATCCGACCGGTGGCGCAGCGTTGGGACCGCAAAGCACCGCCCCGCTCGTCATCACTGACAACCAGAACGTGGCCACGGCCACCCACAGCGCCCCGGGTTATGCGGGCGGCAGCACGACAACCATAAGCGTGCAGGTCACCTACACCGGCACGCTGATCGTGCTGGGCTATGAAATGACCCTGCCAGCCGGATGGAAATATGTTTCGGATACCACCACCGGCAGCGCGAGCCAGCCGCGGGTCAATGACCAGGGAACGTTGAGCTGGCTATGGTTCAATCCCGATACTATCCCAGCCAGCCCGGCGCGGTTCACTGTTCAGGTGAGTGTTCCGGCAGGGGAGAGCGGCCCGCGGTCGCTGACCAGTGCGGGGGTTGTAGGATTGCCTTCCGGGGATCAGTTGCAGGTGACGGCCAGCCCCAATCCGCTGGTCTTATCGAATCTCCCGGCCCAGCACTCGGCGGATACCGACAAGAACTGGCAGTTGAGTTTGCAGGAACTGGTGCGCGTGGTCCTCCTGCGCAATACCTATCGGAATGGCAACAACGAGTTGACCGGCGAGTACCATCAGGTCAACCCGAATCCGGCCCTCGGCTCGGACGGCTATGCGCCGGGACCGGGCGATCAGAGCGGACGCCCGCATTCGGCTGACACGGACAAGAACTGGCAGTTGAGCTTGCAGGAACTGGTGCGCGTGGTGCTCCTGCGCAACACCTATCGGAATGCGAACAATGAGTTGACCGGGGAATATCATCTGGTCAATCCGACTCCGGCCCTCGGCTCGGACGGCTTTGCGCCCGGTCCCCAACCCACAGTGCAACCAGCGTCCGTGAGACCGAGGGCGGCAGCCGGTACTGGCAAGCTCGTGAAACCGGCCGCAGCCGTGGTGGAACAGGCCACGCAAGGCGTTGTCTCCGCGACCTATCAACCGGGTGGGACCGTGGTGGTGACCTGCACCATCAATCACAACACGAATCTATTCGGCTGGCAGGTGGTCTTGCCGACGGGTTGGAGTCTGGTTTCTGAAACCAGCAGCGGACTGCTCTCCGAGAGCGGCAGCGGTACGGCCGACAAACCGAGGGCCAATGATCGCGGCACCTTGAGCTGGCTGTGGTTTGCCTCGCCCACGAATTCTCCGGCGGTGTTCACCTTCACCGTCCTGGCTCCGGCGAATGCCACGGGGACACAGATCGTAACTGCCTCCGCCATCTTGGGGACGGCAGATGCCCAAACCCGCATCCTCAATGCCAATACCCTGACCCTGACGCCGATCTTGCCCGGCCCGATGATTCATCAGCCGGCGCGGCTCACCGATGGCAGTTTCAGGCTTTTGGTGGGTGCCCGTGATGGCGCTCCCCTCACGGCCGGAGATGCCGGGCGGTTTACGGTGCAGGCCACCACCAATCTCACCAACTGGATTACCCTGCCCAGCGGGTTCAGCATTTCCAATGGCAGGCTGCAACTGGATGATGGCGATGCTGTCGGTCTTCCAAGGCGCTTTTACCGCATTTTGGAGCAATAGGTCGAGGCAGGTAGATTCCGGCACTTTTGGAGGGGTGTTGCGATGAAGACATTATTTGACGCGATGGTGCCGAGTGGCTGTTGGGGCCAAAGCCGGGGAAACCACTTCATCAAGGCGTTTGCCCGCATTCTGCTGACCGCCGTTGCTTTGGTTGGCGGTGCCGATACCAAAGCGGCCCCGTTTAGTCTGACCCTGCAGGGAAATAGCCTGCAGACGACCGTGCAGTCGGGACCAGTGGAAGCGGGTTTCTGGCCGAACTTTGGTCAACCGAAGGTGGATATGACCATCACGGTTCAGACCCTGGCGGGAGCACCAGTAACCGCCTTGCGTTTTCCCAGTGAAGGACCAACGATGCCAACCATGTCGTACTTTGCCGGGGGAGGCATTTTCCATTTGGGTAAGTTTTGGGTGTCGGCTTACAAACGCGGGGATACATCCCGGACGGAATATACTCCGCCTTCCTATGGGTTTAACCCGGCTGGAGATTTGGTTGAAATCGCACCCGGATTTGAAACCGAGGTTTACAGCGGCGCGCTCTTTTACGGAAAAATTTACTCAACTGCTGATGGAATGAACTGGGCGACCTCCACCATCCCTGACATCCGGCTGCGGGGCATGGCGGCCAATGGGAACACCCTGATTGCCGCTGCCGAAGCGGGAAAAGTTGCAACTTCAATCGACGGTGGGATTACCTGGCAGTCCAGCACCGTCCAAAGCGCCGGAGGCGTTGCCTTTGCCAGAGCAGTCTATGAGCGGGGGCAATTTGCCGTCCTCAGTCAAACTGGCAATCCTCACGCAACTTCGGTTGACGGACAAAACTGGCTGTTTGTAAATGCCCCATATCTACCCCCCGTACTCCAGGCAGGTGCTCTGCAATTCAGTCAAGCTGTTTACTCGGTGCTGGAAAATGCCGGAATGGCGACAATCACGGTGACCCGAACCGGGGGAAGTGATGGAGCCATATCCGTGCAATATGCCACCGGGAACGCCACCGGACCGGGCAGCGCCACGAGCGGGACAGATTACCAACCCGCGAGCGGGACGTTCAACTGGGCTACGGGCAACAACACCCCCCAGTTCTTCACGGTCGCGATAATTGATGATACCGCTGCCGAGGGGGATGAAACTGTGCCCCTCAGTTTGAGCAATCCTACAGGGGGAGCAACGCTGGGTGTGCCGAACACCGCCACCCTCGTCATCCGCGACAATGAAGTCTCCGCCACCGCCACGCACGCCGCGATTGGCTATGCTGCTGGCCGTACCAATGCCGTGAATGTCGAGATCACCTACAGCGGACCTCTCACCGCGTTGGCGTACGAAATGACCTTGCCGACCGGATGGCAATTCTCCTCCGATTCCACTACCGGAAGCGCCAGCCCGCCGCGAGCGAATGACCAGGGGACACTAAGCTGGCTGTGGCTCAACCCCGATGCGCTTCCGATGAGTCCGGTGCGATTTGTCGTGCAACTGGTCGTGCCCACAGGAGAGGTGGGTTCCCGGTCATTAATCGCTGCGGTAGTCGTCGGGTTGCCCTCTGGCGACCAATTGCGCATCCCAACCAGTCCCAATCCCTTGGTGATGGCCAATCTTCCGACCCTGCATTCAGCCGATACCGACAAGAACGGGCAATTGAGCTTGCAGGAGCTGGTCCGGGTCGTCCTCTTGCGCAACATCTACCGCAATGGAAACAACGAGCTGACCGGGGACTATCATCTGGTCAACCCGCTTCCGGCGCTCGGCTCGGACGGCTATGCCGCCGGGCCCGGCGATCAAAGCGGACGTCCTCATTCGGCTGACACCGACAAGAACTGGCAGTTGAGTTTACAAGAATTGGTGCGGGTGGTTCTATTGCGCAATAGCTACCGGAATGGAAACAGTGAGTTGACCGGGGATTATCATCTGGTCAACCCGGTCCCGGCACTCGGCTCGGACGGTTTTGCGCCGGGTCCGGCGCCCTTGGTACAACCGGCGGCGATGACACCGATGCGACTGAGTGGAAGCGGTAAATCGGTGATACCGGCTGCGGCCGTGATTGAGCAGGCCACCCAAAGCGTCGTGGCCACCACCTA
Source organism: Akkermansia muciniphila (assembly GCA_945861535.1). GTDB lineage: Bacteria > Verrucomicrobiota > Verrucomicrobiia > Limisphaerales > BJHT01 > BJHT01. Next base: position 16,677 of record CAMAUZ010000117.1, on the reverse strand, counting down.
TCAACCCGACGGCACCGTGACGGTGACCTGCACCATCACGCACAACACGAATTTGTTCGGTTGGCAGACGGTGTTACCAACCGGCTGGAGCCTCGTATCGGAAACCAGCGGTGTATTGCTTTCTGACACGGGCAGTGGCACGGCGGACAAACCACGAGCGAATGATCGGGGAACCTTGGGCTGGATATGGTTTGCTTCGCCGACGAACGCTCCGGCGGTTTTCAGTTTCACAATACGGGCACCGGCACCGGCAACCGGTCCGCAGGTTATCACTTCATCTGTCATTCTGAGCACTCCCGATGCCCAAACCCGAACCGTCAACGCCAACACGCTTACGCTGACTTCCGGTTCAACATTACCCACCATCACGCAGTCGCCGGGGAACCAGACGGTGACTGCGGGTGCCACCGCTACGTTCACGGCGACGGCCAGCGGGACACCTGCGCCGGTGCTGCTCTGGCAGCGTTCAATCAACGCCGGGACAACTTGGTCAAACCTCACGGATGGCGGGGGCTTGGCCGGGGTGGCTACCGGAGCTTTGCAGATCAGTGGCACGAGTACGGCCCAAAGCACCCATCAGTTCCGGCTTACGGCCACCAACAGCCTGGGCGGAGTGGCCAGCGCAGCTGCTACTTTAACCGTGAATCCCGCTGCGAATCAGATTCCGACCATCAGCTTGGTCAATGTGACTGGCAGCTACACTGCCCCCGGAAGCTTGATCTTGACCGTTGATCCAAGAGATGCGGACGGGACAATCAGCCGGGTGGAATATCGTCGTGACGGCACCGGCGTGGGCACCAATACCGCTCCGCCATACTCCTTTACCTTTGCGGGCCTGACAGCCGGTGCGCACACTTTGTCTGCTCTGGCGATTGACAATGCCGGGGGCAGCAGCGCGGTGGTGAGTAGCAATGTCACGATCACTAATGCTCTGACCGGGACGCTCCAGTTCAGCAGCGCAAGCTACTCTGCCGCCGAAAATGCCGGAAGCGTGACCATCACCGTCACCCGTGTCGGCGGGAGCAGTGGAATGGCTAGTTTAATTTATGCTGCCAGTTCGGGCACTGCGGTTTCCGGAACGGACTTCACGCCCAAGAACGGCTCGCTCACCTGGGGCAGTGGAGACGCAACCAACAAGACATTCACCATCACGCTGTTGGATGACCTTTTGGTGGATGGCAACAGGACTGTGAATCTTACGCTGTCGGGAGCCGCCGGTGCTGTCTTGGGGACACCAAGTACGGCGGTGCTCACCATTCTGGATAATGACACCAATACCGTCTCCGGCGGTGTTAATCTCTGGGCAATGGGGGATAATTTATTTGGGCAGTTTGGCGACGGCACCATCGATTCGAGTTTTTATCCGATTCAAGTCATCGAAGGGGTCGTCGCAGCCAGCGCCGGTTTCTTCCACTCCCTTTATCTCAAACGGGACGGAACCTTGTGGGCCATGGGCGCGAATGAGTCCGGGCAACTGGGAGATGGGACAAGCACCGATCAAACCGATTCGGTGCTGATCGCAACCGAGGTGATACAGGTTGCTGGTGGATACGCACACAGTGCATTCGTGAAGAGCAATGGGACTCTCTGGGTTATGGGTGCCAACGACTATGGGCAATTGGGTGACCCGAGCCTCGCCAGCAGCAGTATTCCGGTGCGAATTGCCAGCGGCGTGACCAAAGTTGTGGTGGGCGACAGCCATACGCTTTTCCTTACATCGAATGGCATACTATGGGGAATGGGCGACAACCTGTTTGGGGCGCTGGGATTGGGCGCGGATGTGATCCAACAGGATTCGCCGGCGCAAATCGCCTCCGGGGTAACCGCGATGTCAGCCGGAGCATACCATAGTCACTTTGTGACCATCAATGGCACTTTGATGGGTATGGGGTATAACCTTCGCGGCCAGCTGGGAAATGGCACGACGGTTGAGTCATATTTACCCATCCAAATCCAGACAGGGGTCCGAGCTGTAGCTGCCGGCAACAAGTTCACGCTTATCCAAAAGACCAATGGTTTGTTACTGGCGGCTGGAGATAATAGCGAGGGGCAGTTGGGTGATGGCAGCGTGGCGCAGCGCAATAGTCCCGTAGTGGTCGGAACAAATGTCAGCGGGATTGCTGCGGGCTATTTGCATTCAGCGTTCACGTTGAATGATGGCTCATTATGGACGATGGGCGACAATTCGTCCGGGCAGTTGGGCGATGGAACGACCGACAGTCGTAATCGGCCCGTACACGTCGCCACTGGCGTGTTGGCGGTGTCGGCGGGCGGCAGCCACACTTTGTTCCTGAAATCCGGCGATGTTGGAACTCTGCCCGTGATCGCCGGCCACCCGCAGAGCCAGACGGTAGTGGCGGGGAGCAATGTCACGCTCAGTGTGACGACGACCGGAACGGGCCTGTTCTCGTTCTGGCGCAAGGATGGCGCATTCCTGCCGGGAGCTACAAATCTTTCACTAATCTTGACCAATATGGCCCGGTCAGCAGGTGGTAGCTATTCAGTTGTCCTCAACAATATCTCAGGAAGTGTGACCAGCGCGCCGGCTTTGCTGCGGGTGCTGGTGCCACAGCGGGTCGAGGGCGGCACCAATCTGCACCGACTGTCCGACGGCCGCTTCCAACTCCATTTCCGGGACCCCGACGGCAGCCTTGCCAGCGACCTGACCCGCATCGAAATCCATTCGACCACCAACTTTATTGGGACTGGAACAATTTGGGTGACCAATAGGACAGGATTGTCGGTCATCAACGGCTTGATCCGATTCGAGGATGCCGGGAGCACAAACCTCGTCCGCCGCTTCTACCGAATCATTGAGCGGTAGGGCTTTCATCCATTTACTGCGGCTCGTGTGAGCCGTGGGCACGGCGGGTCTGGCAAAACTGTGCGCCCCGACCCGCCGTGTTGTTCTTAACCGCGCCCCGGCGCGCGGCGTTCACGCCGCAGAGGCGTCCGCCTGCCAACCAGCGTCCCGGGCCGTTCCAGCGCTCGCCTCGCTTTCCACACTTCTGCGGCGTAAACGCCGCGCTCCCGCCGCTTCCCGGCTTTTTCCTTCCATCCGTCGCGCCCGCTCCGCCATGCTTTCCGCGTGCTGCCGCTCACCGCCGAAGAAATCCTCCCGCTCATCCGCCAGGCCCTCGCCGAGGACATCGGCCCCGGCGATGTCACCTCGATGGCGACCGTCCCCGAGATGGCCCACGCCCGCGCCCGCATGGTCGCGCGTGAACCGCTCGTCGTCGCCGGCCTGTTGCTCGCCGAGACCGCTTTTCGCGAGGTCGCACCGACGCTCCAGATCACCACGGAAATCCGCGACGGCGACCGCCTCGACACCGGCCAGACGTTGCTCACCGTCAGCGGCACCGCGCGCGGCATCCTCACCGCCGAACGCGTCGCGCTCAATTTCGTCCAGCGCCTGTCCGGCATCGCCACGCTCACGGCGCAATTCGTCACGGCCATCGAGCACACCCGCACACGCATCCTCGACACGCGCAAAACCACGCCCGGCCTGCGCCGCCTTGAGAAATACGCCGTCGTCTGCGGCGGCGGCCACAACCACCGTTTCGGCCTCTACGACCGCGTGCTCATCAAGGACAACCACCTTGCCGCCCTCCGCGACGCCCGCCCCAACCCCATCGCCGCCGCCGTCAAACGCGCCCGCTCCGCTTATCCCGAACTCCTCGTCGAAGTCGAAGCCGACACGCTCGACCAGGTCAGCGACGCCCTCGCCGCCGGCGCCGACATCATCCTGCTCGACAACATGACGCCGTCGGAATTGAAGGAAGCCGTCCGCCGCGTCGCCGGCCAGGCGCAGACCGAAGCCAGCGGCGGCGTGAATCTCCAGACCGTCCGCTCCATCGCCGCGACCGGCGTGGATTTCATCTCCGTCGGCGCGCTCACGCACTCGGCGCGCGCCGTGGACATCGCGCTGGATTTCGACGAGGAGCCGCATCTCGCCAAAACGCCGCCATGAATCTCGACCAGCAAATCCTCACCGCCCTGCACGCCGCCGCCGCGGTCGGCGTGTCCGGTGCCGAGCTGTCGCAGCAGTTGAATGTCAGCCGCGCCGCCATCTGGGCGCGCATCGAGGAACTCCGCACGCTCGGCTACGAAATCGACGCCAGCCCCCACCGCGGCTATCGCCTCCGCAGCGTCCCCGACGTGCTCCACGCCGACGACCTCCTCTCGCGCCTCGGCCCGACCCGCGTGATCGGCCGCGACATCCGCGTGTTTCAGGAAACCAGCTCGACCAACGACGTCGTGGACAAACTCGCGCGCGACGGCGTGCCCGAGGGCGTCGTCGTTTTCGCCGAATCGCAGACCCGTGGCCGCGGACGCCTCGGGCGCAAATGGCTTTCGCCCGCCGGCCGCGGCCTCTGGTTCTCCGTCCTCCTCCGCCCCGACCTGCGCCCGCAGGCCGCGACCCAGATGACCATCGCCACCGCCGTCGCCGTCGCCCGCGCAATCCAGCAGCAGACCGGCCTGCTGCCCGGCATCAAGTGGCCCAACGACATTCTCCTCCAAGGCCGCAAGACCGCCGGCATCCTCACCGAACTCAGCGCCGAACTGGACCACATCAAATATCTCGTCATCGGCATCGGCGTGGACGTGAACGTCGCGGCCCACGAATTCCCGGCCGACCTGCGCAAACTCGCCACCTCGCTCCGCATCGAAGCCGGTCGCACCCTCAACCGCGCCGACCTCGCCATCGCCATCCTCCGCTCGCTCGACGACGACTACGCCCGCATCACCGGCGGACAGTTTGAAGCCGTCGCCAACGAATGGGCGGAACGCTGCACCACCCTCGGCCAGCCGGTCACCATTCACATGGGCGACCGCCGCCTGCACGGCCGCGCCGAAGCCCTCGACGAAGACGGCGCGCTCCTCCTCCGCACCGAACACGGCCGCCTCGAACGCATCATCGGCGGCGACGTGACCATGGAAAAATGAACGCCTCCTCTTGTAGCCGCCGCCGTGAGGAGGCGGATTGCGTGCCGCGCGAGACCCTCCGCCAGCCAACGCACCTTGATCCGTCCGATTCCGAACCCCGACTGCCGCAGCGGATTTGGCAAAGGAATGGCGGCAAAGGAATGAAGACAAAAAGTCTCCCAGTCCCCATTCCTTTGCCGCCATTCCTTTGCCCAAAATTCCCCTGCCGTCTCACGCCCGTTCTCGTTCGCGCCACTGTTCTCTTCCGCCCGTCGCCCGCTGGGTCCTTTCAATCTCTGCGGTGTTCTGTGGAATCGGACCGCACGCAGACGCGGAGGGGAAACAGAACACCGCAGAGATCAGAAAGACGCCGGGGTTGGCAGCGGAAACCACCAGGCAGCCGACGACGTGAGCAGGCGGACCGCGCGCCGTGCGGAGATCCCTGCCCCCTCACGTCGGCGGCTCCGACCGCTGCGCCTGTTCCTAGCCGCAACCAAACCGGAGCGCGGCCGTCCCGGCCGCAGCGGCGACATCGGAACCGAGGCGTTGGAAAGTTGGTGCGCCCTCGCAGGTGCGTAGCTGCTGCGGGTGGGACGCCCGCGCTCCGAGAAAAATCCTCGCGGCGCGCGAGGATTTTGCAGTGTTGGGGTACAGAGAAAACGAAGCAATCACGGGGCGGAATTGCTTCGCCGACTGGTGATTTTCTGGAGCCGCTGCCGTTCCTGTTTCTTCTCTGTGTTCATCGTGTCTCTGTGGTTCAAACTCCGGTTCCCGCTGCCTAAGCACGTCTCCGATTCCACCCGTCGCCACTCCCATGCTCCTCCTCCTCGACATCGGCAACACCCACACGCATCTCGGCCTCGCCCGCGCCGACCGCGTCTTCCGTCAGACTAACATCAAGACTGCCGACTGGTTCACTGGCGATGCCCCTGTCGCCGTCACGAAGTTTATCGGTCGCGCGAATCTCATCGGCGTCGCTTTATGCAGCGTCGTTCCCAAAGCCACACCGCTCGCGCAAACCTTCATCGGAAAAATCTCCGGCGCAGCCGCCCTCGAACTCACGCCCGCCACGATCACCGGCGTGGGCATTGATTACCCCAAGCCCGCCACCATTGGTCCCGACCGCCTCGCCAACGCCGTCGCTGCGCACCACCACTTTGGCGCGCCCGCGGTCGTCGTGGATTTCGGTACCGCCGTCACCTTCGATGTCGTCGATAGGCGCGCCAACTACGTCGGCGGCATCATCGCCCCCGGCCTTGCGGCGATGACCGATTACCTCCACGAAAAGACCGCGCTCCTTCCGCGCATCCGCATCCGCGACACCCGCGCCGTCATCGGGAAGAACACCGAGCAAGCCATGCTCATCGGCGCCGTCCATGGCTACCGCGGCCTCGTGCGCGAACTGATCGCCGCCCTGAAACGCGAACTGCAAACTGACACCCTCCCCGTCATTGCCACCGGCGGCTACGCCCACCTCCTTGCCGCGCAAATGCCCGAGATCACCGCCGTCCGCCCGCTCCTGACCCTCGAAGGACTCCGTCTGGTCTGGCTCGGCAACCGGGCGAAAGCTCAAAGCTCAAAGCCCAAAGCTCAAGGGAAGGGGGGCGAAAGCTCAAAGCTCAAAGCCCAAAGCTCAACGGAAGGTCCAAGCTCCTGGATCCCGGCGGGATCAGAGAAATTAGCGGTGGTGAAGCGCTGCGGAACCACCGTAAATTGATGTCCCAAAAGGAGATTGCGCCCCGGAGGCGGCGTCAGCAGGTGGGCAATTTCCCGAATGATTCGCCGCACCTATGATGATGCGCGGCAGCGATGGGGACCACCTCTCGCGCCCCGCCGGGCGCAGCGCCCTGTGGGGCGGTGGCTCTGCTGCGCTTCACCACCGGCTGGTTTCTCACGTGCCCCCGGCACATGGCCGGGCATGGGAGAGGAACCCGACGCTTGCTCAGACCGTCCCTCGACCCGCTCAGATTGAACCTTCAGCTTTGGTACTTCCCTTGAGCTTTGAGCTTTGAACTTTGAGCTTTTTTCCCCTCGCTCATTTCTTCGGCGCTGGCGCGGTGGCCGGCGGCTTGTTCGTCTTGAACGCCGAACGCAACAGCCAGTGGCGCTTGAGACCCTGCATCAATTGGTCCGCGTTCACGATGGCTTGACCGATCTCCGCCACCAACTGCGGGTTGCCTTGCACCTGGGCGTTCAGGTTGCTGGTCAGGTTGGCGAGGTTGGTGAGGGAACTGCCCACGTTATCCAGCAGCGTCGTCAGGTTGGTGTCGGTGTGACCGACGAACTGGTTGGCCGTGAGGAGCGTGAGATTCACGTTGGTGAGCGTGGTGCTGAGATTGGTCATCGTCGCGCCGGCGGTGACCACCGTGGCCGAGAGGTTGGTCAGGGTCGCGCTGGCGTTGGTGAGCGTGAGGCGCGTCGTGCCGAGGGTTTGTTCCAACTGGCTGTTGAGATTGGTCGGGATCAGCCAGTCGCCCAGCGAGCCGCGCGGTTCCTTCAGGTTGCCGGTGATCACCGCGAGGTTCGTGACGATTGGTTGCGCGGCGGTGATGAGCCGGTTGGCATTGGAGCTGAGCGTGTTCACATTCGAGCTGATGTTCTGCGCGTTGGCCATCACGGCGGCGATCTGGTTGGTCAGATTCAGGATCGTCGGAATGGCGGCCTTCACCTGCTTCACCACGTCATCGAGCTGCGACGACAGTTCGGGCGGCTCGTCGGCTTCGAGGTGATACTTCGCACCCGCCAGGAAGTTGGTGTACGCCTTTTGCTCCGGCAGGAGAATTTTGCTGAGCTGGCCGCCGCTTTCCTCGAAGGTCGGATAAAGCTTGTTCGTGCTGCCCGAGGTGCCGCCCTTGGTGATCTCGAGAAACCGCGAACCGAGCAGACCCGCGGAGCGAATCTTCACCACCGAGTCATCCCACACGTAGCCGTAGAACGGCGAATGGACGACGAACTCGATGTACACATCCACCATCCGGCCCTTCTCATCGTATTCGTAAGGTTTGGCCGCCGTGATCTTCGTGATCGCCCCGGCCTCGAAGCCCATCAACCGGATCGTGTCGCCCACCTTGAAGCCCGCCCCGCTGCGGAGATAAACGAAATACGGCGCCTTGGTCAGGAACCAGCCTTTCTTCTGCGCCGTGTGGTACAGGTAATAAAAAAAGCCGGTGAACAGCACGAGCGTCGCCACGCTCACGAACAGGCCGACCATCCGTTCGACCCGGCTCAGCCGGGTGCGCAGTTGCGGGGTGAGATCTTGCAATGCCATAGAATAATTCCTTTCAACCCGGCAACAGGTCGCGCACCAGCGGATCCTCGCAGCCGATCACCTGCGCCCGGTCACCCAGCGGCGTCCAGCCGCGTTGGTTCAAGAAACCGAACTGGCGCCCGTGGTCCAGCCACGGCCGCAGGTTATCCGTCGCGACCACCAGCGTCACCGGCGGACCGCCCAACTGTGGGTGCCCCGCCGCCAGCCGGTCGAGCATGTCCAGCCACCAACGGCACTCCCGCGGGTCCAACCCCCGCAGCGGATTGTCGAGCAGCAGAATCTCCGGCCGCAGCACCAGCGCCCGCGCCAGCGCCGCCCGCTGCCGCGCGTTGCGATTGAGCCGTCCCGGCAACGTGTCGGCCGCCGCCGCCAGCCCGATCAATCCGAGCATCGTCGCCACCAGTTCGCCCGCGCCCTCCTCGGTGCGGTTCTGGTGATAACACAGCGGCAGCGCAATGTTCTGCGCGAGGGTCAGATGACTGAACAACCGCCCGCCATGCTCGAAAACCATCCCCACCTTCAACCGCCGCCGCAACAGTTCGACCTCATCCAACTCCGCCGTCTCCGCGCCGAACATCCGATGCTGCCCCCGCTCCGGCCGCTGCAACCCCGCCGCCGTCGCCAGCAGGTCGCTCTTCCCCGAGCCGGGCAGTCCCGCCACCACCCAGAAATCCCCCGCCATGACCCGCCAGTTGATCCCTTCTACCGTGACGACCTGCGGGGCGTCCACGCCAAACGCCGCCGCGTCGATCAACTCAAGCAACGGCGTATTCGGCGGGGTGGGGGAGTTCGTTTCCATGGCGGCCTACATGACGATGTAAATCACGATGAACACCGCATCGAGCAGCACGCACACCACCAGCGAATGCATCACCGCGCGAATCGTCGCCGCCGCCACGTCCTCGATCCGCAGCCGCTGCGCCAGCCCCTGATAGCAGCACACCACCGCGATGATGCTCCCGAACGACACCGTCTTGACCGCCAGCAACGCGAAGTCCTGCCATCGCAGCGCCTGCGCCAGTTGTGAGAAATAATCCCCCGGCTTCAGCGGCACATCCTGCACAAACGCGAACACATACCCGCTGAGAATCGCCACGATGATCAGGTACATCGTCAGCGCGAAGCTCGCCACCGCCAGCCCGAACACCCGCGGCACCACCAGATAATGAATCGGATCAATCCCCAGCGCCTCCAGCGCCTCCACCTCGCCCTGCGCCCGCGCCGTCCCCAGCTCGATCACGATCGCCGCGCCCACCCGCGTCAGCACCAGCAGCGCCGCCGCGATCGGCCCCAGCTCCCGCACCACGACCGTCACCATCACCATCCCCGTGTAATTCTGCGCCCCCACGCTCGTCAGCAACGACACCGTCTGCCCGATGATCACCAATCCCAGCGCCACCCCCATGAACCCGACCACCGGCAGCAGCCGCACCCCCGCGCGAAAAATCTGCGCCCGGATGATCGGCCGCATCAGCCGCGGTGCCACCTGCGAATGCGTGAACACCACCCCCAACGTGATCAACGCGAACGCCCCCAACCCCTGCACCGTCTCGAGCAACGTGAGCAACAGTCGGCCGACGAAATTCAGGTAGGTCCGGGGCATCGGCGTCTCCAGAAACGTCTCCAGCCCCCGCATAAAATTCCCGCTGGTCGAAGTTTTTTCCACATCCGCACGCTATGGTTTTCCCGCCGCGCGGGTCAACTCAGGAGCGCGGGCGGTCCGCCCGCGAGTTCCCGCGTCCGAGACGACGTCACGAGATTTCGAGCGTCGAAACGGCGCGGTGCCGACGGGCGCGCGGGGGGGCAGCGGAGTTTTGGGCAAAGGAATGGAGGCAAAGGAATGGGGACGGGGAACCTTTTTTTCTTCATTCCCCTGCCTCCATTCCTTTGCCAAATCCCCTTCGGCGATGGCGGTTCAGATTCAGTTTGGCCGCGACGCGTTCGCCGGACCGCTGCATCCGCCGCCGTGAGGAAAACCTACCGCGATTCCGCGAGCCGCAGCTTCATTCCGTAAATGTCCGCCGGCCCGTGAACGAGGCCGCAGTAAAAAACCGTGAACCACTCCCCGCCGCCGAGCGGCGTCATCCACGCATACGTGATGTCCCGGCGCGCCCCGAGCGCCCGCGGGAAACGCACCACCTCGCCCAGCCGCTTCCAGTGCAGCTCCTTCGCCTCCGCCGTCCACAGCACCACGCGCCCGAGCAGGCCCCCCGGCGCTTTGTCCCCGAACCGTTCGGACACCAACGCATACAGCCGCCCCGGATGCGCCGGGTCGGTGACCAGACACGGCGACGGCAGCGACACCGGCCCGGTGTGATCCGACGTAATCCCGCGCTCCGTCACCTGCCAGCTCGCGCCCCGATCCCCGCTGGTGAACTGCACGTAATGATCCGCCGTGTCCTTCGTGCGGACCAAACCGATGAACCGCCCGCCGCTGAAAACAAACGCCGGCTCGACCAATCCCTGCTCCGAAAACGCCCGCGGTTTCCCCCACGACTTGCCGCCGTCCTCCGACCACGCGAACCACAACCCCTGGCTCTGCGGCAACGATCCCTGCCGGAAATGTCCGAACACCGCCAACCCCTTGCCCGGCACCGCGGGGACGCCGCCAAACACCGAACCCGTCTGGTTCCGATCCAGCGTCGCCGTATCCGCCGCCGCCCACGTTCGCCCGCCGTCCGGCGAGCGCCAGCCCACAACCGTGTTGGCCACATTGGCGCGATACGCCATCGCCAGCAGCACCACCGCGCCGTCGTCGGCCACGCCCAGCGCCACGTTGCCGGCCGACGTGTACTCGCTCTTCGCCGTGAACCGCTTCAGCACTGTCGGCGGGCTGAACGTCGCGCCGTCATTGGTGGAAATCGCCACCGCCGGGCAGCCCTCGCCGTGGAAGCCGTGAAACCGCCCCGCGATGAACGCCACCACCAACGTCCCGTCCTTCGCCCGCACCACCTTCGGCCACGAATGATGCGCCAGCCCGGCCTCCGCCGACGCCGGCACAATCACCCGCGGCTCCCCAAAATCTCCCGCGAGGGAAACCCCCGCGACCGTGGCTGCCGCCGAAGCCGCCGCGATGACGGAAGGCGAACCAACCGCGAGCCAAAGCAGCAGGAAGAAAAACTTCACACGCCGTCCTATTTCCCCTTCGCCGCCGCCGCGATCTGCTTCTCCAGTTCCGCCCATTTCACCTGCGCCTCGGCGACCGGGATGCCCGCCTTCATGCCCGGCCGCAGATGTTTGCATTCCGACAGCCACGCGTCCTTGAGCATCCGTTGCCGCTGCTGCACGAGCTTGAGCACCGCCTCGCCGTTCGGGTGCGACGCGAGCATCGCCTCCGGACCATCGGCCGCCGCGAGGTCCTTCGCGCCGAGATGCAGGAGAATCTGCTGCGCGATGAGCCAGTGCCCGGTCTCGTTGCAATGCACGCCGTCGCCCGCGAGGAAAAACTTCGGATCTATCTTCCGCCGCTCGGCCAGATACCGGTTCATCGGCGTGTGCGAATCCACCACGTCCCAGCCCTGCGCGCGCTGCGACACGAGCCATTCGGAATAGCGGTCCAACGTGTTGCCATAGCCCGGCTTCCCGCCCTTCACCTCGTCAAACGTCGGCGGCGTGACGTGCAGCACCTTCGCGCCCACCGCCGCGCAACGCTCGCGCAGCTTCAGGATGCCCTCGCGATATTTCGCCAACCGCTCCTCGGCGAACGGCAGATAAATCCCGCAGTTCATCCCGTAGCACGCCACCACCAGGTCCGGCTTGCTCTTCTCCAACACGCGCACCAGCCGCTCGTGCAAATCCGGCCGCGGAAATTTCCCGCCCGCATGACCGTCCTCCGACAGCCCGCTCACCGTCTCGCTCGGCAGCCCGATGTCGATGATCTCGACCGCCCGCTCCGGATTCCGCGTGCGAAAATACGCCTCGATGAACTCCACGTACTGTCCCGCATACGTGATGCTGTCCCCGAGGAACACCACCCGCTTCGCCCCGTCGAACATCGCCTTGTCCGCCGCCGCCGCCGGATCAGGCGCGCCGCCCATCCCGAGCAGCAGCCCGACTAGCGCGGCGAGTTTGATGGAAAAAGAACGAACCGGATTTCGCTGAAAAAACAGAGGTTTCATAAGTGATTTTGCGTGATTGCTGGCCGGCGATGTTGCCCGCCGAAAAGTCCGCAAAGCGAGCAAAGATTCGGCGCCGCCCCCCCCGTACCGCAGGCGTCCCCGCCTGCGAGTTCCGGCGGCGTCTCGCCGCCAGTGCCTGCCTGCACCGGGAGCCGTCCAGAAACTCGTGGCCTGCCGCCCGCCCTCCTCGGGTGGCGCGCGATTACCTGGCAGCGCTTGCAGGCCCGCGGTTCACGGCTTCTCCCGTTCCTTCACCCACCGCCGGGCGCGTTGCGTTTCCTCCACGTCAATCGGGACGGCGGCGACAATGCCGAAAAGCTTCTTCGCTTCGTCGCCCTTCCCCGCCTTGTCCAATTCGTCGGCACGTTTCAACACGTCGGGCGCGGGCTGAATCCACTCCTTCTTTTTCGCGGCCTCGCGGGCTTGCTTGATCTCGGCATCGTTCAGCCAGGTGCCGGTCGTGCCCGAGGCCATGAGGTTCGTCACGTCCTGCCGATGTTGCAGCGTGAAGGCGTGCCCTAGCTCGTGCGAACTGACGCGCGGCAGCGGCTCATCAATCCCGCCCTCGACCTTGCGCAGGGACGCGGTGTCCTTCACGAAGATGCCGCCCGGCCCGATGTAGATGCCGTTCGGCTGGCAGCGATGGAGATAGTAAATGTGAAACTGATTGCTGCTCCGCGTCGCCTCGGGCCGCAGGGTGAGCAACGCGGGCGGCTCATTCGTGCGGGCGCGCTCGGCGTAGCCATCCTGTCCCGCCGCCTCCTCGCGCACGAGTGACTCGACGTAAAAATGCACGCCCGCCTGCGCCCAGACGCGGTTCATCTTCGGCAGGATACGGTCGATGTCCTTCTCCGTGAGCGTGGTCGAGAGGTTCGTCGCGACCGTGGCGGACAGCAGATGAACCCGCAGCGGCACGAGGAGAAACTCCGTGAACCCAAACCGATTCGTGGCCTCCGCGCCGTGGGCGGGAGACGCGAGCGGCCCGACGACAACACACAATCCAAGGGCCAGGGAGCAAACAGCGCGGTAGTTCATGAAGGGCCGTAGTAAATGCCGCCTGCGCCCCGGGGGCCAAACCAATTCTTACTGGTAGGGCCGCGTTGCGCGCGGCCCTGACCCTTCCCGTTCCGCGGCCGGGGTGGTTTTCGCGTGTCGTGGGCGGGCGAGAGCGTCGGCGGGGGGGAGGGTTACGGACGCGCGCAACGCGTCCCTACCGCATCGTGGTAGGGCTGCGCTGTGCGCGGCCCTGACCTTTCCCCGTTCCGCGGGCGGGGAGAAATTCACGCGGCGCGTGCGGCGAGGCCGCGTGCAAGAAACTGCAATGCGCCCGAAAGATAGTTGGAAAGGTTGTCTAAATTGACAACCCTGACAACCGCCGCCACGGTGGCGGCACTATGACACTGACACTGGAGAGACGGCCGGGTGCCGGGCGGCTGCCGGCGAACGAGCGGGCGCTGGTGGATGAACTCAGCGGGGTGCTGCGCCGACATCGGGAGCACGGCCCGGCGACGCTGGCGCGGTTGTTGAACGTCGCCTTCGACCGTTCGCTCGGGACGCGGGAGCCGCGGGCGGCCAGGCTGGCGCGGGCGGTGATGCGGGGGATGGAAACCCGGCAGCAGCTGGCGGAGGCGGAGGGCGGCAGCCTGTCCTCGGAGGAGGTGGCGCGGATGCTGCGGATTTCGAAGACGGCGGTGTTGAAGCGGCTGGCGGCGGGGCGGTTGCTGGCGTGGCGCGAGGAGCGGTTGCAGGCGGCGCGGTTTCCCCGGTGGCAGTTCAATGAGCATGGCGAGGTCCTCGCCGGGTTCACGGATGTGCTCGCTATTCTTCAGCAGGACGAGCGGCTCAATGCGTGGGGAAAGGTGCTGTTCTTTTTGCAGGGGAAGGGCGGTCCGGTCGGGCGACGTCCGCTGGACTGGCTGCGCGAGGGGAAACTCAAGGAAGCCTGCCGGGCGGCCCGGGCGTATGCCGAGTAAACCCAAACAGACGCGGGCGCAGTGGGTTTCATTACCCGGCACGCGGTCCAGCGGGCCGCGTTCCCGAGGGGCCGCACCACAAGATGTGCCCCAGCGGGTTTCATACTTGGAAAACAAATTGACAAAGGGGCAGGAAAACAGCTTGTGAAGCCGCTCTGGCTGCTCAAAGAATCCCTTTGCCAGCAGCGCTGTTAACCAACTATTGCACATAATGAAACTGACGACCGAGGAACGGGCCGTGCTGAATCAGGATTACGCGAAAGGAGAAGTGGTTCGGGCGGAGACTGCCCGCTACCAATTGATTCATCGCGGGAGCATCCGGTTGATCAGGGACTTGTTTCGGACCGAGTCGGAACAGCGGGCGTATATCGCCGCTGGCCTGCGGCTTAAGCTACCAGGGCAGCGGTAACTTCGAGGCGCCGTGCAACCCGCGGAGGAAAGTCAGCTTTGCGAATTGGTGTCGCTCTACACCAAGACGAAAAGGCTGGTACTACTCGCCGAACAGCTCGACACGGAATCCAAGAGCAACATCGCCATCTTCAAGGAACAGCGGGACGCGTTGGATCATCTGATGCGTGCCTTGGAGGAAGTCCTGCCGCCCAGCGAAGGTAAGAAACCCAATGGTTACTTCGCCCTGCAAATTGACAAGGCGCGCGGACACCTGTTTCGCGCCGCCTATGATGCCCTGGATGGACTGGCGGTCAGTTGCAAGATTCGCATCGCGGAAGCCATGGAAGGCATTTCCAATGAAGCGATTCATGCCGTTTACAGTGACTACTACCCTCATTTGGTTGAGATCGAACGAATCGACCACGCCATTGCGGAACGAAGGAATGCCAAGGACATCGGCGACCCTACTCTGCAGAATCTCGAGGCCTACCACAGCGAAATCGAGAAATTCTGCCAGATAGTGAAGGACTGTCAGTCGCGCACGACCGCCTTGTGGGATTGGCAGAAACGCGACGCGAAAACCAAATTCAAAGAGAAGTTCTTCTGGCCCCTTGTCCTCGCAGCCATCGGGGCCGTTGTCGCCGCGTTGTTGAAAGGCAAGTAAGGAGGTTCTGACTTCCTTTTGCCCCGCCGAGCCCCGATTGGGGACGGATTTAGAGTCGGTCAACGTATCCCCCCACCGTTTGGGTTCGATGGCCTCACGCGGCGCCATAGTGCCGCTCGGGTTCTCCTTACGTCGTCTCCCACAAGGCACGACGCGCGGCTTGCTTGTGCGTCCGCGCCCTGGCTAGCGTGGCGGCGTATGCCGGAACCAGTCACGACCACCTCCCTGTTTCTGTCCCCCAAATGGCTCAAGCCATTGTGGGAAAATCTCAAGAAGATTTGGAACGCGCGCGACCGGGAGATTCAGCAGGTTCTCAAGGACTTCGGTGACCCGCGCCAGCTCGCCCGCTACTACATCGAGCCGGACTGCCAGCAGATCAATCCCGCCAACCGCCACGAGGACTCCGACCCGTTTCCGGACGTGAAAAGCGCGGTGTTCAAAACCATCAATGGCTTTCTCGCGGGGGAGTTCGCGGTGTCCGGCGCCGACCGGAATGTGATGTTCGTCCTCTCCGATGCCGGCATGGGGAAAAGCTCGCTGCTCGTCATGCTCAAGCTGGCCCAGCTCCTCCAGTTCTGGCCCACCAAGATTCACTGCGAACTCCTCAAGCTCGGGGCCGACACCCTCGACCGCATCAAGGCCGTCCCCGCGCCCGGCGACACGGTGCTGCTGCTCGACGCGCTGGACGAGGACCGCACCGCCTGGGGCAACATCCGCCCCCGGCTCCTGGAACTGCTCGCCGCCACCAAACATTTCCGCCGCGTCATCCTCTCGTGCCGCACGCAGTTTTTTCCCGAGACGGAACTGGACACCTTCCGGGTGCAAGTACGGGTGAAGGTGGACGGGTTCTCGTGCCCGATGATTTTCCTCTCCTTGTTCAACGAGGAGCAGGTCGAGAAATACCTCGATAAGCGCTATCCCGCGCGCTGGCTCCATTGGTTCACCGAGAACACCAAGAAGCTCAAGGCCCGCGAGCTGGTCACGCGGATGCGCGACCTCAGTGGCCGCCCGATGCTCCTGGCGCACATCGAGGATTTGGTGGACTCCAAACTGCTCGTTGGCGAGTGGGGCGAGTATCAGGTGTATCAGGCGCTCACCGAGGCGTGGCTGGAACGCGAGCAGCGGAAGCTGGCCGAGCAGGGGAAGGGCGGGATCACGACGAAGGCGCTGCGCACCGCGTGCTGGGCGGTGGCGGAGCATTTGCAGCGCAAGGGTGAGCGCACGTTGAGCGAGCGGGACCTGAACCTCCTGATCGCGCAGCACGAGGCGGTGGGGCATCTGAGCAAGCTGCACTTCGGCGGGCGCTCGTTGCTCAACCGCAATGCGGACGGGCACTAC
>CAMAUZ010000116.1 GCA_945861535.1 Akkermansia muciniphila | reverse complement strand
CCGCCAGGAGCGATGCGCCTAAAAACGGAGAATTTGGGTGATTTATCCGTCGCCGGAGGAAAAATCCGTCGCGCACCGCCTGCGCACCCCCTCCGCGTCGCGCCCCGTTTCCAAAAACGCGCGTTTTCGGCCAGACACTAGTTACGGCTAAGCCGTAACGATTCAGTTGAACCGAATCTTTTGGACCACAGAGACACGATGAACACAGGGCGGCCGGGCCGCAACCGAAGGAGCGCGGCTGTGTCCGCCGAGGACCAGCCGCAGCGGCCCCGAATCCTCAGAGGCACCCGTTGGAATCGGAGGCGTTCCGTGCGGCCAACCTGCTGCGGCTGGTGCTCCGCGCACACAGCCGCGCCCCGGGGAAAATCCTCGCGGCGCCGGAGGATTTTGCAGAGTTGTAGTACAGAGAAAAACCACGGACTCGCTGGTCGTTCGTCCTTCACTGATTGGTAACTTCCTGGAGCCGGTGCCGTCCCTCTTTCTTCTCTGTGTTCATCGTGTCTCTGTGGTCGAAGAAAATCGGCCCGACTGAATCGTTACGGCTAAGGGCGGGGATTCGCCGGCCGCCGGCCGTCCCGGGCGATGGCGGCGCGGAAGTCAGCCAGGGCCCGGAAGTATTCGGCCAGGGCATCGACTTCGAGGACGCGGGCGTCAAAGGCGGCCTGCTCGCGCAACTGGAGGGCGAGCAGATCGGTGGCACCGCGGCGCAAGCGTTCGGCCTCGGCCGCCTGCAGTTCGGCGGCGAGGCTGGCGTTGAGACGGGCCTGCTGGATTTGCTCATGCGCTGCGCCGAGTGCAGAGGCGGCATCGCGCACCTCGGCGGCGATGCGATCGCGGGCGAAACGTTCCTCCTTGGTGAGTTGTTCGAGTTGACCGTTGAGTTCGCTGACCCTCCCCTTGGCTTCGCTACGCTGCAGGGGAAGGCGAAATTCCAGGCCCAGTTGCGTGTCCACATCGCTCTTATCCTTGTAGAGCTTGCGACCGAAGTCCTGGCTGATGGTGACCCCGGCATCGAGTTGGGGCAGCAGTTGATTCTTGGCGAGGCGGAGATCCACAGCGAGCTTGTCCATGGCCAGCTTGAGGCGGCGCGGTTCCGGCCGGGCGCTGATGGCCAGTTCGATGTCGTTGGCCAACTCCGCGAGGTTGGGCGGCGGGGCGGCGGGGAATTCAGCCGGCAGCCGTTCGCGGCCGGCCACGAGGGGACTGTCCCCGGTGTCGCGATAGAACAAGGACAGGGCGATGGCGGCAGCCTCGAAGCGGCGGCGCGCCTGGACGACGGCCAGGCCGCGGGAGACAATCAGGCGTTCGTTGTCTTTCAGGGCGATGCGGGCAATCAGGCCCGAGTTGACCTGATTGGTGAGGGCGGCACCGCGGTCGTTGGCGATGCGCTGGAGGTCTTCCGCCAGTCGCAGGCGCTGGCCGGCGGCAAGCCAGGCGTAGTAGCCGACGGACGCCGCCCGGATGAAATCAAGATGCTGGCGTTGAATGAAGGGGTCGGCCAGTTCCTGGTCCAGCCGCGCCTTGAGGACGGCGGCGCGACGGCGGTCGATGGCGCCATCGCGCAGCAACGGCAGCCGGAAACCAATGCGGGGTTCACCCGCGCTTTGCGTGCGGTCTTTGTCGTAGTCCGGCAACGTGCCGCCGCGCGTCAGCCGGTAGCCGCCGAAGATCGTGCTGCCCCACCAACCGGTGAACTGCTCGAAGCCGGCATCCACGGTGCTGGAATCATAAAATCCGGTGGGGTTGCTGAAAATCTTGGCGAAGACGTTGAAATCAAACGGGGCGCGGGAGCTTTGGAGGCGGCCGGATGCCACGTCGCGTTCGATCAAGGCGGCGAGCAGCGGCGGATACTGGTTGGTGACGCCGGCCAGGACCTCTTCCAGTCGCAGGGGCGCAACTTGTCCGCGCGTCAGGCTCGGTCCGGCGAGCGAAGCTGAGGCAGTTGTCACCCGGCGCGGCGGAGGTGCGACTTGTCCGCGTGTCAGGCTCGGTGCGCCGAGGGTGAGCCAGAGTCCGCACAAGGCGGTGAACAGATGGCGGCCGGGGATCATTTGCCTGGCCCCAATTGTTCTTCGGTGAGCACGGGTGGGAAGCCGTTGAGCTGCCGCCATACCTCGAACCAGAGCGGCACCTGTCGCAGGAGCACCCAGCCGTTGACCCGCACGCCCTGACGGAGCCAGCGGGCGTCCGGCCACGCGACCGTCTCGGTGCGGCCGTTACGGCGCTGAACCACGTCGGGTTTCTCGGCCACGAGCACGCGGAATTTGCCTTTGCCGTTGTCGGTGGGGTCCACCAGCACGACTTCGCCGCCGAAGGTGCCGCGAGCGGCACTGGGCCAGCCAACAAACTGGAGGGCCGGCCAGCCCTCGAACTGGAGGCGCACCGGACTGCCTTCGCGCGTCACTTTGCCGGCGGCATCCACCTCGCGCGGGGTGACCAGCGGCATGTCCAATCCGCTCAGCAACAGTTCCGCCATGCGGGTTTCGGTTTTGGCGACAATGGTGCAGAGCGGGGAGCCGGCGCGGAGGTAGGTGCCCTCGGTGGCCTGGACGCGAAAGACAATCCCGGCCCGGGGTGCCGTGACTCTTTGCATGAGCGTCTGGCTGATCTGAATGTCGAGGGCGACGAGGGATTGATCGACGGCGGCGAGTTCGGCACGGGCGGAATCGCGCTGTGCGGCGGTGCCGCTCATGGCGGCCCGCAGATCTACCGGGGTGCGGTCGAGTTCGGCCTGGGCACGTTCCAATTCGGCGGCCTGCCGATCGCGCTCCAGCAATGCCAGTTCGTAATCGCGTTGCGAGGCAAGACCGCGCTGATCCTGGAAGAGGGATTTGATCCGGTCGAGTTGCTGCCGGGCGGTGTCGGCCGAGAACTTCGCGGCCGCCAGCCGGGTGCGCGCGGCGGCGATGGCCAGCGGGAGCGCGCGTTCCTGCTCGGCGAACTGGGTCTGCAACGATTCGATCCGGGTGCGGGTGGCGTCCTTGCGGGCAATGGCGGCGTCGCGCTGCCGCTGCAGGTTGACCAGAAGATTGGGATCGTTGTCCATGATTTCAAACAGGACCTCGCCGGCGGCGACCAACTGGCCTTCCACCACCCGGGCCTTCTGTAATCGCCCGGTGAGCGGGGCCTCGATCGTGAGGCTGCGCTCGAGGGGATTGTAGGCTACGATCCGTCCGGTGCCGCTGATAAACTGCCGCCAGGGCAGGAACAGGAGGCCGACCAGCACCAACACAAAACCGCATGCCAGCCAGCGGCCGAACCACCGCAGCCACCTGCCCGGCCGTGCCATTTCCAGCGCCCGCATACCGGAACGGTGGTCGAGCATCGGCATGGCGGCACCGGGTGCCGACGGCGGGTGATGCGAATCGGGCGCGGCACTCATTTGACCGGCGGATTGGGGCTGGATTGAGGCGGTTGGCTGAGATGGAACTCGCCCAGGTGAATGATCGGATGACACCGGGCCACCCAGTCGGGGTCGCGGGTGACCAGGATGACCGTCCATCCGTGGGCGGGGTCGAGCAGCAAAGATTGCAGGGCGGGAAGGAATTCGACATCCAATCCTTCCAGCGTCTCATCCACCAGCAACAAACGGGGACGCCCGACGATGGCCCGTGCCACCACCAGGAGACTTCGCACGGAACTCGACAACGGTGCTCCGCCCGGGCTGAGGCGGGTGTCCAATCCGTCGGGAAGGCGCAGGAGGGTATCCAGCAACCCGACCTTTTGCAGCGCCGCCTGGACCTCCTGCAAGGAGACCTCGGCACGTCCCAAGCGGATGTTTTCGATAACGGTTCCGGCCACCAGGTCGTGACCGCGCACCAGTGCCACATCGCGACGGATGGCCTCGTGCCGCCAATGCCGCAGATCCAAACCGTCCAGCAGGGTGGTGCCTGACCGCGGCTGACGCAGCCCCGCAAGAATATCCAGCAGGGTGCTGGCTCCATGGCCCGCCGCGCCAACGAGGCCGACCCGCGCCCCCGGCGGAATGCGGCAGGAGAAATTTTCCAGCACCGGACGCGTCGAGTCGTAGGCAAAGGTCACGTCGCGCACCTCCACCGCCATGCCGGCGGCAGCCCCCGGGCTGGGATTTTCGCCGGTGTCCCGCTCGATCGGCAGATCGACCAGATAGCCGAGTTTGTCCACCGCCGCCAAGGCGTCGTACCAGCTCTCGAGATGCTTTCCGAGCTTGTTCAAGGCGGAGACGATCGCGGTCAGGATCAACTCGCTGGCCACCAACTGGCCCAGCGTCAATTCCCCCCGCAAAACCAACCAGCCGCCAATGGTCAGCAACGCAGCACTGGCGATGGCTTGGATGATGAGGAGGCTGATCACCTGCCCCATCAGGACCCGGAAATGCGAACGGCGGGTGGAGACGTAATCCTGGGCCAGGAGGTCAGCCCGCTGACATGCCAATTCCGCGCCGCCCCGGCTGCGGAACGCCAACGGGAACATGATCATCTGTTCCAGCCAGCCGACCAGCGCATGTTTGGCATAGGATTCCCGGATACTGGTCCGCACCCCACGCCGGATCGGCAGGAACACCACGGCGACCACCAGGACCAACAATGCCAGCGCGAAGGACAGCAGCATGGGGTGGTAGATGCCCAACACCAGGAAGCCCATAACGGTGCTGAACAGCGTGTTCAAACCATCCAGCAGCAGGGTGGTCGTGCTCTTCTGGAGCACCACGACATCGAAAAAGCGATTGATCAATTCCGGCCCCTGGCGGCTGTCGAGGGCCTCCATGCGTACGCGAGGGAGGCGGTAGGCGAGGTCGGCCGCCATCCGGACAAGGAGTCGGCACTGAATCTGTTCCATGACAATGGCCTGGGCGGCGCGGATCAGTGCCAGCAGCGTCAGGAGGGAAAGCAGCGCCAGCGCCAGGATCACCAAGGCCTGCACATACACCTGCTGTTCGCCCCCGAAGGCGATGTTGTTCACCACGGCATCGACGGCCAGGGGGGTGGCGAGATACAAAAACCCGGCAATGAGAGAGAAGAGCACGATGCTCCCGATCTCGGCGCGCTCGGCCCGTAGCAGAGACAGGAAACGGCGAAACGGCGATGGATGAGCGTGCCCGCCACCGTGTTCGGCTGTTGTGGATGCGGCTGCCATCGCTGAGTTGATTGATTGATTCAGTCCGCCAGCTTTCAAAGCACTCGCCTGGCGCAAAGCGGGCGGAGCGTAGGCCGAAACGGTTTGGTGTCAATTGGATCGAACTCAATCGCGTTGTGCTGGATTGTCAGGCCCAGATCGGGCGACGGGCGAACCGCCCGGCACCGGAGTTCCGGACGCCCGGATTCCGGCTGAAGTGCCGCCGATGAAGTTGGGTTGACGGCTTGCGTTTTGATCCCCGCATCGTTTTGCTTCGGCCCGACCGGTGAATCCGGTGGCTCGACACCCATCAAACTGCTCACATCCCGATGAAACTTCTGACCCTGTTCCTGCTGACAAACCTCGCCGCCCAGATCACCTCGGCGTGGGGTGCCCAATTGTTCCACGTCTATGCGCCTTGCAGCATCGGCGGCCGGGTGATCGTGGTGGAGGCGAAACCGGACGGGGACAGGCTGGCATTGAAGCTGGCGGGGGAAGTCAAACTGGGGTTTCCGGTGTCCACCATCACCAAACATCCCACGCGGCCGCTGCTCTATGTCGCGCCGCCTTCGGGGGCCGAGGGCAAGGCGAGGGGGGCGGTCATTGCGCTGAAGGACGACGGCACAGTTCTGCGGCACACGGAGTTCGCCTTCCAGCATCCTTCGGCCTACCTCAGCGTGGACCGCAGCAGCCGGTTTCTGCTGAGCGCCGACTACGGCAAGGGCTTTGTGGATGTCTATGCGCTGGATGAGTCCGGACTGCCCGGCCGGCGGGTGGCGGCCCTGAATGAAGGGCGGCCCACGGCGCATTGCATTCTCACCTCACCGGACAACCGCTTCGCCTACGTCTCGTATGTCAAAGAGAACAATGGCCTCTTCCAGTATCGCTTCGACGAAGCCACCGGGCAGTTGACGGCCCAGGAGCCGAAGAATGCGAATCCTCCCGCAGGCACCGGGCCGCGGCACATGGCCTTCCATCCCACGAAGCCGATTGTGTTCTTCAGCAACGAGCAGCATCTGGGGGTCTCCGCCTACGATCTGGAAAAAGCGGGCCAACTGAAGCTCCGCCAGGTCTGCGACGCGGTCGGCGCGGAGCAACCGAAGGATGGCGTCAGTTCGTCGGACATCGTGGTTACGCCGGACGGTCGTTACCTGTTTGCCGGTATCCGGGGGCATACCCGAGCGTTCGACTGGATCAGCCGGTATCGGATCAAGGAGACGGGCGAGCTGGAGTTGTTGGGATTGACGCCGGCGGAGAAGATTCCGTGGGGATTGGCGCTTTCGCCGGACGGTGCATATCTGCTGGCGACGGCGTTCGACGCCGGAACATTGATGGCGTTTCGGGTGACCAGCGCCGGGGAACTGGTCCGCGCCGGCGGGCTCGCGCTGGAGAAGAACATCTTTTCCATTGTGACCCGCTGAAGAACGGATCGAGTTCCCCGTCGGCGGGCAGCCGCCGGCCCTGCTTCACCGGGGCATGGGGAGTCGGTTGCCTGGTCTTGGCGAAAGGCGAGGCCGTGAAATTGGCGGGCACCCGTATTGGCGGTTCAGTTTTGCTGTAGGGAATGTTGCTTCTGGCAGCGGTCCCGGGGCGGAGCTGAGCCGGAGAAGTGGGCGATTGGCCAGCCTTTCGCGGGGTGAATGCCAGCGGGGTGTGGGACGGGGTGAATCTGCCCGGCCACTGGGATGCGGAGACCGGGGCGGGGATTCGGTTCCGGGTTGGATTCCCGGGTTGGGGACATTCCGCCCGGTGATCTGGGGGATCGGCTGTATGTCACCACCGCCGTAAGCAGCGGTCGGGAGGCCGGTTTCAAGCCGGCAAAGGGACCATAAAGTGGTCAGTTCGTGCTATTGACCTTGCTGCAAACCCCCGCGCTCCTATCCAGAATCAGTACCAAGAACCACCCCATTACAGGGGACTCCGGACGAGCGATTTCCGACCGTTTCCTTGCGGTCAGCCGCGCTGGCCAGGCCAAACCGGCGCAAGCTTGTAAAAGTCACGAAAGCGCCATTTGCCAACGGTCCATGTGGGGCGAAAATCTCCGCCATTGAACTCGATGCAAAGGCAGTTCTCCTTGCCCCGCGGAGTGTCCGAACGGCAAATTCCCATCCGTTCGTTGGGCACATTGCCGCTCACCACCAGCTCGATGAACTACCTCGACACCACGGTGCCGGCGAACCCGGCGGCTCGCGGCCATCCGCCGCGGCACATGATACTTGGCCAACCCTCAACGCATCCCGTGGCATTGGAAACAAGGCCACGTCCGTTTCTGAAATGAAAAGCGAACGAATTGCCCGACGGGATTTCTGCCGGCACATGGTTTTCGGTCTCGTCACCACGCTGGCCGGGACTAAGTGGTTTTTCGCCGATGTGCTGGCTGACGGGGCCACGCCGGGAGAATTTTTGTTAAACCTCGCGGACTTCCCCGCGCTCGCCAACGTGAATGGTTCTGCCGTCCTCACCTTGCCTGGGGCACCAGCCGGTTTGGCCAGCATCGTTCTCACGCGCAACTCCGCCGCGGAATTTTTTGCCGTGGATTCCACCTGCGCCCACAACCAATGCCAGGTGCCGCCCGCCAGCTACAACCCGGCCGCGCATCAAAACGAAATCACCTGTGCCTGCCACGGCTCGCGCTATCAGGCCAACGGCGAACTCCTGGGCGGACCGGCGCTTCGCAGCTTGCGCGCCTTTTCCGCCAGGCTTCTCTCGCCCACGCAACTGCGCGTGAGCATTCCGGAATTCCGCTTCACGCTCGGCGCTATCAAGTCGCAGCCTGTCAGCGGCGGCAACCGGCTCAAACTCACATTTCCGGCACTGGCCTTTCTCACCTACAACGTCCGCTACCGCGCCACGCTCAGCACGGCATGGACCACCGTAAACTTTTCGCGCTTTGCCAGCGGTCCGTTAATCCAGATCGACTATCCCGGAATCGGCGCGGACGGTGAAGTCTATGTGGCCGCGCCGCGACCAGCGGGATTTTTCTCCATCATCACCGTCTGAGTTTTGACCGAGCCGCGGGCGGATTTCTCCAGCGCACGTTCCTTCGTAATGGGGTCAATTCCGAATGATCCTTGGGCCAGAGCCATTCAGGACTGACCCGTGGCTTGGTTCGAGCGCGCAAACTGGCGAGGCGAGATTGTGACAGTTGCGATCGGTGCCCGGCCCAGCCCGGTCAGCGTGGAGCCGGGAGAATCCAATCCGGTGGCAACGGGCCAGCAAGGTTCACATCGGCGCGGAGCAGTCGCTGATGCGGGCGGCCGTTCAGCGCGAGGAAGGCGTCCGCGCGCACCTCGACGCCCGCATGACCCGCGCGGCGCAGTTCCCCCGCAAGCCGCACGGCAAACTGGCGAATCAGCTCCGGCTCCTGCGCCATCAGCCGCTCCTGCCACGGCGTGAGCAGACCGCGCGTGGGCAGCCGCCAGCGCCGCTGCGTCGCGGGGTCGTAGGCGGAAAACTCCACATGGCCTGAGCGCTCCGCCAGCATGACGCGCCAACTAAAGTTGAAGCCGCGTCCCGTCCACGCGCTGTTCTCCTGCTGGAGGAACGGCCGCAGCGGCAGGGCTATTTGCACCGCGCAGTAGAACGTGACTGCAACAACCAAACACGGTGTAGCCGCCGACGTGAGGAGGCGGACGGGTCGAACTACCGCCGCATCCGCCTCCTCACCGCGGCGGCTACGCAGCGAAAGAATTCGCCTCGGCCAGCCGGGCGGGAAGAAAAGCGTTGCCGCCACCACCATCAGCCATGGAAATAAGCCGATGGGAAACAACAGCGCTGTCGCGAAGTGAAACACCACGACCGTCGCATACGCCAGCGGGCGCGTCCGTGCGCAGAGCAGCGCGGCGACGATGCCGAGGTCATATGCCGCGCCGGCCCAGCTCAATGCGAACGCCATCCACGGCTCGGCAAGCCACGGGCCGACCAGCGGCACACCCGCCCGCGCGGCCAGCCACGTCCGCAGCGGCTCGGCGCGAAACAGCCAGTCCGCGTTCAGCTTCGCCAAGCCGGCGAACACATAGACGACGGCGATTTGAAAGCGTAGCAGCCACAGCATCCACGCCGGCACGAAGGCATCGCGCGCCACGCGTCCATGCGCCGCGTCCCACGACCATTCGCGATGCAACGGCAGCACGGCGCACAACCCCGCCAGCAGCGTGACGAGCCAGTAGTGGTTCAGGTAGTTCGCGCGCTCGATGAGTTCGAGATACGTGAAGCCGAGGAAGAACAGCACTGCGCAGACGCGGTAGAAGAAGCCCGCCGCCACACCCAGCGCGCACACCGCCAGTCCCGCCACGAACGCGGGCATCGCGCCGGCCGGCAGTGGCCTCACCCAGTCAAAGCCCGGATAGCTGAAGTGAAACGCGGGCGCGAGGAACACCGTGTCCACCCAGCCCTTGGCCAGCACCCGCACCATCGCCCCGGCCATGAGCAGGCCGAAGAGGATGCGGAACACGGCGAGCGACCCGGCGGGCGTGGGTTGGAGCGCGGACGACCACGTCCGCAGCCCTGCTGCGGCAAGGGGAGATTCGAGCGGACGTGGGCGTCCTCGCTCCAAGGTCAGCGACTCAGTCTCCATCCGTCGAAACAAACGAGAGCGTCACGCCCAGCTTGCTCACCACGTCGGTCTTGAGTGCGATTTCCAGCTTGCGGCACGTATCCACGGCGGCCTGCACGGCTGCGCGGTTGGTCTTCACCAGTTCCTCGACCGCGACGGGGATGGCTTCGACGGCTTTCAGTGTCGCCTCGAAGTGTGCCTGCATCCGGTCCGCCAGCGCAGGGTCGAGCGTGCGGAGGTAGTCATCCACCCCGATGCCTTCACCGCCGTCGTAGTGCCGCTTCACGCCGCGCATCACCGCGACCACCGCGCGATGCGAAGTGCCGCTGCTCATCGCACGCGCGTCCTCCGGCTGGAAGGTCTTGAACTCGCGCAATTCAATTTGCTGCGTCAGCCCCTCCTGCAACGCGCGCTCGGAGTTTTCCAGCAGCCGGTTGATGAGCTTGTCCAGACTGTCCTGCCCACCGGCCATGAACTTGCCGATGGCGTTTCCGCCGGCGGGCCTCCATGCGTCCTCCACTTCGCGCGCTCGTCGCGCGAGCAGTTCCGCGACTGCGTGTAGATACGCGCGGCGACGCGGACCGTCTGCGCCATTCAGCAAATCCCACGCGGGCGGCGGGCGCGGCAGGCCCGGCACCGGCTGGCCCTGCTTGTGGCGCACCATGTTCGTCTGGTCGAAGAGGAGGTATTCGAGCGCGAACAGACCGGTCGTGGCCGCGCCGAGCTGGTCCATGTAGGCCGCGTCGTAGGTCGTGCTGCCAGCGAGCGCGCCCGCGATGCTCGCCGGACGTGGCGGCCAGAGATAGACGCCGAGGTTGTAATACGGCAGGTCGGGAACCCACTGCGTCTCGCTCCACGCGGCGTAAGCATCGGCCCACTCGGTGCGCAGGCGGGCGAGGGCTTCGGGCGAGGCGTTCGTGCGGAACGGCGCGGTGGACGCGGCGAGTTTGGCCGCCTTCGCAGTGAACTCGCTCAAGGTCGGGAGAATGACGTTGGTGCCGATGGCGGCGAGCGCGGCGTCCTTGGTGACTTTGGCCGGCCGGGCGGGAGCGACAGGGGCAGCCGATGGAGTGGCGGCGGGCTTTTCCCGGCAACCGGCGAAGAGAACGAGCACGGCTGCGAACAGCGATGCAATGGTAGGGCCGGGTGTCCTCACCCCGCCGCCGGAGGCCAAGCGCGCCACGGCCGTTCGCGGCGCGGTGAGGACACCGCGCCCTACCCGCCAAAGCAGCGCCAACGATTTAGGCTTCAGCCCTCGATTTTTCATAGCGATTCCAAAAACTTCACCAATGCCTCGCGGTCGGCGCGGGGCAGCTCACGGAAGACTTCACGGGACTTCTCCGCCTCGCCGCCGTGCCAGAGAATGGCTTCAGTCAGATTCCGCGCGCGGCCATCGTGCAACAGAAAGGAGTGACCGTTGACTTTCGGCACAAGACCGATGCCCCACAGCGGCGGCGTGCGCCATTCGCGACCTTCGGCGGTGAACGCGGGGCGATTATCCGACAGTCCTTCGCCGACGTCGTGCAGCAGCAGGTCGGTGTAGGGGCGAATCGTCTGCCGGGAAAGCTGCGGCAGGCCGGGAACCTCGCCCGTGGTGAGCTGCTCGCGATGACAGGCGGCGCACCTCGCGGCGCGAAATATTTCTTCGCCGCGCCGCACGAGCGGCTCATCCACGCTCCGGCGCGCGGGCACGGCCAGCACGCGCGAGTAGAACGCGACGCTGTCGAGGATTTGGTCGCTGACTTCCGGCGAGCCACCGTTGGGCTGGCGCGTGGCAGCGGTCTGCGCCGGCGAGTGGTTCTCCTGCGGGAAGAGCGAGGTCGTCAGGCCCATGTCGCCGTTGAACGCGCCAGCCACTTGCTGCCGCACGGTCGGCTGCTCGGCTTTCCAACCGAAGCGGCCCGGCTCAAGGCGCTGCGTCGCGGCGTTCCAGACCTGGTTCAACTTGCCGGAGATGCCGTCGCCATCGCGGTCGCGTGGGTCGGCGAGCGCGGCGAGATGTTCCACCGCCACGGCTTCGAGCAGGCCGAGGCCGATGACGGCGGGCGCGACGCGCGGGGACGTGAGAAGGTTCGCCGGGACCGGACCGTAGCCAAGGTTGCGTAGCGAATACTTCGGGCGACGCAGTTCAAAGGCTTCGCCATCCGCGAACGCGCCACGCACCGGCTCGAAATCCACCACCACGTCGGCCTCCGCCGGGACGCCGGGGAGCGCGCGGCCCTGAATCTGGCCGCCATAAACCGGGTGCGGGCGCGGGCCGCCGTGGGCGTTCGTGCCGGCCACACTGACACGCAACAACATCACGGACATCGCACCGCCCGGTTCCGGCGGGCGGCTGCGACCGTCGTGCAAGTGGCACGCAGAGCAGGAGCGCGCGTTGAAGTGCGGGCCGAGTCCGTCGCGCGCGGCCGTGGACGCGGGCGCGGCGACCCAGTTCAAGTTGAAGAAGGAATTGCCGACGGCGAACGCGGATTTTTGCACCTCGGTCAGGCCGGGGACGGGGAGGGAGAAGGCCTGGCGGCTGGCATCGATGACGGTGGCGTCCCCGGCGGAAAGCTCGCGCGGGTCGGCGGGCGGCGGCTCGCTGGCGTCCAAGGAGAGCGCAAGGCAAAGCCATATTCCGACGGTAGCAGCCGACGTGAGGAGGCTCCATCTGCAACGCGGAATCGAAGTCAGAGCCTTCTCACGTCGGCTGCTACCGGTGGATGGATTTCGCTTCATCGCACCCCTCAGAACCTCAGCTTCAAGCCCAGTGCCGCGCCCGCTTTCGCGAACAGGTCGGACTGGGCGCGGAAGGTGGCGATGGCGTGCTTCACGGCCTGCCGGCCCGGCGCGGTGTCGGGGCCAAGGATGGCCTGGTCGAAGGGCGCGGGAATCGCGCGGGCGGCGGCGACACCGGCGGCGCTTTGGGCGGTGAGCTTCTCAGCGAGCGACGCATCCACGCGCTGGAGCAGGTCACGCAGGCCGGGGCCGGAAATGACTTCACCGCTCGTGCGCCGGTAGCGACCGAGCCAGACATTCTCCAAGCCGAGCGCGTCGTAGATGAAGTCGTGGTGCGTGTTGTCGCTGAAGCACGAGTGCTCATCCTCCTGCTCCTTCGTCTCGTAAGCCACCGTGAGCCGTTCCCCGGACAGCTCCGGCCCGGCGAGCGTGCCCGCACCCTTGAGGATGAGCGTGAGCGATTGCACGGGCGTTTGCGTGACGAACTGCGCGCGGAAGTTGTCCGTGCGCTCCGGTGCCCACGCCTGCTCGACCTGTCGCAGGTGCCCGACCAGCAACTCGCACGTCAGCCGCAGATACTCGCGGCGGCGGGCGACGGAACTTTCCGCAGCGGTGGCCTTCGCCGAGTCGTAGTCCTGCCACGGGCGGTTGCCCGGCCCTCGGGGATTCGTGTCCTGGCCCCACAGCAGAAACTCGATGGCGTGGAAGCCGACACTGATGTTCTTCTCGCCCTCCTTCTCGTTGAGCGAAAGAAGCAGCTCCTTGGTGAGCTGGGGAAACTCCTTCACCGCATGGATGACGCCGGCGCGTGGCTCGCCGACGATGTAGTCAATGTAAGCCTCATCCATCGGCCAGGCGTTGACGTGCGCCTCGACCTGCTCGATGGGGCCGTCGTAGAAGCGGCAAACTTCGGTCTGCAAATAGGGCACGCGCGCAGCGATCCAAGCCTGCCGTGCGGTCGCCAGCCGGCCAGCACTCGGGGCGCTGAGGAAGTCCGCGACTGCCCTTTGCAACAACTCCGCCGCCACCCGCGAGTCTTCGTAGGCAGCGTGGACCAGCCGCGCATGGTGCGCGATAACGGCGCGTTGGATCGCTGGCAAATCCGTCCCCCCGGCCAGCACGGAGCGGACGGCGAGGACGGAGGACGGCAGCAACAGGAGAAACTGCCAGCGATTCATGCTCATTTCTCCTGCGAGAATCAGCGTGGTGCGTGTCGTTTCTGTGGCGGGAAAGTTACGGCGAGGTCAAGAATGAGCAGAGAGGTGGCAGTTCTGAATGACCCCTGATGGCGACCCCATCCTCAGAGCGACAGAAAGTTGTAGGGCGCAGATGCCGCAAAACAAACAGACCGCTTCCATCCGCGGGCTGAAATCCCTTCGGGTTACCCGGACCGCGGTTTCATGGTCGGGCACATTGGAGAACGAAATGCCGTGAAACTTCCGAAAAATCTTGGCGCAATTCTCTATCGAAGAGCGTGTTTGAAAAGTCGCGTGAGCCGCGTGGGGCCGGGATTGGAGGTTCCGTGCTTACGCAACCCGCCGGCCCAGACCGCCCGAACCGCGTAAGCGCAGAACTCCAAACCGCCGCAGGACGGTTCTTCATTTGCCGGCTTGGAGTTTCGGGTTGGGCGTGGTGGTGGGGAGGACGGGAGCGGCAAAACCTGAGGCTCAACTGTTGAAGCGGTGAGTCCGATGTGGAGTTGGACATTCGTGGAACGGGGTGGTAGCTAACCGAATTGAAGATGTTGTTTTATATGCGTTTGCGTTTCCGATGGGCGTTTGAATTGGCCGGCCGCATTCCCCGAGGGTCGGTGTGGCTGGCGGCGTTGTTGAGTTCGTGGCTGGGACCGGTGGCCGGGGTGTGGGCGGGCGGGGGCCCGCAGAACGTGCTGATGGTGGTCAATGCGCGGAGTGCGACGTCGCTGGAGGTGGCCAATGAGTATCAGCGGTTGCGGCGCATTCCGGAGGAGAACGTGGTGTATCTGCCGGCAACGAACACGGCGGTGTTTTACTCGGGGGGAGATTTGTTGCGGATGATCCCGGTGGCGACGTTCCGGACGCATGTATTGGGGCCGGTCTTGGGGCATATCCGGACGCGGGGGTTGACCAATCAGATTGATCTGGTGGTGTTTTCGACGGACATCCCGCACAAGGTGGATGCGACGGCGGAGGCGGGGCCGTTGACGCCGAGCCTGCCGCGGTGCGGGTTGACGACGGCGATGGCGTTCGGGGAATTGATCGAGGCGCCGGGTTCGGCGACGAACTTGTTGAAGCAGGTGATGCATTCGTTCCGCGGGTATGAACTGGTCCCGGGGGATGCGAATACGTTGACGACGAATGTGACGCACCAGCGGAGCTGGCATCCGACGGTGCCGAGCCGGTATCGGATGAGCATGATGTTGGGGTGGACGCACGCGTACGGGAACACGCCGGAGGAGATCAAGGCGTATTTGCAGAACGCGGTGTCGGCGGACGGAACGCAGCCGTTTGGGACGGTGTATATCGATCACAATCCGGATTTGCGGTCGAATCTGCGGAAGCCGCAGTTTCCGGCGGTGGTGGCGGAACTGGCGTCGCTGGGGGTGCCGGCGGTGGTGATCAGCAACAATCCGGCGCCGTGGTCGCTGGTGGGGAAGGCGAATGTGATCGGAGCGGCGATGGGGGCCCCGAGTCCGGTGATTCCGTCGGGAACGACATTGTTGAAGGGCGCGATCGCGGAGCATCTGACGAGCTGGGCGTGTGTGCTGGACAACAATGATGCGGGTCAGACGCGGGCGACGTTGTGGCTGACGACGGGGGCGGCGGGGACGGCGGGGTTGGTGACGGAACCGATGGATCCGGAGGATACGCCGGACAAGTGGCTCGGGGTGCGGATGCACGCGCATTACCGGCGGGGGGTTTCGCTGGTGGAGTCGTTTTACCAGACGGTGAAGATTCCGTATCAGATGCTGATGCTGGGTGATCCGTTGTGCCAGCCGTACGCGAAGTTTCCGGTGGCGACGGTGGGAGGGTTGGTGGACGGGCAGGTGGTGAGCGGGGTGGTGGCGTTGACGCCCGGGGCGACGACGCCGGTGGGGGCGGGAATCGAGGGTTTTGATTTGTTCCTGGACGGTGTGTTGTGGCAAGCGGTGCCGCTGGGTAGTGGGGCGAGCCTGAACACGGCGGCGATGGCCGATGGCTGGCATGAGTTGCGGGTGGTGGCTTACGAGAATTCGGCGATCCGGACGCAGGGCGACCGGGTGGTGAATTTCCGGGTGAACAACGGCGGGCAGCAGTTATTGCCGGGGGCAACGTCGTATGCGGTGGTGGATGGGAGTGGTCCGCTGGCGATCCCGGTGACTCCGGCGGGCGGGTCGCCGACGAGCATCGAGATTCGGAAGGGGCATCTGGTGGTGGCGACGTTGCCGGGGACGGGCGGGACGGCGAGTGTGCCGCTGGATGTGTTGGGGCGGGGGCGAAGTGTGTTGCGGGTGGTGGCGGTGATGAGCAGTGGTTTGGTGCGGAGCGAGGCGGTGGTGGTGGAGGTGCAGACGCCGCCGGATTTCACCCCGCCGTCGTTGCCGGGTTTTCGGGCGTTCACGGCGGCCAATTCGATCATGATCAGCCCGTCGGTGAAACCGGCGTACCGGTCGGGAGATTTTGTATATCTGGCGTTGATGCCGTCGGAGCCGATCGGAGTGGTATCGAATCTGACCATCCGGGTGGGGAGCGGACTGGTGCCGCCGTTTCAGTTCCGGTGGAATGGACTGACTTCGACCAATCCGGTGCCTCACGTGCGGGGGACGACCAATGACATCGTTTACCGGTATACGTTGTCGCGGACGGTGGAGCCGGAGGGGCCGGTGCCGGTGGTGGTGTCGCTGCGGGATGCGGCGGGGAATACGGCGACGGTGACGAACTTCTTCCTGGCAGATTACACGGCGCCGGTGGTGACGAATGCGACGGTGTCGCCGCCGATGACCAATGCAGGCAGCGTCGTGGCAATCACGGTGGCGCCGAACGAGGCGGTGTCGGCGCGGCCGGTGTTGTATGTCAACGGGGCGCCGGCGGCGTTTGTGTCCTCGAACGGGTTGATTCACAATTTCAGCTACACGGTGCGAGCGGGGGATGTGGGCGGGCCGGCGATTTTGCTGGTGAGCAATCTGGTGGACATGGCGTTGAACAAGGGGTCGTCGCTGGTGACGAACGCGGTGGTGGTCGAACCGCCGCCGCCCCCGCCCCCGCCGCCGTCGACGAATGCTTTTTATGGGGACAGTTTCGAGGGGAAGGCGCCGGGCTTGAATCTGACGAATGACACGCGGTGGACGGCGTATTTGACGTCGGCGGGCGATTTGGCGGCCACGGCGTTCATCGCGACCAGTCCGGTGGCGCCGGGAGGATCGACGCGTTCAGCGGTGTTCCGGGACGGGCCGGGGGGGACGAATCAGATTTACTGGTTTGCGATGACCAATGCGGTGACGGCGGCGGCGGTGGAGTTTGATGTGTATCTGGATGACCGGAATCCGGCGGGGGCGGCGACGCTGGAGGTGCGGGCTTCGACGGCCAAGACCAACTTTCGGGAGGTGGGCTTGTTGCTGCGGCAGACGGCGGGGGCGAGCACGTGGGAAGTGGCGGTGGCGCGGGCGAACGGAACGGTGGTCCTGACGAATGGTCTGGCATTGCGGACGTGGCACCGGGTGCGGTTCGACAACGATGTGGGGACGAATACGTACTCGGTGGTTTTCGACGGGATTCCGTTGGCGACGCAAACGGGGTATGCGAGTCCGATCCAGGCAATGACGACGGTGAACAACTTCCAGTTCCGGCACACGAGCAACGACGAGGATGTTTACTTGGACAACCTGACGCTGCCGGTGGGTGGGAGTGTGCCGCCGCCGCCGCCGCCACCGCCGCCACCGCCGCCGTCCACCAATTCGGTTTATGGTGACAGCTTCGAGGGGAAGGTGGTGGGGAGCAATTTGAACACGGACCCGCGGTGGACGGCATTTGTGTCGAGCACGTACAATCTGGCGGCGACGGCGTTTGTTGCGGACAATCCGGTGGCGTCCGGGGGT
Source organism: Akkermansia muciniphila (assembly GCA_945861535.1). Taxonomy (GTDB): domain Bacteria; phylum Verrucomicrobiota; class Verrucomicrobiia; order Limisphaerales; family BJHT01; genus BJHT01. Next base: position 3,975 of record CAMAUZ010000116.1, on the reverse strand, counting down.
TCGACGCGGTCGGCGGTGTTCCGGGACCAGGCGGGGACGGGGAATCAGATTTACTGGTTTGCGCTGACGAATTCGGTGGCGGCGGTGGCAGTGGAGTTTGATGTGTATCTCGATGACCGGAATCCGGCGGGGAGCGCGTGGATGGAGGTGCGGGCAACGGTGGACCGGACGAATTTCCGGGAGGTGGGATTGCTGTTGCGACAGACGGCGGGTGCGAGCACTTGGGAGGTGGCGGTGGCGGCATTGAGCGGGACGGTGGTGTATCGGAGCGGATTGCCGTTGCGGACGTGGCACCGGGTGCGGTTTGAGAATGACGTGGTGAACAACAGCTACGCGGTGGCGTTGAACGGGGTGTTGCTGGCGGGAGGGGTGCGGTATGTGACTCCGCTCCAGACGGTTTCCGCGATCAACCGGATCCAGTTTCGGCACAACAGCGCGGATGAGGATGTGTATCTGGACAATCTGTCGATACCGGCGGTGGCGTTGCCGGGCAATACGACGCCCGTGACGGTGGGGCCGGGACCGACGGCGCTCTCGGCGGAGCAGTTGGCGGCGGAATCGCTGACGATCACGTTTCCGACGCGGGTGGGGGCCCGGTATGTGATCCAGTGTTCGTCGGCGCTGGTCATCTGGGAGGATGTGCAGACGGTGGTGGCGACGGACAACAGCCATACGACGACGCTGAGTTTCGAGCCGGGGCATTGCCGGTACTGGCGGGTGGCGGAGGTGCCATAGGCGACGATTATCTCTTTGCCAGTGGCGATGTTGCGGAGTTCGCGGATGTCGCTGCTAACGACGAAGTCCCAGTAGTCTCCAAATTCCTTCCTGGAGTCAGTTCATGAGATTGACCCAGAAGGCCTTTCAGCGAAACGCGTGACGCCGTGGTAGCGAGCCTGTATCCCGCAGCCGGGTGAATCCAGCATCACCTGCGCCATCGCGGACGCCGCCGCCAAGGTGCGCGGCCTGAACTTCAAATACCTGGCCGAAGGCAGAGGCGCGAGAGTCACCGCGCGCTTCGACCCGACGGGATCACCATCGTAGCCCCGAACCGCGCGGGTGAACGCGCGGACAACGTGTTTCAGCGAATTTATGACCGGGTGATTTGAACCGATGCCGCGCCGCAAGCCGCAGTATCATCTCCCCAAACAAAAAAGACCCGGAGGATTGAACCTCCGGGTCTTTTGATTGCTCGGTTAAATCGGGAAGCGGTGAGTCTTACGACTTCTGCACGGTGACGGACTCGCCCTTCTTGTTGTGCTTGTCGGTGGAAACCGTGACTTTCTTGCCGACGAGGTCGGCAGGCTTCACTGCCTGGCCTTTGGCGTCGGTGATCTTCACTGTGGCCGCGAGCGTGATTGCCGTGGTTCCGACCGTCAGTTCCTTCTTCTCGGCATTGTAGGCTTTGACTTCACCGGAGACGGGAACCTTGAGGCCGCAGCCAGCATACGAGGCGCTCGCCACCATCAACGTGACTGCAATAACAATAAGCTTTTTCATGGGTTTCGACTTTGAATTTGTTGTGTTTTGGAAGAGGCGACTTCCCTCTACTGCTGCCCACACTCCCGACCGCCGCCATTCTTTGCAACCCGAATTTTTTCAACGCTATAAGGATACAGGCGGTAATCCTGAAAACGGCAGTCGGGTTAAACCACAAAAGGCAGGAAAGACACGAAAAGCTTGAAAACAAAGGGCGAAGCTTGGCGACTCGATATTCGAATAACTCACCCGCCAGATGATAGCCCCCGATTCCGCCAGCCCTTCGCCTTTCGTGCCTATCGTGTCTTTCGTGGTTCCGACTGCTTTTTCCAAGGTAGCAATAGACCACAACGAAAGGGGCGCTTGCCACATGCAACTCCATCTCGCCATAGTCCTCCCGGGACAAACGGGGACTCGCTTGGGGCTGCCGTCTCCGCAACTGGGCTGGGGGGTGTCTCTCCGGATCGCCCGCTTTTCCGCGCATGAATCATCATCCAATTTCGATCCGATCGCGGCTTCTGGCGGCCCTGCTCGCTCTGGCTGTCACGGCCACCGCCTGGTCGCATCCGGTGCCGGATCTCCCGGTCCGCTCCCACTTCGCATCCGACGGAAACGCTGAGATTCGGATCGAGGTGGACCCACGGGGCTTCTCCGACGACCCGGAGTCCGTCAATTATTTTCAGAAGGGGACCATCGAGAGCCTTTCCCCCGAAAAGGTGCGGCAGATGAAGGACACCGCCGAGGTTTTTGTCGGGCAAAGACTCCGGTTCTTTTTCGATCCGATCGGCGAGGTGAAGCCGAAGATCACGTGGGAATTCAAGAAGCTCGGTGACGGCGGCATCCCGTTTGAGACGGACGACAAAAACCTCCTCAAGGGCGACGAGACCGTCCTCGTCGGCTCGTGGAAAACTCAGGTGATCTCCGGCATGACCGGCTATCGGATCGAGGCCCTCCCCTTGTCGACCGGGAAGATGGGCGTTCCGCTCAACGTGATGTTCATCAACTTCATCGGCGGCAAACAGGTCGAGCGCTACGGGGTGCTCTACCCCGGCGAAACGAGCTTCACGCTTGATCTCACCGAGCAGGGAATCTCCCCGAAACCCGGCGGGCGCACCGAAGGCTCCGTCGGCGTGACGGCGACTTCGGGCGACTGGCTCTCTCTTTTCGGGTCCGAGATCAAACGCGGGTTCGCTCACGTCATCCCCGAGGGGTTGGACCACATCCTCTTTGTCCTCGGTGTCTTTCTCTTGACCCGAAAATGGAAGCCTCTCGTCCTTCAAGTTTCAACCTTCACCATCGCCCATACCCTCACGCTGTGGCTGGCGTCCGCGGGATATGTGAAGCTTCCTCTCACCATCGTGGAGCCGGTCATCGCCGCCAGCATCGTGGTCGTCGCGCTCGAAAACGTGTTCTGCAAAGACTACACCCACTGGCGGCTGCTCGTGGTGTTCGCCTTCGGTCTCATCCACGGGCTTGGATTCGCGGGTGCCATGGCCACCCGGCTCGATTCCACTTCCTCGCTGGTCGTTGGCTTGCTGGGAATCAACCTCGGGGTCGAACTCGGCCAGTTGGCTGTGATCGCCGTCGCGCTCCTCGCCACCTTTTGGATCACCGACTTACAAAAATACCGCAAGTTCGTCGTGGTTCCCGGTTCGTTCTTGATCGCAGCGATGGGGATGTGGTGGGTGATCGAACGCCTCAGTTCCAACTAGGAAAGGGCTGTCCGACCGTCGGCGCAGCCCGCATCACCTGCGCCATCGTGGACGCCGCCGCGAAGGCGCGAAACCTGAACCGCGCGGAGGAAGGCGCGGACAAGGTGTTTCAGCGGATTTACGAGAAGGCGATTTGAACTGCTGGCAGCCGCATGGCCCCCCTCAGCGGCCGATTGCAGCTTTCCGGCTACGCCAACAATTCACGCAGCGGGCCGTAAAGCGCGGCGGCCTCCCTCATGCCGCCGAGGTTGAAGGTGTCGCGCGGCTGGCCGATGGCATTCAACAGCGTGCAATAGAGGGCGTTGATCGTGGGATTCGACTTTGGCGCCGAGCCCACTTCGCGCTGCTCCGGCACTCCGAATTGAAGGCGATGGGATTTCAGCGGGTAGGATACGAACTGGCCGGACTTCAAACGGCCCCCGAGATTTCCCACGAGCACAAACGGCCAGTTATCGCCTCGCGAGTGCTGCCAGTTCGCGCTGTCGCTCGTGAAGACCAGCACCGTGTTGTCGAGCATCGTGCCGGTGCCTTCGGGGGTGGCTTGCAATTTGTGGAGCACGCGCGCGAGCTGTCCGGCGAGGTAATGCCGGTATTTCGACAGGACCTGATAGCCCGTGAGCTTCAACTCCGGGTCGGGGGTGCCGTGGCCGATCAAGTGGACGCCCGTGTTGGTGAGGCCGGTGTAAGTCGTCTTCAAACCGCAAAGCCCCGAGGTGATCGTGACGACATTCGTCAGGCCGGAGATTAGCGCCGCCGCGGCGACGTCGCATTGGGCGGCCATGATTTC
>CAMAUZ010000115.1 GCA_945861535.1 Akkermansia muciniphila | reverse complement strand
CTACCTGCGGGAACGCAATCTCCGCCCCAAGCGCTACGTCTGGAAAGCCGCGGGGGAGGAAATCCTGGCCAAGATTCAGCGGGCGCGGGCCGCCGCAAATTCCGCGCCGAAAGAATTATGAGTATAGTTTTGAGAGACACTACACTAGGTAGCCGCAGCGAACGGGTCAAGGCGATCGCCGCGGAGCGCGGGCAAACTTCGAGAAACCGCCTGTCGTGTGAGTCTTTGTAGGAGACGACGTGAGGAGACTCTCACCTCCTTTTTTCCCAAAGACGCTCCCCGCGTGGAAAAGGTCGGAGACTGCCAACGAGGGGTTGCAGAAGGGTACCGCAGTCGTCCCGCCTGCGAGTTCTCGGGCCGTCTCGCCCCGAGTCGGTACGGGCGGCGAGACGCCGCCAGAACCCGCAGGCGCGGACGCCGGCGGTACGAGCGCGCTCGGACCGGGGCCTCCGCCTCCTCACGTCGGCGGCTACGAGGCTCACCGCCGCGGCGGGCGGGAGTGCGGGCTAACTTCCAGAACCGTTTCGGCGAGGGAGTCGTTGCAAGAGACGACGTGTGGAGACGCTCACCTCCTTTTTCCCAAGGGCGCTCCCCGCGTGGAAAGGGTCAGAGACTCCTCACGTCGTCTCCTACAAGTTTGCGGCGTCGCGCGTTCGCGCGCGCTCACTGCACCTCTCCGATTATTTGTTGGTGTCACCCGCAGCGAGTGTTTACACAGCGTCCCGCCGCGCCGCTGTCGAGCGGACACCGATTTTGTGACCGCCAACGCCAACGCCACTGAACTCACCTTTCGCCACGAGCGCCGTCGCGCCGTGGCCACGGGGGTGATCGAAACGGCGGGCACCATTTTTCTGCTCCTGATCGCGACGCGCTGGTTCCACGCCGGGGCCACCGCCAAAGCCCTGCTTGTCTCTGGTGGCAGTCTCGGATTGCTGCTGTCGCCGGTGGTGGTCACCTGGGCCGAGGCATCACGGCGACCCGTCGCCCGTGCGGCCGCGCTCGTCCTCGCCACGGGCGCGGTCTGTTTCGCCGTAATGGCCGCGGTGCCCGTGCTGCCCGTTTTCGTGGGCTTCGGCGTGCTCGCCATGGCCACCTCTTCGGCGGCCATCCCGCTGATGACGCAGGTGTATCACGAGAACTATCCGGCGGGCGAACGCGGCCGGCTGTTCTCCAAGACGCTGATGATCCGCATCGGCACAACGGTCGCCTTCAGCCAGCTCGCCGGGGACGCGCTCCATCGCGAGATGGCTTGGTTTCAGGGCCTACTCGTGGTGTTCGCCGGGGCGTTTGCCTTCGCCAGTTATTGCGCCAGCCGCTGTCCGTCGCAGCCGCTGCCCGTCTCCGGCAACAACCATCCGCTGCGCTCCTTTCGCTACATCCAGACCGACCGGTTGTTCCGCACCACGCTCATTTGCTGGATGCTCATGGGTTTCGCCAATCTCATGATGTTCCCGCTGCGCGTGGAGTATCTCGCCAATCCGAAATACGGGATGAACCTCACCGTCAGCGAGATCGCCCTCTACGTCGGCGTGCTGCCGAATCTCGCGCGCCTGCTGCTCAGTCCGCTGTGGGGCTGGCTCTTCGACCACTTGAATTTTTTCCTCATGCGCGTGGTGCTCAACGTCGGGTTCGCGCTCGGCATCCTCGCCTTTTTCACCAGCCATGACCGCGCGGGATTGATCCTGGGCGCCATCGTGTTCGGCGTCTCGAATGCCGGCGGCGACGTGGCGTGGGGCCTGTGGGTGACCAAGTTCGCCCCGCCCGAGCGCGTGGCGGACTACATGTCCGTCCACACGTCGCTCACGGGCTTGCGCGGGGTGATCGCGCCGCTGGCCGCCTTCCACCTGCTGGGCCTCTACTCCGTGGCGACGCTGGGCTGGGCCTGCGCCGCGATGATCGTCAGCGCAACGCTGCTGCTGGTGCCCGAGATCAGTTTCAAATGGAGCCACCGTCCGGCGGTCGCGGTGGTGGAGGATGTCTCGGAGTAATTCCAATGCGCGTTCACGATGAGGCTTGACCCGGACATTTCATAATCCCATCGCCGCCGCAGGCCGCCCGCCCAGGTAGCGCAGGTTTCCAAACCTGCTGTGTCGCCGACTTCCAAGTCGGCAGCGTGTCGGCCTCGCCGGACGCACCGCGGGTTTAGAAACCCGCGATACAGCAGGCTTGGAAGCCTGCGCTACAAAAGGGGTGTGAAATATCCCGGTTAAGCGTGGGATTTGGCAGTCACGGCGCTCACCCACGGCTGGTTGGCGAGGTACCATTGCACGGTTTCGCGGATGCCGCGCTCGAAGGTGTAGGCGGGGGTCCAGCCGAGTTGCTCGCGGATTTTGGTGGCGTCGATGGCGTAGCGGCGGTCGTGGCCGGGGCGGTCTTTCACGAAGGTGATGAGGTCGCGCGAGGAGCCGCCGGCGGTGGGGGCGAGTTCGTCGAAGAGGTCGCAGATGAGTTCCACGATGCGGAGGTTGGGCCATTCGTTGTTGCCCCCAATGTTGTACACTTCGCCGAGCGCGCCGCGGGTGAGGACCTGCCAGAGGGCTTCGGCGTGGTCGCGGACGAAGAGCCAGTCGCGGACGTTGAGACCGTCGCCATAGACGGGGATGGGGCGGCGGGCGAGGAGGTTCTGGATGATGACGGGGATGAGTTTCTCGGGGAACTGGTAGGGGCCGTAGTTGTTGGAGCAGTTGGTGATGACGACGGGGAGTCCGTAGGTGTGGTGGTAGGCGCGCACGAGCAGGTCGCTGGCGGCTTTGCTGGCGGAGTAGGGAGAGTTGGGCGCGTAGGACGTGGCTTCGGTGAAATGGCCGGTGGGTCCGAGGCTGCCGTACACTTCGTCGGTGGAGACGTGGTGGAAGCGGTGGGAGGCAGCTGGGTTGGCGGCGGTGGTGGCGTGGGTGGAGTGCGTGGGTGCGCTGAGCCAGTGGGTACGGCAGGCTTCGAGGAGGTGGAAGGTGCCGACGATGTTGGTGTGGATGAAATCGCCGGGGCCGGTGATGGAGCGGTCCACATGGGATTCGGCGGCGAGGTGGAGGACGTGGGTGATGTCGTGGCGCTGGACGCAGGCGAGGACGGCGGATTTGTCGCGGAGGTCGATTTTCTCGAAGGCGTATTTGGGATGCCGCGCGATGGCGGTGAGGTTTTCCAAATGGCCGGCGTAGGTGAGGCAGTCGAGGTTGACGAGGCGTGCGATCGCGGGCTGATCGATGAGGTGGTGAATGACGTTGGAGCCGATGAAGCCGGCACCGCCGGTAACAAGGAGATTCATGGAAATTACGAATTGTGAATTGCGAATTGCGAATGAGACAAAGGCGCGAAGGTGGGGGGGTGGTGGCGTCCACGCGGGACCGGGCGACGAAGGGGAAATGGCAAAGGAATGGGGGCAAAGGAATGGGAATGGAAAAAATTCGTTCGGTTAGTTTCCCCTGTCCCCATTCCTTTGCCTCCATTCCTTTGCCAAAAGGTTTTGCCGGGCGTTTCGGTTTTTGGATGCGAGGTCATTGCGATGCTGGCGGGTTCAGGCGGCGGGTTGCCAGTGGCGGAGGGAGTGTTCGAGGGCTTCGGTGACGGGGCGCAGCGAGACGCCGGTGGCGAGGAGTTTGGAGACGTCGAGGACGCAGTTGGAGCGGGGGGTTTTGGCGGCGGTTTGGTAGAATTCGGCGTCGCTTTCCCAGTAGGTGAAGGGGCGGGCGGGCCGCAGGATTTTCTCCAGCAGGGCGATGACCTGGCGGGTGGTGACGAAGCCGGGGTTGGTGAGGTTGTAGGTGCCGAAGGGGGCGCGGCGTTCCCAGAGGTCGAGGGCGGCGCGGACGAAATCGGCGCGGTGCGAGAGGGAGTTCACGTTGTCGTACACGCGGGGGTAGCGCTGGAGCTTGGTGAGGTAGTTGCGCGGGTTGTCGAGTTCATCGAAGGGGATGCGGAGCCGCCAGATATAGGTGTGGGGACTGGTGGCGAGGGCTTCTTCGCCGAGGGCTTTGGTGCCGCTGTAGAAGCTGCAGGGGCCGTCGCGGAAGGTGAAGTTCGGCGCGTCGTCTTCGGTGAAGCCGTGGATGGCGGCGGGGTCGCGGTCCACGAGGGCGCGGAGGTCAGGCCAGGTGAGGTCTTTCTCCACGTGCGTTGCGTGTTCGGTGTGGGTATTCCCTACCGCCGCGGCGGAGATTTTTGCGCCGGAAAAAATGCAGCCGGAGGAGACGTGGCCCCACGGGATTTCGGCGGCGGCGCAGGCGTGGGCGATGGTTTGCGGGAGCAGGGCGTTGCCGAGGAGCGTGTCGGCGCGGGCGGTTTCGCAGGCATCGACGTTGGGTTTGCCGGTGTAGCCGGCGGCGTTGATGACGAAGGCAGGGCGCTCGCGGCGGAGGTAGCCGAGCAGAAGCTCGAAGCGGGTGTAATCAAGCTGCGTGCGGGCGAGCGGGACGAAGGGGGTTTGGCGACGGTGAAGTTCGGCGGCAAAGGCGCTGCCGATAAATCCCGAGGCCCCGAGCAGAAGAATCATGCGAAGATTTTTTCGGGCGGCATTTCAGAATTGTTCGTGACCGAGGCGGCGGGCTTCGGCGACGACCCCGGCGAGATAGTCGCGATACTCGCAAGCGGGCATGCGGGTAATCGCGGCGGCGAGTCCGGGCAGCGAGAGGAAGCCGCGGCGGAAGGCGGCTTCCTCGGGGCAGCCGACTTTGATCCCTTGCCGTTTCTCGATGGTTTGCACGTAGGCGGAGGCTTCGTGGAGGCTGCTGCTGGTGCCGGCGTCGAGCCACGCGAAGCCCCGCGCGAGGCGGCAGACGCGCATCGCTCCGCGGCGGAGATAGACATTGTTCACGTCGGTGATCTCGAGTTCACCACGGGGCGAGGGTTTCAGCGCCCGGGCGATGGCGACGACTTCGTTGTCGTAGAGGTAGAGACCGGGGACGGCGTAGTCGCTGCGCGGTTGCTTGGGTTTTTCCTCGATGGAAACGGCGCGGCCCTGGGCATCGAACTCGACGACGCCGTAGCGTTCGGGGTCGTTGACGTGGTAGCCGAAAATCGTGGCTCCAGTAGTGAAGTCAGCGAAGGCGCGGGCGAAGGTGTCGCCGCCGTAGAAAATATTGTCGCCGAGAATGAGCGTGACCGCGTCGTTTCCGATGAAGGTGTCGGCGATGAGGAAGGCCTGCGCGATGCCGGCGGGCCGGGCCTGTTCGCGATACTCGATGGTGACGCCGAACGCGGAGCCGTCGCCGAGGAGCTGGCGGAAGCGCGGCAGATCGTGAGGCGTGGAGATGAGGCAGAACTCGCGGACGCCGCTCTCGATGAGCGTGGTGAGCGGGTAATAGACCATCGGTTTGTCGTACACCGGCTGGAGCTGTTTGCTCGCGACGAGCGTGAGCGGATAGAGCCGCGAGCCGGCGCCGCCGGCGAGGATGATGCCTTTCATGGGGCACTTATATTTCACACCGGGGAGGCGAACGCACGGAGAATGCGGGGGGGGCGAAGCTCAAAATTCAAAGCTCAAGGGAAGCTCCAAGGTTCCAAGGAACAGAGGAGTTACCCTTACGTCGGCTCCTGCACGGGATGTGGCGCGTGGCCGCGGCATTTGCTGGAGACGACGTGAGGACTCTCTGATCTTTTCCGCGAGAGCAGCGCGGCTGGACAAAAGGAGGTTAGAGCCTCCTCACGTCGGCGGCTACGACGGAGGGGGCGCTTACTTCTTCCCGAGCAATTCCAGCACGGCAGCGGTGAGGGCGGTGACGCCGGTCTTGATGGTCGGTTCCGGCGCGGGGGCGAAGAGGCTGGAGTGCAAGGAGGGCAAGGATTTGCCGGCCTTGAGCGAGTCGCGGACGACGTCGGGATTCACCGCGCCGAGCCAGAAGATGGAGATGGGGATTTTGTCTTCCGTGCGGCCGTAGCGGCTGAAGTCTTCGCCGCCCATGACGGGCTTGCGCGGGATGACGTTGCCCGCGCCGAGCCAGGTTTGGAAGACGCCCACGAGGCGGCGCGTGAACTCGGGATGGTTGTAGGTCGCAGGGGTGAATTCATCGCCGATTTTCACGATGGGCATCCGGTCCTCCGGGAGGCCCGCGGCGAGGGCGAGGCCGCGGGTGATGCGGCGGACGGCGGCGATGTTCTTCTCGCGCACCTCGTCGGTGAAGGAGCGGAGCGTGAGCTGGAGGCGCACTTCCTCAGGGATGATGTTGTGTTTCGTGCCGCCGTGGATGGAGCCGACGGTGACGACGGCGGGTTCGCCGGGGGCAACTTCGCGGCTCACGATGGTTTGCAGGGCAAGGATGGTTTGCGCGGCGAGCACAATGGGGTCGCGGGTCATTTGCGGAAACGCGCCGTGGCCGCCGACGCCGCGGATGGTCACGTCCACCGCATCCACATTGGCGAGCGCGAAGCCTTCGATGAAGCCGATGGTGCCGGCGGGTTGGTCCGCGCCGACGTGCAGCGCGATGCAGAAATCCGGCTTGGGAAAACGCGTGAAGAGGCCGTCGGCGAGCATGGCCTTGGCGCCGCCGCCGCGTTCCTCGGCGGGCTGGCCGATCAACACGAGCGTGCCCTGCCAGCGTTCCTTGAGCGAATGCAACACGCGCGCCGCGCCGGCGAGCGCGGTCATGTGAATGTCGTGCCCGCAGGCGTGCATGGTGTTGACTTCGTTGCCCTCGGCGTCGGTGACTCGATGCTGGCTGGCGTAGGGCAGGCCGGTCATTTCCTTCACCGGCAGGCCGTCGAGATCGGTGCGGAGGAGGACGGTCGGACCGGGACCATTTTTCAGCACTGCGACAATGCCGTGGCCGCCAATCTTGGTGGTGACCTCGAAGCCGGTCTGGCGCAGTTCGGCGGCCAGGCGTGCGGCGGTTTTCTCCTCGTAAAAGGACAGCTCAGGGCGGGCGTGGAGTTCCTTGTATAACTCGAACAGCGCCGGGTATTCCGCGCCGACGCGGGCGGCGACGCGGGCGCTCACGGGCGCTGGCTCTTGGGCGTGGGCGAGCTGGCTGGGAAGACTTGCCGCGACTGCGAGGGCGAGGGCGAGGGCGGAGGAGAGGAGTGATTTCATGGGGAATCTGGATAACGCGATTGAACGTTGTGGGCGGGCGATTTTGATGGCGGCCAGTATAGGAACCGGATCGCGCGAATCAACCTGTGGCTGCGGGGACACGCTGATTGACGACCGGGCGACGCCGTATAGCTTGCCCGCGTGCCGGACCGGAATTCTTGGTGCCTGGCCAGTATGCGCCTCGCCTGGAAAACCCGGATGTCGGCCATCAAAATATTTATGAAAACCCGTTTCGCCGCCCTTCGTTCCGAGCTTGCCTTCACGCTGATCGAGCTGCTGGTCGTGATCGCGATCATCGGCATCCTCGCCAGCATGTTGCTGCCGGCGCTGGCGGCGGCGAAGGAGAAGGCCCGGGGCGCGCGGTGCCTGAACAACTCGCGGCAGATCGCGCTGGGCTACAAACTTTATTCCGAGGACAGCGATTTCAAATTGGTGGAACTGGCGCGCGCGGGCGTGATCGCCTCCAACGCCATTGTGCCCGCCGGAGGCGTCTATACGTGGTGGCCGGATTTGTTGGTCTCCTACCTTTCCGCCCCGGAAATTTTCTGGTGTACCAGTGTGAAAACGGGCAGCCGGCTGGGCATTGGAATGAACCATCCCGACCTCGGCTATTGGATACCGGGACCCAACACCTACCTTAGCGAGACCGCGATTGCCAAGCCCATGGAGACCATCGTGTTCGCCGATGCCGCGCGGATGATCACCGCGCCTTCGGCCGCAATCAGTCCGGATGACTGGCTGCCGGGGAACCCCAACACCGGCACCCTGCTCTTTCGCACGCCGACCAATGAGCCGTGGTACAGCGACTATGCGGGAGGTTTTGGGGAGCGGGTTTACAACCGCCACAACAAGCGCGCGCAGTCGATGTTCATCGACGGACATGCGGAGGAGCTCCAAGTCAGCAAGTTCGGGTTTCAACATCCGACCACGGGCGCGATCGTGATGCGGGGCGACCCGCTCGCCAAGTGGGACAGCCAATAATCCGCCGCGGCAACTGGGGAGGGGATGGTCACTGATTTCCGGGAACGAACGGACGCCGCACCAGATTGGCACCCAGCCAGCCTCCTTACCCGCCGTTCACTGATCGGCCAGGATCACGCTGCTGCTCTTCCGGTCGATGACAAATTTCTTACCCGGAGGCGCGGGCGGCACGCGGGAAATAAGCTTCGCCTTGACCAGTTCTTCCAAATCCGCCGGCAGCCGGTTGTTCGACATCGTATAGCCGCCCACCAACTGATTGAGGACGCGCAGGTTGGCCTGCGGATCGCTGCTCATCAGGTCCTCGTTCATCGCCTGCGCTGCCGCGGCGGCGGGAGTTCCTGCGGGGGCGGTTTGCCGCATCGCCGGGACCGCGTCGGTGGCGGGTATTTTTTCGGACAAAGGGTTTTTGCCACCGGCGGCGGACTCAACGTCGGAGCCGGACTTGCCGCAACCCACGAAGATCAGCAGGAAAAACAGGAGCGCTTGTTTCATGGCCTCGATTGAGGCGGAAGCGGCACGGGCCTTCAACTGCAAATCCCGCCGCCCGCGCGGGAGAGCGGCGTTCACCCCGCTTCACCGTCCGAACTTCGCCCCGCGTTCGCACCGGCCCGGCCCGCCGCACGCTGCCTCACGCTGAAGTGGATTAAACGCCGCGCTCCACCGAGCAACAAAAAGGGCGCTCCCGTCAGCGACAGGAGCGCCCGTGAAATGCGTGCGCCGAGACTATTTCTCGGTCTTCTCGCCGGCCTGGAGCCAGCCCGAAATGCCCGCGGAGAGATGCTTCACGTTCTTGTAACCGAGCTTCTCAGCCGCATTGGCCGCGGCCTGATACGCCTTGCAGCTCGGGCCGCCGCAGTAAGCGACGATGAGCGCGTTCTTGTCCTCGGGGAGCACCGAGGCCAGCTTCGCCTTGTTGGCGGCGAAGTCGATCGCCGTCGGGACGTGGCCCTTCTTGTAGCCACCCGTGCCGTTCACATCAAGGACCGTGACCTTCTTGGCTTCGATCGCTTTCTTGAGTTCGGTGATGCTGATGTCCGGGAATTCACCGGCAAAGGCCGACGCCGCGACAAACGCGGATGCGAGGAGTGCGAGGATTTTCTTCATGCTGTTTCTGATTTGTTTGTTGTTTGGATTGCCCCGACCGCGGGGCAAAGTTTCTGACTCCGGTCCGGCCGCTGTCTTTCCATCTCTTGGCTGAGACCAACGCCAAAATCTTTCAGAGTCGTGCCGCAAGCAGACGGAGCCTGCCAAAATTTGGTTCAACAAACTTTCCCGGCGGGCTTTCCGATGAAAACGCGGGGACGGGGAGAAGCTCAAAACTCAAAGCTCAAAGCTCAAGGGAAAATCCAAGAAGCAAGCGTTTCCAATTTCGCTGTGCCGATGAAAAGGCCGCGCCCAGCACCGACCGCCGTCTGCGAAGATTTCCCCGGAGACCGATTCCTTGTCGCGAATTGGACCTTCCCTTGGGCTTTGAGCTTTGAACTTCCGCCCGCCCTCGCCGTCTCGCCCCTCGACGCCACCCGCCTTCGCCCCTATCCTCCGCCCGCTTTGAAAAAACGCACCGAAAACCGCAGTCATCACCGCCGCCCCGCATCGCCCACTAAATGAGTTCCCTCATCCCCGCCCTCATCTCCGCCAACGAACTGACCCTCGCTTACGGACACCAAAACCTCCTCAACGGCGTCACGCTCTCCGTTGCTCCCGGTGAAAAGGTCGGTCTCGTCGGCCGCAACGGTTGCGGCAAAACCAGCCTCCTGAAAATCCTCGCCGGCGTGGACCAGGCCGACAGCGGCGACCTCTCGCGCCGCCGCGGACTCCGCATCGGCTACCTCCCGCAGGAGTTTGAACTCGACGGCACCAAGACCGTGCAGGCGAACATCGAGGCCGGCGCCGCCGACCTCCTCGAATGGCGTCGCCGCTACGAAGCCGGCGAAGGCAGCGATGCCGAACTTGATGACTTCCTCGAAAAAATCCAGCACGCCGACGGCTGGAACCTCGAGTCCCGCATCAAGGCCGAAGCCTCCGCCCTCGACTCCCCGCGCCTCGACGCCCTCGTCGGCCCGCTCTCCGGTGGTGAAAAACGCCGCGTCGCCCTCTGCCGCGCCCTCGCCGCGCAACCCGACCTGTTGCTCCTCGACGAACCCACCAACCATCTCGATGCCGAATCCATCCGCTGGCTCGAGGAGTTCCTCCACGACTTCCCCGGCGCGGTCATCTTCGTCACGCACGACCGCTATTTTCTCGATGTCATCGCCACGCGCATCATCGAGTTGTCCGAAGGCCGCGCCTTCGCGCATCCGGGCAATTACACCGCCTATCTCGAATCCAAGGCCATCCGCCAGGAAATCGCCGAACAAGGCGAGCGTCGCCGCCAGCGTTTCCTCCGCGTCGAACTCGACTGGGTCCGCGCCGGCGTCCGCGCCCAGCGCTCCAAATCCAGCCATCGCCTCGACAGTTTTTACAAAGTCGAGGGCCTCGAAGCCCCACCCGAGGAACGCGAGATGGACCTCCTCATTCCGCCGCCGCCCGAGCTGGGCAACGTCGCCGTGGACCTCATCCATGCCGGGGCCTGCGTCGGCGAGGGGATCGATGAACGCTGGCTGTTCCGCAACTTGAACCTCTCCCTGAAACCCGGCCAATGCACCGGCATCGTCGGCCGCAACGGCGTCGGCAAGACCACGCTCCTGCGCATTGCCCTCGGCGAACGCGCCCCGGACGAAGGCGTCGCCAACGTCGGCAAACGCGTCGTTTTCAATTACATCGACCAGGCGCGGATGCAGCTCGATTACAACGGCACCGTCATGCAGCAGGTCGCCGACAAAAATGAAGTCGTCCACTTCGGCGACCAGAAACTCACCGCCCGCGCCTACCTGCGCCGCTTCCTCTTCGCCGACGAACGCGTCAAAGAACGCGTGGACCGCCTCTCCGGCGGCGAACGCGCCCGCCTCATGCTCGCCAAGGTCCTCTGCCGCGGGGGCAACGTGATCGTGCTCGACGAACCCACCAACGACCTCGACCTCCCGAGCCTGCGGATGCTCGAGGAATCGCTCGCCGATTTCCCCGGCGCCGTCCTCGTCGTCAGCCACGACCGCTACTTCCTCGACCGCATCTGCGACCAGATCGTCTCCTTCGAGGATGGCAATGTATTCGTACAGCCCGGCAACTATTCCTATTACTTGGAAAAGCGCCTCGAACGCGAAAAGCGCGCCAAAGCCCTGATGTCCGCGCCGTCCCGCGCCCTGCAGGTCGTCGCTCCGAAAACCTCGCCCCCGCCTGCTGCTGCGCCAGCCGCGCCCCAACCCGCACCCAAGCCCGCAGCCGCCT
The DNA here is from genome assembly GCA_945861535.1 of Akkermansia muciniphila. Lineage (GTDB taxonomy): Bacteria > Verrucomicrobiota > Verrucomicrobiia > Limisphaerales > BJHT01 > BJHT01. Next base: position 10,261 of record CAMAUZ010000115.1, on the reverse strand, counting down.
CCAAGCCCACCAGCGCGCGCAAACTCAGCTTCAAAGAACAACGCGAACTTGAAGGCATCGAAGGCGTCATCCACACCGCCGAGGCCCGCGTCGCCGAACTGGAAACCACCCTCCAAGACCCCGCGTTCTACTCGACCCGCGCCAAAGAAGCCCCCGCGCTCGCCGCCGAACTCGAGGCCGCCAAAGCCGAAGTCGCCCGCCTCTACACCCGCTGGGAACAACTCGACCAAGGACACAAGTAGGCCGCAACTATCAACCTAGATTCGGCAGTTGCCCGGGACGCCGAACTGGAAACCACTGACCCGCACTAACCGGCACTAATAAATACCGATCCAAGCCGCCCCTCGGCAATGACGGCGGCTTGGACTTATTATTAGTGCAAGTCAGTGCCGGTTAGTGGTTTTGATTTGCTCGTAGTCCCCTAACTGCCGGAACAAGGAGCAAAGTTTGCGAAGGTGTGTGCCGGCACCGCCTGTTACAAATAGCGCTTCCGCCTCCCTCGCCCCGTGAGGCACGAACGGGGAGAGGGGCGGGGTGAGGGGTGCCGCTTGATCCCAAAAAACGCAATGGAGATGAACCACGAAACGCACGAAAGGCACGAAAACAGTCCCGGATCGCGGTCAGCCAGCCCCCAATGACTTCACCCCGCTGACGACAACTCTCAGTCTCGCAAGACCCTTTCCTTTCGTGTCTTTCGAGAGAGCGCATCTCAGTTTCTTGCAACCACCTATGCGAGTTGGCGCAGTCCCGCAGGGACGATTGAAAATAGCCCAGCACTTCAGTGCTGGGTTGGCGACCGGGGAACCGGCAAGTCCCGTCAGGGACGACCGAAGGCGTGGGCGCGCGATTTCTGTCGTCCCTGCGGGACTTGGTTCGCCACCAACGCGGACCCAGCACTGAAGTGCTGGGCTATTATCATTCGCCCGCTGGGCCGGCACCGGGAATCACGCCGCATGCAATAAACTGAGATGCGCCCCTTTCGTGTCTTTCGTGGTTCCAACTGCTCCTTCCGGAACAACGAAAACGCCGGGAGCGCTATGGCTCTCGGGAACCGGCGACCGCCACTCGAAAACACGCTTTCGCGCCCCGGAAGCCGAAAAACGATGAAACCCCGCCCCTTTCCCTCGGCTTCGGACCAGCGAACGCCGCCGCCGCCTTGCCGGGAGAGTTAACCCGAACTCCGACCGAGAATGGAGAGCGCACCCGCTCCCGGCGCGCGACCGTCCCGGTCGCTCAGGACGTGCGGACAGCGGTGCCGGTGCTTTCGCCACATCGGCGTTGGCAGACATCGTGAGCGGGCGCTGCCCGCCCGTTCCTTTGGACCAGCAACCATTCCCTGGCACCGGCGGCCATTTCGAGAAGCTCGCCCACCCATCCGGCGTGCCCGGAGGCCACCGCGAGCGTCCCGGCCTCCCGCCCACCCGCCCCGGCGGCCCGAGCGCCGCGCCGCCATGCGATCCGCCATGCCCGGATCACGCTCGCTTGACCCCAACCAACCCATCCGGCCAGACCGGGCGCTCGGCTGGCTGCCAAAACCTCCCATCCGGGCACGACGGGCGCTTGGCTGGGAACCCGGCACCCCCGTTCGGGCACGCCGGCCCCGGCCTGGCCTTCCCACAGAGACCCATCCGGGCACGGCGAACGCCTTTTTTAGTTCCAAAAAAAGCTATCCGCCGCCGTCCAACCCAGCTATTTTCAAGCAACTGTCTCCCGTTTAACCCCAACCACCCTGTTTATGGCCAATAACAGCATTCCCGAAGCCTACGACCCCCTCATCCAGTTGCTCGAAGACGCCGCCGACGGTGCCCAGACCCACGGCGTCGCCATCGGCCTGGTGCATAACGACGAGGCGAAACTCCGCCTCAACCTCACCGCCCCCGTCGGCACCCCCGCCGGGCCGGCCAACGTCCCGCCCGCCCAGCCCGGACTCAAATCCCTGTGGAACACCGCCCAGGCCACCAAGACCGCCCAGACCGCCGCCCTCCGCACCACCCAGAGCAACCACCGCTTCCTCGCCCGCACCTGCATCCGCTCCCTCTTCCCCGTGCTCGGCGAGGACTGGAACTCCGCCTGGCAGACGGCCGGCTTCGAGGGCGGTTCCCTGGCCGTCCCCACCAACCCCCTGCCGATGCTCCAGCAACTCCGCGCCTACTTCGCCGCCAACCCCGCCCGCGAGACCGCCAGCATCCAGGGCGTCGCCTGCACCGCCGCCGCCTGCGAAGCCGCCGTCCAGGCCATCAGCACCGCTCAATCCACCAGCAACCAAAGCAACACCAACTCCGGCATCGCCCACGGGAACTACCTCGACGGTCTCCGCGCCGCCCGCACCCGCCTCTCCAACCTGCGCGACGAACTCGGCCAGCTTATCCCCGACGATGACGAGCGCTGGTACGCCTTCGGCTTCGAGAAACCCGCCGACTCCGCCAGCCCCGAGACCCCGGAGAACCTCGTCCTCACCCCCGGCGCGCCCGGCAGTCACACCCTGCTGGCCGACTGGGACGACTCCCGCCGCTCCACCAACTACCGCCTCCGCGCCGTGGTGAAAGCCACCCGGGTCCAAGTCTTCAACGAGATCGTCCATGACAGCCAGGGCATCATCCATCTCCCCGCCCAACCCGCCGGCACCGAACTGGAAATCACCGTCACCGGCCGCAACGCCGTCGGCGAAAGCAGCCCCACCGCGGCCGTCACGGGCGTGCTGCCGTAAGCCGCAATCCCACCCGCATCCCGCACACGCGCGGGACAGTTGCTGAACAACCGCTTTCAACCACCGCCACTCAACCCAGCGACATAATGAAAACCAACCTCCAAGTCCAACCTGCCAACTGCTCCCCCCACCATACACCTCCCGCCCAAAGCAGCCGACGTGAGGGGGCGGCACCCCCAGCCAGTCTCGGGAATTCACCTCCTCACGTCGACGGCTACGCCATTCGCCAGGAAGGTGACCTGACGGGTGCGACCTTGACTCCCGAAGCGCCGGTTTCCAGTCGCCAGTGTGGCGGACATGGAATCTTGGCGTTCCTGCCATGCGGAACCCCCGCATGGCCCCGTGACTCGGCCGGCCGGAGTGGAAAGCAATATGCCCCACCTATTTCCTGCCCCAGGGTTTGGCGCCCCTCTTGGCGTTATTGGGTAGGGGCTTTCCTTCTAATTGCAGGGCTTCTTGACGTTGCCAAAGCTACTAAAGTGGTGCCCTTGAGCCTGGATGAAACTGTCCGCCAGGCCGACGCCGTTGTGCTCGGCACAGCCACAGCCAAGCAGTCGCGCTGGGGTGATGCGTCTCGCCGCTGGATGGTGACCGATTACACGTTCACCGTTGAAGATGTTCTTCATACACCTAAAAACGGGGAAGGTTTCGGAAAAAACCATCGTGCTGACCTATTGGGGGGGAACGCTTGATGGTGAGACGCAGGCCATTAGTGATATGCGCCCACCCAAGGTCGGTGAACGACTCGTGGTCATGCTCCGTCCGAGCTGGCGGGCAGGCGGTTTTACACCGGTGGTTGGCTTCAACCAAGGCCTTTTCAGTGTTTCATCGGTGGTGCCCGGTGGACCGGCACTGATTCGCAGCGACAGCGGCCAATCTTTGGCCCTGACAGCACAAGGGCAGATTGTGCGTTTGCATGCCAACGCAGCGAAGGCAGCCAACGCAGCCGAGGTTGACTTGACCGTATTTACGCAGTGGCTGCGCGCCAACGTCGCACTGATCAAGTCCAGACCCTCCGAGATGCGGCCTCCCGCCAATTCCGCTGACCCGCGTGTGATAAAGCCGTTCTCCAAAACGCCGAAACCGGCCGGTTCCTTGGTGGCAACTGCCCCTCGGGAAAGCGCGCCCGCCGCGCAATCGCCGCGGTCGGGCGCTGGCGCGACGAATGGACCAGCGCGCCCTGTTGCAAGCCTTCTGCCCGTCGGGGGGGGGAGCCAGGTTGCGATCCGACCGGCGCAGGCACCGCAAAGGTTCTCCACCTCCCATCAGGCGCACCTGCCGATTGTGGTCAACAATTTCCCGGATAGTTTCACGGCTTGGTCCCCCGAAGATGAATACCAGATGTCCAAATGGAATTACTACGCCTCTGAAGTTTTCCGAATTTACACCACGCCGACTGGGACTTTTAGTTGGGGAGATGGCGTCTTTGATCTATCTGGTTGGCCAAGTTCGGCTGATCTCCAAGGCCAATACGGCTACACATGGGAGTCTCTGGGCACCGGCACCATTGGCGTGTGCTTTTCGCGCTACGATGGCGGCGGTTGGATCATTGAGGCTGACATTGCCCTCAACCCCGCCTTCTCTTTCACACTGGATGACGAGTGGGTATTCAATGGAGGCAGCGCTCAAGGGTTTCGTCAGGTCATGCTTCACGAGTTGGGTCACATGCACGGGTTGGAACATGAATTCGACGATCTCTCGGTAATGAACTATTTCCCGTCAGAGTTTCGTGCGTTCGCAATGCCGTATGCGGATGACGCCGCCGGGATCCGCGCTGAATATCCCGGGAATGCAGTCAGTGTCACGGATCTGGCGATCTATTTTTACTACGCCGCCGGCTACCAGGATGTTGTCGATGCAACCATCCCTTCGAGCGTTGTTGCCGGCGGCAGCATCACCGTCAATGACTACCACGTGGAGAACGTCGGCACCACGACCATTGCCACGCCAACTGTTGAATGGTATTTGACAGCAGCCCGGACGTTTGCATCCACCTACCACTTCATCGGCAACAGCACGTATTCGTCCCTGGCGCCATTTACCTACTTCACGCCGAGTTCGGTTCAGCGATCCTTCACGGTTCCGTCGAGTGTGCCGCCTGGCGATTACTACCTGGCCGCATTTATCCGTGATGACGGCGGGGCGGGACAGTCGTCCTTCCCGTTTGACAACAACCGTGCGTTCAGTCGCCTCAAAATCACCGTCTCAGCGCCTGGGGCCGTGAATGACAATTTTGCCAACGTCATCGCCGTTTCTGGTGCCAGTGGTGTTACATACGGTAGCAACGTCGGCGCAACCAAGGAAACCGGGGAACCGGACCATTACAGCGCGGGCGGCAAGTCCATCTGGTGGCAATGGACCGCGCCAGCCAGCGGGATCGCGATTATTAACACCGATAACAGCGATTTCGACACTCTGCTGGCCGTTTACACCGGCACTTCGATCAATAATCTGACGCTGATCGCAAGCGATGATGATGGTGGCATCGGATCCCAAAGCCAGGTGACCTTCTCAGCAATTGCAGGCATGAGTTACAAGATTGCGGTGGACGGCTATAACGCCGGATCGGGAGCGATTCAGTTGAACTGGAGACTGGAAGGCACACCGGACATCCGCATTGAGCCTTTGTCGTTGACGTTTAACCAATCAGGTTCCTCAACCCCATCTCCGGTGGGGGCAACGCAAAAAGCAGCTCAAGCGGCGGACTTCATGCTGGATCCCGCTATCCGGCGCGGGATGCCCGCCAGTCCGCATCTGTTCACGGAGAAGCAGCCGGACGGAACAAGTATCCAGTTGCGTCTGCGCGGCGGGATCAATCTTCACTGGCTGGAAGACTCGAACGGTTACACCGTGATGCAAGACGGCAAATCGTATGTGTATGCACAACGGGACAGTGCGGGGCGGCTGGCGCCGACGGGTGTACGGGTGGGTGCTGGTAATCCTGAGGCTGCAGGACTGAAGCCCGGAATTCAACCGGCACCCGAGGTGATCGCCCAGAAGATGGCGGCACAGCATTCGGTGGCCGTGGCGGGAAGTCCCCAGCGGATCGCGCCAGTCGGGACGGTGAAGAATGTGGTGATCCTGTTGCGATTTGCCAATCACACCGGGCGCACCCTGCCATCGGTGGCGGACATGGATAAGATCTTCAATGCGGTGGGGGGCGATCCGGTGCTGGCTCCCACCGGCAGCGTGAGAGATGTCTATAGCGAGAACTCATATGGCACGTTCATACTTAACTCGACGGTGTTTACCTGGGTTACGCTGCCGCAGACAGAGGCCTATTATGCGGATGGCGCGAGCGGCGACAACGCCACCAAGATGTGGCAGGCCATCACCGACGCCCTGGCGCTCGCCGACGCGCAGATTAACTTCAGCCAGTTTGATCAGGACAGCAATGGCTTCGTGGATGCGATTACGTTCATCCACTCGGGATACGGCGCGGAATGGCCTGCGACGGATGTGGATGGGGCGACTCGGGCAAATCGGATCTGGTCCCATCGCTGGACTTTGGGATCGGATTGGACTTCGGCAGAAGGAGTGAAGGTGCGTGACTACCATATTAGCCCCGCGTTGTGGAGCACCTCGGGGTCGGCCCCGGGCCGGATTGGCGTGATCGCCCACGAGACTGGACACTTCTTCGGCCTGCCGGACCTGTATGACACCAGCTATGCTGGTCGGGGGATTGGTTCCTGGTGCATGATGGCCAACTCATGGGGTTTTAATGGGAGCCAGCAAAATCCGCCGCATTTTTCGGCCTGGTGCAAGGTGTTTCTGGGCTGGGTGACGCCGACGGTGATCAGTAGTCCGGGAAACTTTACGATTCCCCGGGTTCAAACCAGCCCGATGATTTACCGAATCAATCAGGGTTATCCGACTGGGGAATACCTGTTGATCGAGAACCGGCAGCCGTATGGCTTCGATGCACTGATCCCACAAGGCGGACTGGCCGTCTGGCACATTGACGAGAACAAGAATGGCAACAGCGATGGGGGGTATCCCGGCCAGACCGGGTGGCCTGGCAATGGCAAGCACTATGAGGTGGCACTGCTTCAGGCGGACGGACGATACGATTTGGAGAAGAATGCGAACAGTGGCGATTCAACCGACTTGTATCATGCCGGCGCGGTGTCCGAGGTGAGTTCCAGCACGGTGCCAAACACTGACAAGTATCAGAGCGGCACTGTAGGGAGCACGGGGAACCGGATTTATGGGATTAGTGCCTCGGGGGCGAGCATGACGTTCAACTATTCGGCATCCGGCCAGCCGTCCTTCACCATATTCAACGATGGGACGGGGAACTTGAATGTTAGTTCACTGAGCTTGGACGTCGCGGGTGCGTGGATCAGTTGGTCGCCGCAGGCACCGTTCACCGTGCCGGCTGGTAGCAGTCGGGTTGTGACTGTTTCGGTGGACTACAACCAGGCTCCGGCTGGGACGAGCACGCGGCGACTGATAGTTCAGTCCGACGATCCTGATGAATCGCCCTATCCTGGGGGTGTGGATATTGTCGTTCAGGCGACGGCCCAGGAAATCGCAGTTAGGGGTAACGGGCTGGAGATCACTGATGGGGACAGCACCCCAAACGCGGCGGATCACACCGACTTTGGTGGCGCGATGGTCGGTGGCGGGACGGTGGTGCGCACCTTCACGATTGCCAATACTGGGACCGAGGCATTGGCCCTGACGGGCGCGCCGAAGGTGGCGGTGAGTGGCGCGCACGCGGGGGACTTCACGGTGACGACTTTGCCAACGTCGCCCGTGGCCGCGAGCGGGAGCACGACCTTCCAAGTGACGTTCGACCCGAGTGCCAGTGGGACACGGACGGCGACGCTGACGATCTCCAATGATGACGGCGACGAGGGGACGTATGACTTTGCCATCCAAGGCACGGGGATAATCTCTCCCTCGGCAGTCACCCTCGCCGCCACCGGCGTAACCGGCACGGGTGCGACGCTCAACGGCACGGTCAACGACAACGGCAGCAGCACCGTCGTGACGTTCGAGTATGGACTGACGACGGCCTATGGCAGCAGCGTGACGGCGGCGCAGTCGCCGGTGACGGGCAGCATCGCCACGAGTGTGAGCGGCGTACTGAGAGGTCTGACTCCCAACACGACCTATCATTACCGGGTCAAGGGCGTCAACAGTGCGGGCACGAGCACGGGTGCGGATGCAACGTTCGCCACCGGCAGGGACTTTGAATCCTCGGACGTGCCAAAGACGATTGCGGACAATGCTACGGTGGATTCCACGATCACAGTTTCGGGGACAAGTGGAAGTCTCATCACCGTGACCGTGTCGGTTTACCTGACACATGCTTTTGACACCGACTTGTCATTGTCGCTGGTTGGGCCTGACGGCACGACGGTGGACCTGTCCTCGAACAATGGCGGCAGCGGCGACAACTACGGCAGCAGTTCGGCCAATCGGACGGTATTTGACGACGCTGCCGCGACGGCGGTCACCGCCGGAAGCGCGCCATTCGTGGGGGCATTTCGACCGGAACAGGTGTTGTCGGCGTTTGCAGGCAAATCGGGCGCGGCGGTCAACGGCACTTGGAAACTCAGGATCAATGATAATGCCACCCCTGACACGGGCACGCTGCGGAATTGGGGATTGGCGCTTACACTTCAAAGCGCTCCGGAGATTAACGTGACGGGCAACACCCTGAGCATCGCCGACGGAGATGTTACTCCCGACACGGCGGATCACACGGACTTTGGGGGCACGCTCATGGCCGGTGGCACCGTGGTGCGGACCTTCACCATCCAGAACCTCGGCGATGTGGACCTGACCTTGAGCGGGACGCCCAAGGTGGCGGTGAGCGGGTCTCACGCGGCGGACTTCACGGTGACTGCGCTGCCCGCCTCGCCGGTGACGGCGGGTGGGAGCACGACGTTCCAGGTGACCTTCGACCCAAGCGCCGCCGGAACGCGGACGGCGACATTGACGATCGTCAGTGATGACAGCAACGAAGGGACGTATGACTTCGCCATCCAGGGCACCGGGTTGGTGAGGCCAGAGATCAACGTAACGGGTAATGGCAAGAATATCGCCGACGGGGTTGCGACTCCCGACCCGGCCGATCACACCGACTTTGGCGGCACGCTCTTGGCCGGTGGCACCGTGGTGCGGACCTTCACCATCCGGAACCTCGGTGATGCGGACCTGACCTTGAGCGGGACGCCCATGGTGGCGGTGAGCGGGACGGACGCGGCGGACTTCACAGTGACGGCGCTGCCAGCCTCGCCAGTGGGGCCGGGCGGGAGCACGACGTTCCAGGTAACCTTTGACCCGAGCGCCGCCGGCACCCGGACAGCGACATTGACGATTGGCAACGATGACAGTGACGAAGGGACGTATGACTTCGCCATCCAGGGCACCGGGCTGGTGAGGCCGGAGATCAACGTGACGGGCAACAGCGTGAGCATCGCCGACGGGGACGTGACGCCGAACGTGGCGGACCACACGGACTTCGGCGGCACCGGGGTGGGCGGGGGAACGGTGGTGCGGACGTTCACCATCCAGAACCTCGGCGATGCGGACCTGACCTTGAGTGGCACACCCAAGGTGGCGGTGAGCGGGACGCACGCGCCAGACTTCACGGTGACGGCGCTGCCCGCCTCGTCGGTGGCGGCAGGCGGGAGCACGACCTTCCAAGTGACCTTCGACCCCAGCGCCAGCGGGACGCGGACCGCGACGCTGACCATCGCCAATAATGACAGTGATGAGGGGACGTATGATTTCGCCATCCAGGGAACCGGGGCTAACACCGCGCCGGTGGTGGTGGTGCCGGTCACGGACTTTGCGGTGAACGAGAACGCGGCCAACGTGGTGAAGAATCTGACGCTGAACTTCAGCGACGTGGAGACGCCGGCGGAGAACCTGACCTACGCGGTGGTGGGGAACACGAACACAGCGCTGGTGACGGCGACGATCACGCAGGGAACGAATTTGACGCTGGCCTTCGCGGCCAACGGCAATGGCGCGAGCCGCATCAGCGTGAGCGCGACCGACGCAGGCGGACTGTCGGTGACAAACAGCTTCGTGGTGACGGTGGCGCCGGTGGCCCCGACGATCACAGCGCAGCCGCTGAGCCAGACGGTGGGGGCGGGCGGGAGCGTAAACTTGAATGTCAGCGCGAGCGGAACGGCGACGTTAAGTTACCAATGGTTCAAGAACGGGCTGGCCATTGCGGGTGCGGCGGGCGCGACGCTGGCGCTGGGTAACGCGGACTGGCGGACGGTGGGAAGTTACACGGTAACGGTGAGCAATTCAGTTGCGCTGGTGCGCAGCCGGCCGGCGTTGGTGCAGGTGAGCGGACAGACGCGGGTGACGGCGTGGGGCTACAATGGCAACGGACAAACCAATGTGCCGGCGAGTGTGAGCAACGTGGTTACGGTGACGGCGGGGATTTATCACAGCTTGGGAGTGCGGGCCAACGGGACGGTGGCGGGCTGGGGCTATAACGGTTCGGGGCAGACGGTGGCCCCGGTGATGGCGACCAACGGCGTGATGGTGGCGGCGGGCGAATACCACAGCGCGGTGCTGCAA
>CAMAUZ010000114.1 GCA_945861535.1 Akkermansia muciniphila | reverse complement strand
TCTTTGATGTAGGCACCGAAGCTGCCGTGGCTAACGGAATGCCGCTTGATCATCGCGCCGGCGATGGTGGACGCGTTACGCAAGAGGAATTCGATTTCGGCCTCACCCACACGATGCGCCGAAGCGTAGTCAACGAAGTCGCGCTCCGGTGTGAAGTTCCACGGCGCGGTCAGCTTGAATTCGCCATAGTTCCGCAAGTTCAGCTTGTAGCGCTTGATCAGCTTGTCGAAGTAGTCTTCGTAAGCCTGCCCCGTCAGCCGCCACAGACGCGGGTTGGTGCCCGCCGCTCCCGCCGTCGCCTTGCCGGAGAACAGCGCCCGATGATCGACGTAGTTCCCCTTGATCGGCGCCAGCCATTTGCCCTCGTCGGGCGCCACCCCCGCCGCGCGCATCACCGCCGCGAGCAACTTCACCACCTGCGCGCGCTCCGCCGCCGCCGGCTGATGGTCGGCGTCGCTCGGCGGCATCTCGCGCTGTTCGAGCGCCTCATGCGCCGCCTGCCAGATCTGCAACTCCCGCGGCTTCGAGAGGTCGCCGGTCAACCCAGCCAGCGACAGTTTTCCCTTCTGCTTCTTCTCGCCGTGACACTCGATGCAATATCGCTGCACGAACGGGGTGACCACCGTGCGGAAGTCGGCTGCTGGCTTCACGGCCGCCTGTTGCGCCTCCGCCCGGGAGACTCCCAAGACAACTAGCAACAATATCGGGATCGTTTTGCAGGCCCGGTCTGCCAGGGAATTGAGTTTGTGCCCGCCGCGCTGGAAAGCGTCACCACACGGACTGGCGCACGGCCCGATTTCAGCAAACAAGGGAAGCGATTGCTGAAGCAGGCACTCCGCGCCGAGGACGGCAGTAGATTCGCAGCGGCTGATCAGGCGCATGAAAATGGACGTGCTCATCGGTCTTTTTAAGAGCATGGGAGCATGGGACGCTTTGCCAAGTGTTTAATCCAGCACGGGCTGCCGAGGGGACAGAACAGCAAGGTCAGCCAGCCTCGGAAATCTTCTCCAGTCGCAAACCAGGCTGCTGAAAACCTCCGCTACAAATAATGACTCTCGGTAATTCCGCTCCGCTGAGCGCTGGGGCGCCAAGTGCGCACTCCGCAACTCCCGGCAACCCCAACAGGATTCTTCTATGGAATTACCGAAAGGCATTAACTCTACGGACCAACCTGAAAACTCCGGAGCTTTCGCTCCAACAGAGCCTGACGGAAGCGTCCGGTGAAGCACCTCCGGAGGGAGGACGCGGAGACGCGCAGTGGTGGACTCCACGAATTCGAAGTTGGAAACTGGGGACGAGTGCGGACGAACGACTGAAGCTGTCTGCGGTTCCGGCACCCTCGCCCGGCAGCCGCGCCGTCGGACTAGGTCCGACCGGCTACCAGGCTCGGTCAAAATTGGGGGCGGTAATACCTTCCCAAACATGGAGAGGATTGGGTGTCCACGGCCAGACCGCCCGTGCCATCCGTCAGGCCGAAGTGCAGGGCCTGAAGCGTCGCCGCCTTGCGGTACTCAGCATGGCCGTCGGTCAGGACGAGGTTGCCGCCTTGGGTATGATGGTAAGAATAATTTTGTGTGCCGGGAGCGAGTCCGACCGTGGCGGTTATATTGTCATGCCAATGGGTGTATTGGCCGGCCGGCCCACCGAAAGTCGAGGCCACTGCCGGTCGCAATGCGGTAAAGCTCACCAGCCGAATGGTTTCCTGAATAATGATGATTTCGCTGGGTTTTGGGATCACTTCCAAGCTCTTGTCCATGACCACGGAGTTGGGCAGGTAACTTGTGGCGCTAGTGGCGGTGGCATCGCTAGTATCCCCAGGTTTCTTGGCGTCGGGACACGAATAAACCTTGCACGAGAAGGTCTGGGCTTGGCCTTGCAGGTAAGGGGCAATGGCCCTGAGACAGTTTGGCACCGCCGCCGGGTTCATGAAATCCGGGACCTGCGACGCCGTCGGCGGCAGCCTCTGGTAATCTCCCTCGTAGAGCATCAGGGCCAGCCCGAGTTGGCGCATGTTACTGAGGCACTCCGTCTGTTTTGCTTTGGCCTTCGCCTTGGACAGCGCCGGCAGAAGCAGCGACGCCAAAATTCCGATGATGGCAATCACCACGAGCAATTCGATCAGCGTGAAGGCCGTGCGCGAACCGCGGGGAAACGGCACCCGATAAAGGGTTTTCATAATCATCACCACAAACAGAAACAGCAGTCGCCCGAGCGACTGTGACGGCAAGGTACGGACGCGCGCCGTCCGTGTCAAACGAATTGCCCAAGACAGCCTACCCCTTTGTGAGGCAGGCCGATGTCATGCAACTATTGCGCCGCCTACGGTTTCACCAACCCCGCCAGGACCGCGCCGGGGCGCGCGAGCCATGGGACTGTCGAGTTGGAAGGTCGAGTGACCAGCGCGGCTGTGGGGAAGGCCAGCCGTAGCGCCGAATGGTTCCCCCCACGTGCTCCCGCCTCGCCCACGAATCAGAGTACACCACGCCCACGGGCTTGCCCGACGTCAGCATCGCCAAGCTGCCCGGCGGGACGGTAACAAAACCAAAGTTGTCGCAGTGGCAGCGGGCTGGCTCTTGCTTCGCCCTTGGGTGGTCAGGACCTGTTTGCAAACCCCGGGTGGAAACTCCGCGTTTCCGCGATTCGGGCGGTCGGGACCAGCGGGCCGCGTAAACGCGGAACTCCCACCTCGGCCCCGGGCGGCTCACGCGACTTTTCAAAACCGCTCTCAGAGAACCGGCCGAGCAGTCTTCATCCGAATGAACTTCACGGCTGGCGGCGATCCCCGATGGCACCGCTCAATCTCCGGCCCTCGCGCGAGCGGCCGTAAAAATCTACCGCGGTCAGATACTTCGCATCCGCATTTTCAAACGGCGCGCCCGCCGTCGGGGTCACCTCGCGCCGGGTCGCAACCCAGGTCGCATCCGCGAAATCTTCCAGCCCGTGGCCAAGCGTGCATCCGGGCCGCGGGCGGCCCCCGAGGACCACGTTGCCGGCGATGAGCACCCCGGCGTTACCATTGACAAAGTGCAACGCCTCGCCCGCCTGCGAGTAGAAGACGTTGTTGGCCAGCACGAGCCCGGCGCGGTCATTCCACGAATTGGCGCGGAAGGCGGGGCCGCGGTTGATGACCGTGTTGTGAATGATCTGGAGATTGAGGGTCCGACCCTCGTGATCCTTGCTGGCGATGCCGGCACCGCGACCGTTGATGAAGACATTGTTGCGCACCACCGCCTCGCCCTGCACCTGGATGACGCTGTCGGCACTGTTGTAGCAGAGATTGCGCTCGATGATGTTCGGTGCCTTGCCGCCGGTGCCGTAGATCGTGAGGCAGGGATAGTTGCAGTCGTGAATGTGATTTTCCGCAATCAGGTTGCCCCACGATCCCTGCTTCACCTCGATGCCGTCGCCCTGGCTGCCGCGGCAATCGTGGACGTGGTTCAGCGCAATCACGCTCTCACTCATCACCTGCCGGCCGTCATGGCTGCCCAGATACATGCCTTCGCCATGGCCGCCGCCGTGGTGAATGTGATTGCGGGTCAGGTAAAGGCGGCTCGTCGCGGCCGAGTTGGCGCTGAGACACACCCCGTTGTTGTGGTGAATGTGGCAGCGGTCGATCCACACCTGGCGGCATTGTCCGAGCCGCACGCCGTGCCCGCCGCCCGTGAACTCGATCCCACGCAGGCACAGATACTGCACCGGTCCGCCCTGGCCGACATTGATCACGTTCTGCTTCGCATTCGGTCGCGTGACGACGACCTGCGCGCCCTTCGCAGCGACGATCCACACCGGGGCCTCCGCGGTGCCGCTGGCGCGCAGGTCCCACAACGGCGCCACGCTGTATGTGCCCGCGGCGAGCTCCAACCGGTCCCCGGGTCGCAGTGCCGCCGCGGCCTTGAGCAACGCCGCGCCATTGGCCTCCGCGCTGGCACCGGGCCGCGGTGCCAGACTGATCGTGCGCAGCGGGGCAATCCCGGCCCAGGACGGCTCGTAATCAGCGCCACGCGCAACCCGAGGTAACAGCAGGAGGGCGAGGCCCAGAGCAAGCGGAGTGAGTTTGAGCATCATGGTAAAGAGTTTGGAACCGAGCAGTCACGCATGGCGACCGACAAACCGGGATGGAAACCGCTTTTCCCGCCGCACTTGGCGGCTGAAACCCGCGGCCCTCTCGAAGCCCTTTTGCGCGATGCGACGGCAAGGCGGAACGCCGGGAATAAAACGATGCCAACCAAGGTCTCCGACCGCCGGCAGCGGTTCTGGGGAGCAACCGGCGACGCGCCGCCCGACCCGCCGGCGGGCGGCGCGGTTCTGAAGGCCACCGCCGGCCGACGGTAAACCAGGTCTCGCTCGCCCCCTGTGCGCCAACAACGCCACGGCGATCAGGGCCACCAAGTCAAACGTCAAATGGCTCATCACCTTGGCCACTCCCGGCAGGCACGCCCAGCGGCCGCCGTCACGTTCCTTGAGCAGACTGTTGACCTACTCGGCCGCGCTGCGCGCCCTGAACCGCTCGGGTTACGCCGAGGCCAGCGGGACTTTCTCTCCCCGGCGCAGATTCGGATCACTGATCGGGACATGCCCCGGCACGTTGGCAGGCATGATGCCATTCGGTAATTCCGCTCCGCTGAACGCTGAACTGCCAAGCCGGCGTTCCGCAGGTCTCGGCATCCCCAACGGGAGTCTGTGTTGGAATTACCGAAAGGCATTATCGCGACTTACTAATTACTTTTCCCAACCCCCGCCCCGATCTGAAACAACGGCACAAACTCCCCGCGCATGTCCGCCAGAAACGGCTTGTCCTTCCGGTACGCGTCCATCGCGGCGAAGTCCACGTCGGCGCTGATGACGGTCTCGCGGTCGCCGGCGTCGGCCACAATTTCGCCCTGGTGATTCACGATCATGGTGCGGCCCGAGTAGTGAAATTGCGGGTCGTTGCCGATGCGGTTCACGCCGGCGACCCAGCACTGGTTCTCGATGGCGCGGGCTTGGAGCAGCTTGACCCAGTGCGCGAGCCGCGCGTCGGGCCAACTGGCGATGACCGTCATCAGCCGCGCCCCGGCGCGTCCGGCGGGGCGGAAAATTTCCGGGAAGCGCAGGTCGTAACAGATGAACGGCGCGACCAGACACTCGCCCCACGGGAAGAGAATCGGGCCGGGACCGGCTTCGTACGCGGCCGCCTCGCCGCCGGGCGCGAAGGGCTGCGTCTTGCAGTAGCGCGCGTGCTCGACGCCGGCGGGGGAGAACACGACGGCCTGGTTGCGTCCACGCCCGCCCTGGCCCTGCCCCACGACGCCGCCCATCAGGTAGATGCCCAGGTCGCGCGCGGTGTCGGCGAGGAAACGCTCGGTCGCGCCCCCGGCTGGTTCCGCGATGGCCGGGACATTCATGCTGAAGCCGCAGGCGAACATCTCGGCAAGCAACACCAGCGAGCCGCGCGGAATGTTGGCGGCGGCGAGGAGCGCCCTGGCTTTGGCGTGATTGGCGGCGGGATTTTCCCAGACGATGTCGTGCTGGCAGCAGAAGATTTTCATCGCGCGCATCGAACGGGATTCTCCAGCGGGTGCCAAACTTAATCCGGCGGCGGCGCCGGAGTGCGGCCGTCCCCGGCCGCAGCGACGTCCGCGCGCACGGTGGTTTGGAATCGGTCAACATCTTGCTGCATTCCACCTCGCTGCGCCCGAGGACGGGCGCACTCCGCCCCGGTCTTTTTGCGTGTGAAGCCGGCGCGCCTGTTCTAGCTTTCGCCCGACGCCGTTGGAGACCTCCCGTCGTCGCGTTGTTATGAGTGGACCGAAATGTGTCGTTGTCGCACCGCTGGCCCCGTCGATACCGCTGGTGCCGGTGCTGTTGATTGTCGCCACCGCCGCGGTGGCCGTCGCCGGTTCGGCGGCCTTGCTGGCCCTCACGGCCAGCTATCTCGAGCGGCGCAAACTCGAAGCCCGCCTGCGCCACATCAAGGAAGACCTCGACTCCGTCCGCACCCGCCTCGATCTGCTCGGCGAGGAATCCGCCGAACTCCAGACCGACCTCGAGGACGTCCTCCGGCGCGTGGACGCGATGATGCTCGAGGGCCGTGGCGAACAGGCCGTGCGGCTCCTCGGCGGCACGGTCAAATCGGTCGAGCACCGGCGCGAATTGCTCGGCGCGGCCATCGAGCACCGCGTCGGCGCGTTGCAGCAGCGCTTTCAATCGCTCGCCCAGCGCGGCCGCGAACTGCGCGCCGCCCGGCAGGATTTGGAACTCGCCGCGAGCGCCGGCATTCCCGCGGACTGGCCGGAAGCCGAGCGCTCCCGGCTCGCCGCGCACGGTGCCGAAGCGCTGCACGCCATCGCCATTCCCGTCGCGATCAACGCCGACCTCAGCGAGGCAGGCGTCCGCCGTCTCGAGCGAGCTGAGTCGGAAATGAAAACCGCCGACGCGGCCCTCGAACAGGCGCGGCAAAATCTCGCCGCCGAAATCAATCGCACCCACGCGCGGCTGCTCGCCGACCGGCTCGCGGGCGGCGCGGGCCGCACCACGTCGATGAAAGACTGGCTCGCCGCGCGCCCGCCCGCCGCCGCCGCGCCGAACCCCGCCGAGCACGGCATTCTCAAAAAACTCGACGCGTTGCTGGCGCAGATCGGAGCGTTACAGGACACCGCCGGCTGGGCCGAACTCATGCGCCGCGCCGACGCGATCCGCGCCGAGTACGATGCCGACCGGCGCCGCCGCCTTTACGAAAGCCTCGTGCTCGACAGCGGCGCGCGGCTCAAGCACCTGCGCGCCACGCAAGCCTGGCTCGCGGAAGTGGCGGTGCTGATCGAAGAGTCCGAAGCCTACGCGGGCACCGCCGTGGACGCCGTGGTGAACGCGCTGCGCGACCTGCGCCGCGCGGGCCGGCCCGAAGACCTCGCCCCGTGGCGCGAGCGGCTCGCCACCGTGAAGGAGCGCGAACTGGCCCGGCTCGCGCACGAACGCAAACGCGCCGCCATTCTCGCGTCGCTCTCCGAGCTGGGATACGAGGCCCACGAAGGCATGGAGACGGCCCTCACGCAGGCCGGCAAGCTCGTCATCCGCAAGCCCGGCGAATCCGACTACGCCGTCGAAATCGTGAGCGACCCCAGCCTTTCGCTGATGCAGACCACGATGGTGCGCTACGCCGATTCTCCTGAATTGACCGAGCAACAGCGGCTCCGCGATTGCGAACGCGAGGAGGCATGGTGCGCCGATCATGCGCGCCTCCGCGAGCGGCTCGCCCAGCAGGGGCTGGCCACGCAGTTCAAACTCAAGCTGCCCTCCGGCGCGCATCCGGTGAAAGTCGTGCAGCAGGACCAGCGACCGGTCGCGCCCCGCGCGCCGGCCCGGCGTAACCTCTCGTCCGCGCCTTGAACCCGCCGCGCCAATCCCCCACGGGAACCACGGTCAGCGAAGCCACGATTATCGAGCCGCCGTCGGCGCGCCCGCCCGGAGCCGAGGCCGCCACGATCCTCGAACAGCCCGGGACAGCTCCGACGCCGACGGCCCGCGAGACCGCCCAACGCGTCGGTCTGCCCGGCCCGCGCGCCACGCGTCCGGCCGCCGCCCCCGGCGGTGCGCGTCCGCTCACGGCGCTCACGCCGGGCGCCGAGTTTCGCGATTACATTTTGCAGCGGCCCATCGAGGCCGCGTCGGCCGAGGCGGACCTGTGGGTGCTCGCGCATCGCGAGAGCGGCGACCCGGCGGTGTTGAAGCTCTACCGCTACGGCATCCAGCCGAAGCGCGAGATTCTCGAGGCGATCCACAAGTTGCAGCACGCCGCGGTGGTCCGCGTTTTCGAGTCCGGCGTGCTCGACGGCCGCAGTTTCGAGATTCAGGAATTCATCGTCCACGGCTCGCTCGCCAGCGTCGTGGGCGACGGCCCGCTGCCGCCGGAACAACTGCTGGCGTTGCTGCGCGAACTTGCCGACGCCATCGCCGAAATCCACGCCGCCGGCATCATCCACCGCGACCTCAAGCCCTCGAACATCCTCGTGCGCTCGCGCGAGCCGTTCGATCTCGTCCTCGCGGATTTCGGCATCTCCAGCCTCTCGGACCTCTCGCTCCATTTGAGCAATGTCAACCGCACCGCCGCCTACGCCGCGCCCGAGGCCATGACCGGCGTCGTGACGCGCACGAGCGATTGGTGGAGCGTGGGCGTGATGCTGCTGTCGCTGCTGCGCGGCGTGCATCCGTTCGCGGGGCTGGATGAACGCGCGATCAACTTCACGCTTGTCACGCGCGGCATCGAGGTGCCCATCGACATCCCCGGCGACTGGGTGCTGCTGTTGCGCGGGCTGCTAACGCGCGATCACCAGAAACGCTGGGGCCTCGAGCAGGTGCGGGCGTGGCTCGGCGGGCAGCGCGATCTCGTCGTGCATCAGGCGCTGGACGAACCGCCGGCGAAACCGGCGCGCACCCGTGCGGCCTACAAGTTTGCCGGCACCGAATATCGCGACCCGGCGGCGCTCGCCCACGCGCTCGGCACGCACTGGGACGACGCGGTGAAACAATTTTCCCGCGGCTACTTGTTGCGCTGGGTCGAGGACGAGGTCGGCGATGTCGAGCTGGCGAGCACGCTGCAGGACATCGCCGATGACGATCAGCTCAACGCCGAGCAGCGGCTCTCGGCCGCGCTGCTCGCGCTCGATCCCGCACTGCCGTTGATCTGGCACGGAGAGGTCGTGGACGCGGCCTGGCTCGCCGCGCACGCGGCCGTGCGGCCGTCCGCACCCGGCCCCGCGCAGCCGACGAATCCCGACGATGTCGCGTTGCTGCGGCTCTCGCGCGAGGTAATCGGCGAGGAAGGCGTCGCGACGGCCGAGGTGCTCCAGCGCCGCCTTGATCTGAGCGCCGGCCGCGCGCGACGACTGCTGGATCTGCTGGAGGCGCGCGGCGCGCTCGGGCCGGACCGCGGCGGGCGGCCGCGGGAAATCCGCTTCGATCTGCACGGCGGCGGCGGCGATGGCGCGTCGGAAGCCGCGCTGGTGTTGCAAAGTTCGCTGCCCGCTTGGTTTCAGCGCCTGCGCGACGACGCGGTGTTCGTGGAGGCCGCCCAGCGGCGGCGCGCCGCGTGGCGTTCGATTCGCGAGCAGCGGCTGCCGGTCAACGCCGAGCTGGCCGATCAGCTTCTCCTCAGTCCGCACGAGGGCGTGGTCTGGACGCTGCTCGAGGAGCGGCGGCACCAGTTCGCGCGGAGCACCGACGCCGGGCTGAACCGGCTGCTGCAACAGGACGACCCGCTGAGTTTCGCCGAGGCCGTGGCGCTGGTCGCGGCGGACCCGGTTTACTTCATCACCCCGCAACGCGAGTTGCTCACCGAATGCCTCGACTGGCTCAATCGCCTGCAGTTTCGCTACGACCGCACGCTTGCCGAGCGGCTGATCCTCGCGGGCGACTGGGAACTCGTGGAGCGCCACTGGCAGGCGCGGCACGCGGAGTTCGGCGGCGCGGTGCCGAGCGCATTGCAGGCGATCTTTGAACTGACCGATCCGGAGTATCTCGACGCCGTGGCGGTGGCCGCGGCCGAGCCGGGCTTGTTTTACACGCGCGAGAAAAAACTGCGCGCCGAAGCCCTGGGCTGGCTCGACCAGCAGCACCTGCTCTATGACCGCGAGCTGGCCGTGCAACTCGCCACCGCGCAGGACTGGGACGCGCTCTACGACCGCTGGGCCGAGCGCCGCAACACCTACGTGGACGCCGCGCCGGCGTTGCTGCGCCGCGTCCTCGCCGAGGAGAAACCCGAGTATCTCGAAGTCGTGGCGCTCGTCGCGGCGGACCCGCTGCACTTTCGCACTGCCGCCCAGTGCGCGACGGCCGAGCGGCTGCGCGAGCGCCTCGGGCGCACGGGACGCGTCGTGAACTGGGGCGGAACCCACGGGCATCCCGGTCCCGGCGACGCGCCGCCGGTCTGCGGTCAAAGCATCGTGAGCATCGCCGTGGGCGCGTTCCACACGCTCGCGTTGCGTGACGACGGGATGGTGCTGGCATGGGGTGCCAACGTGACCGCGGACGGAGTCGCCGTCGGGCAGACCAGCGTTCCGACCGAACTGGATGAAGTGATCGCCATCGCCGCCGGTGATGAGCACAGCCTCGCCCTGCGCGCCGACGGTACCGTGATCGCGTGGGGCGCGAACCAGCACGGCCAATGCACCGTGCCCGACGACGCCCGCGACATCATCGCCATCGCCGCGGGTGGCCGCCACAGCCTCGCGCTGCGGACGGACGGGCGTCTGCTCGCATGGGGCGAACGCGCGCAAGGGCAGTGTGCAGTGCCGCGCAATCTGCCGCCGCTGCGCGCCATCGCGGCCGGCGGCGCGCACACGCTCGCCCTCGCGCGCGACGGGCGCGTGCTGGCGTGGGGCGCGAACGAATTCGGGCAGACCTCCGTGCCCTGGCGATTGGGCGGCATCGTGGCCATCGCGGCGGGCGCGCAGCACAGCCTCGCGCTCGACGACCGGGGCCACGTCCACGCGTGGGGCGCGGGCGTGAAGCACGAAGGTAAGCCGCCGCATTGCGGGCAATGCGCCGTGCCCGCGGGCTTGGCGGGCGTCACCGCAATTGCGGCCGGGGCCGCGCATAGCCTCGCATTGGCGGGCGGCAACAAAGTCGTGGCGTGGGGCGACCGCCGCGCCGGCCAACTCGCGGTGCCGTTTCTGGGCACCGACGTGCTCGCGCTGGCCGCCGGGGTGAATCACAGCGTCGCGTTGATTGCGGCGAGCGATGAGGCGGATGGCGGGTGAGGCGCGACCACGGTGCCCGCCGTGGAATTACAGCGGAGTGCGCCCGTCCTCGGGCGCAGCGAGGTTGAGCGTGGAGCGATGTTCGCCAATCGTAATGCCTCGAGCGTGCGGACGTCGCTGCGGCCGAGGACGGCCGCACTCCGCGGGTGGGTGGGGCCGCTTCCCGCCAGCTTTACATCGCCACTCCCGGGGCATAGAACCGCCGCGATCCTTTGCTTCCATGAACACGAAATTTCTCCCGCTTCCACGCCGCCGTTTTCTTGCCAGTGCGGCTTTCGGCACCTTTGGCATTCTGGTGAAAACCGCTGGCGCGGCGGAGCGGCCGGTGGTCACGACGCCGCGCGCGACGTCGGGCGACACGGCGGTCGAGCCGGATTGGGCCGCGCGCCTGACGGTGACGGTGGGCACGCGCGACGCCGACATGGTGGGCGATGATGACCGTGTCCTTCAGGCGGCGGTCGCGTACGTGGCGCGGCTCGGCGGCGGCACGGTGCGCGTGCTGCCCGGCACCTATCGGCTGCGCAACGCCGTGCATCTGGCGTCGCGCGTGCGGCTCGAAGGCTCGGGTCTGGAAACGGTGCTGATAAAGGAGCCGTCGGTGACGACGAAGCTCGCCGCCGACAGCGACTGGTATGACCAGGAGATCACGCTGGCTGATCCCACGGGCTTCCGTCTCGGCGACGGCGTGTGCCTCAAGACCCAGAACAAACACAAGACCGGACCGGATTATTGCAAACGCACGCTGATCGCGCGCAGCGGCAACCGTTTCAAGCTCGACCGCCCGTTGCGCGAGAATTTCTGGCAGTTGGGCGAGGCTTCCGTGTCCACGCTTTTTCCCCTGTTGAACTGTGAGGAAATCGGCGAGGTCGTGATCGAGCACCTCGTTCTCGACGGCAACCGCGGGGCCAATGCGCTGCTGGATGGCAACCACGCCGGGTGCATTTTCGCACAGGATTGCAGCCGCCTGACCTTTCGCGGCGTGACCGCGCGCAACTACACCGGCGACGGCATCAGCTTCCAGATCTGCCACGACGTGCTGGTCGAGAACTGCCGCAGCGTGGGCAACGCCAACCTCGGCCTGCATCCCGGCTCCGGCTCGCAACGACCGGTCATGCGCAACAACCGGCTCGAGAACAATGACATTGGCATCTTCTTCTGCTGGGGCGTGAAACATGGGCTGGCCGAGAGCAACGTCTGTCTCGCCAATCGCCTCGGCATTTCCATCGGCCATCGCGACACGGACAACCTGATTGTCGGCAATGAAATCCGGCAGAGCGGCCACGCGGGCATCCTGTTCCGCAAGGAGCGCGGGAAGGGCTTCGCCGCGCATCGCAATCGCGTCGAGAAAAACCTGATCCTCGACAGCGGCGGTGAGCACGGCATCGGCATCGAGGTCGAAGGCGCGACGGAAAACGTGAGCATCGTGCGCAACGAAATCCGCGAAACTCGCGCACCCATGCAGCGCGTCGGCATCCGCCTGGGCGCGGAGACGGCGAACATCAAGTTGGAGGGGAATCAGGTCAGCGGCATGGCGCGGGACGTCGAGCAACTGAAGGCGGGGTCGTGAGATGGGGGGCAGGTGGTTGACGCAGATGCGGAATCTTTGCGCAGCCCGCCCGCCCAAATTTCGCCCTACGCGGCTGCAAAGCTCGTTTTTGCGGAGGTGCTGGAACACCTGCCGGGGAGTCAGGCTCGGAGCTTTCCGAGCCGCCAGTACTTGCGGCAGACGTGCTGGGCGTCGCCGCGGCAGGCCACCACGAGGTGGGCTTCGCCCCGGTGCCCGAGTTGGTGCCAGATGGGCGATGGGCCGCACCCGGCCACTGCCTGAGCGGAATCCTCAGTAATTCTCCCATCCAGAAGAAATCTGTCTCACACCCCGTGGCAGTCCTATCAACCTGGAAACGGCAGTGGGGTTAAACCACGGAAGACACGAAAAGCCCGAAAAAAAAGGGCGGAAGCGTGGTGACTCGAAATCTGAAGTAACTCACCCGCCAGATGACAAACCCCGATTCCGCCAGCCCTGCTCCTTTCTTGTCGTTCGTGGTTCCAACTGCTTTTTCGAGCATCAACGGCGGACCCGGCGGACCCGGCGCACCCGCCGTCCAGTTTCACGGTGGGTTCCACCTCCGCTCCCCTGCCCATCCGTTACGCCCGCGCGTGCTTTTCGATCAGGTAGGCCCGGAACGTCGCATAGTCCGCGTCCATCCGGTCAAAGTCCTCGGGCAACTGAATCGCCGCGGTCATCGCGGGCGGAACGTCCGGCGGCCAGCCCACGACCTTCTCGACTTCCTCGGGAAACTTGGCGGGGTTTGCGGTCTCGACGATTACTGCCGGCGCGGTGCCGAGCGGCTCGACGGCGAGCCAGTCGAGGAAACCCTGCCACGCCACGACGCCGTGCGGCTCGAGCAGGATTTGATACTTGTTCCAGAAGTCCCGCAGTGACGTGCGCGTGCGCTCGTCGGAAATCGAACTGGAAAAAACCTCGCGGCGCAGCGCGGCGAGGTCGGGTTGTTTGTGGATTTTGCCCGTCTCGTCCATCTGCCCGCCATACACCGCCACGAGCCGCGCGAGGTTGCTCGGATGCCCGACGTTCATCGCGTTGGAGACTGAGTTGCGCGAGGGCGCGATCTTCTCGTACACGCCGGTCGCGAGGAAGCGCGGGAAGGAATCGTTGTCGTTGACCGGCGCAATGATCTTTTTCACCGGCAGCCCCATCTCGCGCGCGACGACCGCGCCCATCATGTCGCCGAAGTTGCCGCTCGGCACCGAGAACACGATCGGCTCGCCCGGCTGCGCGAGGCGCGACGCGGCGTAGAAATAATAAACGCTCTGCGGCAGGAGCCGGCCGATGTTGATGGAATTGGCCGACGACAGCGCGATGTGCGCCAGCGCGGGATCGGCGAAGGCGCGCTTCACCATCGCCTGGCAGTCGTCGAACTTCCCGTCGATCGCCACCGTGCGGACATTGTCCCGCAGCGTGGTCATGAGCTTGCGCTGGCTCAGACTGATCTCGTCGAGGGGGAAGAGCACGATGACGCGGACGCCGGGGATGTTGTGAAACGCGTGCGCCACCGCCGCGCCCGTGTCGCCGCTGGTGGCCGTGAGAATCGTGAGCTGCGCGCCGTCCTCGCGCAGAAAGCGCCCGAACATCCGCGCCATCATCTGCGCCGCGAAATCCTTGAACGACGCCGTCGGTCCCTGGTCCAGGCGCATCAGCGAGACGCGGTCGTGAATCGTCTCCAGCGGGATGCTGAAGTTGTACGCCTCGCGGCACATCGTGGCGAGCACATCGTCGGGGATGATCCCGTCCGTGTATTTCGCCAGCACTTGGCGCGCGATCTCGTGATACGGCAGCCCGGCGAACGCGGCGATTTCGTCCGGCGTCAGGCGCGGGAATTTCTCCGGCAGATAGAGGCCGCGGTCGGGCGCCTGCCCGGCGAGCAGGGCCGCGCGCAGGTTGACGGCGGGCGATTGTCCGTTGGTGCTGCGAAACAGGAGGGCGCTCATTTATTTCCAGCTACTTGAAATTACTCGAAGCTTTCGACGCGGATCATCACCGGCGCGCCCTTGACCACCTCGAGCTGCGCGATCTGCGCCAGCGCCTTCTGCATCGCCGCATTCGGCGCGTCATGAATCATCAAGATCACCGGCACCACCGCGCCCTCGTGGCCTTCCGGCTGCATGATCGACGAGATGCCGATCTTCGCCCGCGCCAGAATCGCCGCGATCTTCGCGAACACGCCCGGCCGGTCGAGCACCGCCAGCCGCACGTAATACCGCGACGTCACGCCCGCCATCGACACCACCGCGCCCGCGCGCTCATGCGGCACGAACGGCGGAATCCGGTGCTTGGTGCCGAACTTCAAATCCAGCGCCGCATCCGCCAGATCGCTCAACACCGCGCTCGCCGTCGCGTCCTGCCCCGCGCCGCGCCCGTAGTAGAGCGTGTCCCCCACGATGTCCCCGCGCACATACACCGCGTTGAACACGTCGTTCACACTCGCCAGCACATGCGAGTTCGGCACGAGACACGGATAAACCGAGACCTGAATCCGCGCCTTCTCCGCCGTGATTTTCGCGTTCGCCTTCGTCGCCGCGCGCCCGACCGCCTCCGCCTGCTTCACCACGCCCAGCAATTTGATCGTGTAGCCGAGCTGCCCCGCGAACTGAATATCCTGCTGCGTAATGTCCCGGATGCCCTCGACATGCACGTCCTTCGGGTTCACCCAGAACCCGTGCGCCAGCGACGCGAGAATGCCGATCTTGTGCGCCGCATCGTGCCCATCGACATCCAGCGACGGCTCGGCCTCGGCGTACCCGAGCCGCTGCGCATCGGCCAACACCGCCGAGAAATCCGCGCCCTCGCGCTTCATCCGCGTGAGGATGTAATTGCACGTCCCGTTCACGATCCCATACAGCCGCGTGATGCGATTCCCGATCAACCCCTCGCGCAGCACCTTGATGATCGGGATGCCCCCCGCCACGCTCGCCTCGTAATAAAGATTCGTCCCCGCCCGCTCCGCCGCCGCGAACAGCTCCTCGCCATGCGCGGACAGCAACGCCTTGTTCGCCGTCACCACCGGCTTGCCCAGCTTGAGCGCCTGCAACACCACGCTGCGCGCCGTCGTCGTGCCGCCCATCAGCTCGACCACGATGTCCACGCCCGGATCATTCACCACGCTCTGCCAGTCCGTCGTGAGCTGCGCCGCCGGCACCTTCACCGCGCGCGCCTTCGCCAGATCCCGCACCGCAACCTTGGCGACCGCCAGCCGCACGCCCAGCCGCGACGCGACCAGCGCGCCGTTGCGTTGAATGGCCTGGAAGACGCCCCCGCCCACCGTGCCCCCACCGACCAAGCCCAGATTTGCCTGCTGCATAAGGGGCGGGACACTGCCGAGATTCACCCGGTGGGACAAATTTATTTTTCCAATTCGCAGCCCGCGGACGCATCACAGTTTCTCGCAGTCGATTCCCCTTCTCATTAGCACCCGGCTTCAGCCGGGTGTTTGGGGTTGCGAATCGACACAACCGCTTTAGCGGTTTTCCCGCCTTGCTCGTGGCTGGCACTTCCGCCAAAGCCGTTAAAACGGCTGTCCGATTCTTCTCCCCAGCCCACCCCCGGCTGAAGCCGGGTGCTAATGAGAAGGGCAAAAACTCCCCCGCCCCGCTCACCGCGGGACGCGCCAAAACTCCTTGGCATCCCATCCCCGCTCGCTACCTTCGCCGCCGTCCCCCAACTTAAGCGCGTCCCATGGATCATGCCGCCAACCACCAACCACAACTCCATCCACCCATGAACTCCTCCCCTTCCCTCGCCGGCCGCGCCCTGCTGGCCGTCGTGCTCATGATCGGCTTCTACCTCCTGGCCGTGGCCATCGCCGCCGGCCTGCTCTATCTCCCCTACGCCGAAATGACCTATGCCCACCGCGTGCATATCAAGCTGGCCCTCGTCTGTCTCGTCGGCGCGCTGGCGATCCTGTGGGCCGTCCTCCCGCGCTTTGATAAATTTGAATCCCCGGGCCCGCAGGTCACCCGCGAGCAGCACCCGCGCCTCTTCGCCGAACTCGACGGCGTCGCCGCGGCCGTCCACCAGACCATGCCCGCCGAGGTCTATCTCGTGCCCGACGTGAACGCGTGGGTGATGCAGCGCGGCGGCCTCATGGGCTTCGGCAGCCGGCGCGTGATGGGCCTCGGCCTGCCGCTGATGCGCCTGCTCACCCGCTCGCAATTTCGCGCCGTGCTGGCCCACGAGTTCGGCCATTACCACGGCGGCGATACGCAGCTCGGGCCGTGGATTTACAAGACCCGCGGTGCCATCGGCCGCACCCTCGAATCACTCGGCGACTCCTGGTTGCAACTGCCCTTTCTCTGGTACGGGAAAATGTTCCTCCGCATCACCCACGCCATCTCGCGCCGCCAGGAATTCGTCGCCGACGAACTCGCCGCCCGCACCATCGGCTCACACGCGCTCATCGGCGGACTGCGCACCATCCACGGCGTAGCCCCCGCCTACGGCGCCTATTGGTCCAATGAATGCGCCCCCGTGTTGATCGCCGGCTACCGTCCGCCGCTCACCGAAGGCTTCCACCGTTTCGTGCAGGCCGCCCCCATCGCCGCCGCCATCACCCGGCAGCTCGACGAGGAACTCCAGACCGGCAAAGTCGATCCCTACGACACCCATCCCCCGCTCAAGGAACGCATCGCCGCCGTCGCGCACCTGCCCGCGGGCGACCCCGGCTCCGACGACCCGCCCGCCACGACGCTCCTCAACGAAGTGGCGGCGCTGGAAAACCAATTGCTCGCCACCCTGGTCAATCCCGACCTCGCCGGAAAACTCCAGCCCATCGCGTGGGGCGACGTCTCCGCCCTCGTGTACCTCCCGCAATGGACCGCCCTCGTCCAAACCAACGCCACCGCCCTCGACGGCCTCACGCCCGAGACCCTGTCACAACACCTCCCCGCCCTGAAAAACCTCGGCAAACGCCTCCGCACCCCCGCTGGCGAAACCCCCGACGACGACCACGCCGAAGGCCTCGCCCACGCCGTGATCGGCGCCGCGCTCGCCGTGCTCCTCGTGAACCAAGGCGGCACCGCCGACACCACGCCCGGCCAGACCATGCAAGTGAAACTAGCCGCCACCGCCATTGCGCCCTTCGAAATCCTGCGCTCCCTCGCCGACGGCAAACTCACCAACGACGCCTGGCAAACCCAGTGCCGCGACCTGGGCCTGCACGGAAAAGACTTGGGAAAACTCGTGCCCCCGGGAAACCCCAACCCCGCGTACCCGCCGCCCGCGAGCTAGCCATTTCCCATCTGCGGGCGTCCTGAATCTGCGGGAAATCTCAGCGGCATCACGAACGCGCTGCTCTCAAAATGCGGGCGGGAACTGTGCCCCTGTCAGCCGCGAGCAGAAAGCACCGGCGGAGATTCAACACCCTCGCGTATCACGCGGCGGGATTGCGTGAGGCAAGCTGACGGAAGCGGGCCCGGACGTCTGGAGATGCTGCCGATGACGAAGCAACGCCTTGTAAACAAATTCAAGGCCACTGTTCATCCACGGACCGACACACCGCGACCAGCAACTCACGACCGAACCAACAGTTTCCATGATCTTGCAGCTCTCCAATCACCGGAACGATTTCAGCAATTAACCGCCTCTGCTTGGCCAGCACCACCAGTCCGAGCAGGCCGGTGACCGGCAATCCGTGACGAACGGCCAGACGTCTGCCGAGCCGTTCGTCGATGAGCAGCGTGTGAGGGTGCAATTCCAACGCCAGCGCAATGGCCTCCGTTTCGCCGGGATCAAGGCCGGCCGCCGAGACGCTCGCGGGAATCATCTGGGGAGCAATCACTTCGATCCACGACGGCAGCGTCGTGTGGGCACGCCTGAGTTCCCTTTGCACCGATGGCGGGATCACCACCCTGGCAAAAATCCCGCGCAACAACTCCTCCTGCCCCACGAGCAGAAGCGCCGTCAACGGCGACGTGTCACTGATGACCACCATGATCGAGCTGTGCGTTCAGCTTGGCGATGGCCTGAAGGTCTTCGGCGAACTCCTCGCGGTCGTAGTGCAAAGGAATCCGCCGCCGCGACAACTCGCGCATGAACTCCGTCTGCGAAACCCCCGCGATCTCCGCCCCCTGCCCGAGGGTCACTTCCTCCGCCGCGAATGCGCCAATCGCCAGATGCAGCTTCGCCTCCGACGGCTGCATCTTCTGCTCAATCTCGGCGGGCAATGAAACGGTTATGGTCACGGCGGCAACGATGGCACACGCCTAAAAAATGACAATGCGGCATCCGCGCCCGCATCGGCCACGCAGCCGCCAAGGGGCGAGAAACTCCAAACGCGCCGACTCCGATTGTCGCCGCTGCGCCCGGGGATCGGTCGCTCTCCACTTCGGTTGCGGCTCCGCCGCTCTGCACTACAACTCCGCAACATTGCGCGCGCCGCGAGGATTTTTCCCGGAGCGCGGCTGTGTGCGCGGAGCACCAGCCGCAGCAGGTTGCCGGCATGAGACGCCTCGGATTCCAACGGCTGCCTGCGAGGTTTCGGGGCCGCTGCGGCTGGTCCTCGGCGGACACAGCCGCGCCCCTTGGGCTGCGGCTCCGCCGCTCTGTGTGCATCGCGTCTCTGTGGTCCTTTCTGCAAATACGACTGCATGGACACGACTAAGAGACTACGGGAACAGGAGTTGGTTTTGATTGGTGATCATACTGTAGCTTTTGGCCGCGTTCTCCAAAGCCTGCCGCAACATTTCGGCTGTGGACTGCTGCGCGCTACCGTCCGCGAAGGCCAGGTTTCCATGGATCCCATGGATTGCCGTGCCCTTTACCCAGACTGCCTGGGTAGGTCCCACAGTCGCATTCAAAACCGCGCGAGTGTTGGTCAAAGCGACACTCCCAGCCACGCCCGCCTTCGCCACGCCGACATTGTTGACATTCCGGTCTATGAGAAGCACTCCGTGCGGACGGGCCTCATCCGCAGCCACCCCGAAGGCATAGCTGAGCACGGCATTCTGGTTCGCCGGATGACCAAGACTACCGGGGTTCATGGTATTTGTGTTCCAGCGAGGCCGCTGAAATCCGTCACTGTTGCACGAGTGGGAATCGTGCGCTCGCGATCATCGGGACAGAAGAGAACCTTCGGCACCTGAAGTTCGTTCCACATCGCCTGAGCCACCTGCCACGCCGCCGCATTACTCGCCGTCACCTGAACTGCAGCAGGACTGCCGGGCACGAGGTAGGAATGGTTGGTCGTTTGCAGTGGATACCGATCATCATTGTCGGAGGCAAAGACTCGGAACGATGTCCCAATCATTTTTTGATTGCTCAAGCACCGCATGCGTCCGCGCTCAGGATGCCGGCTTTTACGGGGCAGAAATGTCGCCAATAACGCCACCAGAATCCCGACCGTGGCGATGACCATCAGCAACTCTTCCAGCGTAAAGCCTCGGTTTTTGCTCATAGTTCACTCCTTATGATTCCCTCTCCACCCTCACCGCCACATACCTCGCCTCCGGAATAATAAACTTCTTCACCTCCACCCGCACCCGCGCCGCACTGAACTCCTTCCCCACCACCCCGGCAATCTCTACTGCCAGTGTCTCTATTAATTTCCAACTCCGCCCCTCGCCAAACCCCAACAACCGACGGCTCACCGCGTAGTAGTCAATCGTTTCGCGCAGGTCATCCCCCACCGCCGCCGCGGTGAAATCACGCTCCATCTCCACGGTCAGCAACAACCGCTGCGCCGCCGCCCGTTCCGCGTCCGGCACGCCGACGTGATACCAGACTTCCAGCTCGCTGATGATGATCGTGTCCATAGGTTTCCGTCGTTACCCCACCGTTGCCCCTCGCCCTGCCACCGCCGCCAGCAATATCTTCGTCGGCGTGTTCAGCGGTAGCTTCCACGCCTCCGCCAAGGTCACCCAGCGGGACTCTTCCGCCTCTTCATTCAGTCGCACTGTAGTCTCGCCCACCCGGCGGCAGGTGTAATTCAGCAGCAGAAAATGCGCGTCGCGATAGAACTCGCGCGAATGAATGCAGTCCTGCACCAAGACGAACTCGATGCCGTCGATTTCCAGGTCGGTCTCCTCCTTAATCTCCCGCCGCAGCGCCGCCACCGAATCCTCGCCGAACTTGATCTTGCCGCCGGGAATGCCCCACAGGTGCGACCACTTCTGCGTGCGGATCATCAGCACCCGACCGTGTTCATCGAAGATCAGCGCCCCGACCGTCGCCACCGGCCGCTGTTCAGCCGCCGGTCCCGCCGCCGCGAGGTGCATTCCGTTTCGCTCGAGGATTTCCCGCAATTCCCCCAGATGCTCGACGATCAGGTCCGGCCCCGCCGCGCGCAGTTGCTCCAGCTTGTTGAACCCCGTCAGCACCGCCACCGCACCGATGCCCCCGTGCCGCGCGGTCTCGATGTCATGCTGCATGTCACCGATGAAAATCGTCTCGTGCGCCGCCAGCCCGTTCTCCGCGAGCATCTGATGGATCACCTTGCGCTTGTTCGGCACGCCCACATAGGGCCGGTCCACGAAGCTCCCGAGACCCGACCGCACCGACTGCGTCTCCCAGTGATCGGGATGCACCGTGCTCAACAAAAACGTCCGCACCCCGCGCCCGCGACAAAACACCAGAAACTCCCGCGCGTGCGGCAGCGCCTCCACCGAATCCTGCACCTCGCGAAACCGTTCGTGAAACCACACCTCCAACTGCGCCAGCGGCACCTCGGGCAGATGCCGGTCATAGAACGGCTGGAACGGCAGACAAAACTCCGCGCGAAACTGATCCAGCGACAACTCCTCGCGCCCCGCCTGGCGGAACACATGATTCGTCGCCCGCAACACCGCCGGCAAATCATCCACCAAGGTTCCGGACCAGTCGAAGATGATGTTGCGAATCACGGCGTGATTGATGTCACACGCGCGCGAACCGCACAAGCTTGGCGCCGGTTCGTCAGCGAAAATCCTGGTAGGGACGCGCTGCCGCGCGTCCGTAACTTTCCCTCGAACCGTCCGCACGTCGCGGGCGGCGACTGAAGCGAGGCGGGACCAAGAAGCTCAAAGTTCAAAGCTCAAAGCTCAAGGGAATGACCAAGCTCAAAGCTTTCCAAATCCCGAAGATTTGCTCGTTCAGGTCTCATCAGAACCCCGGACTCCCACCCGCTTTCCCCATCGGCGGCCGCCTGCTTTCCACCGCCTTGGTCCTTGATCCCTTCCCTTGAGCTTTGAGCTTTATCCTTTGAGCTTTTCCCCGCTCGCGCCACCACCCATCCTCACTCCAGTAGCATCCGGATGTTGTGATAGGTGCCTGTCGTAACGCATTGGTCCGCAGCGGAGTGCGTTGACATCAGGGTGTGAGCGATTTGAACTTTTCGCCAGTTTTTCTGCGTCTTTGCTTTCAGTTTTTGCTTGCCAGAATGCTGTCA
>CAMAUZ010000113.1 GCA_945861535.1 Akkermansia muciniphila | reverse complement strand
GGCGCATAGGGTGATGGCGGGGCGAATGTTGGGGGGGATTCTGCGCAAACACCAGGAAAGTCGCGCGAAATGATTCCACATTCGCACCCGCAGAGAGCCGCCGAGACCAATGTTTACAGGCCGATGAATCCATGTCGGCCCGTCACTAGATAATGACTCAGGGCCTCGACATGGCGGAAGACTCCGTCCAAGCCTGGCTCAACTACCAAAAGAATTCGTCGCATACAAAATCCACTTATCCCGGCATCCCGCCAAGTCACTAGCTCTCCATCGGCATATCTCTCCATCGGCAACTGCTACAATTGGGTTGAAGTTGCCCGTGCAGATTTACCCCTGTCATGGAAAGAAGCCGCCGAAAGTCGAAGAGATAGCCAACAGTCATCGCCATTCCCAAGAAGTCAGTCCCGTCCACGCCGCTGCCAGTCAGCCGGTTGGACTACTGGCACCACCGCGTCCGCGCCCGCTCGCCTACCTGCCGCGCCCCCCGGCCGTCTGGATCCCGGCTCGGCATTTTCGGGCACCTTGCCCGCCGCCACCTCGTTCTTTCGCACCCTGGTCCCTGGCACCGTAGCCACCAGGGCCGCGGTCTCAGCCACCGCGGTCTCGGTCACTGCCGGGTCCGACGGTGCGGTCTCATCTGGTGGCTCCTCGACGGTATAATCGATTTTGGAGTAATAGAAACACACCGCAAACAGCAGGAACTCAGCCAACCCTGACGCCTCAAAAAAGTAGTCTTCCACCGGATAGAGCGCGGCGTTCCGACAGCCGACGATGAAGGCGGCCAGCACCGCGGCGAGGGCGAAGAAGTTTTTCCGGGCGGAGATCACCATCAACGCGCAGAACAAAAAGTTGAACACCAACATGCCGATCACGCCGAGGTTGTTGGCCAGATGGCCCCAGCCGGAAATGATATTGGAGGCGTCATACCAACGGACGTATTTGAGTTTCTCGAATTTTTCGGTGTATTCGTAGGTGACGCCGAACGGGTCGATTACAAACGCCGGGAGCATTTTCAGGATGCCGTCGAGATCGAAGCGAAATGCCTCGAACTGCATGGTCAGGAGCGCATTGGCAATCGGCGCCGCCAGGTAGGAAGCCGGCCCCCAGATCGCGGGATCTAATTCCGACCACGCCTCTGACAGCCCGACGACATAGCCCAGGTCGGTCAGAGTTTCCGCCGTCCGGGTCATCTGGACGAAGAGAAAGAGGAGCGTCAACAGCGCCCCGACAATCACCAGCGGCAGCACCTTGATTTTCTTCCCGGTGATCCGGAACAAAATGGCGACATAGAGAAAGCCGAAGAGGAAGGGCATCTTGATTTGAATCAACGTGCTCATGACAATGCTCCAGGTGAGCATCGTGTATTTCAGCGCCTTCGATTGCACATAGAAGGCCATCGGAATCAGAACGGTGAGCAGGGACCAGACGAAAAAGCTCAGCTTGAACTGGTGGTGATAGTAGAATCCGTACTGCTTTTCCAGACTCTCCCCGCGGATGATCTTCAGGAAAAGCAAGGGCGCGCCAATCAGGTAGATGTTGTAGATGACCAGCACGACCGACACCGTCAGAAAAATTGCGGCGACTTTGGTGGGAATATCAATTTTGATCAGCGGATCGATCTTCCCGAGAGTGAACAGGGGCAGCAGAAAGCCTAGGCAGAGCAGGATGAACAAGTAGTCTGCGGCGCGGAACTCACAGTCCATCACATGGGCCGACATAGTGATCAGACAAAGCAGGAAGCCGCCCACCATCAGTTTGCGGGGATCAATTAGAAAACCGTCGAAAATGGCTTTGATCATTTTCTAGTTCGCCAGCGCCGCCAAGAGTTTGTCCACCTGGCTCTCCCAGTCGAACGCGCGCGCATATTCCACATTGCGCTCCCGTGCCACCGGGGGCGTCAAGGCCGCCCGCAGACCGCGTTCAAACTCCACGGCGGTGTCACATAAGATCGCGGGACTGTTCAACTCTTCCAACGCCCGCCAGCGTACGGACACGCAGGGCAGTCCACAGGCGAGGTATTCGTATAGTTTCAGCGGATTCACATAATCGATCAACGTCGCATGCCCTTTCACATCAAACGGGATGATCCCCACGTCCGAATGCTGGAGATAGGCCGGCAACTCATCATACTTGCGCCGGCCCAGCAGATGGACATTTGGCAGGTTTTGTAAACGTTCCGCCGCCAGCTTTTCCGGCCCGATCAGCACGAATGAAACGTCGGGCATCCGCTGGCTGAGAGTCCGGAGCAGGTCGAAATCGAACCATGCTTCGATGGCGCCCACATACACCGCGATGGGCCGGGGAATCTTGGCCAAGTCCGCCGGCCGCGCCCGCGCCAGCCCGGCGAAGTGTTGGAAATTCACGCCGTTTGGAATCAATGCCGTCCGCTTCGGCCCGAAGCCCGCCACGTAATCTTTCAGGCTCGGCGCCGTGTAGCCGACCAGATCCACCTGCTGCGCGATTTTCTTTTCCGCGGCACAGGCGGCGGGGGTGAACTTGCTGAAGCCGGAATGGTTGTCCGGCACCCGCAGGAAGGTCTGGCGGCAGTTCAAGGTCGTGAGCCAGTGCGGTTGGTAGATGCTGTCGATATACAACAAATCAGCCCCGAAGAAGCCGTTGGCCCGGACTTTCTCGACCGCGCCCGGCATGGTCAGCCGATGCCAGTTTTGATGCAGCCAGTCGCCGCGCAGACCGGGTTGGTTGGCCGGAGTCACCAGCGCCCCGGGGACGTACGCCCACAGCCGGCCGTCGCAAAACCGCCGCCCACCCGCGCGGTAGAGATCGTAGCGATCTTTCAAGTCCTGGCTGATCCCCTTGAGCGGATGCAACGCCGAAATGGGGTCTGTCAAAAAGGCCACTTCCCAGCCCTTCTTGACGAAGACTTTGGCAATCTGATGGCTGCCGACCTGGAGCGGAGAGGTCCAGTAATTCGAACACGCCATGATGACCTTTTTCGACATAGTTATTCCCGCTCGACCTGAATTCGCCATTCTATTACCGCTTCCGCCATGCCCAGCCGCAGCGTCTGGTTCGGTTGTTTCAGGCCGTAGCCGGCAGAGTAGGAAGAATCTACCACCATCCAGGGCA
Source organism: Akkermansia muciniphila (assembly GCA_945861535.1). Classification (GTDB taxonomy): domain Bacteria; phylum Verrucomicrobiota; class Verrucomicrobiia; order Limisphaerales; family BJHT01; genus BJHT01. Next base: position 18,612 of record CAMAUZ010000113.1, on the reverse strand, counting down.
AATTTCCGCTTTCGAAACACGCCCGCACGCCGTCCCGGCCGGTCAGCACCACGCCGCCCCCGGCCACCACTGCCGTCCAACCTCCCGGTCCGATTGGGAAACCCACCGACTTGTTTCCGGCCACCGCGCACTCATCGCGCCCCGTCAAAACGCCCGGAGAAAAACAGAGCGTCCGGCGATGCACAACCCCAAACCCGTTATGCTCCATGACCATGGCGTGATCGGTGAGCTCCACGATCCGCGCGTGGGCGTGCTCGCGGAGCAGAAACAAACCGCGCGGGCCGGGGCCAAACGGGTTCGGTTCCCGCCCCTCAACTGCGAGCGTGCTATGCGCGGCAGCGGCACGGAAACGATTCCGCTCCGTCGGCAGCGGCGTGTACAAATAGCTGCCCGGGTCCACCACCAGCCGCTGCCCGGCCACTGTCAGTTCGAAGGCGAGCGGATCGTTATGCGCGTGCCCGCCGATGCTGCATTGGCCCACCGGACCGCAGCGAATCACGGCGCGGAGCGAACCCCACTTGACCACGACCGCGCCAAACTGGGGGAATGCTTGGAACACGGGTCTGGCGTCGTCGCGCACCACCGGCGTTGGCACCCGCGCTGTCGCACGCCTGCCTTCGCCACCGGGCAGGCGCGCCAGTCCGCGCACCACCGCCGTCTCCCATCGCCACGCGTTGGCCAGCCGGCGCGCCCCGACCGGCGGATCGAGCAGGCCGGCCAGCGCGGCCAGCAGATGATCGTGGTTCAGCACATCCTCCATTCCATCAGCCCCGCCCCCCCCAGCCTGAAGGCTTTCGCTCGTCCGCAGCTCGTCCGTCCGCAGTTCACCGGGAGGTCGCGGAGGCATCGCCGGCAACAATTTCAAAAACCTCCCGCTGTCATTGTCGCCAAACTGCGGCACGCGTCCGTGGTCATCCGCCAGCGCGGCACTGAACGCAAAGACCCGCCCCAGCCGTTCCCAATACCACGCGGGAAATGGCGCCCCGCCCGCGCCATCCGGCCGCGGAAACTGCGGGAGCGGCCCGCCCGCCGCTGCGGCCTTCCGTCCGGGCCGCGTGGGGACGCATTCCGCCAACACCGCCTGCTTCGCCGCCGGCAGCCCCAGCACCAGCGCCGTGCCATACACCACCATCTCCGCCGACAGCCGGTGATAATTGGTCGAGGCTTCGAAGTTCCCGCCGTCTTCGTCGAACTGCGTGCCAAATTCGCGGATCAACTCCGCCACCGAAAATGCCAGCCACTCGTCCGTCTCCGCGTTGCGCGGCAAAAACGCCGCGACGAACAGCAGCCCCGCCACGTCCGCCAGGTAGTGATTCCCCCGAAAATGCTCCGACCATTCCAGATGCCGCCGCACATGCGCGCCGTGCTCGTAAATGCTGCGGATGAATACCTCCTCGAACTCGCGGTCAAACTCCGCGCCCGCCGCCCGGAACAAATCGTACGCCACCAGCCAGTTCGCCGCGCGGATCGCGACATCCATCGCGCATTGCCAGTTCACGCCGAAGCGCGGCGGATTCGTCGCCATAAAATCCAGCACCTCGTTGCGAAACTCGCGCTGGTAAACCCCCGCCGGCCGCCCGCCCGCCTCGCCCGCGCGTGCCAGCGCAAACGCGTGCGCCAGCACCGCCAGATGCTGCATCCGCGCCAGTTCCCACGGCACCTTGATGTCCACCCCCGGCGCCCGCCCGTAAGCGATGTGACCGAACCACGTCGTCTCTGGCCAGCGATAGCCGGACTTGAAATCCACGTGCCAGTCGATGGGCCGATAGGCGCGGTCCACCAGCGTCCACACCCGGTGCGCCTCGGGGAAATTGGCTGCCGTCACCCGTCCCCGCAGCCAGTCGCCGGATTGATCGGACGGCACCCGCGCGGCCGGCGGAAACCGGTGCCCCTCGACCCCGGCACAAGCCATCCCGTGCTCCACCCGCACCCAGCCCGAACCGAGCAGATCAAAGCGGTGTTCGAGAAAATTTTCCGCCAGTCCGCGGATCATCGCCGCCGAAGGACGCAGCAACTCCACGGCGCAGGGTGGAAAAAAACGGTGCAATCCTCCGCTCGGAATCCGGCCCGTGTCCGCATACGTGGACGCGCGAGCATCCCCCGACGCGGCCCACCGCGCCCCGACGTGATGGGTGAGTTTTTGCCGGACCTTGCCCGCCAACCGCAGCACGCGGGCTGCGCGCGAGTTGCGCCCGGGCATGGCCGTCAACGGCACGGGCACCCCGGCGTCGGCGTTCAAACCGCCGCCTCCTTGCGCGTCGGCAGACCGACAAACCAGTACACCAGCCCCGCCGACACGCCGAGGCCCGCGGCGTAGGACACCCCGATGACCAGCAACTCCACGAACACGTGCGGGCTTTGCGTTCCGCGATGAAGCCACGAGCTGACCCACCCCGACGTCAGCCCACCCGCGGCCGACAGCACCGTGATCAGCAACCAGCGTCCCAGAGTCGCCCATAATAAAAATGGGCGGTTGAAAAACGACCGCAGCATGAATTCTCCGGCCACCAGCAACATGATCCACGCCGCAAAGATCACCTCGGGAATTGCCAGCAATCCCCACTGCTTCGCGCTGAACCACAGCACCGGCGTCAGGAACACCAGCGTCGCCGCTTCCAGGCCGAGCCGGTTCCACACCCGGCCGCACGCCCAGGAAATATTGCCGATTATCGAGTTGACCGACGCCAGCGGTGCCATCAGGCAGAACAGCGCCAGCGCCACCGCGCCCGTGTGCAGCAACGCCGGACTCTCCAGTGCGTGCTCGCCCTTGGCGGTGAACCGCAGCAGGTCATCCGCGATACCCGCCATCGGCCACGCCAACACGCTCAAGAAAAGAAAACACTGCTCGCAGCGCAGCCGCACCAGCGTGATGAAAGCCTCGAGGTCGCTCTTGGATTTTCGTGCCAGTTCCGGATACGCCACCGTGCCGAAGCTGTTGCCGATCATCACCAGGATGTTGCCGAAGCGCTGCGAGAGCACCAGCAGCGTCGCCCCGCCCGCCAGCGTCCCTGTCGCCACCGCACGCACCAAAAAGCCCCAACCCTCCGCCATGGCCCGCGCCAGCAGCACCGGGAACAGCCCGCGGGTCACGAGCATTGCCTGCGGCCATGCCGCGACCAGTTCCGCCGGCTTGGACATCCCGACCACCGAACCCATCACCAGCAGCAGATACAGGCACGCCAGCATCGAGCCGCCCAACGCCGCCCAGGCCACCGCATCAACGTCAGATTTCTCCAACCAAAAGATCGCCGCGAGGAACGGGGCCAAAGCAAAAATCACGCGGCCCACCGCCGCCGCCGCAAAACGCCCGGCCGCCTGCAACGTCGCCACCGCCACGCCCGCCACGCCCTGGAACAAGATCACGAACGCCATGATGTGCAGGGTCCGCACCGCGACCGCCGCCCCTTTTTCCGAAAGCCCCGGCCCGAGCAGCGCGATCACCGGGGCGCTGAACGCCAGCACCAGCAGCGACACCCCGAGCAGAATTACCGCCGCGAGACCGGCGAACGTCCAGCACAGCGCCCGGCCCTGCGTCGTGATTCCGTGGTCGTCCACCACGCGCGGCAACAACACCAGCAACGCCAGGGAGAGGAAAATTCCCGCCACCGTGTCGGGCACCACGTAGGCGACAAAGAAGCCGTCGGACACGCCGCCCATCCCGATGTGCCGCGCGAGAATGATCTGCGTCAGCAGGTTAAGCAGTCCGCTCAGTCCCTGTACGAGCGCGATCAACCCGCTGTTCCAGACCAGCGAGTCGCGCTTGAAACTAGGGAAACCTTTCATGCTCTACCGGCCCGCAGGTCAACTGCCGGGATGGTTGTTCGCTCGTCGGACGCGCGCCGCGCCTAGACCTCGACCTGCCCCTTCCAGCCAGGATGGGGCGTGAAGCCAAAATAGGGATCGCGCTGCGCCGCCGAGAAAAAGTCATCGCCGCTGAAGCGTCGGTCGCCCGTACGGATCTCGATCTCGCCCAGTGTTTTCAATCCAAAATCCCAAGCGCCTTCGCCCAGCGGATCAAACTGGTGCAGCTTCCGCGGATCAAAGCCCATCAGCCGCGTCGTCACCTGATCCACCGCGAACGGATGCGCCCCCGCCACCAGGCACCCGCACCGGCGCGGGTCCGGCTCCAGCGGCCCCAGCTTGTCGCCGCCGACAATGCCATCCACCACGCAAAACATTTTGCGCCGCGGCGTCGCGTGCAGCTTGCCGGTGGCGTCGCCAAAAAAAAGAATCTTCGCCAGGTCCGCCGTCATGCGCCACGCCGAGTCGTTCCCGTGCCAGTTCCCCGCGTCCACCGTCTGGGTGTCCTTCGAGATCCGCAGAAACGGCTTCACCGTCCGGCGGTAAATCTTCACGCCCGTCTGATACACCGCGTCGGCCGTCTTCGATTGCTGCGCGAGGAAGCGGTCGTAGGCCCAGCGCTGCACCTTCACCAGCGCGCGGTCCGCGCCCGGCTGCGCATCGGGCAGTTGGTCGCCGCCGTTTTTCGGCGTCCCGAGCCGGTAGTGGATCAGGTAATTCTTGTTCGTGTTGATGCCCACCAAGCCCTTGAGGTTCAGCGTCACGCCGACCTTCTTGTGGGTCTTCATCTTCGGCACCGAGAGGAAGACATCGGCCGAGAGGATGGTCTTGGACACGCAGTATTCGTGCGTCTCGCCGTGGTGGTGCGCGATGGTTTCCTGCCGGTTGAAATCCGCGCCGTAGTAGTTCTGGTTCGGCAGCCCGTAGAAGTGACTCTGCTTTCCGAGATTGATGATCACGCTGCCGGCGGGATCGCCCGGAAGCTTCTTGCGGTTCTCGGTGAGAGGCGCTTTGCGGTGGTCGATCACGGCGAAATTCCGCAGGTCATACGCCTCGATTTTGAACCGGAATTTCGACCAGTAAAAATCTTGGATCGCATCCAGCCGCTGCGCCCGCATCAGTTCGTCCCAGTCGCAGTCCATCTGCGGCACGTCCGCGATCACGATGCGCCCCTGACCTTTCAGCGCGATGTAGGCGTAATCCACCAGCGCCCGCAGGATCGAGGGATGCGTGATGACGGCGAACAAATCCTGCCCGCTGTCGTTGAAGCTGAGCACGTAGTTGGGCTTGAGCACCACGGTCTGCCCGGGCTGGATCACACCGCCGAGCGGGTTCCAGTCCTTGGTCCCAAACCGCTCACGGTCCATGCCGAGGTTGAAAAACAGCTGTCGCAGCAGTTCGTACGGCCAGTTGGGCGCGACGGAAATCTCCGAGAAGGGCAGCTCGGGAAACCGCGTCGCCGGATGAAACGGCGGGTCGGTGTTGTAAGCGGGGACGGTGACGCCAAAAGCGACGGAGTGCATGTTCATCGGTCTCCGTACTGGATCGGCAGCCTCTGGTCGAGGAAACGATATTTGCCGGACTTGGTCCGCGGAATCTCCGGCACGCCGTTCAGGCGCAAATCCACGTCCGCGCCCAGCTTCAGCACCAGCCCCTTGCGAATCCGCATGATCTGTTGGTCACTCAGCGACCCAGTCTTGGTCACGTAGCGGAACGTGACCTCGCCCTGCTTCTCCTGCAAAAACTGGAACTGCCGCAGCGGATCAAAAATATCGTCGTGCATGTTGATCGCCGTCATCGAAATGAACCGCCCCTTGCGCGTCACGATCACCTCGTGGCTGCGGCCGACGATCTTGTCGAGCAGCGGGAAATTCCGCCCGCAATCCGCGCACCGCTCCGGCCCGCGCACCGCGCGGTCCATCGTCCGGTAGCGGATGAACGGCGTGATTTTCTGATGGAAACTGGTGCCGACGATCTCGCCCTCGGCCCCCTGGGCCACCACGTTCCCCGCCTCATCCACCACCTCCGTCACGCCGTAAAACGGCCACGCGTGGAAGCTCAGCGTCTTTTCGCACCACGGCGCGAGCACGGCTTTTTCGCAGTGGCCATACCAGGAAAAAATCATCGCGCTCGGGAAGGTTTCGCGGAATTTCGCTAGCTGCCATTCATAGACATTCTCCGAGCCCATGAAGATCACCTCGAGGTTCACCCGGTCCTGGAGACCCTGCTCCTTGATCAAATCGCACAGCAGGTTCAGCGACGACGGATAGGCCTGGAGCACGCGGATGCCGTATTCCTTCATCAGGTCCAGATACGTTCCGACGGTCGTCGCGCCGAGAAAGTAGGACGACAAACACAGCTCGCGGTTGTACGGCTCGTACTCGAAGAGTTGGGTCGGGGTCCCGACAAATCCACCGCGCAAGACGGCGCTGCGCATCCCCAGCTTCCAGCCCGTCCAACTCCACCCGCTCTGCATGAACGCTCGCTCGATCTCGAAGGTCTCGATGGTTTCCTGAAATCCGAACGGAATGCCCGTCGAGCCGCCCGTCGTCACGTAGCGCCCGCCACCGCCGCGAATCGTGAAGGCCGCCAGGTTGTCGCGAAAGGTCTCCTTCGTCGTGAACGGCAGATGCTTCACGTCCGCCACCGTGCGGATGTCGTCCGGCTTCACGCCGGCTTTTTTGTACAGCTCGCGATAACCCGCGGTCTGCTCACAGGCGTGCCGCACCAACTCGCGCAGTTTTTCTCCCTGCCACGCGGCGATCTTGTCGGCCGGCCAGTGCTGCGCGCCGCGCAGAAAACGCCGCCATTGGTTGTAGGTGGGGGTCTGCCGCAGGCTCTGCGGGATGATGGAAACCGCCCGCTTGATGCGGGTCTTTTGCCCGGACGACAGCCGCTTGATGAAGGTGTCCAAGCCCATGGTTTAGCGACGTAAAAACTTTTCCACCTGGAACGAAATGTCCGTCGCCTGAATCTGTTCCCACAGCGGGATCGGCCAGTTACCACCTTGGCGAATGCACTGCGCGAACGCCTTCAGTTCTTCGCTGTGGCCCTTTTGCTGGAGGCGGCTGCTCACGCCCGGCTGCCGCGCGCCGGTCACGGTCAGTTCGAGATAGTCGTCCATCGCCAGCACTTTGCCGTCCACGAACACGTCGAGCTTCTCTTTCGGATAATCTTTGCTGCCGAGCGCCGTGTAGGTGAGCGAGCCGACGGAGCCGTCATCGAAGCGGAGATTCGTCACGAAGTTGTCGGTGTGCGTGTAGTAGCCGGACGCGGGTTTGATCGCCTGTGCGGTCACTTCGACGACCTTGGCCCCGGTCAGGAACGTGAACAAATCGTAGATGTGGCAGGCCTCGCCCATGTTCCGGCCACCGCCCTCCGCCGTGTGAACCCAACTGTCCAGCGGGATGTACCCCGCGTTCATCCGGTAGTTGAGGATCATCGGATTGGTCCGGCCCGCGACGAGCTGCTTCATCCGCTGCGCGACCGGCGAGAACCGGCGGTTGAATCCGGTGAGCAGCACCGGCGCCTTCACGCCCGCGCCGACGGAATGATAAAAGCCCTCGACCGCCAGCAGGTCCGCCTGCGTGAGGGCCAGCGGCTTTTCCACGAGCACATGCTTGCCGGCCTGCAAGGCCTGGAGGCACATCGACGCGTGCAGATTGTGGCGGGTGGAAATCAGCACGGCATCGACCTCGGGATCGCGCAGCACTTCGGTGAACTCGGTGGTCGAGTAGTTCGCGCCAAATTGTTTCGCCAGATTCGCCGCGCTGTGACCGGTGCGGCTCATCACCGCTTGCAAATGAAAATGCTCGGGGAGATTGCGCAGGTTCGGCAGGTGCATCGCCTTGGCGAAATTGCCCGCGCCGACCAGCGCGATGCGCACCAGCCCCTTGCCCGCGGGCCGCGCCTGCACGTTGCGCACCGCCCGCACTTCGGGAGCGGCGACCGTCGGCGGTGGATAGGAAAGCAGCACCAGCGGCGCTTTCACCGAACCTTGGCGCACGGCGGCGTAGGCCTCGGTGGTCTGCGCCACGGGGAACACCGCGCCGATCAGCGGCTTGAGATTGATGCGGCCTTCTGCGACAAGGCGCAGGTATTCGCCCATGTTGCGGTTCTCGGTCCAGCGCACGTAGGACAGCGGATAGTCGAGTCCGCGCTCCTCGTAGTTCGCGTCGTAGCGGCCGGGGCCGTAGGAGCAGGAGATGAAGAAGTCGAGTTCCTTGGCGTAAAAATCCGCGCGGTTCAGATTCAACCCGACATCGCCGACCAGCACGACGCGCCCTTTTTTCCGGCACATCTTGAACGCCGTCGAGATCACCGCATCCGACGGCGTGGCGGCCGTGATGATGACGCCGTCCGCGCCCGCGCCGTCCGTGAGGCGCGCGACCTGTTCGACATCGCTGCCGTCGTCCGGGTGAATGCCAATGTGCTGGCCGAGTTCCTGCGCGATGCGAATGCGCCCGCGATCCAGGTCGGTGCCGATGACGCGGCAGCCGTTGGCGCGGAGCAGTTGGGAGGCGAGCTGGCCGAGAATGCCGAGACCGATCACGACAAAGGTTTCGCCGAGCGTCGGCTGGGCGCGGCGCACGCCCTGCATTGCAATCGCCCCGAGCGTCACCGTCGAGGCCTCGGCGAAACCGAGTTCGTCGGGCAGCAGCACGGTCAGATTGCGCGGCACGCGGATGACCTCGGCGTGATGCGCGCATTGCGCCCCGGCGCAGGCGACGCGGTCACCGACGGCGAAGTCCGTGATGCCGTCGCCGACTTCGAGGACCGTCCCTGCCGCCGAGTAGCCCGTGGGCTGGGCTTCGTCGAGCTTGCCTTCGACGAGGGTCTTCGTGGCGCTGAGTCCCTGGGTGGAAATCATCTTCAGCGCCTTCTTCACCTTCTCGGGCTGCTGGAGTGCGCGTTTCCACAGCGGCAGGCTGCTGGCCTTGATGCCGCTCATCTCGGTGCCGATGGAAATGCACGAGTGATCCACCCGCACCAGCACCGTGCCCGGCTCCGTGACGGGCGCCGCGATGTCATCCACCAAGATCTGGCCCTTCTTGATGAGAACCTGCTTCAAGACCAAATCCCCCGCGTGTCGATGACGATCTTCTCGCTGAGCAATTTGCGGTCAACGCGGCTGAACTCGCGGTGATTCACGAGCACGACGACGATGTCCGCCGCGGCCAGCGCGCTGGGAAGGTCGGTGAGTTGGAGATTGTCGAAGCCGGTGAGTTCCCGCGGGAGTTGCTTCACATACGGTTCGACCACGAGCAGCCGGCCGATTTTCTTGGTCGCCAGGTCATGGACAATTTCGACCGACGGGCTTTCGCGCAGGTCGTCGATGTCCGCCTTGAACGCGAGGCCGAGGCAGGCGATGACGGGCGATTTGAAGCGCTCGGCGCGGTCCTGGATTTTGTGGACGACGTAATGGGGCTTGCTGTCGTTGACCTCGCGCGCCGTGCGGATCAGGCGGGCTTCCTTGGGCGCGGAATCGACGATGAACCACGGATCGACGGCGATGCAGTGCCCGCCGACGCCGGGGCCGGGCTGGAGGATTTTCACGCGCGGATGGCGGTTGGCCAGGCGGATGAGTTCCCAGACGTTGATCTTGAGCTTGTCGCAAATGATCGAGAGTTCGTTGGCGAACGCGATGTTCACGTCGCGGAAGGAGTTCTCGGTGAGTTTGGCCATCTCCGCCGTAGCGGCGTTGGTCAGGAAAATCTCACTGTTGCAAAAACACTTGTAGAGATCGGAAGCGGCCGTGGCCGCCTCGGGCGTGAGGCCGCCGGCAATGCGGTCGTTGGAGACGAGCTCGTGCAGAATCTGGCCCGGCAGCACGCGCTCGGGGCAGTAGCAGAACAAGGTCTTGGATATCCAGTCCTCGGACAGGCGCGTCGAGTTGGCCGCGGACGCAGAGGTGGCCGCCAACCGTTTCCATTCATCCAGAATCCAGTCGCGCACTTTTTCGGTGGTGCCGACGGGGCTGGTCGATTCGAGGACAACAAGGTTCCCGGCGCGCACGTGCGGCGCGATCTTGCGCGCGGCGTCCTCGACATACTTCAGGTCGGGCGTGCGCGGATTTTCCGCCGTGGCCTTGAACGGCGTTGGGACGGCGATGATGAAGGTGTCGGCGGCGACGGGTTCGAGGCCGGCGACGAGATTGCCGCTTTGGACGGCCGCGCGCACCAACACATCAAGGTCCGGCTCGACGATGTGGATTTTCCCCTTGTTGATGATCTCGACGACTTCCTTTTTGACATCGACGCCGAAGACTTTCTTGCCGCGGGTCGCAAAGATGGAAGCCGTCGGGAGGCCGATGTAGCCGAGGCCGATGATGCACAGATCGTATTTCATAAAGTTCAGTTCAGTTCAGTGGTTCAAAGATTCAGCAAGCACTTGGAGGATGCGCTCGGACGCCTGTCCGTCGCCGTAGGGGTTCTTAAGCTGGGATCGCTGCGAATACGCGTTCTCATCTTCGAGGAGCAGCGCGGCTTCGCGGAGGATTCGCTCCGGGTCCGTGCCCACCAACCGGCAGGTGCCGGCATCGACGCCCTCGGGGCGCTCGGTCGTCTCGCGCATCACGAGCACGGGCTTGCCGAGGCTCGGGGCCTCCTCCTGCACGCCGCCGGAATCGCTCAGAATGAAATAGGCCTGCCCCATCAGCCAGACGAACGGCTCGTAGCTCTGCGGTTTGATCAACTGGATGCGCGGGTGATTGCCGAGCAGGCGGTTCACCGGTTCCTGCACGTTGGGATTGAGATGCACGGGATACACCACGCCGACCTCGGGATAGCGGTCCACCAACTGCCGGATCGACTGGCAGATCGACTCGAAGCCGCTGCCGAAGGACTCGCGCCGATGGCCGGTCACGAGCACCAGACGCTGCTTTCCCACGGGCCGGCCGGCGGCGTCCAGATTGCCCGGGATGAACTGGGCGGCGAAGGCCGTGTCGATGCCGCACTCGGCGACCAACTCGGCGCGGCTCTTTTCCGCGCGGGTTTTGTCGCGAACGTACAGCAGCGCATCGATCACCGTGTTGCCCGTTACGAACACGCTTTCGGCGGGGATGCGCTCGGCGAGGAGGTTCTGCCGGCTCGCCTCGGTCGGTGCGAAACACCAGCGCGAGATCGGGTCGGTGAGGCGGCGGTTCATCTCCTCCGGCCACGGGGCCTGATAGTTGTAGGTCCGCAGTCCCGCCTCGACATGGCCGACGGAAATCTTCTGATAAAACGCGGCAATCGCCGAGCCGAGGACCGTTGTGGTGTCGCCCTGAACGAGGATGGCGTCGGGCTTGGTTTCCTCCAGCACCCGCGTAACCGACAGCAGCACGCGCGAGGTCAGTTCCGGCAGCGTCTGGCCGGGCTGCATCAGATTGAGGTCGATCTCGGGCTTGATCCCGAACACCGCGCACGCCTGGTCGAGCATCTGCCGATGCTGTCCCGTCGAGACAAACAGCGGCTCCCAGAAGGGGGCTTTTTTCATCGCCAGATAAACCGGCGCCAGTTTGATGACCTCAGGTCGGGTCCCGGCAATGATCAGGATTTTTTTGCTCACGTGTTCGTAATCTGCTTTCGGAAAATCGGTCACTTGATAATCGACAGTTGGAAGGAAGCCTCAAGCGCCAAACTTGAAATCGGGGAGACCCGGGACCGCGCCACGACCCGCCAGCCGGGCACCGCCCCCGTCCCATTTGCCCCGGCCTCAGCGCCGTTCGCCCCGTTCAGCCAGACGACTTGAGATCTGGAAACGACCCCAAGTCGTCCGTCAAACATCCCCCGCCGCCTTGCTCAGGAGTTCCGGTTCATCTTGAAACTGGACTTCTCGGTACCGCCGGTCCGCCGCGGAGTGGTTGCGAGCGTTGACGCCAACGGCACCGACGTGGATTTGCCGCTGCCGTTGTAGCTGGCCGAGCGCGAGGCTCCGTTGGCGCCGCCGCTTTCCGTCTCCCCGGAGGAACTCTTCGCCTCGCCAAACTCCGGCGACGCGATCTGATTGCTGTAGTACTCGCTGTAGTAATACTGGCTGTTGGTGTAGTCGATGTCGTTGACCACGGTGCCGAAGATGTTGATCCCGGCGCTTTGAATCCGCTGGATGGATTTGCGGGCGTGATCGCGGTGGATCTTGTTGAACTTGACCACGAACACCGCGCCATCGGCCAGCGTACCCAGCACCAGCGCGTCGCTGACGGCCGCCACCGGCGGGCAGTCGAACACCACGCGGTCGTAGCGTTCCCGCATGTCTAGCAGGAATTTCTCCATCCGCTTGGAGCCGATCAGTTCGGACGGGATCATCGGAATGGAACCGCAGCACACCACATCCAGATTCGGCACCTTGGACGTGTTGATGATTTCTGTCGGGTCGGTCACCTGATCCATGAGGTAGGCGGACAGGCCGATTGTGTTCTCGATGCCAAAGGCCATGTGGACCGATGGCCGTCGCAAATCGGCATCCACCAACAGCGTCCGCAGCCCCGATTGCGCCGAGACGATGGCGTAGTTGGAAGCCACCAGCGACTTGCCTTCCGACGGGATCGTGCTCGTGACGACGATGGTGCGGAGATTTTCCGGCTGCTGCGTCAGGGAGATGGCGGCGCGCAAGGTGCGGAAGCCTTCCGAACTGATCGAGGTGGGATTCGAGTGTGCTTCCAGGTCGCGTTCCACGACGCTCTCACGCTTGATCGACGGGACATACCCGAGGAACGGCACCTGCAGATGCGCTTCGATGTCTTCCTGCGTCTTGATCGTGTCGTTCACGTAATCGACGAAGAACGCCAGACCGATCGCCACCGCCAGGCCGCCCAGAATCCCGAGCAGCAAGGTCAGCCCCACACTCGGCTTGATCGGTTTGAGCGGCGCGTCCGCGAGATCCACCACCGTGAGGTTCTTTTCCTTGAAGCTGCCGGTGACCTCGATTTCCTTGAGGCGGCTGGTGATCTTTTCGTAGAGGAGCTTGCTCTGCTGCAGTTCCCGGTTCAGCGAATCATGCTGGATTTTCAGCTTGTTCATCGTGAGCAGTTTCTGCTCCTGCTCCGCCAGCGCCTTGCGGAACGCCGTTTCGATGGACTGCGCGATCCGGGCGTCCGCCCGCACCCCGTCGCCCAACGCCTGACTCTCGCGTTCAAACGCCGCCCGCAGCGAACGCACCTCGTCGCGCAATCGCACGATGGTCGGATGTTCGTCCCGATAGCGCTGCGTCAGATTCGCCAGTTGGGATTCCTTCTCGGTCAAAGACTTCTTAAGCTCCTGAATGCCCGTGAGTCGGCCGCCATACTGCTGCAGCATGGCCATTTGCGCACCCTCGGCGCTCAAGCCCGCCCGGACGAGATTGCCCAGTTCATTCGCCAACTGGGTCTTGGAAATGGAGTCGCTGACGGCCTTCTCCAGATCCAACTGCCGTTGTTTGAGCGCGAGCAGCACGACGTTCTCGGTTTCATCGAAAGACACTACTTGATGGCCTTCCTTGAACTTGTGGACCGCCTCCTCATCCCGATCCACTTTCACCTTCATCGATTTGGCCTCTTCGGTCAGCAATTTGAACGCCTCCTGCGACTTGGAAGACTGGTCGTCGGTGTTCTGCTTCATGAAGATCGAAACCAGCGTGTTGACGATCTTCGCCGCCTTCTGCGGATCGGTGTGGTTGGCCTTGACCTCGATCAACCGCGTCGCGCGGATCGGGGCCACCGTCAGGTCTTCGGAAAGAACTTTGATCAGGTCTTTCGCCCGGGAATACCGCACATCCTCCTCCAGCTTCAGCTCGGCGATGAGCGCCTTCACCAGCGTGCGGCTCTTGAGGTTTTTCGCCACCGTCTGCAAATAATCCGGGTCTGAGCGGGTTGATACGACGACGCCCTTGATGCCGGAGAGGGTGTTGTCCGAATCCTTGTCCACCTGCAGGCTGACCGTCGCCTGGTAAATGCGCGGCGCCTTGTAGAGGTAGAACACGCACGACGCAAAGACACAGATAAACGTCGCGACAATCAAGTATCGCTGGTCCCGGAGGACGTTCCAGTATTCGTTGAAATCAATCTTGTCGGCCAACGATTTTGACTGCGTGAGGTTCCCTTTAGAATTCATGTAAGTCCCAATTCAAATTTCCACCACATCCAACACCCGACACCCGCTCAAGCCGTTGCGGGTACCTGCGAGGCCCCCTTTTCCAACCCATTCTCCAACCCGGTTTTCGGCTCCATCTCCAAGTCGGCCTTAAGTGGTAACACGCCCGCCCGAAAACTTCTAATTTTTTCTGCCTTGTTTCTGGCCCCGCCAGAGCCGGTGTGAAGAGCCACAAACGTGTCTTTTCTCCCGCTTTCGTTTCAAACAATTTCCGGAAATACCTTCTCCGGTTCGACGCCCAAATCCTTGATTGCCTTGGCCACCACATCCCGCCCGACCAGCCCCTTTTCAGCCAGTGCATACAGCGTTCCGATGACCGTGCATTCCGCATCAATCTCGAAAAACCGCCGCAGTCGCTCGCGCGTGTCGCTTCGCCCGAAACCATCGGTCCCCAGCACGAACAACCCGCCCGGCACCCACGGCGTGATCTGCTCCGCCACGATCTTCATGTTGTCCGACACTGCCACGAAGGTCCCCGTCTCCTTCGCCAGCGTCTGTTCGAGATACGATTTCCGCGGCGGCTCGGTCGGATGCAGCATGTTCCAGCGGCGGCAGTTCAGCGCGTCGTTGCGCAAATGCTTGTAGCTCGTCGCGCTCCACACATCCGCCGAGACGTCGTACTTCTCCAACAACTCCTGCGCCTTCAACGCCGACCGGATGATCGAGCCACTGCCGAAAATGTGCGCCTTGTGCTTCCGCCCTTCCGCGCCCGGCTTGAACTTGTACAACCCCCGCAAAATCCCCTCCTCCACGCCCGTCGGCATCGGCGGCATCGGGTAGTTCTCGTTCTGCACCGTGATGTAATAAAACGTCTCCTCGCCCTTTGCATACATCCGCTCCAGCCCGTCCTGGATGATCACCGCCAGTTCGTACGCGAACGCCGGCTCATACGCCCGCAGCGTCGGCACCGTGCTCGCCAGCAAATGGCTGTGCCCGTCCTCGTGCTGCAAACCCTCGCCGTTCAGCGTTGTCCGCCCCGCCGTCGCCCCGAGCAAAAACCCCTTCGCCCGGATGTCCCCCGCCAGCCACATCTGATCCCCCACGCGCTGGAAACCGAACATCGAGTAATAAACAAAGAACGGCACCATGTTCACCCCGTGCGTCGCATAGGCGCTGCCCGCCGCGATGAACGACGACATCGACCCCGCCTCGTTGATCCCTTCCTCCAGAATCTGCCCGTCCTTCGCCTCGTGATAATACAGCAGCGACTCGCGATCCACGGGCTCGTACAACTGCCCCTTCGGCGAATAAATCCCGATCTCGCGAAACAGCCCGTCCATCCCGAACGTCCGCGCCTCGTCGGGAATGATCGGCACGATGTGCCGACCGATGTCCGCGTTGCGCAACAGCGTGCTCAAAATCAACACAAACGCCTTCGTGGTCGAAGCGTCCCCCTTCTTGTCGCCCTTCAAAAACGCCCCCAAATCCGCCAGCGTCGGCACCTTCAACGGCGGCGCTTTCACCGTCCGCTTCGGCAGAAAACCCCCCAGCGCCTTGCGCCGTTCGATCAGGTACGTGTGCTCCGGGCTGCCCTCCTCCGGCCGGTAAAACGGCGTCTCCGCGATCACATCATCGCTGATCGGAATGTTGAACCGCCCCCGAAACTCGCGCAGCTCCTTCTCGTTCATCTTCTTCTGCTGATGCGAAATATTCCGCCCCTCGCCCGCCTCGCCCAGCCCGTAACCCTTGATCGTCTTCGCCAGCACCACCGTCGGCTGCCCCTTGTGCTCCGTCGCCGCCTTGTACGCCGCATGAACCTTCCGCGCGTCGTGCCCGCCGCGATACATCTTCCGCAACTGCGCATCCGTCAGATGATTCACCAACGGCAGCAGTTCCGGATACTTCCCAAAAAAATGCTTCCGAATGTAACTCCCCGGCTCCACCGAGTACTTCTGATACTCCCCGTCCACCGTCTCCTCCATGAGTTTTTGCAGCAGCCCCGTCGTGTCCTTCGCCAACAGCTCATCCCACTCCGAACCCCAGATCACCTTGATGACTTTCCACCCCGCGCCATGGAACACGCCCTCGAGTTCCTGGATGATCTTGCTGTTCCCCCGCACCGGCCCGTCGAGCCGTTGCAGGTTGCAATTAATCACCCACACCAGGTTGTCCAGATTCTCCCGTGCCGCCAGTGCCAGTTGCCCCAGCGTCTCCGGCTCGTCGCACTCGCCATCCCCGACGAACGCCCACACCTTCGGCTCCCGCTCCCACTTCACCAGCCCGCGCGCCTGCAAATACCGGTTGAATCGCGCCTGATAAATCGACGAGATCGGCCCCAGCCCCATCGACACCGTCGGAAACTGCCAGAAATCCGGCATCAAATACGGATGCGGATAACTCGACAACCCGCCTCCCGGCGCCAGCTCCTGCCGGAAATTCTGCAAATGCCGCTCCTGCAACCGCCCCTCCAGAAACGCCCGCGCATAATTCCCCGGCGTCGCGTGCCCTTGAAAATAGATCAAATCCGCCGGCTGCCCGTCATCGCCTCCACGGAAGAAATGGTTGTACGCCACCTCATACAACGTCGCGCTCGAGGCATACGTTGAGATATGACCGCCCACGTTCGTGTTCGAGTTCGCCCGCACCACCATCGCCATGGCGTTCCAGCGCAGGATGCTTTTGATCTTCGCCTCCATCCGCCAGTCCCCCGGATAAGCCGGCTGCTCCGTCACCGGGATCGTGTTGATATACGGCGTTGAAACCGCCCGCGGCACCGCGATCCCCGCCTGCCGCAGCCGTTCCAACAACTGCTGCACCTCCTGCGCCGCCACCTCCGGCCCCCGCTGTTTCAGCAACACTTCCAGCATCGCCGTCGCCGAATCCAGCATCTGCCGCTGCCCCGCCGCCGCGACACCGGCAGCCGATTCCACCGGTGCATTCGCCGCACCCGCCGCGGCATTTTTCGTAACAGTTCCCATGAGTTTCAACGTGTCCAAATTCCTGTTCCCAACACCCGTCCGCCCCGCCGTCCGGCGGCGAAAGGCGCGGATTGTTAATGGCGCCATCGCAGCGACGCGAGAGAATTTGCGGAGCATTTTGTCATCCTCCTGGTAGGGCCGCGTTGCCGCCCGGCCCTGACCTGTCCCCGCCGCCCGGACGCCGGTGGTTCTCCACATCGCCTTCGAGATCGAACGCGCCGGGGGGAAAGGTCACGGACGCGCGCAGCGCGTCCCTACCGAACGTGGTAGGGCCGCGTTGCCGCGCGGCCCTGACCTGTCCCCGCCCCCGGACGCCGGTGGTTCTCCACATCGCCTTCGAGATCGAACGCGCCACGGGGAAAGGTTACGGACGGGCGCAGCGCGTCCCTGCCGACGAGGGTAGGGCCGCGTTGCCGCGCGGCCGTGGCCTGTCTCCGTCCCCGGACGCCGGTGGTTCTCCACATCGCCTTCGAGATCGAACGCGCCACGGGGAAAGGTTACGGACGCGCGCAGCGCGTCCCTACCAGAGTTGCGGATGGCGACTGGCGGGCGGCTGCCCGCGCTCCAGCCGTCGGCCGGGCTTTCTGTTTGACCGTGGGTGGGGGCGCTCGCGTAACGTCGCGGCGTGTCGCCGCCACTGCTAAGCCCGAATCCATGGATGATCCTGCCGTTCGCGGTGTTGCTGGCGTTGATCGCGCTGGCGCCGCTGTGGTTCGCGGGTTTTTGGGGGAAGCATTATCCGAAGGTCACGCTGGCGCTGGCGGGGATCACGCTGGGATATTATCTGCTGTCGCTGCAGGCGTATGGGCGGGTGGTGCATACTGGGATCGAGTATCTGAGTTTCATCGCGTTGATCGGGTCGTTGTATGTGGTGGCGGGGGGGATCCACATCCGGGTGAAGGGGGAGGCGACGCCGGTGGGGAACGTGGTGTTCCTGGCCATCGGGGCGGTGGTGGCGAACGTGCTGGGGACGACGGGGGCGTCGATGCTGCTGGTGCGCCCGTGGCTGCGGATGAACCGCTACCGCGTGACGGAGTACCACGTCGTGTTTTTTATTTTCATCGTGTCGAACGTGGGCGGGTGCCTGACGCCGATCGGGGATCCGCCGCTGTTTCTCGGGTATTTGAAGGGGGTGCCGTTCTGGTGGGTGGTCGAGCATTGCTGGGGCGCGTGGCTGGCGGCGGTGGGGATTCTGCTCGGGATGTTCTGGGTGGTGGATTACCGGAATTTTCTGCGGGCGCCGAAGCAGGTGCGCGAGGCGCAGACGAAGGAACCGGAGCATTGGAAGTTCGAGGGGCTGGGGAATGTGTTTTTTCTCGGGGTGATTTTGGGATCGGTGTTTGTCGAGCGGCCGGCGTTTTTGCGGGAGGCGCTGATGGTGGGGGCGGCGGTGGGTTCGTATTTCACGACGCGCAAATCGGTGCATGAGGCGAACGCATTTAATTTTCATCCAATCCAGGAGGTGGCGATTTTGTTTGTCGGGATTTTCGCGACGATGATGCCGGCGCTGGACTGGTTGCAGGGGAATGCGGGGAAGCTGGGGGAGCCGACGGTGTCGTTTTATTACTGGGGGAGCGGGTTGCTCTCGAGCGTGCTGGATAATGCGCCGACCTATCTGAGTTTCCTCAGTGCGGCGCTGGGCGGCGCGGTGCCGGCGGACGTGGTGACGCAGGTGCAGGCGCTGGTGCAGGCGGGCGGGAGCGGGCTGGCGGGCGTGTCGGAACCGGTGCGGGTGGCCTACGAAACGCTCTTGCGGCAGTATCCGGCGGCGGTGACGGGGAAGACGG
>CAMAUZ010000112.1 GCA_945861535.1 Akkermansia muciniphila | reverse complement strand
GAAGGTCAGCCCGCCCTCCTCCACCTCCCGCACCACCGTCAGCTTGAAGGCTTCACCGTACCGAATCTCCGGCTTGTTTTTGCTCAAATTTGATTTCATGGCTGTCAACCTATAGCAGGACATGACTGTTCCCTTGAGCTTTGCGCTTTATCCTTCGAGCTTCCGCGCCGCGCCGCCCGCGACGTCGCGATGTTCCGTGAACGTGACCGGCGCGGCGCGACGCTCACGGTTCTACGAGCACGGGCGTACCGACTTTCACAAGTTTGAGGAGCAGTTCGGCGTTCCAATTGGCGAGACGGAAGCAGCCGTGGGATTCGGTGCGGCCGACGTCCTCGGGGCGCGGCGTGCCGTGGATGCCGTAGCCGGGGCGGTCTAGGCCGATCCAGACGGTGCCGACGGGATTGTTGGGGCCGGGCTGGAGCGTGAGTTTGCGGTTGAGCTGCTGGGCTTCCTCGGACTCCGGGAAAATCTCCGGGTTGAAAAGGTAGGTGGGATTGGGCGCGGCGCGGGTGATGTGGAGTTCGCCGACGGGCCGTTTCTCGACTTGCTTGGCGATGCTGCACGGGAACTGGGCGAGGAGATTCGAGCGCGAGTTGTACACTTCGAGTTGGCGGTGCGAGAGGAGGATGCGGATGTAGGCGGCCTTCTCGCGCGCGACGGGCGGGATGACGTTGGGGACTTTCAGTTCGGTGCCGGCGGACACGTCGCGCCAGTCGATGGCGGGGTTGAGCTGTCGGATGTAGGCGGGGTGCGCGTGAAATTTTTCGGCGACGAGTTCGAGGGCGTTTTCATAATCGAGGCGGCTCTGCTGCGACTTGGTCAGCCACGTCGTGCCGAGCGGCTGGAGGCGGGTGAGGTCGTCGGCTTTGAGCACGTAGGTGGTGAACGCCGGACCATCGAGGGCGAGGCGCGCCTGCGTGGCGTCGTCGAGGACGCCGGTGGCCGGCAGGTTTTCCTGACGTTGAAAACTCAGCAGGGCGGCGCGGGTTTGTGAGCCGGCTTTGCCGTCGATGGAGCCAGGCGAGATGCCGCGGCGCGCGAGGGCGATCTGGGCTTCGAGCAGGGCTTTGGCGGCATGAATGAGATTGGTCGCGGTGACCGGCGTGGCCGGCACGCTGGCATTGGTCGGAGTCGGGGGGATGATGAATTTGAAGCCGGGTTCTGGCACGGGCTCGGGGCGCGGGATGATCGTGTAGAGATTCGAGGAGATCGCGACGCGGGGCGGGGTTTTGCCGCCATTGGTTTGTGTCGTGCCGCCGCCGGGCACGGGGGGAAGCGGCGCGGGCGGCGGCAGGCGTTGCTCAGGGAGCGCGACGAGGGCAGCGGCGCGGGCGGACGCGGGGGTTTTGCTCTTCGGGTCTTTTACGGGCTTGGAATCGGCCCGGCTGGTGGGGGCTACGCGCGAGTAATCCCAGATGATCCAGCCGAGCACTCCGAGCATGACGAGCACGAGCAACCAATGGAACCAGCCGCCGGAATCGCGGCGGGCGCGGCCAAAGGAATACTGGGTCGGTCGTGACACAGTGTCATCTAGCCACACCACGCGCGGGTTGCCAAAGTACTATTGGGAGTCCGCCATCGTTTCGAGCGGACTGAAGCGGGAGAGGAAAAGCTCCAAGGCTAAAGCTCAAAGCTCAAGGGAAGTTCCAAGCGCCAAGTTCCAGCCAGTGCGGGAAGGAATTCTGCTGATCACGGCGGGCTTGGGATGCTTGCCGCTGGTTTGTCCAACCTCGTCGGCGGGCCTGGGCTTGAAGCTTGTGATTTGAACCTTCCCTTGAGCTTTGAGCTTTATCCTTGGAACTTTTCCCCCGCCGCACCTCCCGCCATGGCCTGTCCCGCGATCCAGCCGGTGGTCCAGGCGGCCTGAAAATTGAAGCCGCCGGTGATGCCGTCGATGTCGAGCACTTCGCCGGCAAAATAGAGGCCGGGGCAGACGCGGCTTTCCATGGTCTTCAAATCCACCTCGTTCAAGCGCACGCCGCCGCAGGTGACGAACTCGTCTTTGTTCAAACTCTTGCCGCTGACGGGCAGTTCGGTGCGGGTGAGCTGTTGCGTGAGTTGGTGCAGTTGCGCCTTGGACAGCACCGACCAGCGCGTGTCGCGCGCGATGCCGGCGGCGAGGACGAGCTGCTCCCACAAGCGCGAGGGCAGCGGTGCGATGGAGCTGTTCACCACGAGGCGCGCGGGCTGGGATGCGCGACGGGCCTGGAGTTCGGCGGCGACTTTTTCGGCGTTGAGATGCGGGAGCCAGTTGAGCAGGAGCGGGAATTTATAGTTCAACTCCGCGAGCGTCCGCGCGCCCCAGGCAGAGAGGCGGAGGATCGCGGGACCGCTCACTCCCCAATGCGTGAGGAGCACGGGGCCGGTCTCGCGCAGGCCGGTGCCGGGCACGCTGGCCTGGACGCGCTCGACGGCGAGGCCGGCCAGCTCGCGCACCCACGGCGTCTCGATGTGGAACGTAAAGAGCGAGGGCACGGGCGATTCGAGCGTGTGCCCGAGCGCGACGGCGAGCTGGCCGCCGACGGCGGCGCGACAGCCGCCCGTCGCGAGCAGCAGGGCTTCGCAGAGGAGCGGTTCGCCGTTGGAAAGCGTGAGATCGAAGCCGCCGTCCGAGCCTCGCGTCGCGCGCTCCACGCCGCGATTGGAAATGAGTTTTACGCCGCTGGCCTGCGCCTCGCGCGTGAGGCAGTCGATGATCGTTTGCGAGGAATCGGTGATGGGAAACATCCGCCCGTCGGCCTCGGTTTTCAGCTCGACACCGCGCGCCGCGAACCACGCGACGGTATCGCGCGCTTGAAAGCGATGGAACGGGCTGATGAGCGCGCGTTCGCCGCGCGGGTAGCGGCGGGTGAGCTCGCGCGGCTCGAAACAGGCGTGGGTGACGTTGCAGCGGCCGCCGCCGGAGATGCGCACCTTCGCGAGGAACTGCGGGCTTTTCTCCAGCAGGATGACCTCCGTGCCCGGCCGCGTTTGCGCGCAGGTGATGGCGGCGAAAAAGCCCGCGGCCCCGCCGCCGACGATGACAACACGGCGGGTGCTCATAGGAGGTTTCGACCCGCGAAGGTGCGGAAGGGAATTGGGGCTTGGCTCGCCGGGTGGTAGGGCGCGTCTGTCCTCAGCGCGCCGCCGGACGTGCGAACGCGCAACCGGCGCGCTGAGGACAGACGCGCCCTACCAACGAACGCGGCTACCAACCGTGAGTTCAGGGAAAAGTCACGGACGCGCAGCAGCGCGTCCCTACCGGTGCAGGACGTCATGAATGCCCGCGCTTCACTTCTTGCGCCGCGAGGGGCCGAAGAAGTAGCCGCCGGTCAGGCGCACGCCGCGGACCCGGCGTTCGTTCACCGAACGCGTGTCCTTCTTGTCGTCGGCCTCGAGGATCGTCGAGTAGCGGTAGTTGAACCCCTCGAGTTTCACGCGCTCGATTTTCTTCCCGATAAACCGCTCGATCGCGTTCAAGTGCTGCGAGTCTTCGGCGACTACCAGCGTGAAGGCGTCGCCCGTCGCCTGGGCGCGCCCGGTGCGGCCGATGCGGTGGACGTAATCCTCGGGATGATGCGGCACGTCGTAGTTGATGACGTGGCTCACGTCGGCGACATCCAGCCCGCGCGCCGCGATGTCCGTGGCGACGAGCACCTCGAAGCGCCCGTCGCGGAAGCCGTCGAGCGCCTGCTCGCGTTCGCGCTGCGTGCGGTTGGAATGGAGCACGGCGACGGCGTGATTGTTCTTCTTCAGCAACGCGGCGATGCGGTCGGCGCGATGCTTGGTCCGGCAGAAGATGATGACCGAGTCGTATTTCACCTGTTCGAGCAAGGCGCGGAGAAGATCGGACTTCTGGTCGTCGGCGACGGGATAGACGACGTGGCGGACGGTCTCGGCGGGCGAGCGGCGGATGCCAATCTCGACCACTTCGGGATTGGTCATGGTCCACTTGATCAACGTGTCGATCTCGGGCGGGATGGTGGCGGAGAACAGCGCGGTCTGCCGTTGGCGGGGAATCTTGTCGATGATGCGGCGCACGTCAGGGAGGAAGCCCATGTCCAACATGCGATCGGCTTCGTCGAGGATGAGATATTCGACCTTGTCGAGCCGGCACGTCCCGCGGCCCATGTGATCGAGCAGTCGTCCGGGCGTGGCGACGAGAATGTCCACGCCGTCGCGCAGCGCATCATTCTGCTTGCCGTAGCCGACGCCGCCGAAGACGACCGCGACCTCGAGCTTGGTAAAGCGGGCGAAATCGCGGATGGCGGTCTCGACCTGCGCGGCCAGTTCGCGGGTCGGTTCGAGAATCAGCACGCGGGTGCCGCGGCCGGCGCTTTGCTCCAGTTTGGACAGAATCGGCAGCGCAAAAGCAGCCGTCTTGCCCGTGCCGGTTTGCGCGCTCCCGATGACGTCGCGGCCCGCCAGCATCAGCGGAATGGTGCGCAGTTGAATCGGCGTTGGCTCGGTGTAGCCCATCGCCTTGACACCCTCGAGAACCGCCGGGGAAAGCCCAAAAGTTGTAAAACCCATGCCGCACCTTAGCGCGGCGGAGGCTTATTGAAAGGAGTTTCCCCGGCAACCGGGTGTGATTAAAAGCGGGTGAGGCAAGCAAGGTGGGTAGGGCGCGGCTGTCCTCAGCGCGCCGCTTGTGAGTACGCACGGGGCCGCGGCGCGCTGAGGTCCGAACTGCCCGATCACCTCCGCAAAATAGTCCCAACTACCCCAGGCCTCGAGAATGGATTTAAGTCGGAAACCGACGGAATAGATGTCTCGCGGACCGACACCACTTAGCGCGTGTTTTAGAACGGATAGCGCGACCGCCCCGCCCCCCCCCGGTCGGCGACTGTATGTGGTTAGTGCCAAAGGCGCGGCTCATACCAGCCTGGGGCAACGCCCCAGGTCAGATGCCAGCCAATGAATTCAGGGCTGAAAGCCCGTTCCATCTTCCTGATGAAGGAGTATCCGTCCCAGCGATGGACCGCGCTTGCAGCGCTCCAATGGTGAATGGCTCGTTTCCTGGGGCGTTGCCCCAGGCTGCGATAAGTCCGCGCCTTTGGCGCTAAACAGATACCGGCGACTCGCCGACCGGAAAGGCGGAGCACAACTTGCCGAAGTGGCCGTGGTTATTGGCTCGAGCCGCTTCTCCCGTGCCGTCGGGCGGGGTCGCCCAACGGCACGGGCGGGGGGCCGGTGCTACCCGGAGACAGCTTTCCGAACACGCTCGCTGCGAGGTAACGATCGTGGTGGTTCGTTCCCTGAGTTAGAACGAGAGGACGGCCTGCAAATAGAACCAGTCGGCATCCTTGGCGCCGCCGACGTTTTGGAAGGATTGCTGTTGGTAGGTGCCGACGAAGTAGTGGGAGTAACCCGCTTCGAGGGTGGTGGCCTTGTTCACGGCGTAGCCGCTGACGACGTTGAGTTCCGCGCCAAGGGAGTTGCTGAAGCCGGCGGCGCCTCGGTAACCGGAACCGGATGCACCGGTGCCGGAGCGGGGAATGCCGGCGACGTTGTAGTAAACGTCGGAGGTGTCCGCGAGCCAGAAGAAGTGGCCTTCCACGGCGACCGACCAGCGGGCGGTGGGTTTGGCGCTCAGGCTAAGGCGGAGATTGTGGAGGTTCTGCCAGGATACGTAGTCGCCGTAGCCGTAGAATTTATGGTTGGTGGGATAGAGGTTGTCGAAGGTGCCATGTTTGCCGTCGGTGGGATTGGAGTCACCGGAGGCGTAGGCGTATTCCAAGCCGAGGCGGGGTTTGGCCGGGACGTCGGCGAAGGTGTAGCCAAGGTTGGCGGTGACGGCCATGGCTTGATGTTCGAGGCGGCGCGCACCGACAGCACCATTGGCGGGGCCGGCATCGGGGCGATCGTTGATGTAATTGCCGAACTGGAAGTTGTATTCGGCGCTGTAATCCCAGTTGCCGATCTCGCCCGGGTTGGATTTCCAGCGGGTGCCGAGGGTGTAAACATCGCGGCCGGAGAAATTGAAGGGAGCTGGCGATAGTGTTCGCGTCGGACCGAGGTCGAACTGGCGCGGATTGTCGCGATCCATGTTGCGCGAGAAGAAGTAGAACTCGGCGTTGTGTTTGGGGACTTTCTTGGTGGTGATATGGACACCGGAAAAGGACTCGTAATCGCTGGGCAGGTTGAAGCGGTTGTCGATGGGCACCACGAGGCGCGAGGCGAAGGCCTCGGCGGCGAAGAGGGAATTCTGCCAGCGCAGCTTGGCGCCATCGAAGACGCGGCCGATGTTGTTCCACGCGAAGGCGCCCACCAGCCGTTCGTCGCCATAGCTGAGTTCCTGGCGGCCGACCTTGAGTGACAGGGGGAATTCCTTGTGGTTGCCGATGGTGACGTTGGCCTGATGCAAGTCCACGGGCCCGTCGGAATCCGGGCTGGAGCCAGCAGGAATATTGGGGGCGGCGCCACGGGTGTCGCCGGAGACGGAGCTGCTGCGGCCGACGATAAGGGCGTTCCACCATTTGTCGGTATAGCTCGCGCGGACGAGCAGTTTGTTGGCGAGGAACGAGTTGTCGTTGCCCTGCCCGTTGAGCACGCCGCCCGGCGGGATGACTCCCCGAAAATCATGGAAGGGCGGCGCGACCAAGGCGTTCTCGCGGACCTCGTAGCGGCTGCGAAGCTGGCCGCCAAGATCCCAGGCGTTCATGTAGGGATTGTCTTTGCGGAGCCATTCGTTCAGGAAGCCGGGGAAGGGCTTCTGGGGCGGCGGGGCCGCGTATTGCGCGTGGAGCGCCGGAGTGGCGGCGACCAACAGCACCCCGGTGGCAAGCTTCATGTGGTTCGATTTCATGTGGTTCGACTTCATGTGGTTTGTGGTTATTGGACATTCCCAGTGCAAGCGAAGCCCGGTCGGCCAGCTTCACGGAAAATATTTCTGCATTGGTTCATTTCAACGACGACACGCTGAATGCTGCGAGTGCCGGAGCCTGATCAGCGCCCCCGAAGTTCATCCGCCGGGCAGATACGGGGCGATGAATCCGCGCGGCATCCTGATTTGGCGGGCGGATGGTTTGTCGTGGAGGATGCTGTTTATGGGACGATTTCATCAACTGACCGGCGCAGCGGCGACCTCGATATCGTCGCGATAAACGGCATAAGCTGCCTGATACTCCATCACCCGGGCAACTTCGCTGATGAACTCCTCCGGGTAGCCCGCGCGCCGGAGCAGGTGAAAACCCATCTCCATGCCGGACGCGATGCCACCGGCCGAGATGATGCGGCCGGCATCCACCACCCGCGCACGGCTGATGCGGCACGCGGGCGCGATCTTCGCGAGCCGGTCAATCGGCACCATGCCCGCACCGGAGGCTTCGAGGCGGTCGGGTTCCTTGCGATTCGTCGCGGGCAGGCCGTCGAGCAGACCCATCTTCCCGTAAATCCACGAGCCGGTGCAGACGCTGGTGAGCAGCGTCGTCTCCGGCAGCGCGCGGATGAACTCGTGCAGGCGGCGGTTGTGGATTTCCTGCCGCGTGCCGAAGCCGCCCGGGATGAGAAAGGCGTCCATTGCCGGGCGGTCGTTGAAGCTGTAGTTCGGCAGCACGGTGAAGCCGGCCTGCGTCTGCACGGGCCGCGCGCTGTCCGCGATGAGGAATGCCTCCAGTTCGGGATCGAACCGGCGCGCGACGGAAAAGACGCCGTGCGGCGCAGCGTAGTCCATGATCTCGGCGTCCTTGAAGACGTAGATGCCGAGACGGAAGCCGGGGATGGTCGGGATGGTGGGCATAATTACCACTTTTTGTAGGCCAGAAACTTGCCGTTCATCGTGATCTTCACGCGGTCACCTTTGGGGTCCGGCACTTTTTCGATGTCCATGGTGAAGTCAATCGCGCTCATGATGCCCGCGCCAAACTTTTCCTCGATGACTTCCTTCATCGTGCGGCCATAGACGTAGATGATTTCCTGGAAGCGATACTGAAGCGGCTCTTTCGGCACGGTCGGCGCGGCCTCGCCCTTGTTCGCGAATTCGGTCAGCGCGGTGGCGACGGCCGGCTTGAGGCGGAGGAACTTCGCGACCTTCTGCGCGGCGTCGGTGTCCAGTGCGTTTTCACCCAGGCAAGCCGAGGTGGTGTAAACTTCGGACAGGCCGGCGGCTTTGGCGATGGCGGTCCAGGTGGTCTTCTTCGCCTGCTTCGCGGCGAGGATGGCTTCGGTCATCTGTGCTTTGGTCATATTATGATATGGGTTTGTGGTTTTCAGGGGGTGGGTTGCAGTGCGGGCTTGGTCTCGGTGGCGGGCGCGGCGGGCGAGTCCTTGCCGGAGTGCTTGCTCTTCTTCGCGCCCTTCACGAGAAAGTGCAGGATGTGGTTGCGGATGCGCACGTAGTCCGGCGAGTCAATCAGCTCCGCGCGGGTGCGCGGGCGCGGAATGGTCACGTCAATGATCTCGGCCAGCTCGGCCTCGGGGCCGTTGGTCATCAGCGCGATGCGGTCGGACAGGAGAATAGCTTCGTCCACGTCGTGTGTGACCATGAAAACGGTGTTGCGCGTGGCGTTCCACATGCGGACCAGCTCCTCCTGGATGCCACCGCGAGTGAGTGCGTCAATCTGCGCGAACGGTTCGTCCAGCAGGAGCACCTTGGGCTCGACAGCGAACGCACGCGCGAGGCCGACGCGTTGCCTCATGCCCCCGGAGAGAAACGCCGGGCGTTTACGCTCCGCACCGTGGAGGTTCATCATGTTGATGTATTTCTGCGTCCAGTCGTGGATTTGCTCCGGTGACCAGTCGGGATGCGCCTGCCGTACAGCGATGCGGACGTTGTCGAAGGCGGTGAGCCAGGGCATCAACGCGAAGCTCTGGAAGACAACCATCCGGTCGATCCCCGGCTTGGTGATCTCCCGTCCCTCGAGGATGACGCCCCCGGTGCTGGACTGGTCAAACCCGGCGATGATGTTCAGCAGGGTGCTTTTGCCGCAGCCCGAGTGGCCGATCATCGTCAGGAACTCGCCCTTCCGGATCTCGAAGGTGACATCGCGAAAAACGACGAAGCTCTCGCCCTTTTTCGCCTTGTCGTCGAGGACCGGATACTGCTTCGAGACGTGGTCAACTTTGAGGAAGGACATAAGTGAGAATCAAACTTCCGTGTAAGTGAAGAGCGCGGCGAGCCGGCCAAAGGCGTAGTCGAGCGCGTAGCCGACGAAGCCGACGACAAGGATCGCGAAGATGACGCCGCTGATGTCGAGGTTGTTCCACTCGATCCAGGTGAGGTAGCCCGCGCCAAGTTCACCCAACAGCATTTCCGCCGGCACCACCGCCACCAGCGCGCTGCCGAAAGAGATGCGCAAACCGGCGATGATGGCGGGCGCGGCGGCGGGCAAAACGACCGTGAACAGCCGGCGCAGGTAGCTCATCTCCAGCAGCGCGGCGACGTGCAGGTAGTCCTTGCGAATCGAATTCACGCCAAACGCGGTGTTCGCCACCGTGGGCCAGAGCGACGCCATGAACACGACGAGGATGGCCGTCCAGAACGGGTCTTTCACCGAGTAGAGCAGCAGCGGCATCCACGCCAGCGGCGAGATGGGCTTGAGCACCTGAATGAACGGATTAAACGCGATGAACAGCGGCTTCGAGAGGCCGATGAGGACGCCGAGGAGAATCGCCACGATCGATCCTGCGAGGAAGCCGGACATGAAGCGCTTGATGGTATACCAAACCAGGAAGCCGATGCCGTGGTCGTTGGTACCCTTCTTCACGAAGGCCTCGCCCAGTTCGGTGCGCGCCTTCTCGAAGACCTTCATCGGGCCGGGAATTCCCTTCACCTTGTCGGGGTTCCAAATGTAGTGACCGGCAGCGTCCTTCACGACGTCGCCGTTGAACTCCATTGTCGTGAGCTGGTCCTCGGTCTTGCCCTTGGCATCGAAGCGAGGCGACCGCGTCGCGGCCTCCCAGACGAACAGGAACAACCCGAGGATGAGCAGTGACAGAAGGTACGGACCGAAGCGGTCGTTCCAAGAGGGGCGGATAGCCATACGCGCGGCGGATTACAGGTTGCTGATGGGGAAACTCTTCGCGTAGTCGGCCACCTTCGCCGGGTCAAACTCGCGGCCCATGATGATGTGTTTCTTGCTGGTTGCGCCGCGGGTCTTGTAACCCAGCTCGGCCATCACCTTGTCGCACTCGGCGGCGAGATAGACCTGCTCGGCAACCTTCTGGTAGTCGAAGTCGCCCTCGACGTGCTTCCAGCGTTTCATCTGGCTAAGAATCCACATCGCCATCGAATGCCACGGGAACGGGTCGAAGTTGATGCGGTCGGGCACGTTCTGGATGCCGCCGAGGCCGTCCGCGTAACGGCCGGTGAGCACCTGTTCGAGCACGATCTGCGGCTGGTTCAGATAGTTCGTGGGTGAAATGGCCTTGGCGATGTCCTTCCGGTTCTTCGGGTCGGCGGCGAAGTGCGTCGCATCCACGATGGAGCGGAACAGCGCCTTGAAGGTGTTCGGATTCTTGTCGGTGAACTCCTTCGAGATGGCGAACGCGCAGCACGGGTGGCCTTCCCACAGTTCCTTGGTGAGCTTGAACAGGAAGCCGACGTTCTCATACACCGCGCGCTGATTGAACGGGTCGGGTGCGAGGTAGCCGTCCACGTTGTCGGCCTTGAGATTGGCGACCATCTCGGGCGGCGGGACGACGCGGATCTGCACGTCCTTGTCCGGATGCAGGCCGCCTTCCGCCAAGTAGTAACGGAGAAGGTAGTTGTGCATCGAGTAGGTGAACGGAACGCAGAACCGGAAGCCCTTCATGTCCTTCGGCCCCTTCACGTTCTTGTGCTTCAGCGCCAGCGTGATGGCCTGGCCGTTGATGTTCTCGATGGCGGGCATGAAGAACGGCACGGCAGGCGAGCCGGCTCCGAGCGTGAGCGCAAGCGGCATGGGACTAAGCATGTGCGCGGCGTCCACCTCCTTGTTCACGGCCCAGTCGCGGACGACCGCCCAGCCGGCGGCCTTGCGGACCTTCACGTTGAGGCCGTGCTTGGAGTAAAAGCCCATCGGCTCCGCCATGATGATGGGCGTGGCGCAGGTGATGGGGATGAAGCCGACGCTCAGGTCCTTTTTCTCAATGTTCTTCACCGGATCGGCGGCCATGGACCTGGCGGTTCCGAAATCGAACATCGAGCCAAGCACTGCTGCGGCCGTGCCCCGACCCACGACGCTAAGAAAAGCGCGTCGCTCCATATCGTTCGGGAAAATGGCCCGCATGACGGCGTTCTCGACGACGCGCGTGAGCAGGTTGTCCGTCGAGGCGGCCGGGCGGCTGGCTGCATGCGAGGCGTGGTTGCAGTCCTGCCCGGAGCAGGCATGACCGGCTTCGTGAAAGTGTTCCATCCCGCGAAAGCTCGGCGTCTGCCGCGCCTCGAAGTCGCGCTGGGCGTCCGCCAGCGGGCTGTTGGTCGCCAGTTGGTGGGAGTGGGAATGCGACGCGTCCACGATGGGCTGGGCGGCGTCGAACGGATCATTCAAGGAGTTGTGGTGCATGGTGGGTTAGGTGGGAGACTGATTTAGGTGGGTTGAGAATGGGTGGAGAGGAGATCACGGGCCACGTCGGCGAGTTTTCGTTTCCGATTCATCGCCGTGCGCCGGAGCAGGTGATACGCCTGCTCCTCGGTCAGCCGATGTTCGCGCATCAGGACGGCCTTGGCCCGCTCGACGAGAGCCCGGCCGTCCAACTCGACGCCAGCACCGGCCATCTGGCCGCGCAACGCCTGATACCGCTGGAAGGTCGCCATCGCCACATCGATCGCCGGCCGCACTTCTGCCGCGCTGATGCCTGCCGTGACGTAGGCCGAAACCCCGGAGCGAATGGCGGCGTGGATGGACTGGACGTTCTGGTCCTGCGTGAAAAGAACGACCGGGCGGGGTTGGTGCTGCTGGATGAGGGTCAGTTGTTCGAGGGTGTCGCGGGTAGGTGACTCGACATCAATCAGGATGACCTCGGGGTTGGTTGCATACACGCGCTCCAAGACGTCTTCCGCGGTGCGCACGCAGACGACCGCCGTAAATCCGCAGTCGGCGAGCGCGGTTTGCAGCAGCCGCATCCGCGTCTCGGACTCATCCACCAAGAGGATTCTAATGGTTCGTTCCGCCATAAGGCTAGAATCGTTCGGTCAGGTTCGCCGGGTGGCACTGCCACGGAGGGGCGACGCAATCCGCAGGCGGGGAAGCGATGGAGGCGAGGAAGGGCGTGCTCTGTCGTGAGCCGCGCGCGTCTGCCACCCACCACCGATCCGGAAACATTGGACTGCCGCCTCGGCTACCAAAGGTAACCGGAGCGTTGGACCTCGTTGTCCGTTATGGCGAAGGCGGCGTCGGCTTCGCTTTGAAGTTTGGAAACTTCCCCATCCAACGGAGCACGTGCAATGCCATCCAAGCCCTAGCGTACATATACCGACGGTATCGCCCGTTTTTCGCTCAGAAATCGGCTTTGGCTCCGAAATCTTCGGGCCGATACCGTTCGGTTTCGTGTGAAGCTTTTCGCAATGTGGGCAAATCTGGCCAAGCCTGTTCATTTCGCTTCACCAACCTGATATGCGGGTGGCGTCGCACCGCCGGCATGACTGTGAGGGGAGGCGGCGGGCAATCGACGGCGCGGCGACATGATTTCCGACGCGCGGGGACAGCGAGGAGACCGCTGAGTTGCTCCCGCGAACGGTCCTTGGAAGGAGAGCTGATTGGGCGCAGCGGCCCGCAGGGTTGTTTGCCGAAGGTCGGGCGTGGCTAGCGATTGGGCAGTTCGAGGCACTACTCCGCAAAAAAAACCGGGCCGTCGGAACGGCCCGGGGAGGTGGATCGGACAGCCAGTTTAGAACGAGAGGACGGCCTGCAAATAGAACCAGTCGGCATCCTTGGCGCCGCCGACGTTTTGGAAGGATTGCTGTTGGTAGCTGCCGACGAAGTAGTGGGAGTAACCCGCTTCGAGGGTGGTGGCCTTGTTCACGGCGTAGCCGCTGACGACGTTGAGTTCCGCGCCAAGGGAGTTGCTGAAGCCGGCGGCGCCCCGGTAACCGGAACCGGCGATGGCGGCGTTGGCGCGAGGAATACTGCCGACGTTGTAGTAAATGTCGGAGGTGTCCGCGAGCCAGAAGAAGTGACCTTCGACGGCAACCGACCAGCGGGCGGTGGGTTTGGCGCTCAGGCTGAGGCGGAGGTTGTGGAGGTTCTGCCAGGACACGTAGTCGCCGTAGCCGTAGAATTTGTGGTTCGTGGGGTAGAGATTGTCGAAGGTGCCATGCTTGCCGTCGGTGGGATTGGAGTCACCGGAGGCGTAGGCGTATTCCACGGCGAGGCGGGGTTTGGCGAACACGTCGGCGAAGGTGTAGCCGAGGTTGGCAGTGAAGGCCATGGCCTGATGTTCGAGGCGGCGGGCGCCAACGGCACCGTTGGCGGGACCGGCGTCCGGGCGGTCGTTGATGTAGTTGCCGAACTGGAAGTTGTATTCGGCGCTGTAATCCCAGTTGCCCACTTCGCCGGGGTTGGATTTCCAGCGGGTGCCGAGGGTGTAAACATCGCGGCCGGAGAAATTGAACGGGGCCGGCGACTGGTTTCTGGCCGGGCCGAGGTCGAACTGGTTTGGATTGCTGCGATCCACGTTGCGCGAGAAGAAGTAGAACTCGGCGTTGTGTTTGGGAATCTTCTTGGTGGTGACGTGGACGCCGGAGAAGGATTCGTAGTCGCTGGGCAGGTTGAAGCGGTTGTCAATCGGCACGACCAGGCGCGAAGCAAAGGCCTCGGCGGCGAAGAGGGAATTCTGCCAGCGCAGCTTGGCGCCGTCGAAGACGCGACCAATGTTGTTCCACGCGAAGGCACCGACGAGTCGCTCGTCGCCGTAGCTGAACTCCTGGCGGCCGACCTTGAGCGACAGGGGGAATTCCTTGTGATTGCCGATGGTGACATTGGCCTGATGCAGGTCCACGGGCCCGTCGGAATCCGGACTCGAGCCAGTGAGGATGTTGGGGGCGGAGCCGCGGCTGTCACCGGTGACCGAGCTGCTGCGGCCGACGACGAGGGCGTTCCACCATTTGTCGGTATAGCTCGCGCGGACGAGGAGTTTGTTGGCGAGGAAGGAGTTGTCGTTGCCCTGGCCGTTGATCACGCCGCCTGCGGGCATGACCCGGCGGAAGTCATGGAAGGGCGGCGCAACCAGCGCATTCTCGCGCACCTCGTAGCGGCTGCGAAGCTGGCCGCCGAGATCCCAGGCGTTCATGTAGGGATTGTCTTTGCGCAGCCACTCGTTGACGAAGCCTTGGAATGGCTGCGGCGCGGGCGGGGTGTATTGACCGTACACGGTGTTCACGGCGGCGAGCACCAGCGCGCCAGCGGAGAGTTGGGACAGGGGGCGTTTAATGTTGGTTATCGGGTTAGTTCAGCAATGAGGGGTTGAGGTTGATTGGAAGCAAGGCGCTGGAAGGAGAATCTCGGTGACTTAGACCCGGCCAACGAGGGCCGGGGCCGACCGGTTGGTGGGTTCGGCAGCCGGCGAGCGAGTGACAACCGGTGCGTTCGGCACGGGCGCGGGCCGATGCTTGTGAGCGCGGTCCTCGAGGAAGGTGATGAGCTGCTCGCGCAACTGATAATAGTCGGGATGATCGAGCACGGCCTGCCGTTCCCGGGGTCGTGGAAACTTAACTTCCAAGACTTCACCCACCTCCGCCTCGGGGCCGTCGGTCATGCAGACCACGCGGTCACTGAGATAGAGCGCCTCGTCCACGTCGTGGGTGACCATGAGGGTGGTGATGCGGTTCTCGCGCCAGAGTTTGAGCAGGACGGCCTGCAACTCATAGCGCGTCAGGGAGTCGAGCATGCCGAACGGTTCGTCGAGCAACAGCATCTTGGGCTTGAGCGCGAAGGCGCGGGCGATGCCGACGCGTTGCCTCATGCCTTGGGAGAGTTCCGCCGGCCGTTTGTGCATGGATTCCCCCAGTCCAACGATGGTGAGGTAATACTCGACGATCTCCCGGCGCTCCGCCGCGCTGGCGGTGAAGAAGACCTGCTCCACCCCGAGCATCACGTTTTGATAAGCCGTGTACCACGGCAGGAGTGACGGGGATTGAAAGACCACGCCCCGGTCCGGCCCGGCGCCGACGAGTTCCTTGCCGGCCAGAATAATGGCTCCTCCGGTGATGTCGTTCAGCCCGGCGAGCATCGAGAGCACCGTGGATTTCCCGCAGCCCGAGTGACCAATGAGAGTGACAAACTCACCCTTGGCCAGCCGCAGGTTAAAGTCCTTCACAATCACCGCCGGACCTTTCGGCGTGGAATAGACTTTCGAGAGATTACTAAGATCGACGTGATGGCTCATGTCAGGGGGTGATTTCAACGGTGGCTAACTTCCGTTCGCTGGTGCGCAACGGGCGGGTGCGACCGAGCTGGTTACGCGGGATGTTCAAATCCTCCGGTTCGATGTCCGGCAAGGTGAGGGTCCGGGTAACGGTGGCGTGGCGCTCCTGGCGGGAGTTCAGGAGGTAACTGGAAATATCCCGGCGCAGTTCCCGGAAACGCACGTTTTGATTGAGCGCCTTGCGGTCGCGCGGATGCGGCAGGTCCACGATGAAGGACCGGCCCAGCGTGGCGTTCGGTCCGGCGGTGAGCGGCACGACGCGGTCGGCGAGCAGAATGGCTTCGTCCGGGTCGTTGGTGACCAGAACCACGGTCTGACTGTGCAAGGTGCGGATGCGGGTGATCTCGTCCTGGAGATTCGCGCGGGTCAGGGCGTCCAGCGCGCTCAAGGGTTCGTCACACAGGAGCACCTTGGGATTGGTTGCGAGCGTGCGGGCGACGCTGACGCGTTGTCTCATGCCGCCGGACAGCTCGCGGGGGAGCTTGTCGCGCGCGGGGCCGAGGTTCACCAGTTCAATGAACTCAGTCGTGTGCGCGGCCCGCTCGGCCGGGGATTTATCCGGGAAGACCTGGTCCACGGCGAGTTGAACGTTTTCAAACACCGTGAGCCACGGGAGCAGTGAGTAGTTCTGAAACACCAGGCCGCGGTCTGGCCCGGGCCCGGTCATCTCCTGGCCTTCGAGAGTCACGCTACCTGCGTCAGGACGGATTAGTCCGGCCAGAATGGACATCAGAGTAGTCTTGCCCGCGCCCGAGTAGCCGACGATGGCGACAAACTCACCCTGTTCGATGGAGAGATTGACGTCGTGCAAGACCTCGGTGCGCGAGCCTTTCACGCCGTAGGCTTTGGAGACGGACTTAAGTTCGAGATAGGGCATAAGGGGAATTGCCTCACGCAAAGGACGCAAAGGGGGATGAGAAGGAGGTGGTTAAGGTGAATCGGATTGCTTGATCTGCCTTGTGTTCGCTGCGTCCTTTGCGTGAGACAAGGCTTGAACGATGACGGGGTATTGTCGAGACTCGGCTGCAATGAATACTAACCCCACTCTGTTTACGGAAAACGAAATCTCTAAAATCATCCTCGACGCCGCTTTCAAGGTGCATACCCGCACCGGGCCTGGACTCTTGGAAACGTGCTACGAGGTGATGCTCGCGTACGAACTGCGGAAGGCGGGTCTGCGTGTGGAACGGCAGGTGTCGATTCCCATTCGTTACGACGACCTCACTTTCGACGAGGGGTTTCGTGCGGACCTGGTGGTCGAGGGCAAGGTGATCGTGGAGTTGAAGTCGTTGGAGGAACTCCTGCGCGTCCACGGCAAGCAGTTGCTTACCCAGCTTCGGCTCAGTGGGCTGCGGCTGGGATTGTTGGTGAATTTCGGCGAAGTTCATTTGAAACATGGTATCGAGCGCGTTGTCAACGGCCTGCCTGACGACCCTCCGAAAGGCGTGGTTTCAAAACTGGTTTCATTCTTCATGTCCTTTGCGTCCTTCGCGTCCTTTGCGTGAGGCCATTTGGGTTTCAGCTCAAGCCGTTTTGAAGCGCGACTCGACCAGACTCATCAGCCGGTCGAGGACGAAGCCCACCAGGCCGATGGTGATGATGCAAAGGATGATGTGTTCGTAGATGAGGGAGTTGTATTCCTGCCAGAGGAAGCCACCCACGCCGGGCCGCCCCGTGAGCATTTCCGCGGCGACAATGACCAGCCACGCGATGCCGAGGCTAAGCCGGAAGCCGGTGAACATATAGGGTAGGGTCGCCGGGATGAGCACCTTGGTGAGGGTCTTCCAGCGCGAGAGTTTGAGGACTTTGGCGACGTTCAAGTAGTCTTGCGGCACGGCACGGACGCCAACGGCGGTGTTTAGGACGGCCGGCCACATGGAGCAGATGGCGATGGTAAAGAGTGCGCCCAGCTCGGAAGCCTGTTTCCCCGCGCCGAGGAACAACACCAACCCTAGCGGCAACCACGCCAACGGCGAGACTGGACGCAAAATCTGAATGATGGGATCGAAGGTCTTGGTAAAGGCCTTGGACAATCCCAGGCAGAAACCAATCGGAGTTCCGATCAGCAGCGCGAGGGCATACCCTTTGGCGACCAGCACCAGCGAATACCAGGTGAACCGCAGGATGCCCTGGTCCATCTCACCGCGCCGTTCGAATGGCTTGATGACATAGTCTTTGCTGACTTCCCAGGTCTTCTGGGGCGTGGGCAGTTCCTTCGCCCAGGTCTTGCTGGAGACCTGCCATGCGAGCATCATCAGGGCGATGCCGAGGAGGGGTAGGATGAGCCAGTCGAGTTTGAATGATTTCATGGGTGTTAGTTCAGGGCAGAGTGGCTTGGGTGTAATTAATTAGTTGAGTCGATTCTGATTGACCGTGCTGGATGCAGCCGCCGGTAGGCAGGGCCGACTTTGGCAGGGGAATTTGGGGCAAGGGAATGGAAGGGGCTGCAGACCATGGTTTTTCTCTGTGTTCATCGTGTCTCCGTGGTTCAACAGAATTTGCTCGATCGCAATGTTAGGGCTTAGTCGTTGACCGCGAGCTGGAGTTCGTTTGGGACCAATTCCAAAGCTTCGCAGTAGAGATCGCGGCGGAAGGTTTTGCGCAGTTCTTCATAGAGAGCGGCGACGCGGAAGCTGCTGACCAGGCCGCTGGCGACCAGTTCGCCGATAATCCAATCCGCCCGGGCGGGCGAGGGGTCATTGGCATAGTGGCGATGGAAAATGGTCTGATCGTGGAAAGCCCGTACCACGGATGGTCTGGCATCCACGGGCACATCCAGTTCGGAGAGGAGACATTCGACGGGTGCGTTGACGTAGTTCGGATGGGTCAGGACGCTGCGCAACGTGCCCCAGTTCGTGCGGTCGTCGCAGAAGCGGCAGGACTCGAGGAGGGCTGCGATCAGGCGCAGGTGTTCGTCCGCCCTGTCCTCGGCAAAGTCGCGGCGCACGAGCAGGACTTTCTCAGGGTGGAGGGGCGCCAGCGCGGTGCTGGTGGCCACGCAGAAGCCCACGCCGGCGTCCACGGCCAGGGAACTCCACGGTTCGCCCACGCAATTACCGTCGAGGTTGCCGAGTTTGAGGTTCGGATACATTTCCAGCGGTGACAGCGCGATGATACGGACGTGGTGGTCGGGGTTGATCTGGGCGGACTTGAGCCAATGTCGCAGCAGCAAGGTGTGGGTGGAAGTGGCCGAGGGCACACCGAAGGTCAGGGTCTTGCGTCCGAAGGTGCGGAAGACTTCCCGCCGCAGGCTGGGGCCGCCCACCACGCCGCGACGGCGGAGATCTTCGGAGAGAGTGATGGCATTGCCCTGAAGGCTGAGGACCATGCCGGTGACACACGGGCACGACTCGCAATGGAGGCCGAGCTGAAGTGCAAAGGGCATGGTGGCCAGGGCTTGGATGGCGTCGAGTTCGCCATTGATCAACTTATCGCGCAGGGTCGCCCACTCGCGCTCGCGTCGCATCTGGACGTGCAAACCGAACTTTCCATACAGGCCCAGTTCATGGGCCATGACGATCGGCGCGCAGTCAGTAAGGGGCATGAAACCGATCCGCAGCGGCGGGCGCGGCGCGTGGACGCCTGCGGCGGGGTGAGTGGGTAGTTTCATTCGGGGGGCGGAGTTTCGAGCCTGGACCCAGACGGGGGGGGGCGGTGAAGTGCGGGGTGCCGTCAGTCAGTCTCTCTGTGGTTCTCTCGACCCAGGTCGCCGCGGCGGAGAACAGCACGAGGGTGAAACCGATCAGCGGTGAGATGATGCTTTTGGCGAGGACCCGTCCGTCCACCGCGTGCGCCAGCCAATGGTCGCCCTGATTGATGACCGCCTGCAACAGCCCAACGGTCAGCCCCAGCTTCACGGCGCGCAGCCAGACGGAGCGCTGGCGGAAGGCCAGGGACCAGAGGGCGCGGCGGGTGGCGGGGTGTGAGGGCATGAGGGGAGGGGAAACGTAATTAGTAATTAGTGGGGGGTGATGCGTGATGCGTGATGCGTGAGTTGGGAGTTGTAGTAAGTAGGTGGTGACAATGATTAGTGGGATGCTCCGGGCTGACTAATTACTAATCACTAATTACTAATCACTAATTACTATTTCCCTTCTTTGAGGCTGCTCACGGCAAACCCCTTCGCGTACCCCTCGAGATCGCCTTTCGGGTCGAACTTCACGCCGTCGAACATCTCCCAACCGGTGTCATCCTGGGTGCGGTCGGTGACGCCGAGTTCTTTCATGGCTTCGGTGTAGATGTCTCCGCGCATGACTTGTTTGGCAACGCCGGCGTAGTCGGGCGCGGCGGAGACCATGCCCCAGCGGCGGAACTGCGTGAGCCACCAAGTGGCGAATTTGGGCTGCGGGAAATTGCAGTTGCGCTTGCTGAAGTGCATGGGGAACTCATCGGTCACCGGCGGACGACCGTCGCCGTAGTCGAGCTTGCCGAGGAGGCGTCCGAGGATGATGTCCTTGTCGCAGTTGATGAAGTTGGGTTTGCTGACGATGGCGCATTGTTCGGGCCGGTTGCCCATGTCATCGAGCCACACGCTGGCTTCGTGCAGGCCCTTCAGCACGGCTTTCACGGTCTTGGGATTCTTCTCGGCGAACTCGGCGGTGAAGGCGCAGACCTTTTCCGGGTGGTCTTTCCAAATATCCAGCGTGGTGACGGAGGTGAAACCAATCTTGTCCGCGATGGCGCGGGCGTTCCACGGCTCGCCGACACAGTAGCCGTCCATCTTGCCGATGCGCATGTTGGCCACCATCTGCGGCGGCGGGACGGTGATGAGAGAGATGTCTTTGTCCGGATTGATGCCGCCGGCGGCGAGGTAGTAGCGCATCCACATGGCGTGGGTGCCGGGCGGGAAGGTCATGGCGAAACTCATCGGTTCGCCGAGCTTTTTGGCCTTCTCGACAAAGGGCTTCAGCGCCTTCGGGTCCGCGCCGACTTTGCCCTTGAGATCAGACTTGAGGGTGATGGCCTGGCCGTTGCGATTGAGCAGCCAGGGGACGACCATCGGCTTCTTGGGCGAGCCAAGCAGGCCCATGGTGCTGGCAATCGGCATGCCGATGAGCATGTGGGTGAATTGATTGTCGCCGGAAGAGAGCGCGTCGCGGATGGCGGCCCAGTTCGCGCCCTTGGCGATGGTGACATCGAGGCCGTATTTCTTGAAGATTCCCTTCTCGGCGGCGATGACGAGCGGCGAACAGTCGGTGAGGGCGATGATACCGCAGCGGAGTTGGGAGACTTCGGGGCCTTCGCCGGCATAAGCGCCGCCAACCCAGCCGCGCGGCAGAGCGCCAAAGAGAGAAGCGAGGCCAAGTGCCTTGCCGGAGGTGCGCACGAAGCTACGACGAGTGAGTGACTGGGGTTGGTTGGTAGGAATCGATTTCATAAAGCTAGGATCGTTAGTTAGGTCCGGGCCGTGACCGAGGTAGTTACCCAGCGGTCTTCAGTCAACTCACCTCTTAGCGGCGAGCGTGCCAGACCCGCGAAGCTGATGCGTGCGGAGCGGACCTAAGAATTCACGGCAGGCGTGAAAGGGATTCATGCACGGCGCGGCGGGGGCGGGGGAATTGGCGATTCAACGCTATCGAAGGAGTGGAGAAAGCGCGCGTGCTGGCGCGACGATGGCACCGAATGCGTCTGTTTTGGTGGCGAGAGGGAACTTATCCACCCGGGGCAGACCCTGGCGCTGGCTGGATTTGTCCACGGTGACAAAAGGGGAAACAGCGAGCGAGCGGCGGACATTGCGAGGCTGCTGGTGCGTTGGACCGAACAACCAAAGTCGAGATGAACCACGGAAGGCACAAACACTTGAAAGACAGGGCCTGCGAGCGAGACTTTCCCACCCCGAAAAACCTCAACTGCCGAGTGAAGCTAGAGCTTGTTGTAACGCCTCCTCTTTTCGTGTTTTTCGTGCCTTTCGTGGTTTCGACTGCTTTTTCTAGGTTAAAAGAGCGCCTTAAGGGGAAGCGGGTGCAGTGGGGTGTGCGGGGAGGATCCGTCCGGGAAACGGTTATTTTCGGGTAGTTTGGATGCTCTAAGACAGAGGTTGGGGAGGATGGTTCGGGTTGGCTTTGGCTTCCCGAGGAAGCGGGACACTCGCGAACGGGCCGCTCGCGCTCCCGGGGGCACGCGTCCGCTGGGTCCCGCCGAACGGGAATTCGGCGCTCCGGGTAGGGACGCGTGAGGGCCGGGCGGATGGCTCGCGCTCCTCAGTTCTGGGGCGTCGTTCGGGGGAAGCAAGTTAGAGTCTCCTCACGTCGTCTCCTACAAGGCTTGGGGGCGGCGGCTTTCGGTTGGACAAGAGCGGGGGCGCGCCGGATAGTCGGCCAAACTTCAACCAAAAATATTTATGGGCTTAATGGATTTCATAACCATCCGGATATTAGTCCCACAGCATCAACTGGTTACGAGAGGCGGTAGCCTCATCTTGAGAGCCGATATTGGCAAACAGCTCAGCCATAGGCACTTGCTCAAACGCGTTGACGCTCACAATCTGTAGCATTTGGGACA
>CAMAUZ010000111.1 GCA_945861535.1 Akkermansia muciniphila | reverse complement strand
CGTTCGCGGTGGGCGACTTCAAATTCACCGACCTGGAGAACCACGCGCTGGCGTCGATCACGATCAGCAGCCTGAGTCTGGCGGCGGGCGACACCTTGAAGCTGAGTGGCGTGGACGTGTCACTGAACCAGACGATCAGCGCGGCGAACCTTCCGAACCTGGTCTATACGCCGGCGGCCAACGCGAACGGGGCAGCACGTTCGACATTCAACTTCAAGGTGAACGACGCGGGGTCGGGCACGGTGGCGGCGACGCTGGCCATCAACGTGACGGCTGTGAACGACGCACCGGTGGTGAGCGTGGGCGGTCCGCGGACGGTGTTGGAAGACACGGCGCTGGGATTCGGGGTGGCGAACACGGTAGGCGTGGGGGACGTGGACAACGCGAGTCTGACGGTGACGCTGACGGTGACGAACGGGTTGGTGGGGTTGAGCCAGACCAACGGGCTGACGTTTACGACAGGCCGCTGGACCAATGGGACGCAGACGTTCAGTGGAACGCTGGCGGCATTGAATGCAGCATTGACGAACCTATATTATCTCGGCGGGACAAATTTCTACGGAAGCGACACGCTGGTGATAGTGGCGGATGACGGGCAGATACGCACGACCAACAAGGTGGCGATGACGGTGACGGCGGTGAACGACGCGCCGACCTTGGCGGCGATTGGGAACCCGGCGGTGATCCTGGAGAACGCGGGCCGGCAGTCGGTGAACCTGACCGGGATCGGAGCGGGTCCCGCAAATGAAAACGCGCAGAGGTTGACGGTGACGGCGAGTTCCAGCAACCCGGGGCTGATTTCGGACCCGCCGGTGACGTATTCGAGTCCAAACGCGACGGGGACGTTGCAATACACGCCGACGGCCAATACGACCGGCACGGCGGTGATCACGGTGGTGGTGCGCGATGACGGCGGGACGGCTGACGGCGGGGCGAATACGACGACGCGTTCCTTCACCATCAGGGTGCAACCGCTGACCGTTTCCGTGCCCGCCAATGATCCATTCGCGGGCAGGTTGGTGTTTTCGAGTTACACTAATCGGGTGACCGGCTCCAACGTGGGTGCCACTTCAGAGTTGAACGAGCCGTCCCATGTCAATGCCGCCCCCGGTCGCACAGTCTGGTTGAGTTGGACAGCTCCGGT
Source organism: Akkermansia muciniphila (assembly GCA_945861535.1). Lineage (GTDB taxonomy): Bacteria > Verrucomicrobiota > Verrucomicrobiia > Limisphaerales > BJHT01 > BJHT01. Next base: position 21,321 of record CAMAUZ010000111.1, on the reverse strand, counting down.
CAGCGCTCCAGTGACCATGGATACCCGCGGCAGCGCATTTGACACCGTGTTGGCGGTATATACAGGCGACGCTTTGGCAGGATTGGCGCTCGTGGCAGAGAATGACGACGAGACGGGGATCACCACCAGCTTGCTTGCCTTCCAAGCTGTTGCTGGCACAACCTATCAAATTGCCTTGGGCGGCTATCAGGGAGCGAACGGAAGTATTATCTTCAATTTGAGCTTGGCCGCAGCGCCAGCGATCACCGAGCAGCCGGTAAGTCAGGCGATTCAAGCCGGTGCTGGGATCAACGCGACGTTTACTGTCGTGGCGACCGGAGCGCCGCTAATGGCTTTCCAATGGCAGAAGGGAGACGTCAGTTTGGCAGGCGCGACCAATGCCAGTCTGACGATCACCAACGTAGTCAACGCGGACGCCGGCAACTATCAGGTGGTCATCACCAACGTGTTCGGCAGCATCACCAGTTCGGTGGCGACGCTGACCACCGCGGCAGCAACCGCCAATGACGCATTTGCCAATCGCATCACACTGACGGGCGAGAACGTATCCACCAGCGGCGAGAATCTCACGGCGACCTTGGAGCTCGGAGAGCCTGTGCATGCTGGTGCGCCCGGAGGCGCATCCGTTTGGTGGACTTGGACTGCCGCGCGGAGCGGTCTCGTGATGGTGGACACGTCCGGCAGCGTTCAGTATGGCGGTCAACCGATGGACACGTTGCTGGCGGTTTACACCGGCAATGCCGTGGGAAGTTTGACAACGGTGGCTGCGAATAATGACGAGAATCCTCAGGCGGGCCTGACGACAAGCCGCCTGATTTTCCGCGCAGCAGCGGGCACCACGTATCGAATCGCCGTCGCGTCCTCCGTTGCACCGCAGCCGGTCGGAGCACAGAGGGGGAACATCGCTCTTCACCTCGTGCAGGCACCGGACAACGATTTGTTTGCCAACCGCTTCTCGTTTCCGCCTTCCGCGACACAGGTCCGTGACGACAATCGTGGAGCCACCAAGGAGCCGGGCGAACCCAATCATGCGAGCCTTACAGGCGGCAAGTCGGTTTGGTGGTCGTGGGTCGCGCCGGCGACGGGCCGATACCAAGCGGACACGACGGGGAGCGCCATCGACACCTTGCTGGCCGTTTACACCGGGAACAACCTTAACTCGCTGACCTTGGTCGAAGAGAACGATGGCGACCCAATTGACAATTACCGAATCTCCCGCCTGCAATTCCAAGCCACGATCGGCACGGAATACAGCATCGCCGTGGACGGCAAGCTAGGCGATGCGGGACTGATATTTCTGAACCTCAATCCTGCCCCTCCGCAGGTCGGGAATGACGCCTTCGCCAACCGTTTTGCACTGAGCGGACTCTCGGATAGTGGGGTCGCAAACACGACGACTGCGAGCGCTGAAGCGGGCGAGCCGCTCCATGCGGGTACCATCGGCGGCCGGTCGGTTTGGTGGTCTTGGAGAGCTCCGGTCACCGGCCTTTGTCTGGTTGACACTGTGGGAAGCAGCTTCGACACCTTGTTGGGAATTTACACGGGGACAACCGTGAATGGTCTGACCTTGGTCGCGGCGAACGATGGGGATGCGAGCGACAACTTTAGGATTTCGCGACTGCAATTCCAGGCCGTCGCGAACACCATCTACCAAATTGCGGTGGATGGCTATTTGGGCGATTCCGGAGACGCGGTAGTCAATCTGGTGCTTCGGCCTGCCCCGAGCGGCGGCGGCAACGACCAATTTACCAACCGGTTCCTGCTCACCGGCCAGACTGCCAGGGCAACCGGAAACAATCTGACTGCCACCAGAGAGTTAGGAGAGCCCAATCACAATGGCAACCGTGGTGGGAAGTCAATTTGGTGGAGTTGGGTCGCGCCGAGCTCGGCGCTGGTCACTATCGACACCCGTGGCAGTGACTTCGACACAACGCTTGGTGTCTATACCGGAAGCAGTGTCTCGACGCTCACCTACGTCGCCTCGGATGACGAGGGTGCCGTCGATGCCAGCACCCTCACTTTCGACGCAGTTGCCGGGACAGAATACCAGATCGCCGTGGATGGCTACCGCAATGGAGCCAGTCAAGCGCAAGGAAATGTCGTGTTGACCCTGAGCCAGTATCCTCCAGGGCCACAAATCGCGAATGATAACTTTGAGGACGCGACTCCGATCACCGCGCTCTCGCCTATCGTGTTTGGCTCAAATTTTGGGGCAACCCGGGAGCTTGGTGAGCCTGCCCATGCCGGGCTTGGCGAGGGAAACTCCGCTTGGTGGAGCTACACAGCTCTGGGAGATGGGCCCGTGACAATCACAACCGAAGGTAGCGAGTTGGACACTGTCCTTAGCGTGTATGTCGGCTCCTCGCTTTCAACTCTAACTTTGGTGACCGAAAACGATGACCCGCAAGTGCGGAAGCTTCACGCCAAGGTCACCTTTCAAGCCAGCCTCGGCACGGTTTATCGCATCGCGGTGGATGGCTATAGGAATGCGATGGGAAGGATAAAGTTCGCGGTGATCCCCGACTCGGTTTCGCATACGGCACCGATCATTCAAGCGCAGCCCGCCAGTCAGACCCGCTTCGCGGGCGGGGCTGGCGGCGGCACCGGCGTCCAGTTCCGCGTTGTGGCCACCGGGTCGCTACCTCTGACCTATCAGTGGCTTCGAAACGGCGTGAAAATCGATGGAGCAACGGAACCGTTGTTGGCATTGGCTGGCGTCTCATCAACGATCTCCGCAATCTACCAAGTGGTGGTCAGCAATTCGTTGGGGACAGCTCTCAGCGCGCCGGCCTTCTTCACGCAACAAGCGAGCGCGTTCAATGACAACTTTGCCAATCGGATCGTGCTTACCGGCAGTTCCAATACGGTTAGCAGCTCCGTCCTCGGGGCGACCAAAGAAACGGGCGAGGCCCCCCACGGCGGCAATGACGGAGGCAGGTCGGTGTGGTGGACATGGACCGCGCCAGCGAGCGGGTTGGTGGAGATCTACACCTTTGGCAGCTCGTTCGACACCACGCTGGCAATCTATACGAATGCCACGCTTGCCACCTTGGGATTGGTGGTCGAGAACGACGATCTGCTCGCCGGTCAGATAGGAGCCAGCCGGGTGGTCTTCACCGCCGTGGCGGGCACACAATACCAGATTGCCGTGGACGGGTTCAAAACCAACAGCACCACAGGCAATGTTGTGTTGAATTTGCGTCAGCCCCCGGCCCCGCCGCGTTTGGTAACGGATTTGCCCGGTGGCTTGGTCCTTTCCTATACGAATTCCCTGACGCTCCAACCGGGAATCGCTGGTCTAACACCGCTTTTCCGCTACCAGTGGTTGTTCAATGGGCAGCCAATCCCGAATGCCACGAATGGCGTATTGTCGTTGAATCCACTGACGCGGGCGAAAAGCGGCAATTACGCACTCACGGTCACGAACGATTTTGGCGGCATAACAACGCGGCAGATGTCACTCTGGGTCCAGGTGCCACAATTATTGCTCGCCCCCCGGCACCTGCCTAATGACCGAATCCAAATCCTCTTCAGTGACCCGGATGGAACTTTGTCCTCCGCCCCGAGCCGGTTCGAGGTCCACCATACACTCAATCTGAGTGGTCCAACGACCGTTTGGGTCACCAACGTCGGCGGCATCAACATCAACCAGGGACGCTTCCTCTACGAAGCCCCCACCAGTGGGACAGTTTTCCGTCGCTTCTACCGAGTCATTGAGAGATAGGAGACTTGTGGTTGCAAATAATGTTTACCCGCTGGGATGGCGGTGTCAGGGACGGATACATTCGGGTTGCATGATGCTTGGGACGATGTCTCTGTGCGGACCAAAAAAGCGGTGCGCACCGCCAAGCGCAGCGCGCAGAGTAAGTCCGGCAAGGGGAGGTTGCAGAAGCGCGGGATGCACCTCGAACGCACCTTTGCCCACATCTTGGACGCGGGCGGTGCCCGCCGCACGACCTTGCGCGGGCTGGCCAATCTGAACAAACGCTACAAGATCGCCGCGATCATCTACAATCTCTCGCAATTGATGAGGAAATTGTTCGGGGTCGGCACGCCGAAGCAGCGGGCGGCCGGGGCCCGGACTCTATTTTGCTGGTTGTGGACCTGTTTACTGACCGGATGGGCCCGAACGGTTACTGGCGCAACTCCTCCGGTAGCGAGGCTTACCTATCGGTGGCAGCAATCCCGGCCACTATTACCGGGGCGGATAAGAGATAGGGCGAGAGTTTTTCGGGACGCCTCACTTTACGATTTTGGAAACTGGCGTATTTCAACAGGTTGCTAGCAGCCTGTTGAAATACTCGATTTAGGTTAAGAACTCCTGTGAAATCCCAAACGAACATAGGTTGCAGGATTTCAACACATTAGTATTGGAACCGGCTGCTAACCGAGTAGGTTAGGCGGAACCAACAATTCAATACGTTATGAGAATCCAAGCTCACCTTGTTATCATGGTCCTGCTGCTGCTTGCGTCCGCGCCGGTGAAGTCTCGGACCGTGACCAAGCCAGTGCCAGTGCCGGCGGCGGTGGAGTTGGTGGGTAAGGCGACGGAGTTCTATTTCACCCGGAACTACAACTCCTATTACTGGCGCGAGGATTTCTCCTTTTTGCTGACTGACGAGAAGACGGGCAACCGCTGGCGCGTGCTGTCGCGGGAGCCGACGCCGGCGTATGACTGGCGGATGGGCACGACCTTCACCGGGCTGAAGCCTGACTGGAAGGGGGAGCCGCGGGTACGCATCGTGGGTGTCACCGGGGTGGATCGGTTGCCGGCGACATTTTATGATTTCAAACTGGAGGAGGCGAACATTGCGACGGCGCATCTGGTGTGGGTGGAGGGAGCCAAGGAGGGCTGGCAGCTATACAATGTGAACAACTGGTTTCACAAGTGGAGCGAGCGGGCTGATCCGGTCATCTACTCGCACTATGCGGACAAGGTGGCCCCTTATGACATCTATGGTTTCATCAGCGGGCAGTCGGCGCCGTTCAGCCAGCAGTCGCAGGAACTGATCGAGCAGGCGAAGGGTGCCCGGATGTTTCATGGAGTGATTCGCAGGGCGAAGCAGCAGGCGTTTGGCTATGAGATTGAGGTGTTGCATCTGGTCGGCCCAGACAAGGGTGGCAATGGGGTGGCGTTCTATGGGGACATGAGGACGCTGCCGTTGCTGGATAAGAAGCGGTAGTTGGGCTGGGGGTTTAAAAAATGAACACTACTCTTGTGCCTTCGCTGTTCAAAAATTCAGCCCAATTTGAGACTATGCGTGCGCGCTTGATCGGAATTGCGAAAATGGACGGGGAGCGCACGCGGCTCGCGTGCTGGTTTGGGCGGCCCGCCCAAACCATCGTGCCGCAGTCGGCCTGGCCCGGTGCGGGGAAGGGTTTGCGGGACGAGGTTTTCGGCGGGCCGCCGAAAACTGCACGCCAGCGGCGTGCGCTCCCCGAGGCGTCGGGCTGCGCCCGACTCCGGAGCCTTGGATTCATTGTCCTGGCCTTGTTGGTTCACGGAGGGCTGGTCGCGGCCTTTGCCGCACCAGCGGCGGGGGGCGGGAAGAGGCCGCGGTTTACGGATGTCACGGCGGGGTCGGGATTGTTTATTGCGGATAACACCGGGGTGGGTGGGACCAATCCGCACGCGGTGGCGGTGGAGGATTTCAATGAGGATGGGTTGCCGGATGTTATCATTCCCACATTTGGGAAACCGCATGTGCGGTATTTTAGGAATCTCGGTGGGCTGAAGTTTCAGGATGTGACGCGAGGTTCGGGGCTGGAGAGTTTCGCGGGGGAAGGGACGGGCGCGGCGGTGGCGGACTTTGATCATGACGGTAAGTTGGATGTCTATCTGACTTCCTTGCGGCAGGGGGCGAGCCGGCTTTTCAAAGGGAGTGGGGATGGGACCTTCACCGAGGTCAGTGAGAGGGCAGGGGTGCTGCTGAAGACGCCGGCGCGGTCGTGCGCGTGGTCGGATGTGGATGGGGATGGTTGGGTCGATCTGTTTGTGAGCAGTCCCACGGGGCAGTGTTATCTCTTCCGCAATCAGCGGGACGGAACGTTCGCTGACAGTACCAAGGGATCGGGGATCGAGCTGGCGGGACGGCACTGTTTGGGGGTGGCGTTTGGGGATGTGGATGGGGATGGGCGGGATGATCTGTTTGTGACTGGCTACCAATCGCAGGCGAGCGCGTTGTTCAAAAATTTGGGGGACGGCAGGTTTCGGGAGATTACCGGGCAGGCGGGGGTGGGGCGTAAGGCGTCGAGTGTGGGCTGTGTGCTCGCGGATATTTTCAACCGGGGGAGACTGGATCTCTTTGTGAGCACTGACTCGTGGCTGTCGGGTGCGAACTATACGGAGCCGGAACTCTTGAAGCAGGGACACACGGTGGAACCGAATATTCTCTATGGCAATGACGGTGGAGGCCGGTTCGCGTCGGTAGCGGCTCCGGTGCTGGCGCTGAAGACGCTCGGGCACGACATGGTTGCGGAGGATTTGGATCATGACGGACTTATCGATCTCTATGTGGGGGTGGATGCGGAGAGTGGTAATAAGTGGGCGACCAGCAAGGGGGGAAATCCGCTCTACACGCGGCCCGATGGCAAGACCTGGGTGGAGCAGGGCGCCGACTGGGGCATCAAGCATGAGGCCAACTGTGTCTGTGTGCCGGCGGTGGATTTTGACAATGATGGGGATCTGGATCTGTTGCTGGTGAACTTCTATTCCAACCTCGTGCTTTACCGCAATGAGACCAACGACAAGCAGTGGCTGCGGGTGAAGGCGGTGGGCACGAAGAGCAATCCGGACGGCATTGGAGCCAAGGTGAGTGTCTTTGCGGGGGACAGGCTGGTGGGGTTTCGGCAGGTGCAGGCGGGGGCGGGTTATGGGCGCAGTTCACCGCTGGAGGTTCATTTTGGTCTGGGGAAGACGGCGGCGACGGCTGGTTACCGAGTGGAGGTGGTTTTTAGCGGCACCAGGGCACGGGTGGTGCGCGAGGGGGTGATGCCGGGGCGGCGGGTGGTGGTACGGGAGTCGGAGTGACTGGGGGGAGATACGGAATAGGTAGAGGGGTGAACTGATAGGGGGCGGTTGGGACTGAGAAGAAGTTAAAACCACTAACCGGCACTGACTGGCACTAATAAGACGGGGAAGGTGACAGAGATTGTCGGGGGGGGAGATTGGATGGGTTTTTATTAGTGGCAGTTAGTGCGGGTTAGGGGTTTTTCAACGACGGAGGGGCGGGGGCGCGAGGGGCGTGGCGCTTGATTGGCAACGGGCAGAGCATTTTGTTGTGGCCGGTTCGCGCGGGCGGTCCTGGCCGGCAGCGGCGCCGCACCTGCGACAATGCCGGGAATTCTCAGCACCGGGGCTCCGACGTTGGCGCTGCGACCGGGGACGGTCGCGCTCCGGCTGGGTTGCGGCTCCGCCGCTCGGGGTCCGTTGGTTCTTGGTGGCCATTGTGTGTGGGGCAACTGCATAATCACGGCCACGCTGTTAGCGCCACTCATTCATGAAAACCATCCTCCCGTTTTACGCCGCCTTCCTGCTGGCCACGCTCGGCCCACTCACCGCCGCCGCTGCTCCGCCGCCCACCAAACCAAACCTCGTCATCGTCTTCATCGACGACCTCGGCTACGCCGACATCGGGCCGTTCGGTGCGACAAAGCAGAGGACGCCCAACCTTGACCGCATGGCGCGCGAGGGGATGAAGCTCACCAGCTTTTACGCCGCGCCCGTGTGCTCGGTATCGCGCGCGCAACTGCTCACCGGTTGCTACGGCGCGCGCATTTCCGTGCCCGGCGTCTATGGGCCGGGCGGGAAGAATGGGTTGAACCCGGCGGAGTTCACCATCGCCGAGCGAATGAAGGAACATGGCTACGCCACGATGTGCGTCGGCAAATGGCACGTCGGCGACCAGCCCGAGTTTCTCCCGACGCGCCAGGGTTTCGATCGCTACTTCGGCATTCCCTACTCGAATGATATGCAGCGCAAATCCACCCAAACCGGCGAGCGCGTCGTGCCGCTGCTGCGCGATGAAAAAGTGATCGAACTGCTGAACGACGCCGCGCAGAGCCGCATCGTCGAGCGTTACACCGACGAGGCGCTCGGCTTCATCCGCGCCAATACAGACCGGCCCTTCCTGCTCTACCTGCCGCACACCGCCGTCCACACGCCCATCGTTCCGGGCGCGGCCTTCGCGGGCAAATCTGCCAACGGCCGCTTCGGCGACTGGGTCGAGGAGGTGGACTGGAGCGTCGGCCGCGTGCTCGACACGTTGCGCGAACTGAAGCTCGCCGAACGCACGCTCGTGATCTTCACCAGCGACAACGGCCCGTGGCTCGTGAAAGGCCCGGACGGCGGCAGCGCGGGACCGTTGCGCGGCGGCAAAGGCAGCACCTGGGAAGGCGGCGTGCGCGAGCCGACGCTCGCATGGTGGCCGGGCAAGATCGCGCCCGGCAGCGTGTGCGACGCGGTCGCAGGCACGATTGATCTCCTGCCCACCGCCGTCGCGCTCGCCGGCGGCACGGTGCCGGCGCAGCCTGTCATCGACGGCCGCGACCTCTTGCCCCTGCTCTTCGGCAAGACCAAGGAATCGCCGCGCGAGGCGCACTACTATTTCGCCGGCTACAATCTCCAAGCCGTGCGCCAAGGCCGATGGAAGCTCGCCCTCGCACCGCAGCCCGAGACGATGGGCAAAGGCACGTCCGCCGACGCCAGCGGCAAAGCCCCGCGCCTCTACAATCTCGACGCGGAAATCGGCGAGAAAACCAACGTTGCCGACCAACACCCCGCCCTTGTCGCCAAGCTCCAGGCGCTCGCGGAGAAGATGGCTGCTGAGATTGGCGGCACCAATCCGACCGCGCGCCGCCCCGCCGGCGCGGTCGAGAATCCGCAAACGCTCTATCCCTCCGAGGGCAACGGCCCGCGTGGCAAACAACCGAAGAAGGCCGCCGCCGCAGCTACCGTCGCCGCAACCGCAGCCACGACGAAGCCGATAAAAACAACCGCGCAGCCCGTGAATCTCGACGCCCTGAAGCCCGGCGACGCCCTCGATTCGTCGGACGCCCCGCCAGTCGGCGGCAAACCGTTCACCATTTCCTGCACCGTCGAGACGCCGCAGCGCGACACCATCATCCTCGCGCACGGCGGCCTCAGCGCGGGCTACGCGTTGCATCTGAAAGGTGGGCGCGTCGCCTTCCTCGTCCGCGCCGGCAGCGGCGCGGAGTTCACCGAAATCATCACGCCCACCGACGTCACCGGCACGGCCCGCATCACCGCCACGCTCGCCGCCGACGCCACGATGTCCCTCCAGGTCGGCGACCAGCCCGCCGTCACGGGCAAGGCCGCCAAGCTCCTCGCCCGCCAGCCGCAGGAAGATTTCTGCCTCGGTCACGACAACGGCAGACCCGTCGCGAGCTACGCGGGCAACGGCCCGTTCCAAGGCCGGATCACCGGATTGAAAATCACCAGCCCATAAACCCGGGAATGGCGGCGCGGTGCCGACCGGTGGAGCGCCGAGCATTGCTCGGCCTGGGCGGAATCGTGCCGAGCGATGCTCGGCGCTCCGGTCCCGTCCCGTCCCGACCGGCTTGCTTGCAGGCAACCGGGACGATCCCTTCCCCGCGCAACGACGCCAGGTTTCCCGGTGCGGTCCACGGGATTTCGAGGCAAAGGAGCGAAGTGCCGCACCCGGATTCAAACTGGAAACGGCAGTCGGGTTGAACCACGAAAGACACGAAAGACACGAAAACAAGGGGCGGAATCGGGGGGTGTCACCTGGCGGGTGAGTTGTTGAGAAGTCGAGCCACCACGCTTCCGCCCCTGGTTTTCCGGCTTTGCGTGTCGTTTGTGTCTTTCGTGGTTCAACCCGACTGCCGTTTCCACGTTTACCGGGTGAGTGAAGTCACGAACACCGGTATCCATCCGGGTTTTCGGTGCTTCCGTGGTTTCTCAGTTCCAACCGCCGTTTCCAGTTTGATCAATCCACGAAGAGGAATTCGTTGGAGGCGAGGAGGACTTGGGTGAGGCGTTCCCACGGGGTGAGGGTGGGTGGGGCGGTCGGGACGGCGGGGCCGCCGAAGTCTTTTTGGGCGTTCCAGAGGGTGGCGGATTTGGTGGGTTCGCCGAGGAGATCGGGGGCGGGGCGAAGGGCGATGGACCAGGTGAATTGGTCGTTGTTGAGGTTGGCGCGGAAGTCCACGAGGAAGTCGAGGGTGTCGCCCTTCTTGAGTTCGATTTCGGCGAGGTGGGTCTCGATTTTGCGGTTGTGAACTTCCCAGGTGCCGAGCACGCCGGTGCGGCTGGAGACAATGCGGGCGCGGATGCCATCGCCGGTGGCGGTGTCGTGGGTGACGGTGGCGGTGAGGGTGAAGGGGCCGTCGTGGGGCGCGATCCAGCGGCGGATGGCGGCGTGGGCGAGGTCGTTGCCGGCGTGGCCGCCGTCGGCGGTGAGCTGGACCCAGCCGAGTTTGGCGTCGGGCCAGTTGGGTCCGCCCTGCCAGGCGGTGCCGGTGAAGTGCGGGAGCGGGGTGAAGGCTTTGAGGCGACCGGTGGCGGGATTGAATTCGCCGTAGCCGTATTGCCAGGCGGTGCTGATGGGTTTGGCGGGGGCGGCGACCGCGGTGGTCGTGGGCGCGGTGCGGGGGCTGACGAAGCGGAGGGCGGTGGTGAGTTCGTGCGACGTGGGTGGGCGTTGGAAGATGATTTCGTAGGAGCGGCGGATGCGCGGTTCGGGGGCGAGGTCGCGGAGGTCGGGGCGGGTGGCGAGGGCGTGGGCCATGTCGGCGATGAAGGGGCCGTTGAGGAAGTAGAGGGCTTGTTGGGGGACGGTGGTGGTGTGGCGTTCGGGGGTATGGATGTCGGGGTTGGCGCAGTCGAAGACGCGGAGGAGGGTGGGCACGAACTGGCGGTCGAGATAGCCGTAGAGGGCGCGGCGCGTGGAGAAGGGGCGTTTTTCGAGGTCGGTGGATTTGCCGCCGAGGCGCAGGTCAAGCCCGCCGGCGGCGGCGACCAGGCTGTCGCGCATGGCTTCGTAGTCGAGCCGCTGGGGGCGCATGTGGGAGAGGAGGCGATTTTCGGGGTCGAGAGTGGCTGGCCGGGAAGAGTGATTAGTGATTAGTGATAAGTGATTAGTAGGAAGCACGGAGTTATCGGCAGTCTGGGCGGAGAGAGTGGCATTGGCGGTTTCCCTACTAATTACTTTCCCCTTTCCCCTGTCCTCTGTCTCCTGACTTCTGACTCCTGTCTCCTGCCCCCTGTCCCCTGACTCCTGCTGAAAGGTGGCGCTGGTAAGCAACAGGCGGTGGAGTTTCTTCAGGGACCAACCGTTCGCGACAAACTCAGAGGCGAGATAGTCGAGTAACTCGGGGTGGCTCGGGGGTTCGCTGCGGAGGCCGAAGTCGCTGGGGGTGGTGACGAGGCCGCGGCCGAAGTGGTGCGCCCAGACGCGGTTGACCATGACGCGGGCGGTGAGGGGATTGTCGGGGCTGGCGATGGCGCGGGCGAGTTCGAGGCGGCCGCTGCCCTGCGTGAAGGGGCGGGGGGTGTTGCCGGAGAGAATCTGGAGGAAGCCGCGGGGGACGGGTTCGCCTTTCACGGCGGGGTTGCCGCGGATGAAGACTTGCGGGGTGCGCATGCGGGCGGCGTCTTCGAGGATGACGGCGTGGGCGGGCGCGGCGGGCGAGGTGATGAGGTGGCGTTCGACTTCGGATTGGAGTTTTTTCAGGGCGCGCCAGGAGGGTTCGTCGAAGAAGAGTTCAAGGTCGTTGATGGTGCCGGGGGGGACGTGGGCGAGGGCGTCGGGCCCGTAGAGGGTCTGGCGGATTTGCTCGGCGTCGGGGTCGGGGAGCGAGGTGGGGAGAGGGGGAGACGGAGGGACAGAGGGAGACGGAGGGACAGGGGGAGGGGGAGATTTTGGTTTGGCGGAGTTCTGGAGGAGCGCGCGCCATTGGGTGTCGGTGGTGCTGAGGACGCGGGCGTGGCGCTCGGCGACGTCGCGCATGGAGGTCAGGGGTTTCTCGGTGAGGGCGCGGGCGATGAGGGGGTTGAGGCGGGGTTGGGTTTGGGCGGCGAGGCGGGCGATGAGGGGATTGGCGAGGGCGGGGAAGTTCTCGGCGGGCAGGGCGGCGAGGGCGTGCCAGGCGCCGAAGACGGGGTGAAATTTGGCGGACCATTGGAAGAGGCGGGCCTGCCATTCGCGGGCGACGGCGGGGTTGAGGTCGTTGGGGCCGAGGATTTCGACGAAGTCTTCGGCGGGAAGGTTTTCAATGTCGAGGAGGGCGAGAAGGTAGTCGGCGACTTTCTTGCGCTGCGTGTCGGCGGCGGCGTCGCAGGTGGCGCGGAAGGCTTTTTCGAATTCGGTGACGCGTTTCTGGAGCTCTTTTTCGTAGGCGATGGTCGCGGGGTCGGTGGCGGGTGCGGGCGCGGGGTTGAGGGGGAGGGTGCGTTCGGTGGAGGCGTCGAAGATGCCGTAGAGGGAGTAGTAGTCGCGGGTGGGGACGGGATCGTATTTGTGGTCGTGACAGCGGGCGCAGGTGACGGTGAGGCCGAGGAAGCCGCGGGTGACGACGTCGATGCGGTCGTCGATGATGTCGTGTTTCACGCCGAGGAAGCGGCGGCCGAGGGTGAGGAAGCCCATTGCGGCGAGGTCGGGGCGGGGAGGGGTGGAGACTTCTGCCGGGACGGATGCGATGGAGGTTGGTAGCAATTGGTCGGCGGCGATTTGCAGCATCACGAAGCGGTCGTAGGGGAGGTCGGTGTTGAGGGCGTTGACGACCCAGTCGCGATAGACGTGGGAGTGGACGAAGCGTTTTTCTTCGCCGGCATAGACGTAGCCTTTGGTGTCGGAGTAGCGCGCGATGTCGAGCCAGTGGCGGGCCCAGCGTTCGCCGTATTGGGGGGAGGCGAGGAGGCGATCGACAAGGTTGGTGTAGGCGTCGGGGGAGGTGTCGGCGAGGAAGGCGGTGACTTCTTCGGGGCGCGGGGGGAGACCGGTGAGGGTGTAGGTGACGCGGCGGATGAGGGTGCGGCGGTCGGTGGGTGGGGCAGGGGGGAGATTATTCGCTTCGAGTTTGGCGAGGATGAAGCGGTCAACGTCGTTGCGGGGCCAGGTGGGGTTGCGGGTGGGCGGGGCGGCCGCGGGGCGGACGGGTTGGAAGGCCCAGTGGGCGGCGGCGCGCGGGGACGGCGCAGGGGCGGCGGGGCAGGGGAGAACCGCGAGGAACAGGAGGCAGAGGGTGAGGAGGCGTGGGAGTGGCATGTGGTGCGGGTACTGACGGCGGGATGGGGGAGGATGACAGGAAAATTTTGGACAGGAAAATGGGGAGGGAGGGGAGCGGAGTGGTGGCGCGCGTTGGTCTGGACGCGCGCCGACCAACCTACGCGGCGCTCATTTGATGAAGCCTTGGACTTTCAGCCAGAAGGCAAGGTCGCGAGACCAGGGGTGCCATTTGGCGGGGTCGAAATCGCGGCTGCCGAGGCCGATGCCGTGGCCGCCTTTTTGATAGACGTGGAGGTCGAAGGGGACGTTGGCACGCTGGAGGGCGGCGGCGAATTCGAGGCTGTTCTCTACTTTCACCGCTTTGTCTTCCCAGGTGTGCCAGAGGAAGCAGGGCGGGGTGTCTTTGGTGACTTGGAGTTCGTTGGAGAGGAGTTTGATGAGGTCGGCCGAGGGTTCTTTGCCGAGGAGATTGTTCTTGGAGCCGTTGTGGGTGTTGGTCCCCATGCTGATGACGGCGTAGCAGAGGATGCCGAGGTCGGGGCGGGAACTGGCGCGTTCGACGGGGTCTTCGGCGTCGGGCTTGCCGGTGTCGTGGTGAGTGACGGCGGTGGAGGCGAGATGACCGCCGGCGGAGGAACCCATGACGCCGATGCGTTTGGGGTCGAGCTTCCAGTCGGCGGATTTGGCACGGACGTAGCGGATGGCGCGGTTGACGTCGTTCAGCATCACGGGATGGCGGTAACCGGCGGAGCCGAGGCGATATTTGAGGACGAAGCCGGTGATGCCGTGGTGGTTTAGGAAGAGGGCGTAGTCTTTGCCTTCGTGACCGGCGAGTCCGCCGTAGCCGCCGCCGGGGCAGATGACGACGGAGGCACCGGTGGCTTTGTCGGGGTCGGCCCAGAAGGGGGTGAGGGTGGGAATGTCGCGGTCGGTTTTGCCGAGGGCGCCGGGGGCGTCGCCGGGCCAGAGGGGGAAGGGGTCTTTGGGCTGGGCGATGGCGGTGAGAGTGATCACGGCAATGGCGGCGAGGAGGAGGCTGGTTTTCACGGGGATGTGAGTGGCGGCGGCGGTGAGAAGTGCCGGCTGGGGAAACCGGGGTGTTACTGTAATTATTCGATCCCTGACACTTATTTGGATAGTTGGTAAACCTCGAACAGGTAAGCACCACTAACCGGCACTAACTGGCACTAATAAGAAGGTTGACCGGATAATTTCTCAGAGTGCGGACCTTGAGGGTATTTATTAGTGCAGGTTAGTGCAGGTTAGTGGTTTCTAGTCACCTATCTTAGGTAACTGCCGAACCCGGGTTCAGCTCAGTATCTCCTTCACCACCTTGCCGTGGACATCGGTCAGGCGGTAGTCGCGGCCTTGGAAGCGGAAGGTGAGGCGTTCGTGGTCGAAGCCGAGGAGGTGCATGATCGTGGCCTGGAGGTCGTGGATGTGGACGGGGTTCTCGGCGATGGCGAAGCCGAGTTCGTCGGTCTCGCCGTAGCTGGTGCCGCCTTTGATTCCGCCGCCCATGAGCACGGAGCAGAAGCAATCGGGATAATGGTCGCGCCCGAGGACATTGCCGCCGGCGGTGCGGCCTTCGCGGAAGGGCGTGCGGCCGAATTCACCGCTCCACACGATGAGCGTGCTGTCGAGCAGACCGCGCTGCTTGAGGTCGCGCACGAGCGCGGCGATGGGCTTGTCCATCGTGGCGCATTTCTTGGTGAGACCGTCGCGGATGTCTTCGCCGGGGCCGGTGCCGTGGAAATCCCAGCCCCAATCGAAAAGCTGGATGAAGCGCACGCCCTGCTCGGCGAGGCGACGCGCGAGCAGACAGTTGTTCGCGAAGCTCGCGCCGCCGGGCGTGGCCCCGTAATCGGCAATGGTGGCGGGCGTTTCGCGCGAGATGTCCATCACCTCGGGCACGGACGATTGCATCCGAAAGGCCAGTTCGTATTGCTGAATGCGCGTCATGGTTTCCGGGCTGCCGAGTTCCTTGACCTGCAGTTCGTTCAGGTCGCGCAGGGCGTCGAGCGTGTTGCGGCGCAGGTCGCGGCTCATGCCGGGCGGGTTGCTCACGTAGAGCACGGGGTCGCCTTTAGAGCGGCATTGTACGCCTTGGAAGACTGAAGGGAGGAAGCCGCTGCCCCAGTTGCTTTGCCCGCCGCTGGGCGCGACGCCGCTGGAGATGAGCACGACGAAGCCGGGCAGGTTTTCGTTTTCCGAGCCGAGGCCGTAGGTGACCCACGAGCCCATCGAGGTGCGGCCCTGGCGTCCCGAGCCGGTGAAGAGCAGCAGTTCGGCCGGGGCGTGGTTGAACTCATCGGTCTTCATCGAGCGGATGACGCACATTTCATCCGCGATCTTGTGGAAGTTCGGCACGGCATCGGACATCCAGACGCCGCCTTTGCCGTGCTGGGTGAACTGGCGTTTCGTGCCGAGCAATTTGGGAACGCCGGTGGTGAAGGCGAAGCGGCGGCCCTTGAGAAATTTGTCCGGGCAGACTTCGCCGTCGTGTTTCACCAACTCGGGTTTGTAATCGAAAATGTCGAGGTGCGGCGGCGCGCCGGACATGTGCAGGTAGATGACGCGCTTGATCTTGGTCTGAAAATGCGGCTTGCGCGACGCGAGCGGATTGATCGACGCGGACGGCCCCGCGGCGGCGGCGTTCTTCTCGCCGAGCAACGACGCGAGGGCGATGGAGCCGAGGCTGAGCTGGCCGGCTGAGCGGAGGAACGTGCGGCGGGTCTGGTGGTGGAGAGAGGCTTGGGTGAGGGGGTTCATATGCAAAAATTTTCAGGCGGTTTGTTCAAGCATGGCAAAGATGACGCCGGGAGTTTTCAGCCATTCGCAAAAGAACCTTCGGGCCGGGCCGTGAACGGCACGGGGCCGGGTGCATTGGGGTCCGCCCGTGTTTGAACTGCCATTGGTAGATTGAACTTGGAAACGGCAGCCGGGTTGAACCACGAAAGCCACGAAAAGCCGGAAAACAAAGGGCGGAAGCGTGGTGGCAGTGACATGCTGAAAAAATTCGGACGCGCGGGTGGGTTCGGGCGTTGTTGCGGCCGGGGCTAGCCGCCTCCGTACTACTTCTTGGGCGCGTTCGGCGGCGGGTTGGTGGCGGCGGGCGGGGCGTTGGTGGTGCGGGGAGCGAGGGGGATTTTCACGGTCTCGGGCGGGGCGTTGGTTGGGGCGGGCAGGCCGAGTTTGGTGCGGAGCTGGGCTTTCAGCAGGGGGCTGCCACCGCTTTTCTCATCCAAGATGCGCTCCAGCACGTTGCGCTTGAGTTCCTGATAGGGCGGCAGATCCACGCGCCCCGCTTCGGCGGCGACGGTTTTAAGCTGATAGCGATCCCAGATTTTGCGGGCCATGCGTTCCAAGGCGATGGACTCGTCGTCCTCGTCGATGGCCAGTTTGTAGAAGGCGGTCTTGAGGTAGCCTTCCAGGAGGCTCTGCGTTTTGTCGCGGCCGCCATCCAGCATTTCGGCGACGCCAGGGAGGACGAATTCGTCGAGATTCAGGCCGTTCTTGACGGCGTTGGGGTACTTCTGGCGGACGAAGTCGGGATACTTGACGACCAGATATTCCAGCCATTTTTTCGCGTCCGCCTCGCGGTTGTGCGTGTAGAGCGCGACGATGACCTGAAGGACAAAGTTACGGTGGCCGTTGCTGATGTGTTCGCGGTTGGTGGCGTCTTCGCGCATCATCTGCTCGTAGGCGAAGTTGGCCTTGGGGATGATTTCAAGGTTCGGGCCGAACTCGAAATACTTGTCGAGCTTGTTCTCGACGAGGCGCCCGCGCTGGAAGGCGAGTTGCATGGACTGATAGATGACGCGGCGCAGGGTGATGATGTCGTTGGTGCGGGCGCGGTTGCCGATGCACTTCTCGAGGCCGAACGACGCCCAGTAGATCGCGTGCGCCTCGGGCAGCCGCCATTCCAGCGGGCCAAAGGTTTCGTCCACCTGCTTCATGCGCGGGAGGTCCAGCTTGAGTTTGTCGTGGAGGATTTTGGCGCGCTCGCGGGCTTCATCGGTCTGGGGGTTGAGGAGCGCCCGCCAGCCGTCGCGGGTGGGGCCGATGACTTTGGCCATCTCGCGCTGGAGCATCTGTTTGTAATAGACATGCGACTGGTCGAGGTTCGCGCCCATTTTGTGCTGATAAAACCAGGCCAGCTCGCGGTAGAGCAGCGGCTCCTCGGGGTTGTAGCGCATGCCCTCGTCGCGGAGGAGTTCGATGCCGCGCGAGACCCAGAGCCAGCGGTCCTTGGACTCGGGGAACTTCACGGAAATGTTGTAGGCCATGTTCCACGCCTGATGCACCCAGACGGTGACAAAGTGCGGCTGGAGCTTGGTGATCCAGTCGGCCAACTGCACCATCTCGAAAAATTTTTCATCCTGCTGGAGATCGCTCGCACGCATCCACAGGACGTTGGCAATCAGCCCGCGAAAGCCGCCGAGCGCGACGGTGACGAACGCCAGCGCGGGCGGCGCGTTTTCCAGCGGTTCGAGCCGCGTGAGCTTGAGTTCGCTGCGCACGCCGTTCAACTGCCGCTGCGACAGGCCGACGACGACGAACATCAGCAACGCCAGGGCCAGCAGGCCCGGTTTGTAGAGTTTGTCGTAGTTCATGGTGGAAAAGGTGGGCGCGCGGCGGGTGCGGTCAGTTGCGGGCCAAGGTGGTCGCCAGCTCGCGGCGGTTGAACACCACGATGCCAAAGGCCGCCAGCACGCCGGTAACGACCAGGAGGATTTGCGCGGTGGCCTGCCCCAGCATCACCCAGGTGATACTGCGCCCCGTGCTCAGGGCGTCGATGGGCGAGAAGTCCAGCACCAGCTTGGTCAGGAACAGCAGCACCTTGAAAACGCCGAGCATCAGCTTGTCGATGACGGACGGCGCAAACCCGCCCGCCGCGCCGCCGAGATAGGAGCCTTCGCTGACGACCGTGGAGATCATCGTGCTGCCCAGGCCGATCACCAGCATCGAGAGCGAGAAGAACGCGGCGACCGGGAAGGTCATGAAGCTCGCCGCTGCCAGCCCGAGCGCCGCGAAAAAGCCGAGCCACAGGAGAATGATGAGCAGCGCGCGGAAAAAGTTCAGCGCGAAGCCCGATTCGGCGTAGAGCACCTCCATGCCTTCCTCGAGCGAGAAGACGAGCGCGTCGCGATTTTCCGCCGGATTCACGCAATCAATCGTCAGCTTGCCCTTGGCATCAATGAGGCTCGGATGGAGGCCGATTTCGTGAAACGTGGCGGTGGTCAGCGGCTTGACGAAGCGCAGGCGATTGGGCGCTTCGGGCGGACCGATTTCCCAAAACGTGGGATAGGTCAGCGGCTTGGTGCTGTATTGCGAGGACATGAATTTCACCCGCATGAACAGGGGTTTGCCTTTCGCTACGGCCCCGGCCTGACCGAGATCAATGCTCCAGCGGCGCAGGAAGCCGGGGCGGATCACCTCGTTCATCGACTTGATCTGGTCGCGCATCTGCTTGCGGACTTCGGCGAGATTGGTTTCGGCGGGCAGCGGGTTTTTCGCGAGCCGGGCCTTGATCTGATTCTCCACTTCCACGTCGAGGTTCGGCGCGGGTTCGCGGGCACCGACGCGCGCGGTGAGCACTTCCGCGCGGAGAATCTGCTGCTGCTCGGCCGGCAGCTTGGCGGCCCGCCACTGGACCAGCGCGAAGATCGCCACGCCCGCGCCCGCGAGCAGCGTGGCGTTGAGCGACATGATGCCGAGCCATTTGCCGGCCCACACCTCCCAGCGCGCGATCGGCTTCACGGTGACCATCTGCATCTGGCAGTCCTCGACGTCGCGGGCGAGCGTGGCGCAGGCCAGCCAGAGCGTGGCGAAACTGAGGATCGTGGTGACGAAACTCAGCGTGTAGGTGAGCAGAATCTGCGTCAGGCCGCGCGCGGTGCCGTCGTCCTTGATGATCAGCGGCAGGCCGACCACCGTGACGAGGAGCAGGCCGGTGAGCACCCAGATCAGGCGGTACCGGAACGCGGCTTTCCACGTCAGGGCGGCAATGGCGAGGATGCGATTCATGGGGCGATGGCGAAGACGATCACGCGCCGGGCGCGCCGGGGTCCTTGGGTTTGCCGAGGAGCGACGAGAGTTTTTCGTTGGCCTTTTTCAACTCCGCTTCGGAAGTCGGTGCGGGCGGAGCCGTCACGGTCGGAGGCGCGGCGGGCGGGGCGGCTTTGGTCAGGCCAGCGAGCTTTTGCACATCGACCGGGGCGGCGGACGCCGGGGCCGGGGCGGCGGTCACGACGGGAGCCGCGGCGCTGGCGGGGAGGCTCAGTTTTTCCAGCAGCTTCTGCGATTGCGAACCGGTGCCGCCATCGCCCTGCAAATACGCGGCGACCTGGCTGCCGGAGGTCGCGCCCGAGGTCTGCGCCTCGCTCTGGCGCGCGCGCTGGACGACGCCGAGGAAATAGCTCTCGAGGTTCTGGGTCGGGTTATCGACGCGCACTTTGTCCTCGGCGACCTCGGTGCGGATGATGTCGAGCACGCGCTGCATCGTGTCGCGCGAGAGCGGCGGCATGGTGAGGCGCACGCTGTCGCGTTCGGTGAGCAGCTCCTTGAGCGTGCCGGCGGCCTGAATCTTGCCGCCGTAATAGATCACCACGCGGTCGCACACGTCCTCGACATCCGCCAGCAGATGGCTGCTCAGGATCACGGTCTTGCCGCGGCGGGCGAGCGCGAGGATGAGGTCCTTCACTTCGCGACAGCCGATCGGGTCCAGGCCGGCGGTGGGTTCGTCGAGGATCACCAAATCCGGGTCGTTGATCAGCGCCTGCGCCAGGCCGATGCGGCGCTGCATGCCCTTGGAAAATTCGCCGACGACGCGCGAACGCACCTGCCCGAGGCCGACCATTTCGAGCAATTGTTCGTTGCGCAGTTTCTTGTCCGCCGCCGAGAGGCCGAAGAGGCTGCCGAAGAAATTGAGCGTCTCCTCCGAGTCGAGGTAGCGGTAGAGATAGGATTCCTCGGGCAGATAGCCGATGCGCATCTTGGTGCCGACGTGGCGCGGCGAGCGGCCGAAGACCTCGATGTGACCGCGGGTCGGATAGAGCAGGCCGAGGAGCAGTTTGACGGTGGTGGATTTGCCGGAGCCGTTGGGTCCGAGCAGGCCGAAGACCTCGCCGCGGCGGACATCGAAATCCACGTTGTCCACGGCGCGGGCCTTGGGCCGGCCCCAGAAGTCCTTGAACACCTTGGTGAGGCCGCGGACGGAGATGACCACGTCCTCGGCGGCAGCGCCGGACGCGGCGGGCGAAGTGGCAGATTCAAGCGCGGTCATAGATTCAGAGTGTGGCGGATGGGTGACGACGATCCAAGCTCAATGACCCGGCCGGCGGGACGCATGGATTGCAACCGGGACGCAACGAACGAGTTTGCAGCATCGCAGGGTTCGGCGACTTCATGGGATTAGGAAAGACTCAGTGTAAGAGTTCCTGTAAGACGGCTCCTGGAGCGTGTAAGACGACGCCGGGACCGTGCGAGATGACACCGGGTGCGTGCGAGACGACCGAAGGACGATGGAAAGAGGCTCAATTCTCATGTGAGATGTGCGAAATCGCCTACGACCCAAGCTCACCGACGGGCACGGCTGGCGCGGCCCGTGCATGGCGGGCGGCAAGGTGGCGGCGGAAGCACGACCCGCGAGGACAATCCTCATAGGGGTGCTGCCGCGCATGGTCAGCGAACCAACCGCCGCGGCGGCGGGACAATGACGTAAGATACTGAAAAGGCTCCGATCGATGAATATCAACGGGTTGCACGGCTAGTTTCTCAGGAGGCGTTGCGGTCATAGCGTCATGTGCGCGTTCCATGTATTGCGAACCGCTTCCAAATCTGCTGCGCTCAACACACCAAGATGCCGCAGAAAAATGGTCTTTTCGGCGGTCACCAGTCGGTCGAGACGCGCGACCGAAGGCTTGAGCAGTCCGGCTGCCTTCCAATCGTTGAGCGTGACATCAAGCGTCCCGGTCCGACTCACTGAGGTAACGCGACAGATGACGGCATCCTGCTGCAGGTCGAACAGCACAAGCGTCGGACGAATCTTGCTTCCGGTTCCCGAGGTGAACGGGAACTGACAAATGAAAACCTCCCCAAACATCAGCGG
>CAMAUZ010000110.1 GCA_945861535.1 Akkermansia muciniphila | reverse complement strand
TCGGACAGGCGGTCCTTGTTCGTCCACTGCGCATCGCCAAAGATGCCGAAGAGCTTGTCGGGGTTGGCGGTCTCGATGGCCCGCATGGCCTGCTGCAAGCCCCGGCCCACATCCCGGCTGACCTTCCGAATCTCCCGCCAATGCGCGTCGGCCGGAATCTGGAAGCGGTGGTTCTCCGGGAACAGCGCAAAGTCCTGATCCCCGCCCGACTCCCGCAACGCGGTGACGGTCTCCTCATCAAAGACATCGCACAGCCGCTTGTAGAACAGCAGCGGGAAGATGAACTGCTTGTAGTCCCCCGCATCAATCGTCCCCCGCAGGAGCACGGCGGCTGCCCAGAGGTAGGATTCGAGGTTTTGTTGGGTGATGCGGGTCATGGGAAAAGAGACACGGAAAGAAACACGAAATGAAACATGGTCAGCGCTTGTGTTTCATTCATCGGCTGGGGTGGACGATGCGGAAGATGTTGATTTCCAGGCAGCTCTGGGGCCAAGGCGAAGAGCACTGGCCTTACCCTCCTTCGCCAAGAGACGCAGGAAATGTTGAATCTGTCTCTTTGACTTGGATGGGAGGACTTGGGCGAGTTCTGCCAGCGGGGATCCCTGCTCGCCCTTTCGGTGGAGGTGTTTGAGAAGAAGCAACTTGCACTCATCTTGGTCGAGCCCCTTGCGGCGAGTGTAGGTGGCGGATTCACCGATGGCTTGGGAAAAGGTTCGGGAGAGGATTAGCCGGGTTCCTCGGCCACGGCTGATTCGTTCCAGAAGACCGTCGGTGACAAGACGGTCCACCAAGGATTTGAGAGCTTCCGGAACCGCAGCATCCCGGCGGACCGAGTCCAAAACCAGGAGATGAGCGGTGTCGTAAAGTCGCATCTTCTCCTGACCGACCCGTTCCAAGTAAGCGAGAAAAGCGGCATCCTGAACCACACCGTGGAGGGTGAGGGTGAATTGGTAAGGGGAGGCTGTCGGGGTCGGGAGCTGCTTGGCGCTGGTGATGGCATCCTCGAAGATGAGATTCATCCCCTGGCCAGAACGCTCGACCATACCGCAGCGTTGGAAAACCTCGGCAAGGCGGCGATTCCGGGGAGCCTGCCGGTCGAGCAGGGTTTCCACGGTCACCTGGGGCAGAAGGCCGCCGGGACTCTCAACGGTGAGTGCCGTGAGGGAGTGTCGGATGAAGATGCTGTTGCCAAGCAGGTAGTCGCGATGGCAGACGGCGTTGAGGATCGCTTCGCGCACCGGTCGCTCGGCAAAGGACGGCAACTGCCGAACAAAAAGACCCGCTTGGAAGGATTGCCGGGGGTTGCGGCTGGGTTCGTTGACCTGCTGCCACAGGAGGTCTTGCCAGGCAAAGAAGCCTTCTTGGAACTCAATTCGCAAGTCAGCCGGCCCTGAAGCAGGTGTGTTGCGGAATTCATAGACCAACTCGGCCTGCGCCAGATGTTTTCGCACCGCCTGCCGGGAACCGAAAAGAATCAGCGCTGCGTTCACGAGGGTGCCATCGGCTTGAATCAGTTCGGTGTCCCGCAGGAGTTGCTCATGGCTGAGGCCGTCGATGCGTTCGGCGTCGCGTTGTCCGGATTCTTCGCGGCGAGCCCGCAGTGAATTGACCCAGGCACGCCGGAAGGCATCGAGAGAGACCGGATTCAGATCGCCCAGCGCAAGGCCAGAGCAAGGCTCGGCGGAAAAGTCCCGTCCGATTTCCTCCCAGATAGCTTTCCGGAGTGCTTCGGACAATGGAACAAGGCTGTCGTTCTCTCGCATCCACGCCCGCCCGTCCCAACCTGCCGGGAGTCCGTAAGCATGACGAGGAACCGTGATGACGAGAACGCGCCCATCGGGTGTCCCAAACTCCTCCCATTGGGTCGTGAGATGGATGCGTTGGTTGAGGCTTTTGCGCGTCACCTCGATCTGTGGCCAGACTTGGGTGCCGACGATCTTGCGCGGGCGTTGATCGGCGACACCGAGCACAATTTTACCGCCGCCTTCATTGGCCAGGGCACATGCGTATTTGGTCAGGCCGTCGAAGTCGTCCTTGGTTTTCCATTCTTTGAACTCGCAGTGTTCTCCTTCCAGTCCGTCGAGGATCTGCTGGAGACGTGGAGGGATCGCACTCATATAAGCAGTCCCTCCCGTGTGAGGATTCCGATCAGCTTCTCCTCCGCCGCGAACGCCGCCTCCGCGCTCACGCGCAGGCGCTTCATCGCGTCCTCCACGGTGAGCACCTCACTGGTGACCTTCGGCTCGACGTAGCGCGGGATGTTGAGGTTGTGGTCGTTGGCGGCGATCTCGTCGAGGCTGACGAGGCGGGCGATGCCTTCGACATCGGTGTAGTCGCGGACCCAGCCGTGGATGCGCTCGACGTGATCGGGCAGCAGTTCGTTCTGGGCGCGGCCGGTTTTGAACTCCTTCGAGGCATCGACGATGAGCACCTTGTTCTTCCGCTCCTTCGCCTTCTTCTGCCGGAAGACGAGGATGCAGGCGGCTAGGCCGGTGCCGTAGAAGAGATTCGGCCCGAGTCCGATGACGGCCTCCAGCAGGTCCATGCCGAGGAGTTTCTTCCGGATCTCGCCCTCCTTGCCCATGCGGAAAAGGGCTCCGTGCGGGAGGACAACGGCCATGCGCCCGGTCTTGGGGGCCATGGATTTGATCATGTGCTGCACCCAGGCGAAGTCACCGCTCTTGGCGGGCGGCATGCCGGCGAAGTTGCGTCCATAGGGGTCGCTGGACCAGACTTCGTCGCCCCATTTCTCCAGCGAGAAGGGCGGATTGGCGATGACGCAGTCGAAGGTGGCGAGGTTGTCGCCCGAGAAGAAAGCGGGGCTGCGCAGGGTGTCGCCCCGCACGATCTGGAAGTCCGCCGCTCCGTGCAGGAAGAGGTTCATGCGGGCGATGGCGGAGGTCGTCAGATTTTTCTCCTGACCGTAGAGCTTGCCCCAGAGCGTGCGGACATCGCCCCGCGTCTCCGCAACATGATGGATGGCCTCCAGCAACATGCCGCCTGTGCCGCGGGTGGGATCGTAAATGGACTCGCCCTCGCGGGGATCGAGGATGTTCACCATCAGCCGCACGACCGAACGCGGGGTGTAGAACTCGCCCGCCTTCTTGTTCGTGGCGTCGGCGAATTTCTTGATCAGATACTCATACGACTGCCCCAGCACATCCGCCTTGGCCGCCGCATTCCCCAGCGAAAGCCGCAAGAAATGCTCGATGAGATTCTTGAGCAGCGCATCCGAGAGCCGGTCCTTATTCGTCCACTGCGCATCGCCAAAGATGCCGTAAAGCGTGTGCGGATTCGCCTGCTCAATCCCGCGCATCGCCGTCTGGAGCGCCTGCCCGACATTCACCGCAACCTCCCGCACATCCCGCCAGTGACAGTCCTCGGGAATCTGGAACCCGTAATTCTCCGGAAACAGCGCCGCCTCCTCATCGCCATCGAACTGCTTCAGCGCCGCCGCGTGCTCCTCGTCCTGCACATCCGAGAGGCGCTTGAAGAATAAGAGCGGGAACACATACGACTTGAAGTCCGCCGCATCCACAGGCCCGCGCAGAATGTTGGCAGATTCCCAGAGGTGGGATTCGAGCTGGGTGAGGGTGATGGTCATGCTGCAATGACGCCGATGAGCTCGCCGAGGCGCTGGTGGCCTTTCGCTGCGTAAAAGTCCCGTGGAGTGGCATCGCAGTCGGGACTCGCGCTGTCGCGCGTTGTGGTGTCGAGGCCGGGGCGGGCGTAGTCCTTGGGGAGGACGCCTTTGAGGCGCGGGTTGTCGCGCTCGATGGCGACCATGGCGTCGTCCACGGTCTTGCCGATGGTGGGCGCGGGCGAACGTCGAAGGACGAATTTCGAATGTCGAAGTGTTCGGGCTCTCCGAGTTCGGATTTCGGCATTCGACCTTCGGCATTTCCCAGCGGTGTCGGAGATGTATTTGAGGAAGGTGAGGCCGAGGACGACGTGCTTGTATTGCCTCGCTTCGCTCGCCCTGCGGGCAGCCTTAGGCTGGCTATCTCCGCTTCGCTCCGGTTCCGCCGCGTCCATGTTGTTGCGCAGCTTGTCGGCGGTGAGCCAGAGCTTGGCCTCGAAGCCGACGGTGGCGGTGGAGGCGGTCGGTGGAGATTTTTCTCTGGCTGGCCGTGGCACGACGCGTTCTAAACTGGACCTGAATCGGTCACAAGGATTTCCATCTCTGAACTCCGGTTACCCGCAAACCGCGACTGCCAGCGACCGCAACCGTTCGGGCCACGAGCCGGTGTTGGTGGTGCGGCGATCCTGAACCTGTGGTTTCGCGGTGGCTTGGCGGGGTGGTGGTTTCCGTTGTGCATCGGAAGCCGGCATCTTTTGACAAACCTCCGGCAGGCTTGCGTTGCACGGTGACACGCGGGCCCGTCTTGCTTATTGCAACCTCCGTTCCAGTCAGCATCCTTCCAATCCGAACGATGAATCGAACCCTCTCCCCACTGGCGTTCCTCGTTGCGCTTTGCTGCGCGGCCTTCGCCGCCGAACCCGCGCGCCAGAACGTCTTCTTCATCTCCATAGACGACCTCCGCAACGACCTCGGCGCGTTCGGCGCGGCGCACGCGAAGACGCCGCAGCTCGATTCCTTTGCGAAGACGGCGCGCGTGTTCACGCATCATTACGTGCAGGTGCCGACGTGCGGGGCGTCGCGCTGCGCACTGCTGCGCGGGCGGTATCCGAGCGTGCCCGCGCAGGTGAACAACGACGGGATCAAAGCCACGCAGCAGGCATGGTCGGCGCAGAGTCTGCCGGGCGTGTTTCGCGCGGCAGGCTATCGCACGCTGGCGCTGGGAAAAATCACGCACTACCCCGGCAATCGCACCGGTAAAAATTGGGCCGACGGCCCGGAGGAAATCAGCGGCGTGTGGGAGCGCGCGTGGATTCCCGCCGGCCCGTGGCCATCGCCGCAGGCCATCATGCATGGCTACGCGAACGGCGAAGCGCGACGCCCCGGCAAGTCGCCGCCGTGGCAGTCGCACGACGGCCCGGATGAAGCCTATCCCGATGCGTGGGTCGCCGCGGAGGCCGTGAAAACGCTGCGCGAACTCGCCGCGAAAAAGGAGCCGTGGTTCTTCGGTGTCGGCTTTTTCAAACCGCACCTGCCCTTTGCCGCGCCGAAAAAATGGCACGACCTCCACGCGGCAGGCGTGCCGGATTTGAAACCCGAAGCCGCCGCGAAACCCACCTGGCCCTCCGGCTGGCACGGCAGCGGCGAATTTCGCGGCAACTACGCCCACGCGCCCGGCGACAACCCCGCCACGAACGCCGACTACGCCAGCGAAATGCGCCGCGCCTACGCCGCGAGCATCAGCTACATGGATGCGCAGGTGGGCCGCGTGCTCGACGAATTGCGGCGGCTCGATTTGGAGAAAAACACTATCGTCGTCGTGTGGAGCGACCACGGCTTCCTTCTCGGTGAGCACGCCATCTGGGGCAAGCATTGCCTCTACGAACACGCGCTCCGTTCCCCGCTCATGCTGCGTCATCCCGGCCTCGCGCGGCCCGGCGTCGCGAGCGCCGCCACCGTCGAGACCGTGGACATCTTCCCCACGCTCGCCGAACTCTGCGGACTCAACGCCCCCGCCGGCCTCGATGGCCGCAGCCTCCGTCCGCAACTCGCCGACCCCGCCGCGCCCACCGCCAAACCCGCGCACAGTTTCTGGGGCCGCGAGCGCACCATCCGCACCGACCGCTGGCGCCTCATCGCGCACCCCGCGAAGGACACCGCCAAGCCGCAAGTCGAACTCTTCGATTACACCACCGACCCCGACGAAACGCGCAACCACGCCACCGCCCACCCCGAAGTCGTCGCCGACCTGCTCACGAAACTGAAACCGGCGCCCGCCAAACCCTGACTCCGGCGCAATTGCTCAAAACCATCTGCGCCAGGAGCATCACGGAGTTCGACGCTGAAACCCGCTTTCGATAAAATTTTCACTTACACCAGACGTAGTTGAAAACGGGCCCCGCGATGCCAATCCCCTACCCCTATCTTTCACCGCCCATTTTTCTGCCGGCAAAAAGATGGGCGGTAAAAAATGAGAGGCCATGGCCACCCAGCCAGCCGCCGCATGCGGTCAAACTGCGCACCGGACTCCACGCTGGGCAGAAGCATGGCCGCGCGACAGCTTCCACGCCGAATCCAAACTCCGCCCCCGCCACGCCGCGCGGATGAGCAAATTAAGACCCATGAAAACACGCCACCCCTTTGTCGCCGTTCTCCTTGCGCTCTTCGCGCTCCTTTGCGGCCAAACAAACGCCGCTGCCGCCGCGAAGCCGCTCAACGTCCTCGTGCTCTACGCCGACGACTGGCGGCACGACACACTCGGCAGCGCGGGCAATCCGGTGGTGAAAACGCCGAACCTCGATCGGCTCGCGGGCGAAGGGGTGCGCTTCACGCGCAACGCCGTCACGACTTCCATCTGCGGGGTGAGCCGCGCGACGCTCTTCACCGGGCAGTGGATGTCGCGGCATGGGAACAAAGCCTTCCAGATGTTCCAGACACCGTGGGCGGAGACGTATCCCGGCCTGCTGCGCGCGAAGGGTTATTTCACCGGGCACGTCGGCAAGTGGCACAACGGCGCGTTTCCCGCGAAGGAGTTCGATTTTGGCCGCGCCTACAGCGGCGTGCATTGGATGAAACAGCCGGACGGCTCGCGCATCCACGTCACGCAGAAGAACGAGAACGATGCGCTGGAATTCCTCCGCTCGCGCCCGGCGGACAAGCCGTTCTGCCTCACGCTCGCCTTCTTCGCCACCCACGCGGAGGACGGCAACAAGGAGCAATTCCTCCCGCAGCCGCAGAGCATGGAGCTGTATAAGGACGTGGTCATCCCCGTGCCGCCGAACGCCACCGAGGAGTCGTGGAAACGTCTGCCGCCGTTCTTCGACGCTCAGAACGAAGGCCGCCGCCGTTGGGGCTGGCGCTTCGACGCGCCGGAGAAATTCCAGACGATGATGAAAAACTACTACCGCCTCGCGACCGAGGTGGACGCGACCTGCGGGCGCGTGCTCGACGAGTTGAAAAAGCAGGGACTGCTCGACAACACGCTCGTCATTTTCACGACGGACAACGGTTACTTCCACGCCGAGCACGGCCTCGCCGATAAGTGGTATCCGCACGAGGAAAGCATCCGCGTCCCGCTCATCGTGCGCGACCCGCGCATGGCGGCGGAGAAACGCGGCACGACGAACGACGCCTTCACGCTCAGCGCGGACCTCGCGCCCACCATCCTCGCCGCCACCGCCACCGCCGCGCCGAAGACGATGCAGGGCCGGGACTTCGCGCCGCTCTATCTTGCGGCCACGAAGCCCGACTGGCGCGCCGAGTTTTTCTACGAGCACGCTGTCATCGCCAATGGCCGCATCCCCGCATCCGAAGCCCTCGTGCAGCGCGAGTGGAAATACATGTTCTGGCCCGCGCAGAACTACGAACAGCTCTTCCACCTCGTCGCCGACCCGCGCGAGGAAACCGACCTCGCTCGCGACGCGAAACACGCGACACGGCTCACGGAAATGCGCGCGCGTTTTGCCGAACTCAAAGCGGCGGCGAAGTGAACGATCCATTCCGCCTCCGTCATTGGCCGACCTGAACGCGACCCACTTTATGAAACACATTCTCACGCTCTTCGCCGCGCTGTTTCCCCTGCTGGCTGCCGGTCTTCATGCCGCCGACGCCAAGCGGCCAAACATCGTCATCATCTACGCCGACGACCTCGGCTACGGCGACCTCGGCTGCTACGGCTCGCCGGTCATCCGCACGCCGCATCTCGACAAAATGGCGGCGGAGGGATTGCGCTTCACCGACTTCTACTCCGGCGCGGAAGTCTGCACGCCGAGCCGCGCGGCGTTGCTCACCGGCCGTTACGCGCTGCGCAGCGGCATGGCCGGCGCGCGACGCGTGCTTTTCCCCAACTCAAAAGGCGGCCTGCCGCCCGCCGAGGTCACGCTCGCCGAGGCGTTGAAGGGCGCGGGCTATGCAACGGCTCACATCGGCAAGTGGCATCTCGGCATTCACGAAGGCTCGCGTCCGCTGGACCAGGGTTTCGAGGAGACGTTCGGTCTGCCTTACTCGAACGACATGGATGCCCGCGCCGATTTGCCGAAGGGCGCGACCGGTTCGCCGACTCCACCCGAGGACGGCTGGAACGTGGCGCTGCAGCACAACGGAAAAGTCATCGAGCAACCCGCCGTCCAGACCACGCTCACGCGGCGCTACACAGAGCAGGCGGTGAAATTCATCCGCGCGAAAAAGGGCGGGCCGTTCTTTATCTACTTCGCTCACACTTTTCCGCATGTGCCGATGTTTGCGTCGCCCGCGTTCAAGGGCAAAAGCCGCGCGGGCATTTACGGCGACAGCGTGGAGGAACTCGACTGGAGCGTGGGCGAAGTGCTGGCGGCGTTGCGCGCGGAACAGCTCGCGGAAAACACGCTCGTCGTCTTCTCCAGCGACAACGGCCCGTGGCTCATCATGGGCAACCAAGGCGGCAGCGCGGGCCTGCTCAAGGACGGCAAGGGCAGCACCTGGGAGGGCGGAATGCGCGTGCCGGGCATCGCGTGGATGCCAGGGAAAATCGCACCCGGCGTGACCACGCAAATGGCTTCCGTGCTCGACCTTTATCCCACCGCGCTCGCGCTCGCCGGGGCCGCCGCGCCCAAGGACACCTTGCTCGATGGCACGGACCTCCGCCCGCTGCTGTTCGAGCGCAAGCCGCTGCCAGAGCGCCCATTTTTCTACTATCGTGGTGAGCAGATTTTCGCCTGCCGCCTCGGCGAGTGGAAAGCGCACTTCCAGTCGCAGACCGGCTATGGCGGGCCGAAGGCCGAACCGCACGACCCGCCGCTGCTCTTCCATCTCGGACTCGACCCGTCCGAGAAACGCAACGTCGCCGCCGCCCACGCCGACGTGCTCGCACGCATCCAGGCGGCAGTCGAGGCGCACCGCGCCACGGTAAAAGCAGTCCCGCAGCAATTGAATTGAGCGGGCGAGTTCAAGGACAACCAACGGAGCGCGGCCGTCCCGGCCGCAGCGGCAACCTCGGAACCGCCACGCTCGAACGTATGGGCGTACTGCACCAAGGAGCGGCCTTCGACTTCGCCGGCCCGCGGCAATGCGGCGTGATCCGCAGCCGCTTCGACAGCAATGGCAGCCTGTAAATCGGCCAGACCGGACGCGGTTGGCACTCCGTGGGCGAAAAGGCATCCTGCCTGCTGCGCCTTCGCGGGGATGGCAGGCAGATCCCGATGGCGATGCGCTCGGTGAGCCTGACCAAGCCCGGCGTTCGCATCCGATGCATCCAGGCCGTCAACCGCGACGCCGCCGGGAATCCTGCCAACTACGCCATCAGGCAACGGGGCTACAGCTAACAGACCGAGTAGGTTTCGCCGAAAGTTGGATTGACCGAATTGAACTCGACATCAGTGAAGGTGTCGGACGATATCAGGCCAGTTGAATTGCATCTCGCGCTGGCGAAGAAGCGTGAGCATCAACTAATACTCAGCAGCATCACCGGTGAAGACGGCACGCCCATGACAAACGCCACCGGCTATTACACGCTGAACCGTCTGCGCGAATGATGGGCGCGATCATTACAGCGCGGTTTTAGTCTCCCGCCAGAAAGCTCTCCTCGCTCCCCAGCAATCCATGACACGCCTCCCGTCCCCCACCATCCAAAACAAGACCCTAACCATGAAACTCCTGCTACCACTCCTCGCATTCATCGCGCTCTTTTCCAGCCATTCACTTGCTGCCGAAAAGAAGCCGCTCAAAGTCTTCATCCTCGCCGGGCAGTCGAACATGGAGGGGCACGCGCGCATCGAGACGTTCGATTACATCGGCGACGACCCGGCGACGGCGCCGCTTTTGAAAATGATGCGCGGGGCCGATGGGAAACCAACGGTCGCCGAGGGCGCCTGGATTTCCTATCTCACGGGCAGATATGACGGCAGCGCGAATGGCGAGGGAACCGGCAAGCTCACCGCGGGCTTCGGTGCCCGAGGCGATAAGCCAACGGAGGATGGCGGAAAGATCGGCCCGGAGTTCACCTTCGGCCTCACGATGGACGCCGCGCTGAAGGAACCGGTGCTTATTATCAAGACCGCGTGGGGTGGCCGGAGCCTGAACACCGAGTTCCGCCCACCGAGCGCCGGGCCCTACGAATTCAGCGAGGCGAGAATCGCGCAGATGCAGAAGCAGGGGAAGGACATCGCCGCCGAGAAGGCGGCGAAGGCGAAGGAGACCGGGCGGTTCTACCGCTACATGGTCGAGCATGTGAAAAAGGTGCTCGCCGACCCGAAGCGCGTCTGCCCGGCTTACGACCCGGCGGCGGGCTACGAGATTGCCGGGTTCGTGTGGTTTCAGGGCTTCAACGACCTCGTGGACGGCAACACCTACCCCACGGGCGCGGACGGCAAGACGAGGGATTACACCAGATACGGCGTGTGGATGGCTGATTTCATCCGCGATGTGCGCAAGGATTTGGGCGCGCCGAAAATGCCGTTCGTCATTGGCGTGCTCGGCGTCGGCGGCTTGAAGGCAAATGACGGAACCGTCGCTTTCCAAAAGGCCATGGCCGCTCCGTCGCTGCTGCCGGAGTTCAAGGGCAACGTCACCGCCGTGCCCACCGCGCCGTTCTGGGCCGAGGAGCTTGCGGCCATTGAAGAAAAGCGCGGCAAAATTAGAGCCATGGCCGCCACGCTCAAAAACAAAAGCAAGAACGGCCCGAACAAGGACGGCACGATGACCGACGCGCAGCAGAAGGAATATCTCAAGAAGTATGAGGCCGAGGTGATTTCGCCTGAGGAAGCCGCCAAATGGACCCGCGGCGCGTCGAACGCGGGCTACCACTATCTCGGTTGCGCGAAAACCTTTGCGGTGATGGGCAAGGCGTTCGCCGAGGCGAACCTCGAGATGCTGAAGGCGCAAAAACACTGAACCACTACCGATGAACAACACCCTCCTCACTCTCACCCTCGCTGCCATCCTCGCCACGCCCGGTCCGGCTCCGGCCGCGCCCAAAGAAAACGCGACGACGGTTCCCGACTTCACCAAGGGCGCGACGCTCGCGAAGGATGCACCTCACGACTGGGCGCTCGGGCCGACCGGCGCGCGTGGCTGGATTTACACGGCCAATGGCCACTCGCACGACGCGCGACAGATTCTTGTGACGGCGGTGGCGAAGGCCTCCCCGTCAGCGGCGGTGCTGAGCGTCGGCGATGTCATCCTCGGCGTGGAGGGAAAGAACTTTTCCGGCGATGCGCGCATCGCTTTTGCCAACGCCATCGCGGCGGCGGAGTCAGAGCAGGGCGGCGGCAAGCTGCCGCTGCTGCGTTGGCGCGCGGGCAAGACGGAGGCGGTAGAAGTGAAGCTGCCGGTGCTCGGCAGTTACAGCGCCACCGCGCCGTATGCGTGTGCGAAATCGAAGCGCATTTACGAACTGGGCGCTGCATCGCTTGCGCAGCGCATGGGCGCGACGGATTACGGCAAGGGGATGCACGGCATCGTGCGCGGCTGCAACGCGCTGGCGCTGCTGGCGGCCGGGAACAAGGAGTGGATGCCGCTACTCCAAAAGGAGGCGAAGTGGGCGGCGGACTTCACCGACAGGGGCTACCTCTCCTGGTCCTACGGCTACGTGATGATGTTCCTCGCGGAATACATCACTGCGAACGGCGACAAGTCGGTGCTGCCGGGGCTGGAGCGGCTCGCGCTGGAGACGGCGCGCGGGCAGAGCGCGGTGGGGAATTGGGGGCATCGCTTTTCGCCGAACGGAATCAATCTCGAAGGCTACGGCGCAATGAACGCGCCGGGGCTGTCGCTCAGCATCGGCATGGCGCTCGCGCGCGAGGCGGGCGTGAAGCACGCGGACATCGACAAAGCGCTCGTGAAGTCGGCGAGGATGCTGCGCTGGTTTGTGAATAAAGGCGCGATTCCCTACGGCGACCACCAGCCGTTCTTCGCGCACGAAGACAACGGCAAGTGCGCCGCCGCCGCGGTGCTCTTCGATTTGCTCGGTGACCGCGAGGCCGCGGAGTTTTTTGCGAAGATGGCCGCCGCCGCCTACAGCGAGCGTGAGCGCGGACACACGGGGAATTTTTTCAACATGCTCTGGGCGCTGCCCGGCGTCGCGCGCTGCGGCCCGCTGACCATCGGTGCGTATATGAAAGAGCATGCGTGGTATTACGACCTCGCGCGTGGCTCGGACACGGCCTTCGGCTATCAAGGCTCGCCCGTTGGCGAGGAGGAGCACGGAAAATACAAGGGCTGGGATTGCAGCGGCAGCTATCTGCTCGCGTATGCCCTGCCGCTGAAAAGCCTGCGCCTGACTGGCAAAACGCCGTTCACCGTCCCGCCGCTCGATGCCGCGCAGACCGCCACCGTCATCGCCGCCGGGCGCGACTACACCTACAAGGGCGACGAGAACCGCTACGAAAAACGCACCACGGAGCAACTGCTCGCCGGCCTCGCGAGCTGGTCGCCCTTCGTGCGCGGACGCTCCGCCGCCGCCCTCGGCAAACGCGACGGCGACCACCTTCCCGCGCTGCTGAAAATGCTCGCGGGCATAAATCGCGACGCCCGCTACGGCGCCTGCGCCGCCCTCGGCGCGCTCGGTCCGCGTGCCGATGCCGCCGCGCCGCAACTCCGCGCCGCGCTGCAAGACTCCGACCCGTGGATTCAGTGCCTTGCCGCCAAGGCCCTGCCCGAACTCGGCCCCGACGCGCGCAAAGCCAGCGTCAGCGACCTGCTCGCGCTCGTCGTCCGCCCGAATCCCGCCGACCCGCGCCAACAGGCTGCGCGCGCCGCCAGCTTCGCGCTGTTCTCCCCGTTTCCCGGCGAGCGCGGCCCGCGCAGCATCCTTGCCGAATCGCTCGACGGCGTGGACCGCGCCAAGCTCATCCCCGCGCTCCAAACGCTGCTCGCGCACGAGGACAGCGTCCCGCGCAGTTCCGTGCGCAAGACCTTCACGCACCTCACCGACGCCGACCTCGTCGCGCTGCTGCCGAGCATTGTCAAAGCCGTCGAAAAACTCGCACCAAGCAACGAGATGTTCGCCGACGGCATCCGCCTTGCCGGCCTCGACCTGCTCTCGCGCCTGCACATCCGCGAAGGCATGGCGTTGTGCGTCTCCGTGATGGAACCCGACCGCTGGGGTGAGAAAAATCGCAGCAAGGACTGCCTGACCTACCTTGCCCGCTACGGCGCGCACGCGAAGCCGTTGCTGCCGGAAGTGCAGAAAGCCCGCACCTATCTCGCCACGGTTAAAAAGGTCCCCGCCGACCATCTCGCGCAGTTCGACAAAGCCATTGCCGCCATCAAATCCAACTCCGCAACCCCCACGCTGGTGAACCTCGAAGACTTCAAATCGCGCCCCGCCGCCAAATAGCCAGTCGCCGCCTGGTTCACCGGAGACTGACCGTGAGCGGAGCACCAAAGTCATCATCCCTGAAACCGATTCGGCCCATTGCCTGCCTGAGCCGTAACCATTCAGTCGAACCGAATTGTTTGACCACAGAGACGCGATGAACACAGAGAAAACAAAGAATTCGCTGACCGACATTGACTCACTTACAGGTGACTTTCCGGCGCTGACGCCGGCCCGCTTTTTTTCTCTGGGTTCATCGTGTCGCTGTGGTTCTCACATCGGTTTCCACTGCATAGATACGGCTGAGAACTTCCGCCGCGATGGAGTGCAAGCTGGCTGAATGAGCACGACCTGGCTTGGTCGAACGCGCGTCGCATGATTTTCCGTAATGAGCCAGCCAGTGCAAAACCAACCCGCATTCAGCCCACCGAACCCATTGTTCCACCCCACATCGCCATGAAAACTCGTCGCCAATTTCTCCACCACTCATTGCTCGGCACCGCCGCGCTGTCCCTCGCACCCTCGCCCACCCGTGCCGCGGCCACCGGCCTGATCAGCGGCATCGAGAAGGTCGTGCTGCGCCGCGAGGATGCGCCGGGACCGTGCTGGTTTCATCCGCGCGCGTGCATGATTCCCGGCCGCGCCGGCCAGCCCGCGCAGGCCTTCATGACGCTGCAACCGATCATGGGGTCGGATTACTTCGGCCCCGTTCACTGGACCACCTCCACCGATCTCGGGAAAACTTGGACCGACCACCAGCCCGCGCCGCCGCTGGGTTGGGAGAAACTGCCGACCGGAGGGAACGAAGGCGTGTGCGACGTGGTGCCGGAATATCACGCCGTCACGGGCGCGGTGCTCGCGCTCGGGCACAATGTTTTTTACCTCGGCCAGCACTTTGATCCCAAACAACCGCCGCGCCAGCCGCTCTACGCCGTGTGGAAAGACGGCGCGTGGGGGCAGCGCCAGCGCCTGCGGTGGGATGACCCGCGCGGCAGTTACATCTACACCAACAACTGCGGCCAGCGCGTCCACCTGCCGAACGGCGACGTGATGATGAGCTTCACCTTCGGCACCGAGGGCAAGGCGCGCGCCGTGTGCGGCGTGCGTTGCTCCTTCGATGGGACCAGCCTCGTGGTGCGCGAGACGGGCAACGCGCTGACCAATGCCAAAGGCCGCGGCCTGCTCGAACCCTCGCTCACCCGCTTCGGGGGCCGCTTCTTTCTCACCCTCCGCGCCGAGGACAACCGCGGCTACGTCACTGTCAGCAACGACGGCCTCGCCTACGCGCCGCAACAGGCGTGGGCATGGGACGACGGCGAGCCGTTGTCGATGTCCACCACACAGCAACACTGGCTCACGCATTCAGACGCGCTGTTCCTCGTTTACACGCGCAAGGACGCCACCAACGCGAATGTCCTCCGCTGGCGTTCGCCGCTGTTTCTCGCGCAGGTGGACACCAAAACGCTGCGCCTCCTCCGCGCCACCGAACGCGTTGTCCTGCCCCTCGTCGGCGACGGCGTGAAGGATCCCAACCACGTTCCGCTCATGGGCAATTTCCATATCACCAACGCCAGCCCCGACGAATCGTGGGTCACCGTCGGCTCGTGGCGACCCAAGGCCGGCCTGCGCGCCGACATGCTCATGGCGCGCATCCGCTGGAGCGCACCCAACGCGCTGGCGCCCGCGGGACGATGACCGACGCGCCATTCACGAGCTCCGCCTTCCCGGCCATTCGCGCCGACAGCGCAAAACTCCCAACCACGAAAAGGCCCGCCATGAAAACCACCTCCCTTCCCGCCACCAAACTCCTCCTCTGCGCCGCGATCCTGCTCTGCTTTCGCACGCCCGCCCGCGCCGCGGACATCCCCCAGTTCCGCGACCTTTTCAACGGCAAGGACCTGACCGGCTGGGTCAACGTCAACACCGCCGCGGACACCTGGAGCGTGCGCGACGGCATGCTCATCTGCAAAGGGCTGCCCATCGGCGTCATGCACACCGACCGACAATACGAAAACTTCCTCCTCCACATCGAATGGCGACACACGGTGGCGGGCGGCAACTCCGGCGTGTTCGTCTGGAGCGAAGGCACCGTGCGCCCCGACAGTGGCCGCCTCCCCCGCGGCCTCGAGGTCCAGATGCTCGAGCTCGAATGGCCCAAGCTCAACCCCGAGAAAGACGGCACCCCGCGCCCTCTCGCCTACGTGCATGGCGAACTGTTCGGCGCGAACGGCTTGAAAACCCTCCCCGACAATCCCCGCGGCACCCGCAGCAAATCCGTCGAGAACCGCTGCCTCGGCAAAGGGGAATGGAACACCTACGACGTCGTGTGCGTGGACGGCGTGGTGAAACTTTCGGTCAACGGCAAATTCGTCAACGGCGTCAGCCGCGCCTCGATCAAGAAAGGCTACCTCTGCCTCGAATCCGAGGGAGCCGAGATCCACTTCCGCAACATCAAGCTCATGGAACTGCCCCCCGGCGTCACCACCCCCGAACAGACCGCCCCGGTCGTGCCGGAGTGAGCGCGACCGACCTCACGCCACCAGGACACCAAGCCCCCTCGCCCATCGGCTCGCGCCGCGACAAGCAGGGAGTTCCGGCTGGGATTCACGGTCCATCGCCGACCGCATTGCTCTTGATGCGCGCAAAAGCTTCCAGCGCGACTTCGCGAGCAATCGCGTGACTGACGATTCGCTCGGGATAGGTGCGGCCGAGTACGACGCCGGCGGCGCGCAAGGTTTCCGGCGGCGCGGCGTGCGGCTGGTGCAGCCACTGGTCAGGAAGTTTCGCGAGTTCGGGACACCACTTGCGGACATACTCGCCGTGCGGATCAAACTTCTCGCCCTGGCTGGTCGGATTGAACACCCGGAAATACGGCGCGGCATCCGCGCCACAACCCGCGGTCCATTGCCAGCCCAGCGTGTTCTGCGCGAGGTCGGCATCCACGAGCGTATCCCAAAACCACCGCGCGCCCGCCTGCCAATCGAGCAGCAAATCCTTCACGAGAAAGCTCGCCACAATCATCCGCACGCGGTTGTGCATCCAGCCGGTCGCCCACAACTCGCGCATCCCGGCGTCCACGATGGGATATCCGGTGCGGCCTTGCTGCCACGCCCGAAGCCAGGCGGCGTCCTTGCGCCACGGGAATTTCTTGAAGTCGGCGCGCAAGGGTTCGTTGGGGGTGTGCGGAAAATGAAAAAGCAAGTGATGCGCGAACTCGCGCCAGCCGATTTCGGCGAGAAATTGCGACGCGCGCCAACGCTCGACGGGCAGGCCACGCTGCGACGCCATTTGCCGCAAACCATGCCACACCTGCCGCGGGCTGATTTCGCCGCAGTGCAGGTGCGGCGAGAGCCGGGAGGTTCCGGCCACATCGGGGCGATTGCGTTGGTCCGAGTAACTGTCGAACGCCGTGGTCAGGAAGCGCTGCAGGCTGGCGCTCGCTCCCGCCTCGCCCGGCTGCCACGCGGCGCGCAGGCCGTCGGCCCAGTCGATTTTCGGTTCGAGTTCCAGTTCGTCGAGCGGGAGCGATTTCGGCCACTTCGCCGGTGCGGGCAGATTCCTCGGCGCGGGCAACGGCTCGGCGGGGTCGGGTTTCGCGAGGCAGTGTTTCCAAAACGGGGTGAACACCTGGAACGGCTTCTTGCTCTGGTTTTGAATCGTCCAAGGCTCGTGCAGGAGCGCGGCGTTGAAGCTTTCCACCGCCAAACCATCGCCACTCAGGGCTTCCTTTATCTTGCGATCGCGCGCGATGACGACCGGTTCATAGCGGCGATTCCAGAAAACCGCATCGGCGTTGGTTTCCTTCACCAGTCCACGCAGCGTGTCGAGCGTCGGGCCGCGCCGGAGAATGAGACGCGAGCCAATTTCACGCAGCCGCGAGTCGAGTGCCCGCAGGGATTGATGCCGCCACCAATCCGCTGCGCCGCCCGGCCGCCACGGGGTTTCCTCGTCCGGGGCCTGAACGAAAACCGGCACGACCTCTCCGCGCGAGATCGCCGCCCGCAACGCGGGATTGTCAGCCAGTCGAAAATCCTGTCGGAACCAAACGATGGAAATGGCGGGCTTCATGGTGATTGGGCAAAGCGGTTTCTCAACGCGTCGGCGCGATACTGGAAAATCTGCTCCACGTCCGGGCGCACGAACCAGCCGTGCGCGATGAAGTCGAACGGCACGGCATAACGCACCACATCGCGCGCCAGCGTGCCGCCGTCGCGCGCCGCGAAGGTGTGCTCGTGAATCCACTGCCGGTACGGCCCGCGAATCTGCTCGTCCACGAAACGATGGGGCGGCTGCCACTCGTTGATGCGCGTGCGCCAGCGCAGCGGGATGCCATGCACACGCAGTCGGTAATCAATCAGCGCCCCCACGTGCATCGCGATGGGCGGCGGGGTGACGATATGAAAGTGCAGCCACGGCGGCGTGATGGCATCGAGGTTGGCGGCATCAGCGAAAAACGAAAACAACTCTTCCGGCGGGAGCGGCAGCCAGAGTTCAGATTCAAATTTGTGGATGCGCATCCGCTTTCCGGTTCGTCAGCCGCCCGGTTTCGCCTGCCGCATCACCTCGTTGCGCCGCAGAAAGGCCGGAGTCCACGGCGGATCGAAATAGCCATACACCGGTGGCGACAGCGCGTTCAACTTCTCCGCCGTCATCCACGCGTTCAACTTTGCCAACGACTCCGTTTCGTTGCCCAAGTTCCGACCGCCGCTGAAACGCAGCACCGCAAACCGGCCTGCCGGCAGCTCGCGCAGCGTCACCGCAGCATCCGCCGGCTTGGGCACGCCCGGCAGCTTCAGCTTCGCCGGCAACACAAACGCCATCGTCAGGTTGGTGGCGGGGCCGGACATGAAGACCGGCGTGGTCATCGAAATCTTCTGTTTCCCCTCGTTCGCACCGGTGATGAACCGGAACAACCGCATGAAACTCCCGTCGCGGCCGTCCGGATCGGCCATCGGCGTCTCCACCACCGTGAGCGCCGGGTAATCCCGCAACTCAAACTTCCCGTCCGACCGCACCACCTGGTAGGGCGCGGACTCGTACCCCGCGCGCGTTGCCTGACAACCTGTCACCAGCAAGCCCACCCCGACCACGGCGATGAAAATCCAGAGCCACATGCGTTTCATAAAAGTTTCACCGGCGCCGACGGCTGATGCGGCTGCCCAAGGGCACGCGTCCGGTCAGGATTTTGACTCTGGCAGCAGTTCGGCACGGCGAACGCGGCGGAGCGCAGGAAGATGGCACCGAGGACGGGGACTTGCGTCCGGCCACCCAGCTTTTCCTGGAACTTGCAGCCGGAATTGACGCGAGACGGCGCGGTGGCGGACCTGAAACCCTTCGCGAACGTGGCATTGTCAGTGCCGTTATTGGAGGTGGTGATCCGGTTCATGCATCGATGATGCAAAAGGCGTGCGTCGCCGGTCAACCGTGGTAGTCGTCCCGGCCCATGAGCACTTTGCGCAGTTGCGCCTCGGTCACGCGCGGCCATTTCAGTTTTCGCAGCCAGAGGTTGGTCTTCGCCACGTCGAAGGCCTCGGGGTCGAACGGGCGGCCCAGCCATTCCTTCATGTATTTGTGTTCCGGGTGTTTCCGGTTCTTAAGAACCTTCAGCAATTCTTCGTAGCCCCCGACGCCGCCGCAATCTTCGGGCGGACAGGCGCGGGCGCCATCGAGGCAGAGCGCGTGCGTGGCGGCAGCCGCGACCGGCGGCAAAATCTCCTCCACGATGATCGCGTGCTCCCACGAATCGCCGAAGTCGTAGGCGTAGCCGAAGGCGTCCTGCTCGCGCGGAGCGATTTGGCGGAGGGTGAACTTGCTTGCGTCGAGGATTTTCGGGGCGCCTTCGTACTCAGCGCCGTTATGGCGCGTGTCGGAGTAAGTGTCCTCGCCCACCAGGAACTGGTGCAGATGGCTGTTCGTCCAGCCGACCGCGACCTGCAGGACGGCGTGCAACCAGGCGAGCGTGGCGTCGCCGGGCACCTGCAACCGCCGCCAGATGAGGGGCTCGCTGTCGAGCAGGACGACTTGCAACTGGTAGAGCGGGGCGGCGCCGTTCCCGGCGGTGGTTTCAATGGTGGAGATCATGGTTTTGACGGTGATTGATTGATGGCGGCACGTTGCAGCCGGACTTTGGTGGTCGGGGCGTCCCCCACCCGTCCAGCAACCCGCGAAGGCTTGATGTAGGGATTCATAATTGCGGGTGGTACCCGGTTTTGGTTCGACTGCGGTTTTTGTTCCACCCGTTTATGGACCGCCGGTGCGACGGGGGCAAGGTGGCAAGCGGTTTCGTGTGAGTTCCGCTCGGAGCCGCTCGCCTTTTGGCCTCGCCCGCTCCACCGCCGCGTCCACCGCCGGCTCCTATTTGTAGTGAGAACGGCACGCAGAAAAGCCGGGGCCGCAAATCATCGGGAAGGGCGAAATGGCGACCCTGCCGGGAATCGAACCCGTTCTTGCGCCTTTTTAGAATCACGCTCAACACGGTTGAAACCATTGATGGCGTTGAATAATCAATGGTAACAGCGGTTTTATCGCTTCCGCAGCAAAACG
Organism: Akkermansia muciniphila; assembly: GCA_945861535.1. Lineage (GTDB taxonomy): Bacteria > Verrucomicrobiota > Verrucomicrobiia > Limisphaerales > BJHT01 > BJHT01. The sequence goes on along the minus strand of CAMAUZ010000110.1, from coordinate 2,860 downwards.
CAGCAAAACGAAGCCCGGTTGTGGAAATCTGTGCAACGATCCAACGGCTTCAGCCGACGGCAGCGGCGGGGTGTTCCCCGCCATGCTCCAGACACGGGCGATTCGGACGCGGCACTCGACACTGCCGGGCAAAAGGCTGAGCCTCCCCCGCGCCACCGGTGCCATGATTCTGTGCCTGTAATCGCCCAAAAACCGCTGGAGCAGAAACTAGCCACCAACCTTTAATGCTCACCTCCGAAACCAAACGCCGCATTGACGCCTGCCGCGACGTCCTCGTCGGCAAGCTCCCGCAGCCGTCCAACCAGGTCGAACTCATCACGCTCGCCCTCATTTACAAGTTCATGGACGACCTCGATGAGGAGTCCGTGAAGCTCGGCGGCAAACGCAGCTTCTTCACCGGCGAACTGGCGAAATACCGCTGGCGCAATCTCCTGCCCCAGACAGTCTCCGCCGACGAACGAGTGGCCCTGTTCTCTCGCGGCATCGAAGTCCTCGGCGGCGCGGAAGTCGAGGTGGACAAGAATGGAGCGCATTGTCCCTGCCGCGCACCTGCCCGGCCTGTTCCGCGACATCTTCCGCAACGCCTTCCTGAAATTCCGCGACGGGCGCATCCTCACCATGTTCCTCACCGAGGTGAACGGCTTCGCCTACTCGCACAGCGAGGAACTCGGCAACGCCTTTGAATACCTCCTGCAATGCACCGGCGCGCAGGGCGAGAACGGTCAGTTCCGCACTCCGCGCCACATCATTGATTTCATCGTCGCCTGCCTCGACCCGCAGCCGGGCGACAAAATCCTCGACCCCGCGTGCGGCACGGGCGGCTTTCTTGTCTCCGCCTACCGGCACATCCTCGCGCACAGCACCTCGCCCGGCTCGACCATGCCCGGCGACAAACTTACCCACGCCCAGCGCCAGAAGGTTTATGGCAATCTCGCCGGCTACGACGTGGACGACCAGATGGTGAAGCTCAGCAAGGTGAACCTCTTCCTCCACGGCTTTCCCGACCCCGCCATCCACATCTACGACACCCTGAGCAACGACGCCCGCTGGCACGAAAAGGCCGACCTCATCCTCGCCAACCCGCCATTCATGACCCCGAAAGGCGGCGTCACCCCGCACACCAAATTCCGCATCGCCGCGAAGAAGGCCGAGGTGCTCTTCACCGACTACATCGCCGAGCACCTCAGCGGCGACGGACGCGGCGGCGTCATCGTGCCCAACGGCATCGTGGCCACCACGCACAACGCCTACGTGAAACTGCGCCGCTTCCTCGTCGAGGACTCGCTCGTGGCCGTCGTCTCGCTCCCGGCGGGCGTGTTCAAGCCCTACTCCGGCGTGAAGACCAGCATCCTCCTGCTCGACAAAAAACTCGCGCGGACGGCGAAGGAAATCCTCTTCCTCAAAATCACCGCCGACGGCTTCGATCTCGGCGACCAGCGCAGAGAAATTGAAGCGAACGACCTGCCCGAAGCCGAGCGCGTGGTGAAGGCGTGGTTGAAGGGCAAACTCAGCTCATCATTTGAAACAAGACTCGCATGGAAGCTCGTCGAGAAATCCGAACTGCTCGAACACCGTTCTGCGACGCTTCAGGCCGAGACCTTTCTTGGTGAAATCGCTGAGAAGAACAGCGAGCACGAAATCGTCCGCTTGGGCGATGTGTGCGAAACCACGTCTGGCGGAACGCCAGCCCGGTCAAAATCCGAGTTCTACGAGGGAGGCACGATTCCTTGGGTGAAGAGCGGCGAGGTAGGGCATGGCTTGGTCACGGCGACGGAAGAACACATCACGGAACTCGGGCTCAAGAACTCGTCGGCCAAGCTCTTCCCAGTCAACACCGTGCTAGTCGCCATGTATGGCGCGACGACTGGTGAAGTTGGACTGTTGAAGATTCAAGCCACGACCAACCAAGCCGTTTGCGGCATCCTCCCAAACGATCGATTTGTTCCTGAGTTTCTATTTTACGCGCTTCGCGCGCTCAAAAACGAGATGAAGCAGCGTGCCGGAGGAGGAGCGCAACCAAACATCTCGCAGCAGATTATCCGCGATCTCGAAATCCCGCTGCCGCCGCTGGAGGAACAGCGGCGGATCGTGGCGGAGATCGAGGGCTACCAGAAGGTCCTCGACGGCGCTCGCCAGATTCTCGCGAGCTACAAGCCGCAGTTTGAAGCCGAACCTGAATGGCCGATGACGGAGCTTCGCAGCCTGACATCCATCAGCAGCGGAGGAACGCCGTCAAAGGCCAATGCGGGTTACTGGACGGGAACAATCCCGTGGGTTTCTGCGAAGGACATGAAGACGCCGCAGTTGAGCGACGCCCAACTCCACGTCTCCGAATCAGCCATCAAAGAGACGGCGACGGAACTTGCGCCGAAAGGCTCGGTGCTCGTTCTCGTTCGCGGCATGGGCTTGGCGAACGGCGTTCCGATTTGCGAATTGCTCGCGCCTTGCGCGTTCAACCAAGACATCAAGGCGCTTCGTCCGACCAAGGAAATTTCCTCCGCGTATCTGGCTGCTGCGCTTCGGCGGGAAGAACGGCAACTCAAGAACGCCATCAGCACCGCCGCGCACGGAACGCTGAAAATCGAAACCGAACGCCTGCTGGAAATTGAAATCCCCCTGCCGCCCTTGGATGAACAACGTCGTCTCGTGGCGGAGCTGGACGCGGAGGCGGCGCAGATGGATTCGGTGCGTGCGCTGCTCCCCCGCTTCGAGGCCAAAATCCAACGCGTCCTCGACCGCGTGTGGGGCAATGGTGCAGACTAACTCGCATCATGCCGCAGAACCCGGAACAAGTCGCGATTTACCACATTACGGATGTGGCGAATTTGCCGGGCATTATTGCGGAGAATGCCTTGCTCTC
>CAMAUZ010000109.1 GCA_945861535.1 Akkermansia muciniphila | reverse complement strand
CTGGCCGTGCGGCGGACGGGCCTGATCGCGCTGCGCGCGCAGCGGGCGCCGCACCTGAGCTGGCCCGCCCTCTTTGAGCTGGCGGCCCGCCAACCCGCCTTCCCCTTCCGCCTCGTCACCAAACCCACTCCCATATGAAAAGGCCTTGGGGCGATGAATATGTCTTTGCAACGAACTTGGAACCGATCGGGGAGTTGAGTGGCAGCCGCGGGTTCGCTGTGTTGGATGTGAAATCGGCGGGGCTGGCCAAGCGTTGCAGGAGTATGCGTAGATTCACCAGTTCTTGGGTAGCTCGGGGAGGGTGTCTTTCAGGATGGTGCGGATGGTTTGTTTTTCGGCGGGGGGGAGGTAGGCGAAGTCTGGGTCGGGCTTGGTGGTATTGAGGGCGCGGGCGAGGTTTTGGTAGATGCGGGTTTTCATTTCGGCGGGGAGTCCTTGGAAGACGAGGCTGTAGATCATGTAGCTGCAGCGGTGTTGGAAGAGGCGGGTGCGGAGGTCGAGGTCTTTGAGGGAGTGGCCGGCGGGGGTGGCGCGGCGGTTTTGGAGGAAGTCTTTTTTGTAGGCGTCGTCGCCGGTGAAGCCGCCGGGGGGCAGGGGGGCTTCGTCGGCGAAGAGGAGGTAGCGGGTGAGGAGGCGGGCCTGGGTGTCGAGTTCGCGGGATTGTTCGGGGGTGAGCTGGCCGCCGCTGGTGTGGAGGTGGGTGCGGGCGCGGTAGGTGGCTTCGATGACGCGGTTGGCGAAGCCGGCCTGATGTTCGTGGAGGAGTTGGGGGAGGATGTCGCTGGTGGCGACGGGGTAGCGGGCGAAGGGGAAGCGTTGGCCGGGGATGATGGGATTTTTCTGCAAGCCCTGCGGGGTGAAGCGGCCGATGAGGTTGGCCCAGTGGTTGGTGAAGCCGCCCTGGCCGGTGAGATACCAGCCGCCGAAGCGGTCGGGGAGCGGGATGTCGTGGCCGGTGCGGTCGATGCGGTAGGCGTCGAGGCTGCCGCCGGTGGGGCCGGGGATGACGGATTTGATGAGGATGCCGGGGACGCCGGCGGTGGCGTCGGCGGCGTGGCATTTCATGCAGCGGTCGGAGCGTTCGACGCGGATGGGGCGGGTGTCGCGGGGGAGGTCGAAGAGGTAGAAGATGCTGCCGAGTTCGGGGTCGAGGGAGACGATTTCGAGGCGTCCGCCGGGGATGTAGCCGAGGTAGATGTCTTCGTTGAAGTAGAGGGCGCGGGGGTTGGCGGGGGTGATGAGGCTGAGTTGGAGGCTGGTGGTGGAGAAGACGAGCATCTGCGAGGTGGCGGGGATGTCGAGGGCGTGGAGGAGGCTGAGGAGGGCGGCTTTTTCGCTGGTGTGGTCGAGGGGGAGCTGGCGGGATTCGAGGTCGGCTTTGAGCTGGGTGAAGCGGTCGCGCAGGGGGCGGTGGAAGTAGTCGTGCGGGGGTTGGTCGAAGTCGCGGTAGCTGGGCGCGCCGGGGAGGGGCGACGCGGCGGCGAGGGCGCAGAGGAGGAGCAGGGCGCGGTGCATGTGGGGGGAGGATACGCGGGGGGGAGGATGGGGGACAAGTGTGGAAGGAGGGGGGGCAACGCTCAACGTTCAACGCTCAACGTTCAACGTTCAGAGTTGGGACAGGGAGCTTTCGGGGATGGGGATCGGGTTGGGCAGGGGAATTTGGGGCAGGGGAATGGACGTGGCTCGGGTCTGGAAAAGTTTTGGGTGGCGGGTAGGGTCGGGGCGCTTCGAGTTGGGCGTTCAAATCAAACTATTTTTCCTATGGACAGACAGAAGATGGCGATATTGCCGGTGGTGATCGCGGTGCTGGTTTTTGGGTTCCAGTATTGCTCGTCGCCGAAGTTCAAGAACCCGGAGACGGGCCGGGTGGCGCGGGTGGGGATGTCGGAGGCGCAGGAGGCGGCGCTGGGGTTGCAGAGTTATCGCGAGGTGCTGCGGACGGCGGAGGTGGTCCGCAGCGGGCCGGAGGTGGACATGGTGCTGCGGGTGGCGAACCGACTGACGGCGGCAACGGGCGAGGCGGGGCGGAAGTTCGAGTGGCAGGTGAGCGTGGTGCGGAGTCCGCAGGCGAACGCGTTTTGTCTGCCGGGCGGGAAGATCGTGATTTATACGGGGATTCTGCCGATTACGAAAACGGAGGCGGGGCTGGCGGCGGTGATGGGGCACGAGATGGCGCATGCGACGTCGCGTCACGGGGCGCAGCGGGTGCTCCAGAGCCAGCTTGCCAACACGGTGATGATGGGCGCGCAGTCGTCGCTGGCGCTCGGTGACATGGATCCGCAGAAGCGGCAGGCGGTGCTGGCGGCGGTGGGGGCGGGGGCGAAGTTCGGGGTGCTGCTGCCGTTCAGCCGCGATCACGAATCGGAGGCGGACGAGGCCGGCCTGCTGTACATGGCGCGGGCGGGGTACGATCCACGCGAGGCGGTAACGTTCTGGGAGCGGATGAGTTCGGCGGGAGGCGGGCAGCCGCCGGAATTCATGTCCACGCATCCGTCGCACGGCACGCGGATCGCGCGGTTGCAGCAGTTGCTGCCGCGGGCGGTGCAGGAGTACGAGCGGAACCGGCGGTGACGGGCGCGCGCGTCCGTGTGGATCCGCGCGTGTGTGGCGTCGCGGGCGGTTACTTCAAGCGCCAGACGATCCGGCCTTTGGTCAGATCGTAGGGGGACATCTCCATTTTGACGCGGTCGCCGACGGTGAGGCGGACCCAACGTTTGCGCATCTTGCCGCAGATCGTGGCCAGGACCAGGTGTTTGTTGGGAAGTTCGACGCGAAACATCGTGCCGGGGAGCACGGTATGTACGCAGCCTTCAACTTCGATATGTTCTTCTTTCATGGCTGGCAACGGGGGACACCGGTTCTGGAATAAAATGGAAAATTGCAGCGCCGAGCCGACCCTCGGAAAGCCGCGAGAAAAAAAATCGAGGTCCGGTGACCCGGACCTCGATGCGAGACAAAGCCTAGGGCTTAATAGCGACCACGACCGCCGCCGCCGCCACCACCGCCACCTCCGCCGCCGCCGTATTCACGACGACCGCCGCCGCCGCCGCCACCGCCGGGGGCGCGTTCTTCACGCGGACGGGCGATGTTGACCGTGAGGGCGCGACCGCCGAGCGAGGAGCCGTTGAGGGCTTCGACGGCTTTGGCCGCTTCTTCAGCGGTGCTCATGGTGACGAAACCGAAACCGCGAGGACGGCCGCTCATGCGGTCCATCATCAGGTTGGCTTCCACGACCGTGCCGTGCGCGGCGAACGCGTCCTGCAGGTCGTTCTCAGTGGTGTTGAAGGAAAGATTTCCCACAAACAGTTTGTTGTTCATATGATGATACTGTCCCAGACTCACCGTTGCCTTCACCAGACTGTTCCCGACCACCGGGTCTAAAATCATCACTGAACCAAGTTCACCTGAGGATTCACCAAGCCTAGAAAGTGACAAGCTATCCGACAGACTCGCGGCACACTGCCGAGTTGATCGACGATTGCAATCAGCATTTGGAATTATTTTTCCGCGCGGGCGCAGCTCAGTTTCTTGCCACGATCGGTGCGCGTTGCAGCAGGCCCGCAAGGATGACTAGGCGTGCGGATGCCGCGGGGCTGTGGGGCAGGCTTCCAGCCTGCCGGTTCGGGCGGCATCCTGCCGCCCGTTCCCAACTTCTCGCGGACGGCAGGTCACCGCGTAGGAACACGGGGCACGGATGCCCCGTGAACCGGCAGGCAAGGATGCCTGCCCCACGCTCCTGCCGTCAGGTCTGGATGAAATAGCTCAGGTTCTCCAGTTCGATCGCGAGGTTCACGTTGTTCACGATCACATCCTCGGGCACTTGCAGCACAATCGGGGCGAAATTGAGAATGCCCGTGATGCCCGCCGCCACCAGTTGGTTGGTGACTTCCTGCGCCGTGGTGACCGGCACGGTCAGGATCGCCATTTTCACCCCGCGTTCGTGGACAAAGGCGGCCAGTTGTTCCATCGGCAGCAATGGTTTGGTGAACGGTCGTCCGCGCCGCGGTTCGATGTCGAAGGACGCGATGATCTCGAAGCCTTCCTGCTCAAAGCCGCGATAGGACAGGAGCGCGGTGCCGAGATTGCCGACGCCCACGAGGATCACGGGTTGCAGGCTGTTCGTGCCGAGCAGATCGGTGATGAGTTGGGCGAGCTGCTCGACGTCGTAGCCCAGGCCGCGCGTGCCAAACTGACCGAAGTAGGTCAGGTCTTTGCGAAGCTGGGTGGATTTCACGCCCGCCGCACGGGCCAGGGCTTCGCTCGAAACGGTGGGCAGGCGATTGGCTTTCAGGCGCAGCAGGCAGCGCAGGTAAATGGACAGCCGGTAGATGGCTTTGCGCGGGATTTCGAGCCGGGGCGGCCGTTTCATGGCGGGGGATGCGGACCGACGGGCGGAACGGACGGGGATTTTGGAGCCGGGGCCGGTCACCGCTTCCCCATCTTGGCCCGCGCCAGTTCGAGGATTTTCCGCTCGCGCTCGGTGAGGCTTTGGAGGCCGTGCGCGGAGATCTTGTCGAGGATCGGGTCCACTTCGCGGCTGATGAATTCGCCGGCGGGGAGATCAAGATGGTCCGCCGTGGGTTTCGCGGCGGGCTTGGTCACCAGCCAGGTGGAGGGTTTCCGCGCTTCGGTGCTGACCAGTTCCCGCGGGCGGGGGCGCGGTTTGGGCCGCAAGGCGCGCAGCGTATCCGCCAGAAAGTCCGACTGCACCGCCCAGCGAATGTAGGCGATGCCGGCCAGAAGACCGCCGAGATGCGCGGCGTTGGCAATGTTTCCCGTCGGAATGAGCAAGCCGAACACGGCGATGGCCAGCGAGATGTACAACAGCGTTTTCGCCAGCATCGACACCGGGATGATCAACAGCACCAGCAGCGTTAATTGGCGTTCAGGAAACAGCGTCGCAAAGGCCGCTACCAGACCCATCGCCCCCGCCGACGCACCCACGACCGCCCCACCAAATTGGTGCGGGAACAACACGGCGAACAACACCTGCATCAAGCCGCCGCAGACCCCGCTCCCAATGTAGAGCCGGAGGTAATCCGCCCGCGTCAGCGTTTCCTCCAGCGCCCGTCCGAAAAAGTAAATCGCCAGCAGATTGAAGACGAGATGCCACACGCCGCCGTGCAGCAATTGATAGGTGAACAATTGCCAGACATAGCCCTTGGACAGGCCTTCGACACTGAGCGCAAAATAGCGATTGATGCCGGAGGTCGGCGGATTGGCGAAGGATGGGAGGTAGTGCTCGACCACGCTTTGCAGGACAAAAAACGCGGTCGTAACTAGCAGCAGGTAGAAGGTCACGCCCCGTCCCGACTCCCACGACGGGGTGCGCATATATGGCCGGTCATCAAGCATCGCGGGCAGACAGTACTCCGAAGTCGCGGGCGTTTCAAAGCCCATTTTGGTTCCAACCGGAGCGCGGTCGCATCCGCGCAGTGTCTTGGTACCGCAGGCTTCCTCGCCTGCGAGTTCGGGCGGTGTCTCGCCGCCCGGCCCGATTGCTGGGGCGAGGACGCCCCGCAACTCGCAGCCGAGACGGCTGCGGTACCGGGAGCGCGGCCTTCAGGCCGCAGAGATGTCCGCCTGCAACCGGCGCGTCGGGTAAATCCAGCGGTCCTCTCGCGGTCCACCCTCCGGCGGCGTGAACGCCGCGCCCCCTCCGCCGGGCGCGTTTCCCGCGCTCACGGCGCCAGCTTCGCCAGTTCCGTCTGCACCAACTCCACCAGCGGCTTCACCGTCTTGCGGCTGAACTCGAACTGACAACCCGCCGCCGCGAACAACTCCGGCAACGGCCGCGACCCGCCCAGCGCCAGCCCCGCCTGGTAATCCGCCAGCGCCTTGGCCTTGTCCCGCTTCGAGTTCGCCCACACTTGCAGCGCGCCCAATTGCGCGATGCCGTATTCCACGTAATAAAACGGATGGAGAAAAATGTGCAGTTGCCGGTGCCAGAGATTGGCCCGTGCGTCCTCGAAGCCGCTCCAGTCCACCGTCCCGCCGAAGCGGTCCATCAACGCCAGCCACGCCGCCGTGCGCTCGGCGCGCGTGTGGCCCGGATGGCTGTAGATCCAATGCTGAAACGCATCCACCGTCGCGATCCACGGGAAGATGCTCATGATCCCCTCGAGATGCGTGCGCCGCGCCCTGTTTGCCTCGGTGGGCGCGTAGAACACTTCGAGAAATTCATTCCCCAGCAGCTCCATGCTCATCGACGCCACTTCGCAAAACTCGATCGGCGCGCTGCGATACGCGTAGAGATTCTCCTCCTTCGCCGCGAGCGTGTGGAAGGCGTGCCCGGCCTCGTGCAGCATCGTTTCCAGATCGCGCTGCAACCCGACCGCGTTCATGAAAATGAACGGCAGCCGTGTCTCCGCGAGCGTGGACTGATACCCGCCGGGCGCCTTGCCCTTGCGATTGGCGAGGTCCAGCAGCTTCAATCGGACCATCGTCGCGAAGCCCTCCGCCAGCCGCCCGTCGAGCTGATCGAAAATCTGCTGCGAACCCGACACCATCTTCTCGACCTCGTTGAAAGGCCGCAGCGGCGGACGGTTCAACGGGTCCACCGACAAATCCCACGGCCGCAGCGTCGCCAAGCCGAGTCGGTCGCGTCGTTCCTGCTGCAACGCCCGCAGCACCGGCATCACCTCCGACTCGATGGCGTCATGGAATTTCCGGCAGTCCTCCGGCGTGTAATCAAACCGGCCGCGTGCCCGAAACGCGTAGGACAAATAATCAGGAAAGCCCGCATTGCGCGCGATCTGCTCGCGCAAGGCCAGCAGCGCCTCGAAATTCTCCGCGCACTTGTCCGCCTCCTGCAACCGCCGTTTCGCCACCAGCTCCCACGCCTCCTGCCGCAGCGCGCGGTCCGGTTCCTCCAAATAGCGGCCCATCTGCACCAGCGTCTTTTCCTCGCCGCGAAAGCTCACCGTGAGCGAGCCGATGAGCTTCTGATACTGCTGCCCGAGCTTCGCCTCCTCGGTTTCCAGCGGCACGTTTTCCGGGCGGTACAGTTCGACATGCAGCCGCGTGTTGCGGTCCAGCACCTCGTAGCGCGCCTTCGGCAATTGCGCCCGCAGCGGATGCGCGAGAAAAATTTCGGACAGCTTGAATTGGCGCGGCTTGGTCTGCGGATCGATGTGCTCGACGAAATGCAGATACGCCTTCTCCACCTCGGCGTCGTCGGTGTGGCACGTCATCGTGATGTACCGTTTGCTGCTCTCCTCGTCGATCGCCGCACTCAATTCGCCCCAATCCAAAATCCACTGCTCGAATTCCGGCAGCGTCCGGCACGCCGTCGCCGTGGCCGCCGCCTCGAGCCGGTCGAACAACGGCGCGAGCTGGCTCCAGTCCCCGAGATCAATGACGGCCGGCACAAAATGTCGCGGCGAATGCGGCGGCAACGAGGCAAAAGGCAAAAGACTCATAAGCAAAAAATCCCGAACGTTTGGCTCGCACGAGCCACCCAATCCGGCGCGACCCTATGGCCCGTCGCCGTCGCAATCGACAAAAAACCACGGCCGCGAATCGGGAGCAGTGCCGGCGGAAGCGGTTGGGAAACTCGGTGTGAAGAGGAACGAAACCAGCCCCGGTCGAGTGCAGTCGGGTCGCCGAGTATCTGTCGTCCGCGTTGCAGGAAGGGGCCATGGCGAACGGGCGCGTGCCGGGGGGAAACGCGGAGGAGACGCGGAGTCGATACGCGCCGGTCCCGGCGCGCGGTCGGCCTCCGCCACAGCGCCGGCCGCCCGCACGGCGGGTGCGGGATCGGGCTGTGTCACCGTGCGTTCCACCAAGGATAGCCGCCCACCGGCGGAATGCTCCGGCGCGGGTCGCTCGGGGCGAGCCAAGTGGATGGCGTTCCGGAATCCGGACACCCGGCGACCTGCCGGCAGGCTTGCGGGCGGCCCGTCCGCGAGTTCCAATCAGCGCATTGCGAACAACGCACCCAATCCATCTGCAGCCGAAATCCAGAAACTCGCCCGGCCGCGCCGGCGCGTCTTGCACCCCATGAACCCCTTCCTCGCCTACCAGGCCGCTCTCAGCCGCCGTCAGTTCTTCAGCCGCAGCGCCACGGGCATCGGCACGGCCGCGCTCGCGTCACTTCTCCACCGCGATCTGGGCGCCGCTGCCGGCGCACCGGCGGCTGCGCAGATGCCGCGCCTGCCTGACCTCCCGCATCACGCGCCGAAGGCCAAACGCGTGATCTACCTCTTCCAAAACGGCGCCCCCACGCACGCTGATCTTTTTGATTACAAACCCCAGCTCACCGCGCTGCACGGCAAGCCCGTGCCCGACGAATACGTCGCGGGCAAACGCTTCAGCACGATGACCGGCGTCGCGACGGGCAAGCTGCTGCTTGCGCCGGTCGAGCCGTTTCAGCAGCACGGCAAAAGCGGCGCGTGGGTGAGCGCGTTTATGCCGTTCACCGCGTCCATCGCGGACGATCTGTGCTTCATCAAAAGCATGCACACCGAGGCCGTGAATCACGCGCCCGGCATCTCCTTTCTCCTCAGCGGCGCGCAGATTCCCGGCCGGCCGACCCTCGGCGCGTGGCTGTCCTACGGCCTCGGCTGCGAGGCGGACACACTGCCGTCCTTCACGGTAATGACCTCGGTCAGCCGGGGCACGAGCTGCGGTCAGATTTTCTATGACTTCTACTGGGGCAGCGGATTTCTCCCCTCGAAATATCAGGGCGTGAAATTTCGCGGCAGCGGCGAGCCAGTCCTCTATCTCGGCAATCCCGAGGGCGTCAGCCCCGCCGTGCGCCGCGGCATCCTCGACGACCTCGCGCAGCTCAATGAAATCAAGCTCCGCGAAGCCGGCGACCCCGAGATCGCCACGCGCATCGCGCAATACGAGATGGCCTACCGCATGCAGACCAGCGTGCCCGAACTCACCGATCTCTCGAACGAACCACAGCACGTCCTGGACATGTACGGTCCCGACGTGAAGCAGCAGGGCACCTTCGCCTACAACTGTCTGATGGCCCGCCGACTCGTCGAACGCGGCGTGCGTTTCGTCCAGCTCATGCACGCCGGCTGGGATCAGCACAACAGCCTCAACACCGAGCTTTACAACCAATGCCGCGACACCGACCAACCCTCGGCCGCGCTCGTGAAGGACCTGAAGCAACGGGGTCTGCTCGACGACACGCTTGTGATCTGGGGCGGTGAATTTGGCCGCACGCCGTTTCTTCAGGGCAACCTCGCCGACCGCAAACGCTGGGGCCGCGATCACCATCCGTATGCCTTCACGGTCTGGATGGCCGGGGGCGGCGTGAAGCCCGGCATCTCCTACGGCGAATCCGACGACCTCGCCATGAACGTGGCCAAAGACCCCGTCCACGTTCACGACTTTCAGGCGACGCTCCTGCACCTGCTCGGCATCGACCACGAGAAACTCACGTTCAAATTTCAGGGCCGCTACTTTCGCCTCACCGATGTGCATGGCGAAGTGGTGCGGGCGGTTCTGGCGTGAGGCTCGGTGGCGGAAACGGGATCGCCGCAACCGAGCGCAAAGGGGCGCAAAACGAAACGCGACGGAGTGTCCTTGGTGCCGGCGGAACTCGCAGGCTGGTGCTGGGGCGGGTCACCCGCATCACCCATTTGAAGACACGTTATAAGATTTAACCGTCGGCCGCCGGCAAACCCCGTGCCCGTTGCCGGGCACGTTTCCAGACGGCCCGTTACTTCCCCGCCTTCTTCTTGAAATACAACTCCTCGGCATTCCAAGTGACCCGGTAGGAACTGAGGACAGTCGGGCGGAGATTCCCCAAGTCACTGCGCACGGCGGCGTAGGAGAACGGCGTGGTGGTGTAAATCATGGGCACCTGTTCGGCGAGGATTTGCTGGACCTCGTCGAAGAACTTCTTCCGCTCGGCGAAGTCGAGAGTCTTGAGCTGAGCGTTCATGAGGAAATCGATGCGCGCCTCCCAGTCCGTCGCCGGCGTCTTCTGCCGCGGGAACCATTGATGGGTGAAGCCGCTTGAGTGGAGCACGTTCATGCTCGAGGAGGGGTCGGTGCCGCCGCCGCCGAGGCCGAGAAGGATGGCATCGTAGTCGTAGGTGTTGTTGATCTTGTCCACCAGCGCGTTGAAATCGACCGGCTGATAGACCAGCGTGATGCCCAGTTTCTTGAGGTCGTCCTGGATTAGTACGGACATCTTCTCGCGCACGGAATTACCGGCGTTGGTGTTGAGGACAAACTCTATCTTATTGCCTTCCTCGTCTTCCAGCACGCCATTGCCCTTGCGGTCTTTGATCCCGATTTCAGCGAGCAACGCCAGGGCCTTGGCCTTGTCATAGTTATACTGCGGCAGGTTGCCGTGGTACCATTTCTTGTTGCCCGGCGAGACAAAGCCAAAGTTAGGCTGTGCACGCCCGGCATAGACTGATTTCACAATGCTATTGCGGTCGATGGCATAGCTGATGGCCTGCCTGAATTTCTGGTTGCGGAACAATTTCAGCTTTCTCGGCTCGACGATCGGCGAGACAGCCTTGGTGTTCGCGTTAGTCTTCAGATTGGTGTTCAGGTTGAACCAAAGAAAGCCGCGCTCCAGACCAAAGCCCAGATCGAGCAGTTGGAATTTGCCCTTGTCCGCCTCGGCTTTGAAGCGCTCGTAGTCATCGGGCCGGACGTTTTCATTGGCGTCGGACTCACCCTTGAGGAAGCGCAGGGCCATGGCGTTCATGTCCGGCACCACGGTGTAGATGATGTTATCGAGATAGGGCAGGCGTTGGCCTTGCCGGTCCACGACGAAGTAGTGGGGATTGCGTTCCAGCAACGTGAGTTCGCCGGGCTTGAACTGTTTGAGCTTGAACGGCCCGCTGCCGACAATGTCGCCGGGCTTGGTGTTGATACCGTAGGTGGAGACAAAGGTCCCGTCGGCGACTGACTTGGCGAGAATGTGTTTGGGCAGGATGGCCACGGAACCGAAGTTTTCGAGGAACGGCGCGTAAACGTCCGGGGTGACTACCTTAACGGTCAGGTCATCGACTTTGGAGACTACGAAATTTTTCCCGTCCAGCTTGAACAGGTCCGCTGTGACATTATCTATTTTCGGGTTGTAGATCAGATCCCAGGTGAAGGTCACGTCATCGGCGGTCAGTGCATGACCATCGCTCCACTTGAGATTCTTACGGAGTTTGAAGGTCCACGTCTTTTTGTCTTCGGCCACGGCCCAGGACTCCGCGAGGCCGGGTTCGATCTCCTGCGTGAGCCAGTCCATGTTCACGAGGCTGGCGAAGAGGAACCGGATGATGTCCTCAGAGGAACTCTCATTGGCCGTGATGGGATTGAAGGTCTTCGGATCGCCGAAGGTGGCGATGACCAATCGGCCCCCCGGGATGCCCGGCTCGCACTTGGCGATCAGCGCGCCCTCGGGCGGCGGCCCGGCCGATGGGCGTGTCTGCGTGGTCGGAGAACCCGGTGTTCCGGGATCAGATTTCTTGTCGCATCCCGCCAGCAGCAGCAGGAGCACGGGAACAAGGGGAGCCAGACGCTGAAGCCAGACGGTGGAGCAGGTGCGATTCATGGGGCGGGACGCTACCGAGGAGCGGCACGCGCCGCGAGGATTTTTCCCGGAGCGCGGCGGGAGGCGCGGAGCAACCGCCACAGCAGGTTGGCCGCTGCGGGACGCCGCTGATGCCAGCGGGTGCCGGCGCGGTTTCGGGGCCGCTGCGACTGGTCCTCGGCGGACACAGGCGAGTTCCGTGGATTGCGGCTCCGTCGTTCTGTACCACAACTCTGCAAACTCCTCGCGCGCGGCGAAGAGTTTGGCGCGCGGGCGGTCCCCGCCCGCAGCGGCTCCGCACACGCGAAAGCCTTGGAAAACCCAAACGCTCCGCCTCCGATGTTGCCGCTGCGGCCCGGACGGCCATGCTCCGCATGGATCGCAGCTCCGTCTTTCGCCAGCAGGCCCTCAATGCCGAAATTCAATCGGCGACCCTTGAGGCCCGCAGTTTCACACCCGAGGGCGCCCCGGTCCTGACGAGGATCCAGGGGCGCGCCTCGGGTCGATTTCAGGCATCACGCAAGGTCGAAGCGATCGAGGTTCATCACCTTGTCCCAGGCCGCGACGAAGTCGTGGACGAACTTCTTCCCGGCGTCGGCGCTGCCGTAAACTTCGGCCAGGGCCCGTAATTGGGAGTTGGAACCGAAGGCCAAATCAACCCGG
The DNA here is from genome assembly GCA_945861535.1 of Akkermansia muciniphila. Taxonomy (GTDB): domain Bacteria; phylum Verrucomicrobiota; class Verrucomicrobiia; order Limisphaerales; family BJHT01; genus BJHT01. The sequence continues at coordinate 10,771 of CAMAUZ010000109.1, read as the reverse complement.
GTACCCGTCCACCTGACCGCGCCCGTTTTGCGATCACGACCTTCAAACACATCCGCGTCCTTCGAGACCGGCAGCCACTCGGTACTCATGTCGAGGAGGTTGATGAAGAAGTCATTCGTCAGCGTTCCGGGCCGCTGGGTGAAGACTCCGTGCGGCGCGTCGCCGACATTCGTTTTCAAGACGCGCAGACCGCCCACGAGCACGGTCATTTCCGGCGCGGTCAGCGTGAGCAACTGCGCCTTGTCGATCAGCAGCGCTTCGGCCGACACGGTGTATTTGCCCTTGAGGTAATTGCGGAAGCCGTCCGCGATGGGTTCCAGCACGGCGAAGGAGTTCGCGTCGGTTTGCTTCTGGGAAGCATCCATGCGTCCCGGCGTGAACGGCACCTTCACGGCATGGCCGGCGTTCTTCGCCGCCTGCTCGACGCCCACGCAACCGGCCAGAACGATCAGGTCGGCCAACGAAACCTGCTTGCCGCCGGTGGCCGTTTGATTGAAGGCGCTCTGGATGGTCCCGAGAGCCTTCAGCACTTTTGCCAGTTGTTTGGGCTGGTTCACCGCCCAGTCCTTCTGCGGGGCCAGGCGCAGGCGTGCGCCGTTCGCACCGCCGCGCTTGTCGGAGCCACGGAAGGTGGAGGCCGCGGCCCAGGCGGTGGAAACCAAGTGCGAGACGGACAATCCCGACGCGAGGATTTTGCCCTTGAGGTCGGCGATGTCCTTCGCGCCAATCAATTTGTGATCCACCGCGGGAATGGGATCCTGCCAGAGGAGTTCTTCTTTCGGCACCTCCGGTCCGAGATAACACGCCCGGGGACCCATGTCGCGATGCGTCAGCTTGAACCAGGCGCGGGCGAACGCGTCGGCGAATTGCTTCGGATTCTTCAGGAAGCGCCGGGAGATTTTTTCGTAAGCCGGGTCGAACCGCAGCGCGAGGTCCGTGGTCAGCATGGACGGCGCGATCCGCTTCGAGGGGTCGTGCGCGTGCGGCACGGTGCCGGCACCCGCGCCATTTTTCGGCGTCCACTGATGCGCCCCGGCGGGGCTTTTGGTGAGTTCCCATTCGTAGCCGAACAGGTGTTCGAAATAGCTGTTGCTCCATTTCGTGGGCGTGGTGGTCCAGGTCACTTCCAATCCGCTGGTGATCGCGTCACCACCTTTGCCCGTGCCAAAGCTGCTCTGCCAGCCCAGGCCCTGCGCCTCGAGGCCCGCCGCCTCCGGGTCAGGCCCCACATGTTTCGCGTCTCCCGCTCCGTGGGTTTTGCCAAAGGAGTGACCGCCCGCGATGAGCGCCACCGTTTCTTCGTCGTTCATCGCCATGCGGGCGAAGGTCTCGCGAATATCCCGCGCCGCCGCAATCGGATCAGGGTTGCCGTTCGGTCCCTGGGGATTGACGTAAATCAGCCCCATCTGCACGGCCGCGAGGGGATTCTCGAGCTCCCGGTCGCCGGAGTAGCGCTGGTCATTCAGCCAGACCTTCTCTTTGCCCCAATACACATCGTGATCCGGCTCCCAAGTGTCCTCACGCCCGCCACCAAAGCCGAACGTTTTGAAGCCCATCGTTTCGAGCGCCACGTTCCCCGTGAGGATCATCAGGTCGGCCCAGGAAATCTTCCGGCCATACTTCTGCTTGATCGGCCAGAGCAGGCGACGCGCCTTGTCCAAGGTCACGTTGTCCGGCCAACTGTTGAGCGGCGCGAAGCGCTGCTGGCCCCGGCCACCGCCACCGCGACCGTCACCGGTGCGGTAGGTGCCGGCGCTGTGCCATGCCATGCGGACGAACAACGGACCGTAGTGGCCGAAGTCCGCGGGCCACCAGTCCTGCGAGTCGGTCATCAGCGCGGCGAGGTCTTGCTTCACCGCCGCCAGGTCGAGGCTCTGAAACTCCTCGGCGTAGTTGAAGGCCCCGCCCATGGGATCGGACTTGGAGGAATGCTGGTGCAGCAGCTCGAGCTTCAACTGGTTCGGCCACCAGTCATGGTTCGTGGTGCCGCCGCTGACGGCGCTGTGATGGAAGGGGCACTTGGCTTCGGTGGACATAGGTTTTTGTTTGGGTTGGGGTGAACGGAGAGGATCGGTCGAGGCTTCCGGGAGACGCGGGAGATCAAAGGCTGAAGACAACTATTGGTTCGAATTCACGGACAAGAATTTTGTTTTTTGGACGTTGCACGATTCAGGGACTTCCCTTGTCAGCCGGCACAACCGGCGCGGATTTTAGGCTGGCATGAAGCGTTGGCAAGAATCGTTCTCGCGATCGTTGAAAACCCGGGCGGTGGCGCGGACCGGGGCATTCAAGGAGCTGGAAGGAGGCCGTTCGTGACCATCGCCACCGGCAACGGACGATGGCTCTAAACGACGTTGGGCAATGGCTCGACGACACCGTGTCCCCGCCCTCCTCACTGCGGTTTGGGTCGCCGATGGCGATGCCGTCGAGGCCGAAGCGGGCGGTGACGGTCGCGCCATTTCCCGCGACCAGATATTTCAAGTTTCGATCGCGCACACGTGTAGCAGCACCCACGGCGGGGCAGGGGACAGGTGCTATGCGCTGTTTCAACAGTGCGGCCCAGGCTCGCCTCGGGAGGCGCCGGTGATGCGCCCTCCCTCGGCGGTCGGAGACAGGTCTGCCACGGCGTCGCGGTTTCACCGGCCCGCCGGGAGCATGCTCCGCGGGACCGGCATTCTGCCGGTTCTGCGACTCCATTGAATCCTCGCAGCCGCGCCACCGTTCTTCCCTGCGTGTTGCCCATTACCCGGACAGTTCCGATCCTGATCCTGATCTCACTCTTGCTGGTCGCTCCGACCCTTGCGGGACGGGCGGCGGAATTCCACGTCTCCCCGTCCGGCAATGACACCCATGCCGGGACGGCGGCACGACCCTTCGCCACGCTGGAGCGTGCCCGCCAGGCGGTGCGCGAACGGCGCAAGCAGGGGAATGAGCCGGTCACCGTTTTCCTCGGTGGCGGCGTCTATGAACGTCGGCAACCGCTGGTGTTTGGGCCCGAGGATTCAGGCACCGCGCAGGCCCCGGTCGTCTGGCGAAATCTCGGTGAGGAACGGGTTGTGCTCTCGGGCGGTCGCACGATTCAGGGATTCCAGCCGGTGACCGATCCCGCCGCACTGCAACGACTCCCCGAAGCGGCCTGCGGCAAAGTGCTGCAAGCGAATCTGGTCTCGTCCGGAATGCGCGATTTCGGCACCGTGGCGGAGGCTGGCAAGCGGCTGGAACTGTTTTTTGCCGACCAACCAATGACGCTGGCGCGCTGGCCAAACGCCGATTTCGCACGAGTCGGCGACCTCACGGGCGGTAAGCCTATTACTTCACACGGCCTCAAAGGCGACGCCATCGGCAAGTTCACCTACGCGGGCGAGCGACCGTCCAACTGGGCCGGGGAAACGGATGCGTGGGTAAGCGGATACTGGTTTTGGGACTGGTCGGACGGCCAGCAGCGCATTGCCGCAATCACCCCCGCAACCCGAACCATCGAACTGGCGTCGCCGCAACATAACTACGGATTTCGCAAAGGGCAGCGCTACTACGCCTTCAACCTCCTCGCCGAACTGGACACCCCGGGCGAGTGGTTCCTCGACCGCCCAAGCGGGACGCTCTATTTCTGGCCGCCGGGCGACCTCCGCGCCGGGGTGGTCCTGTCGGAAGCGAGCGGGGTCCTGACTTTTGACAACGCGTCCTGGATCACCGTTCGCGGTCTGGTGATCGAGGCGACGCGCGGAACCGCAGTGCGCATCAAAGCGGGTGCCAGCGTGCGGATGGGTGGCTGCGTATTTCGCAACACCGGGGCGTGGGCGGTGTCCATCTCGGGCGGGAAAAATCACGGCGTGACCGGCTGCGACATCTACCAGACGGGCGAAGGCGGCGTGGCACTTGCGGGCGGGGACCGCGCCACCCTCGAACCGGCGGGGCACTTCGCCGACAACAACCACATCCACCACTATGCGCGGTTGATTCGCACCTACCGGCCCGCCATCGGCTTGCACGGAGTGGGCAACCGCGCCGCGCACAACCTGATTCACGACGCACCGCACAACGGCATCCTGCTCAGCGGCAACGACCACTTGGTGGAATTCAACGACATTCACCGCGTCTGCCAGGAAACGGGAGACGTCGGCGCCTTCTACATGGGCCGCGACTGGACCATGCGGGGAAACCAGATTCGCCACAATTTTTTCCACCACATCAGCGGTCCCGGACTGCACGGTGCCATGGCGGTTTATCTGGATGATGCGGCCAGCGGAACCAGCATCTTCGGGAACATCTTTTTCCAGACGGCCCGCGCGGCGTTCATTGGCGGTGGCCGGGACAACGTGGTCGAGAACAACGTTTTCGTGGATTGCCAGCCTGCGGTGCATGTCGATGCGCGCGGGTTGGGCTGGATGCGCGAAACCGTGGCCCCCGGCGGCTTCATGGACCAGCGACTCGACGCGGTTCCCTTCCAGCAACCGCCGTGGAGCGACCGCTATCCGGAGTTGGTCAACATCCGCAAAGAGAACCCGCCGGCCCCGCGCGGCAACCTCGTGCGCCGAAATGTCAACTCTGGCGGCCGGTGGTTGAACCTCGAGAAAGCAGCCGAACCCGGCGTCACATTCGACGCCAACCTGACGGACAAGGACCCCCGCTTCGCCGACGCCCCGCGGCTGAATTTTCAACTCCTCCCCGATTCGCCCGCCTGGCAACTGGGCTTCCAGCGCATTCCCGTGGAGCGCATCGGCCTGCAAGAAAATGAGTGGCGCAAAGCGCGGCCTCTCGATTCCCGCCAGCGGTGATGGCCACGCGGCCGGGGCCCTTCACCGCAGGGTCCGCACGGAATTTCTGCGCGCGCGAAGCACGTCGCCCGACTTCAGTTCACCCGCCCCGCGCCTTCTCCACCTGGGCGATAAATTCATTGGTCTGCCGCGCGACCCCTTCCGGGCGTTCCATCAGCAGCGAATGTGACGCGCCTTCGAACCAGAACACTTTGATGTTCTTGCGATTGGGGATGCCCAGCAATCGCGGGTCGGCAGGCGGTTTTTGGCCGCGGTCGCCGTAGAGTTCCAAGATGGGCAGGTCGGTGGTTTTGAGAAATTCTGTTCCGTCCCACTGACGCCAGATCGTGGCGAAAGCCTTGATCTGCTCCGGCGTCCAGCGCTGCAGCACGTCTCTGCGGTATTCCTCCTTGAGGCGGAGTTGTTCCGGCGTGAGGGTCGATTTCATGTCGTTGCCGAAGGCGTCGCGGGCCGCCTGCCAATTCGTCCAGCCTTCCATCGAGATGATTCCGCGGATGCGCCGCGGAAAGCTGCGGCCCAGCTCCAGCGAGATCATCCCTCCCAAGCTGTGTCCCCCGACGTAAAATGTGTCGATCTTCAGCGCGTCGAGAATCAGAACGGCGTCGCGCCCGCACTGCTCGATCGACCCCTCCTTCGGCGGCGGCCAGCTTTTCCCCAAGCCGCGATTCTCGATGAGCACAAGGTTCAGCGACTTGTCGAGCGTTTTGACCAACTCGGCAAACACGCGGGCATCGCCGAACGTGCCGGGAATAAGCACGAGGGTCGGCCCCGGTCCGGCGCGATGCGCGCACGAGAGGTGACCGTCGGCGAGGGGGAACTGGCGGTAGATGAATTCGTCGCCTAGTTGCTGGCCTTCGGGTTTTGGTTGTGGATCGGCCGCCCACCCGACGGCGGCCAGCAGACCAACGAGGCACAGCAACGCGCGTTGCATTGTCAGTAGTCGGGCCATTTTCATTCGCTGTATTAACCGGGCGACCGGTCGCCAATGGATGTAAATGCACGCGAAGTGTAGGGCTAGCGGAATCAGGGGGAATCATCCGGCGGGTGAGTTATTCGGATGTCGAGCCGCCGCGCTTCCGCGCTTTGTTTTCCGGGTTTTCGTGTCGTTCGTGTCGTTCGTGGTTCAACCCGACTGCCGATTCCAAGCTTACCTTACCACCCAACATGTTGTCCGGGATTCTAACTGGCGGGGCTTCGAACTCGCGCTACTCTCCGCGGCCGCTTGGGTGCAGATGGCAGATGGACAAATCAATTTATGACCAACGAAACCTCTCCAGTAATGGTGATTGTCGGCGGGGCTGGTGGCATCGGTTCCGCAGTGGCACGGCGCTTGGCCGCCCGCGATTGCCGGATCGTGCTCGCCGGTCGGGATCCCGCGCGTCTTCAGTCGGTTGCCACCGAGACTTCCGCCCAAGCCATGGCCTGCGACGCCCGCGACAGTGCGGCCGTGGATGCGTTGTTGCAGTCCGTCGCAGCCAGCCACGGGCGGGTGGATGGCGTGGTGAACTGCGCCGGCTCCATCCTGCTCAAGCCCGCGCACCTTATCAGTGACCAGGAATTCGCTGAGACGCTGGCAATCAATCTCACCACGGCCTTCAACCTCCTGCGCGCCGCCGCCCGGCTCATGATGCGTCAGACCGGCGGCGGGAGCATTGTGTTGTGTTCGTCCGTGGCCGCGCGCCGAGGACTGGTCAATCACGAGGCCATCGCTGCCGCGAAAGCCGGGGTCGAAGGCCTGGCGCTGGCCGCCGCCGCGACTTACGCGCGCCAAGGCGTGCGCGTGAACTGCGTCGCGCCGGGACTCACCCGCACAGCATTAACCCGTGCGCTCACGCAGAGTGAAGTCGTCGCGAAGGCTTCCGCCGCTTTGCACCCACTCGGGCGCATCGGCGAACCGGCGGAGGTGGCTTCCGCCATCTGCTGGCTGCTGGACCGCGAGCAAGGCTGGGTGACGGGTCAGGTCCTCGGCGTGGATGGCGGGTTTGGCAGTGTTCAGGCGAGGAGTTGAGCATGCCCACACCGAAAGCCAAAAAGTCCGGCGCCGCCGCCGGCGCATTGCGGCTGGGGCTTTGCTGCCAGTTCATCGCGCAGCCCATCAAGTTCAGCACCACTACCGCGACCGCGCTCGCGCGCCTGCCTCGCCGTGAGCAACTGGCCCGCCTCGCCGCCCTCGGCACGGCCAACGCCGACTCGTTGCTCGCGGCCTTGATATTCTGCGCCGCCAACGGCATCCGGTCCTTCCGGATTCTCAGCCCCATCCTGCCGATCAAAACGCATCCGACCGTGGGCTACCGCGTCGAGGAACTGCCCGGGGCCGCGGAACTCGTGGCGCAGTTTCGCCGCTGCGGCGAGTTCGCCCGCGCGCAGGGCATCCGCACCGGATTTCATCCCGACCAGTTCGTCGTGCTCAACTCGCCCGACGCGGACATCGTGGGTCGCTCCATCGCCGATATCGAATCGCAGGCCGAAATCGCCGAGTGGACCAATGCCGACACGGTCAACATCCACGGCGGCGGCGGTTACGGCGACAAGCCGGCGGCGCTCGAACGCTTCCGGCGCAACCTCGACCGGCTCAGCCCCCGCGCCCGGACGCGCCTGACGGTTGAAAACGACGACAAGACGTTCACGCCGGCCGACCTGCTCCCGTTGTGCCGCGCCACGGGCGTGCCGTTGGTTTACGACGCGCATCATCACCGCTGCTGCCCGGACACCTTGAGCGTGGAGGAAGCGACCGCCGCCGCGCGCGCGACCTGGAACCGCGAACCGTTGTTCCACATCTCCAGTCCGCTGGAAGGCTGGAAAGGGCCAAAACCGGAACGACACCACGACTACATCGACCCAAAAGACTTTCCCGCCGCGTGGCGGGGCTGGGACCTAACCGTCGAAGTCGAGGCCAAGGCCAAGGAACTCGCCGTGGCCAGACTGCAACAGGCCTTGCGCTGAAATGTCCGCGAGGGACGACATTTGCCTACTCACCCATCGCGATCCCGATAAGCTGCGCCATGCAAAATCTGACAATCGCATTGCAAGCCCTGGTGGTTGCCTCGGTTTTCTTTGTGTGGACCGTGCGCTACCAGAACATCGTTCAGGAATTCAAACACTACGGCCTGCCCGACTGGTTGCGGGATCTGGTTGGCATTCTAAAAATCACGTTCGCCCTGCTGCTGCTGATCGGAATCGAACGCCGACCCTTCGCGATGGCCGGCGGACTCGGCATTGCCGCGCTCATGGCCTGCGCGTTCGTCACCCATTTGCGCGTGAAGAATCCCGTGCCCAAAATGCTTCCCTCGCTGACCTTGCTGGTGCTCTCCCTGATCATCGCGGCCATCAACTACCGGCTCCTCAATGGTTGATCGCGAGCGAATGCTTCCACCGGAACGAAGAGTGCGCAGGCGAACGGAGGGTGTAAGCTGCCACTCTTGAACGTCGCATTGATCCTTTGTTCGGCCATCTCCTTCCTCGGATACGGCGCGGCGTGCTTTCTCTCCGACTCCCTGAAACGCGAGTTTGAACGCTATCGCTTCGGTCCGCAGCGCGCGCCGATCGGAGCATTGCAGTTGTGCGCCGCGCTGGGTTTGCTGGCGGGCCTGAGCCAACCGTGGATCGGCCGCGCAGCGGCGGCTGGCCTTGCCTTGATGATGCTGGTCGCAGTCGGCGTCCGCATCCGCCTCAAAGACACTCTGCTGCAGACGGCCCCGGCGCTGTTCTATCTCGTGCTGAATGCCTACCTCTGCGTGGCAGCATTCTGACCCTGTGGATGCTTCGATGCGGCGTTCGTTTTGCCCGTTGCATCCCGGTTGGCTGCCCAATGCACGGCGCGTCCCACCATGTGACCCAGCCCTTTGGTCCTCTCCGTGTGCGGACTGAACACGAACAACCGGTCCCTACTACCACGGCGGCACCCAGGCGACCTTCCCCCAGCAGTCAAAACGATGGCCGAAATGGGCCTCGGCAAGGACCGCACCGCCGACGAAACCAGCCAGATCATCGCCTTCCTCAACCGCAGCTATGCACTGAAAACCGATGTGAGAACCACACTGAGACGATGAACACAGCGCGGCGGAGCCGCAATCAACAGAGCGCGGCCGTCTCGGCCGCAGCGGCAACATCGGATCCGGGGTGCTGAGAATTTCTGGCGTGGTCGCAGGGGCGGAGCCACAGCGGGCGGGGAACGCCCGCGCGCTCCCCCGACTTGCGCCTCCCCGCCATTCTGCGCCACCTTCCCGCCCGTGAAAATGAACCCGCTCCTCTCCTGCCTGCTCCTTGCCATCCTCGCCGCCCGCGCCGCCTCTGCCCAAGTCTGGGCCCCCATGACCCCGCCCGACGCGAGTTCCCGCAACGACTACCGGACCGAACTCTCCTACGCCGCCCCGTCCCGCATCGCCCTCGGCTCCGTCCGCCTCGGCGACATCGACACCCTGCACACCCGCGTCAGTTACCTCGCCACCACCCGCACCAGCGCCAGTTTCACCTGGCGCGCCGGTCTCAGTTGGGACCGCTACGCCTTCGGCGCTCCCGCCGGCGCACCCATTCCTGGAAGTGTACACGGCCTCGCCCTCAAACTCGCCACCGACTGGCGACTCACCGACCGTTGGAGCGTCCAATTCGAAGCCTCCCCCGGCCTCTACAGCGACTTCGCCGACATCGGCCTCAACGACTTCAACAGCCCCTTCGCCCTCATGACCACCTACTCGGTCAACCGCGACCTGCAATTCTTCGCCCGCGCCAACGTCACGTTCCGCGGAGAATTTCCCGTCATCGGCGGCCCCGGCGTCCGCTGGAAATTTGCCGACCGCGCCACCCTCTGGTTCGCCCTGCCCAAACCCCGCCTCGAATACGCCCTACATCCTGGTCTTACCCTCCACGTCGGCGGCGAACTCCGCGGCGGCGTCTTCCGCGTCGGCGAACAATTCGGCACCCAGCACGGGCGACCCAACCTCGATAACGCCGACCTCAACTACCGCGAAATCCGCGCCGGTGCCGGTGCCCGCTGGCAGCTCGCCAAAAACCTTGCCCTCACCACCGAGGCCGGCTGGCTCATCGACCGCCGTCTCCGCTTCCGCGACCAAAAACTCCAACTTAACGGCGACGGCGCACCCTACCTCCAACTCGGGCTTAACGGCTCTTTCTGAAAATGGCCCTTGGTCGATCCAAGGCAATTGGCTGACGAACGCGCGGGGCCGGTGTGCCGTTGTGCCGGTCCCGGCCAAACCATTCAGGACCGCCTCCTTTACGGCAGCAGTGACCGCAGGTTGAGCGGGAGAATTGCCGCCAAGAACGCCCATAGCCGCACCGCAGCGGCGATGGAATCTGCGTCGGGCGTGGGCTGAACGAAGACACGCGCCGGGGAGAAGGCCCGCCCCGCAGGCTTCCAAGTCTGCGGAGGCGCAGGCAGCCAAACCCGCCGCGCGCTCGGCGAGGCCGACACCCTGCCGACTTGGAAATCGGCGATACAGAAGGTTTGGAAACCTGCGCTACACGGGCGGACAGCCTGCGCCTCCGACGGGACGATGAAATATCCGGGCTAGGTCACCACGACCCTCATCCCAGGGTGTTGGCAGCGGTTTCGCATGTCTGCACCAACGGCCCGCCCCGCCTGCTTCCTGTTTCCGCGGCTTTGCGAACACCTCGTCATTATCCGGCACGCCGTGCAAAAAGCGCGGGCTATGCTCTCCGTCCTTGCCAACCGATCGCGAAGGACTCAGAACCGTGGGGCACAACCTGACCCAGCACAAATCTCCTTGAACCACGCAGCATCCACCAAACCACCGCCGGTCCCTGTTGTTACGTCCTCCAAAATGAGCCGCCTCGTTTTTGGATCAGTGGTGATGGCATTCCTGTTGCTGATCGGGCGGCTCGGGGCGGCTTCCGACGAACAGTTCGTGCGGGAGGTCCTGAAGGCGAATTGCGTGCGTTGCCACGGTGAGAAGAAAGCCAAGGCGGATGTGACTTTGCACGCGCTCTCGATCGGGCGCATGCCGGCCAACGAGGTGCTG
>CAMAUZ010000108.1 GCA_945861535.1 Akkermansia muciniphila | reverse complement strand
CCTGGCCGTGCGGCGGACGGGCCTGATCGCGCTGCGCGCGCAGCGGGCGCCGCACCTGAGCTGGCCCGCCCTCTTTGAGCTGGCGGCCCGCCAACCCGCCTTCCCCTTCCGCCTCGTCACCAAACCCACTCCCATATGAAAAGGCCTTGTAGCACGGAGGGCCGTGGCCGCGCGTGCAAAGCCGTGCAAAAAACAGCGGACTTGGGCGTCCGCGCTTTGCCGGCCTACCCGTAGATGCGCTTGAGCCGCGCCTGGTCGAAGGCGCGGCGGTGCGGGGAGGTCATCTTGGCGAAGTCGGGGGAACCATCCGCGCGCTTGGGCCAGTCGGTGACGGGCGTCGGGCGGGCGGGCGTGGACGCGGGCGCGGCGGTGGTTTTCGCGGCGAGTTTCGCTGCGGACGGCGGCGTGGCGGGTTTCGCCGATGCGGCGGGTTTGCCGGGCATCGTGACGGTGGCGCGTTTGGCCGCGCTGCCGTCGTAGCTCATGGCTTGGTCGGTGATCTGGAGATCGTCGGCGAGGGCGCGGTGGGGCTTGATGCCTTTGGCTTGGAGGACGCCGTGGTAGGCGCGCACAGCTTCTTCGGGGGAAATTTTGCCATCGGTGATCAGGCGCAGCATCTCGATGAAGGCGAGTTGATGCTCGGCGTTGTTGATCTTGCGTCCGTAGAGACCGACTCGCGCGCCGTATTTCTGGGCGTCGTGGATGAGCTTGAAGGCATCATAGGTCGTGCCCGCGCTGCCACCGAGGATGCCGACGACGAGATTGGGATCGTATTGCGCGAGTTCCTCCATCGCCTTGGGACCGTGATAGACAATCTTCAGAAAATCCGGCCGCCCGGCCTCAGGCACGCCGGCAAGGGTGCGGAGGATGTTGTCATTGATGAACTCGCCCAACTTATCCGGCGCAATACCACTGGTGACGTTGGGATCGAAGACTTCCAGGAAGTGATGGAATCGCTTTCGTTCGGCCTCTTCGCGAAATTCCTTGTACCACAGCAGCGCCTCGCGGTCCTGTTCGAGTTCGTTGACGAAAGTGACAGAGTAGAGACCGAGATTGGCTCCGGGGAACTGGTCACTGCTGCGGTCACATTCGACCTCGCCACACTGGATATGATCAATGGTCGCGCTGCGGAACGGCTGGCTCGGCTCGCGGGTGTAACATCCGTGCCGCGCCGCCCAGACGTCCGTGGTGTCATTCGCGCGGGCGGCGGGAGTGACATGGTTAGTCTTGAACAAACCTTCCTTGATCGTGAGTTGCTCATTCACGTATGCAGACATGAGCATGATGTCCACCAAGCCCTGGTGAACCACCTCGCGGATAATGTCGAGAAACTCAGGCAGATTCCGGTAGCCGAACTCATCCCGCGACCACACCTCCGGCGAGAACTGCGCCGGCCGCGATCCCGGCCGCGCCAGATACCCGCGCGGTCCCGGCGCACGGACGCCAAACGCCATGTCGGCATCCTTGGCATCCGCCAAGATGAACGCGCGCGAGGAGCGGTTGGCTTTGACTTCGGCGAGTTTGGTTTCGAGGGATTTCATTTAATTAGTTGGGACTGATCTCACCTACTTCCAAGAGGGCCTTTTGGAGCAGGGATTCAGCGCACCGGAAATTCGTTTCCACGAGCAAGCGATTGAGCTCAATTCGCAGGCTGGGAATGAGCGCGCGGTTTTTCGCTTCGACCAGCAAACCCAGAGTGCCGGTCAGGCGCAGTCCCAATCGCGTTGCCACCGCCCGACCGTCGCGCTCGTCAATCACCAACAAAGCGCTTAATTCCAGCGCCAGGACAATGGCTTCGCGCTCCCCGGCATCCAGTTGTTCCAATTCCCAGTCGGGAGGAAGCGGCGCTGCACCGGGAGTCAGTACGCGTACCCAGCTTTCGGCACAGGCTCGGGCGAGGGCCTGGCCTTCGGCCAAATGCTGGCCTTCAATTCCCACCTCACGCCAGACCGCGGGCGGGATGAGGACTTCCCGGTGGAGAATCCGCAGCAGTTCGAATCGTCCCAGCCGGGTGAGATACACCAGCGGGGAGGAGTCAGCGACGACTGCGGGCATAAGCAAGGTCCTGTTCCAGCATCTCTTCGGTATAGGGCATCTCTACCTTGCGATCACGGAGCAAGTCCATGAACGCGATGCGAGTCAGGCCGCAAAACTTCCCCGCCCCGCCCGTGCTCCACCGCCCCTGGCGATACATCTCAATTGCCAGCGTGAGCTTCGCATTGCGGACAGCCTCTTCGTCCGTCGCGCCGAAGCTGCGAACGAACGACTCAGGTATTTCGATCATCACGGTGCTCATATTGAACACAAAGTAACACGCTGGCCGCGAAGCGGAAGCCCGGGAAATGCCGGGGAAACGACCCGGGTGGAGTTCCTGGCATTTTTCATCCTGACTCGAGCTACCCGGCGCGACCATTTCCCGCCACAGCGCGTCAGGGTTGGGCCTTTCTGGACAGGAAGCCGGCAGCAGGGCAGACGTGCAATTCCGCTGCGTTGATTCAGCACTGAGGAATCACTGGCTGCTGTCGTCATGCCGGCTGCCCTCCGCCACAAACCGCCTACTTCGCCTGCGCCACCAACTGATCGGTGATCGCCTTCACCGCCGCCTCGGCCTCCGCGTCGTAGCCGATGGCGGCTTCCTTCGGCGGCAGGGCGCAGGAGACGCCGGGACGCCATTGGTCGTTGTCGCAAAGCTCGCATTCCTTGAGGCCGTGGCGTGGGTCGGGGATGCCGAGGCTCTGCTTGATCTTTAGCAAGTCTTGGAGTTGCGGCGCGGTCATCGTCTTGGCGGGCACGCCGAGCTGCGCGGTCACGAGGATCGTGCGGCAGTAGGCCTCGAGGATTTCCATTTTGAAATAGGCATCCTCGACGTTGTTGTGGCTCCACGAGACGACGCCGTGGTTGGCCATGAGAATCGTGTTGTGCTTGTCCACGAGGTCGCCGACGAGCTTGCCCATGTCCGGCGTGCCCGGCGTCCGATACGGCGCGATGGCGACCGAGGCGAAGACTTCATACTCAGGGATCATGCACGTCGGCGGCACCAATCCCGCGACGGCGAAACCCGTGCTGTAAGGCGGATGACAGTGACACGTCGCCACGGCCTTGGGTTGCCGCTTCATGATCTGCAGGTGCATGAGAATCTCGCTGGTGCGCTTCTTCTCGCCGGCCAGTTGGTTGCCCTCGAAGTCCACCAGACACATGTCTTCGGGTTTCATGAAGCCCTTGCTGACGAGGGTGGGCGTGCAGAGCGCAACGTCCGCACCGACCTTGATGGCGATGTTGCCGCCGTTGCCATCGACATAGGCGCGGCCCCAGAGGCGGCGGCCGATGTCACACAACTGCTCCTTCAAAACATGGCATGCGGGCGAGTTGAAATACGCTTCCAGGTCCGCCTTGGGACTCTTCGATGTGATGGCCTTGGGCGCGGCCGGAGCCTTGGCGGCGTCCTGTGACTTGGCACCTTTGGGAGAACTGTTGCGGCGCAGAATGTCCTTGGCCGAAGGGGTGAGAATGGCGTCGGCCAGGGTGGCGTTCAGGTCGGCACCTTTGCGGATAAGTTCCTCGAGGTCTTTGGCGCTGATTAGTTTCTTCATGTTTGCGGGTGGTAAAAGATTTCGTCCACGAGCGCCGCGTTGATCGCGTCGATCGGGGGTGGTTTGTCAAAAGGTTGGGCGGCCTCGCGGCCTTCGATGAATCCGATGGTCTGTCCTACTCCGCCACCGAGGGCGTCATAGACTACCAAGCTTGGCTCGGTGCTGAGTCCTTCGATGGCGTGGATGCCGTTCTGAAAATGGCTGCGATTGAACGGACTCACGACCAGCCAGCGCGCGCCTTCCAATCCGGGCGTTGTGACACTCAGGGTGACACGACCAATGACAGTGCCGAGTCTCATACCATCACCCCCGGGACTTTCTCATCGACGATGGCAACGATGATCCAGCGGGCGGGACTCTTCTCGTCACCCACGGTCTTGCGCGCGGCGGCACCGTCCGAAGAAATGACTACTCGTTGATGCAAGCCCGCGCCCAGCGGGTCAATCGCGACCTGCGGCTGGCCTTCGACACCGCCCTCCGGCCCGATCGGCTGGCAGATCACGAGCCGCCAGCCGTTCAAGCTAGGATGCTTGCGGGTGGCGACCACGTTGCCTTCGACGCGGGCGAGATTCATGGGATAGGAGTCAGGAGCCAGTTATCCGGAGTCAGGAGTCAGAACTCAGTAGATTCGCAAGTTATCCACCATCACACAGCGGCGGACGCGGGTGAAGGTGCGCGGGTTGGTGATGCCTTCGCCGGTGGGCGTGGCGATGGAGAAGCTAAGATAGCCTTCGCCACCGAGTCCGAGGCCGGCCATGCAGGGGCCGTTCTTGATGAAGAGAGTCGTGTCGAGCGCGCGGCCCATCAGGGTCATAGCCTCGACATCGTGCGAATGGATGATGGCCGTGTGCTTGTAATTGTGCTCGGCCTCTTTGGAACGCTCAACGCCTTCCTCGACTGACTTTACCCGCACGATGGGCAGGAACGGCATCATCTGTTCTTCGATGACGAAGGGATGATTGGCATCAGTCTCGGCGAAGAGAAGCTGGGTGCCCGCGGGGAGGTTGATGCCCGCGGCCTTGGCGAGCACGCCAGGGTCTTTGCCGATGAAATCACGGTTCACGGACGGTTCGGCGCAGCCTCCGCCGTGACCGGGTTTGAAGGTGAAGGCGGCCTTGGTGAGTGCGTCGAGTTGCGCGGCGTTGAGGCGGACCGCGCCATTTTTTTCCATCTCACTCATCAGTTTGTCCGCGATGCGGTCGAGGGCGAAGACTTCCTTTTCACCAATGCAGAGCAGGTTGTTGTCATAGGCGGCACCCGTGATGATGGCGCGCGCGGCGCGGGTCATGCAGGCGGTGTGATCGACCAGCACGGGCGGATTGCCCGGGCCGGCGCAGATGGCGCGCTTGCCGGTCTGCATCGCGGCCTTCACCACGCCGGGACCGCCGGTGACGAGCAACAGGCGCACGGCCTCGTGTTTGCAAAGACTGTTGAAGCTCTCCATCGTCGGTGTTTCGATGATGGTGACGAGGTTCTCAATGCCGGTTTCGCGTTCGATGGCCTTGTTGTATTCGCGCACGGCGAGCGCGGCGCACTTGGCGGCGGAAGGGTGAGCGTTGAAGACGACTGAGTTACCCGCGGCGACAATATTTACGATGTTACCACTAAGAGTAGGGATCGAGTGAGTGCTGGGAGTAATGGCCCCGACAACTCCGAAAGGCGTATATTCCTCAAGGGTGATACCATGGTCTCCGCTCCGGGCGTCGGGACGGAGCCACTCGACGCCGGGGACGAGCTTGATGATTTTCAGCTTCTCGATCTTGTGGTCGAGGCGGCCGATCTTGGTTTCTTCGAGTTCGATCCTACCCCACTCACCGGCATTGGCGTCGGCCATGGTCTTGACGATCTCGACGACCTTGGCGCGGGCGGCGACGCCTTTCTTCTGAAGCTGGAGATAGGCTTCATGCGCGGCGGCGCAGGCGGAATTGGCGTCGGGGAAGACACCGTATTTGCCGCGACCGCTGGAGATGCTACCGCCGCTCGGCGCGCTTACACTCGCACTCGCGGTCGTAGTGCCGCAGTTGCACGACGGCGTCGCGGCGGGGGCGGGAGCGGGGGCGGCGGCCGGTTTCGCGGCGGGGGCGCCGGTCTTGCCCAGGCGACCGAGGACTTCGGCGACGACATCACGGATCAAAGTTTCGTTTACGGCGCTCATGATTGGCTGGGGACGGCTGCGGTTGGCGCGGGCGCTCCCTCAGTCCTCCGTGGGTAACACGGAAGCGGTGAGGAAACCCGCGCGGCGGTTACTGGTTCTTGGCGTTGAAGATTTCTTTTCCGAGGACATCCACCGTGTCCACGATGCCGATGATGACGGCATCCACGGGGGCGTTTTTGAGGCTTTGCGCGAGGCGGGCGGAGCTGCCCTGGCAGAAGAGCACCAGTTCGCCGATGCCGGCGCCCACGGTGTCCACGGCCACGATGGTGTTCGAGCCAGGGCGAAAGCGCGAAGGATCTTTGTCGTCCACGAGCTGCGGGCGCAGGATGAGCATCTTGCGCCCGCTCATGGCGGGATCCTTCTTGGTCGCCACGACCGCGCCTTCGACCTTGGCCAGAAACATACGCGTTACTTGGCCTTCGGTTTGCCGGGCAGGATGCTCTCGACGTCGGGATGCGGGCGGGCAATGACATGCACGCTGACGATCTCGCCACCGATGGCCTTGACGGCCTCGGCTCCGGCATCGACGGCGGCCTTGACGGCGGCCACGTCGCCCACGACGCACGCGGTGCAGAGGGCGTTGCCGACCTGTTTCATCGGGCCGGCGAGTTCGACATTCGCCGCCTTGAGCATCGCGTCCGTGCCCTCGACGAGGGACACCAGTCCGCGGGTTTCAATTAATCCAATCGCTTGTTGTGCCATAGTGTTGTGTTAGTGAGTTGAGGGTTACGGGGAAATTATGAATTAGGAGTTATGAATTATGAATTTAGGGTTGTGAGTCATGCAGTGCGTTCTAGCTGGCGTTTGACTTCGCGGGCGACGACGAGTTCTTCGTTGGTCGGGATAACTAGAATCTTCACGCGGGAATGGGCGGCGCTGATGACGGCTTCGGTGGCGCGGGTGGCGGCGTTCTTGTCGGGATCGAGGACGATGCCGAGCTGGTCGAGGTTGGCGCAGATGGCGGCGCGGAGTTCGGCGCGGTTTTCGCCAATGCCCGCAGTGAAGACGAGGGCGTCCACGCTGTTGAGTTGAAAGAGATAGGAGCCAATCCATTGCCGCGCGCTGGCGACGAAGACTTCGACTGCTAACTTCGCCTTCGCATTGCCTTGGTCGGCGGCGGTCTGGATGTCGCGCATGTCGTTGGACACGCCGGAGAGACCTTTCAATCCGCCTTCCTTGCAAAGCTGGCGCTCGGCTTCGTCGATCGTAGCTCCAGTCTGGCGGAGAAAGTAGGGAACGGCGAAGGAATCGAGATCGCCGACGCGGTTGTTCTGCGGCAGGCCGGACTGGGGTGTAAGTCCCATGCTGGTGCCAATGGCCGCACCGTTCTGTGTGCCGGTGATCGAGGAGCTACCGCCGAGATGGCAGGAGATGATGCGCAGGGGCGGGCCGCTCACGGGCGTTGCGCCACCGTCCACATAAAGGCGACGGGCGCGCTCGGCCACGTCGGGGCGACCGAGCATTTCCGCGGAACGTTCGGCGATGAACTTATGACTCGCGCCGTGAAAGCCCCAGCGGCGGATGCCGAGTTGATACCAGTTTTCTGGCACGGCGTAGCGCATGTTCGCCTCGGGGGCGAATTGATAGAACGCCGTCTCGAATAATCCCAGCAACGGCACGCCGGGAAGTATCTGGCTGAAGAGACGGATGCCGGTGATGTAGGGCGGGTTGTGCGCGGGCGCGAGGCCGTTGAAGGCTTCCATCGCCGCGAGCACTGACTCGTCGAGGCGAACGCAACCACTCACGCCCTGGGCGATGACCGTCTTAAACCCTACCGCCGCCAGATCACTCCCGCTCTTGATGTGACCCGCGCTCTGTAACTCACCGAGGCAATCCCGAATTGCCTTTGAGTAGTCACTCACGCGCTCGTAGCCCCCCTTGTGCAACAGCCGCTCGGGGCTGTTCGAGAAATCGAACAGCCGCCACTTGAGCGACGTGGAGCCGAGGTTGGCGACGAGAATTTTCACGGAGGAGTCAGGGGGCAGCGGATAGGAGACAGGAGCGTGGAGCCTTGCGGCTTCTGGCTACTAGCGTCTGTCTCCTCGCCTTTCATTGCTGGAGCCATTTGCCGAGACCGGCGAGGCTTTCGTGCGGGCGCGGGATGACTTGGACGGCGATGACTTCGCCAATGGACTTGGCGGCGTCCGCACCGGCGTCGGTGGCGGCCTTCACGGCGGCGACATCGCCCCGAAAGAACGCGGTCACATAGCCGCTGCCGACCTTTTCCCAGCCGACGAGGGTGACGTTGGCGGACTTGAGGGCGGCGTCGCAGGCTTCGAGCAGCGCGCAAAGGCCCTTGGTTTCGATCATTCCAATTGCTTGTTGTGCCATAGAATTTTGTAGAGTTAAGAGAGTAGTTGGGAGGGTGGTTACTTCTTCGCGGCAGTGATGGCGGCGGCGACGGCGGGGTCGATGAAGACCTTCAACAGGTCGTCATGCGGGCGGGCGAGGATGTGGGAACTGATAAGTTCACCGACTTTGCCAGCGGCCGCCGAACCGGCGTCCACGGCGGCTTTGACGCTGCCGACATCGCCGCGCACGAGCACGGTGATCAGACCGCCGCCGATGGGGATGGTCTGGACGAGCGTGACGTTGGCGGCTTTCACCATGGCGTCGCTGGCTTCCACAGCGCCGACATAGCCCTTGGTTTCGATCATTCCTAATGCTTCACTCATAGTATGGGTTTGGATTGGTTGGTTGAGGTTACGGTAAGTTGGTTAATTAATCGCCCGGCAGTAATAGTTGCGGAGATTTGCTACTGGATCAGTTCGCAGGAGGTGTCGGGCAGGAGGTTGCAGGCGTTGCCTTCATCGGTGTCGATGTGGACCTCCAGTTTGAAGGACTTGTCCACGCGGACGAGCATCTGCTCGAGGGTGATGGCGCACGGACCGCCGATTTTGAGCTTCATCCAATCGCCGGCCTGGACGCCGTAATAGGCCGCGTCGTCCGGGTGCATGTGGACGTGGCGCATGGCGCGGATGATGCCGTCGGGCATTTCGAAGAATCCCTCGGGTCCCATGAGCATTCCGCCCGTGGTGCCCTTGATGTCGCCGGAACTGCGCAGGGGAATGTCGTAGCCCAAGGCGATGGCGTCGGTGTAGGCGAGTTCGACCTGGTTGAGATTTCGGCACGGGCCGAGGATGCGGAGATTGGAAATGACCCGGCTGCGGGGGCCGATGAGCGTGACAGCTTCCTTCGCGGCGAACTGGCCATCCTGATAGAGCCACTTCATCGGGGTCAGCTTGTGGCCTTTGCCGAAGAGCGCCTCGACCGCGTCCTGGGTGAGATGGCAATGGCGGGCGCTGATGTTGACGACGAGGGGATTGGGCGCACCAGCTTGGCGGGGCAGGGGACGACCGAGCTTCCGGTACACGGATTGCCGGACGTAGTGTTCGATTACCGCCCGGGGCGGCGCTGATTCAAGTGCGGCCATATAAATCGCGAATGACGGGGAGGTTTTCGGTCATTCGTGAAAGATAGTCAACCATTTTCTTGCAAAATCTTCCAAAACATTTCACGGTAGTTGGAGATGCAGCTCGAAGAACGACAAAACCGGATCGAAGAGCACCTGCAAAAGGTGGAGTTCGCTTCGCTGGAGGAGCTTTCCGAATTGGTGGACGCCTCGATCTCGACGGTGCGGCGGGATGTCACCCTGCTGGAAGCCAAGGGCGCGGTGCGACGAACCCACGGCGGCGCGCGGCTGGTGAATCCCAAGTCGGACGAGTTCGCCTTCTCCGCGCGCGAGACGCATCAACTCGATGAGAAAGAAGCCATCGGCCAGGCCTGCGCCGCGCTGATTCAGCCGAACCAGACCGTGATCGTGGATGCCGGCACGACCTGCTTCCACGTCGCCACGCACCTCGAGGGGAAGACGCCACACATCATCACCAACTCGCTGCCGGTCGCCAACCTGTTCGCCGGCACCAGCCAGCTCGAGGTGGTCGTGAGTGGCGGCGTCATTTACCCGCGGCTCGGCGTGCTGGTGGGACCGCTGGCGGTGGAGGCGTTCACGAAGATTCATGCGGACGTGGCGATCATGAGCTGCGGCGGCGTGACGCCCGATGGCGTGACCAATTCCCACGCGCTGCTCATTGAAATCCAACGCGCGATGATCCAGGCCGCGCGCCGCGTGATCCTGTGCGTCGATCACACCAAGTTCGGCCGGCAATCCATCAGCCGCCTCTGCGGCCTCGACGCCATCGGCACGCTCATCACCGACCAGACCCCGCCCGCGGACATCTTCGCCGCGCTCGAGCGCGCCGGCATCGAACTCATCGTCACCAGCACCGGCCCCGCGCCCGTGCTGGCCGGACGCCCGGCCCGCGACCCGCGCGCCGACAGCCGCGCCCGCGAAGCCGCAGAAGAGGCGGCGGCGGAACGCGACCGGTTTATTGATTGAGGCCGAATTTCGGAGGGCGTGCGCGCTCCCGTTCGGAGTACCGGCTTCAGTCGGTGGGGGCGATGGCGAAACGCGCGACGGGAAAATCTTCCGCACCCCGAGCCGACGCACGTCCCGCCGCCTGAAGGCGGGACTTCGAACGGGGGTAAGCTCGGCGTCACCGAGCGCGGCGCGCGGCGTTCACGCCGCTTCAGCGTGGGGCGTTCTCGGCGAGTTCGGCTTCGCAGCTCACCATCCCACCTTTTCACCGGGCCGGCGCAACGGCGGCCGGTTCGCGATAACGCTCCCGCAGCCGCGCTCCCAGTCGATCGCGCACGGGGCAGTGTGCGGATGCGCTCTTCGGGACGGAATCGGTGACTTTTGACAGGCCGTGCTCGTGGAGTGTCCGTTTCACTACCGTCGGTCCAACGGCCAGTTGGTGAGCGGCTTCATGGACCTGCTCCTCGAAACCGCGGCCGGCTGGGTGGTGATCGACCACAAGAGTTTTCCGGGCCGGAGAGCCGACTGGGCCGCAAAGGCACTGAAGTATTCCGGCCAGCTCGCGGCTTATGCGCCCGCGCTGGCGGCGACAGGCAGGCGCTGTGTCGGGACATGGATTCATTTCGCCGTGGGTGGCGGATTGCTGCGCCTCGACGGGACCAGCGTGCCGGTGTGAAGCGGCTTCCTCGGGGCCACGCAGAGGCGGTGGTGCCGATCGCGTCAGCAATTCCCACGCGCTGCTCATTGAAATCCAGCGCGCGATGATCCAGGCCGCGCGCCGCGTGATCCTGTGCGTCGATCACACCAAGTTCGGCCGCCAATCCATCAGCCGCCTGTGCGACCTAGACGCCATCAGCACGCTCATCACCGACCAGACGCCGCCCGCGGACATCTTCGCCGCGCTTGAACACGCCGGCATCGAACTCATCGTCACCAGCACCGGCCCCGCGCCCGTGCTGCCCGGACGCCCCGACCGCGACCCGCGCGCGGTCACCCGCGCGCGCCAAGCCGCGGACGAACGCGACCGGTTTATTGATTGAGTTTGAGTTTCGGGGGAGGGCGCGCGCTTTGGTTTGGAGTTTCGGTTTCAGCCGGTGGGCACGACGGGGACACGAGCGACGGGGACACGAGAATTATCCGCATCTGCGGGCAGACGCATGCCGCGCCGGGGAGAAGGGGCCGGCATGGCTGGGCCTTCCTCTTTTCCCAACCCGCGCACCGCGCGTGCCTCACGGGGCAAGGGCGAAGTCATGAAATTGCGACCACCCTCATTTCAACCCGAACTCCAAAGTTGGGGGGAGACCGAAGGCCACGGATTCTGGTTGGGATCCACGACGGTTTGCCGGGCAAAACTGGTACGGTTCCCCTACGCCGTCCTTTACGAAATCCGCCCCGGCAACGTTCGCATCCTGTGCGTTCGCGACCACAAATGCCACCGGGCCTACGGCAGTGATCGGGGTAAACGTCGCCCACCCGGCGCGTAGCCGGAGATCGGGGGAGCACACGCGCTCTCGCATCCGGCTTCCGCCTCCGCAGGCCCGTCTTGGAAGTCCCACACGCTTTCGTGCCACGCGGATTTGCCGCGAGGGCGCGAAAAAAATTGCACCTGAGGGCGGGTGCGCTCCCCGGCGCGCGGCGTTCACGCCGCTTAACCGGCCGAATGTCGCGGCGGGGTCGCATCTGCCCGGAGCCTCCCACATTGCAACGGCATAACTGCCGCGCGCCGTCTGGTTGCGCCGATTTACTGGCGTTTGGGGAAATACCTCTTGAATACACCGCAGGCTTAAGGCGAAATGCGGGCTCGTTTTTATGACGTTGGGCGACATCCTCCAGAAAGAACAGATCATCCCCGCGATGAAAGCCTCCACCCGATGGGAGGCCATCGACGAGTTGATCGGTCGCTTGGTGGAGTGCGGCAAAATCAAGGCCGAGCATCGCGAAGCCGTCACGGCCGTGGTCCGCAAACGCGAGGTCAGCATGAGCACCGGGATCGGTTTCGGTGTCGGCATTCCCCACGCCTCGACGGACCTGATCCACGATGTGATGGGTGCCTTTGGTCGCTCGCAAGGCGACATCAATTTCGATTCCCTCGACGGCAAGCCGGTGCATCTGGTGATGCTGTTTCTCGTGCCGCAGGGCCAGTTTCAGAAGCATCTCAAGACGCTGGCCGACATCGCCAAGCTGCTGCACAATCAGGGCTACCGGCAGGCGCTCATGGACGCTCCCGACGCCGAATCGATGTGGACCATCATCGCCGCGCAGGGTCCGAAAAAGTAGCGCCGGTCCGTTTTTCTCCTGATCTCCCGTTCCCGTCCGTTCACTGCTGCAAACCCCTCCTTTCCCATGCTCTTCCGCTTTCTCGAATCCCGCCTCCAGCAAGCCGTCGCCGCCGTCCTGCCCGACGCCGATCTCGGGAAGATTCTCATCCGCCCGTGTCCCGATCCGAAGTTCGGCGACTACCAGACCAGCGCGCTGATCGCCGTGGCCCAGGCGCGCAAGGTCAGCCCGCGTAAACTCGGCACCGAGGTGCTCGCCAAACTCGACGTGGGTGAATGGTGCGACAAAGTCGAAGTGGCCGGTCCGGGCTTCATCAATTTTTTCCTCAAGCCCGCCGCGCTTGGGGCCGCGCTCGATGCCGTGGCCGGCGGACGGCAGAACATCTTCGAGCCGGCGCGCCAGCCGCGCACGGTCGTCATCGACTTCAGTTCGCCCAACGTCGCCAAGCCGATGCACGTCGGGCACATCCGCTCGACCATTCTCGGCGACTGCCTCGCGCGCACGCTGCGGTTGCTCGGGCACACGGTCGTCACCGACAACCACATCGGCGACTGGGGCACGCAGTTCGGCAAATTGCTCGTTGGCTGGAAGCGCCTGCTGGACCGCGCCGCGCTCGAACGCGATCCGATTGCGGAGATGGAGCGGCTCTACCGCACCATCACCGCCGAGTGCGAACAGAATCCCGTGACGCTCGAAGCGGCGCGGCAGGAACTGGTGAAACTGCAGGCCGGCGACGAGGAAAACCTGCGGCTCTGGCGCGAAATGCAGGCGCTGTCGCAAAGCCAGTTCGACACGATCTACGGGCGGCTCGGCGTGAAGTTCGATCACGCGTTGGGCGAGAGTTTTTACAATCCGTGGCTGCGCGACGTGGTGGAACAACTGACCAGCCGCGGCATCGCGCGCGTGAGTGATGGCGCGACCGCGGTGTTCAGTGACGGCTCGCTGCCGCCGAAGGAAGACCCCTTTCTGATTCACCGCGACGACCAATGGCTCCCGAATCCGGCGCTGATTCAAAAGACCGACGGCGGTTTCAATTACGCCACGACCGATCTCGCCACGCTCGATTACCGGCTGCGCACCTGGCATCCCGACCAGATTCTCTACGTCACCGACGGCCGGCAGCAGTTGCATTTCCGCCAGATTTTCGCTGCGTTTCGGCGCTGGCATCCCGAGGCGAAGGTGGAGCTCGTCCATGTCTGGTTCGGCTCGATCCAGGGCAAGGATGGCAAGCCCTTCAAGACGCGCACCGGCGACACCGTGAAACTCTCCGACCTGCTCGATGAGGCCGAGGAACGGGCCTTCCAGGTGGTCACGGCGAAAAACCCCGAGCTGCCCGAGGCCGCCTGCCGCGAGATCGCGCGCATCGTCGGCATCGGTGCGGTGAAATACGCCGACCTCGCGCCCAACCGGCAGAGCGACTACGTCTTCGACTGGGACAAAATCCTCGCGCTGCAAGGCAACACCGCGCCGTATCTGCAATACGCCTACACGCGCATCCAGAGCATTTTCCGCAAAGCCGGCGTGGCACCCGCTCCGAGCGCCGAAGGTTTCCAACTCACGGAATTGGAAGAACTGCGCCTCGCGAAACATTTGCTCAATTTCGGCCTCACCCTCGAGGCCGTCGCCGAAGAGTGCCGCCCGAACTATCTCTGCAATTATCTCTTCGAACTCGCCGGTCATTTTGGCCGCTTCTACGAGGCCTGCCCCGTGCTGAAGGGCGGCGACGCCGTGCGCGCCTCGCGCCTCGCTCTCTGTGCCGCCACCGCCCGCGTGCTCAAACAGGGCCTCGCCGTCCTCGGCATCGAGACCACGGAACAGATGTAGGCATCGCGGACCTGGCGCGCGGATTGTGTGGGTCCGGCTGCCAGCCAGCCGGTTCGGGCGGTATCCCTACCGCCCGTTCCGGTGGCGCAAGGCCGACGTGCCGGGCCTGGAACAGCGCAGCAATGTTGCCTCGTGAACCGGCCGGCCAGGAGGCCTGCCCCACCCGCACCCCGGCACGCGAACGTCCCGGTCGCACTGCGCGGACGAGCGACGCGATGGCGCAAGGAATGACCAACGACCCGGCTCCGGTGTTGCCGCGCTTCGTTGGTTGCGGCTCCGCCGTTCGGTGTCCATTGCGTCTCCGTGATTCATCTCGGGAAGGTCCTTGCTGAACGGTCATGGTCCGGCCCGGATTGACTATCGGGGTGCGGGTGAAGCGCCCTTGTAGGATCGGCACGGCAACGCGCCGGAGGACGGTGTAGATGAGCAACCCCAAGGCCCAGATACCCGGACACACGAGCGTCTCGTTCCATGTCGGCGAGTCCCCCACGATCTCGCCCGCTCTTGAAGCGCAGGTTTCCAAACCTGCTATGTCGCCGACGTCCTGGTCCGCAGGGGATGGGCCTCGCCGGACGCGCTGTGGGTTTAGAAATCCGCGACACAGCAGGCCGGGAAACCTGCGCTCCTAAACTGGTGTGAACTCTCCGGGTCAGCAGCCGCCAGGAACCAGCAGAACCCGCCCCCGCCGTCCTCTCGCTTCCTCCTCACGCCATCCAATTGCCAATCACCAATGGCCAATGGGCAATCACGAATTACTCCCCCCCGCCCCCGCCGCCCCCGCCGCCATCTTATACCCCACCCCATGCACGGTGAGCAGATGCCGCGGCTCGCCGCCATTGTCCCCGAGCTTCTTGCGCAACTGCACGATCACCTGGTCCAGCGTGCGCGTGGTGCCGTAATAGCCGTAGCCCCAGACTTCGTTCAGCAGCCGGTCGCGCGACAGCACCTCGCCCGGATGCGCGTGGAAATATTGCAGCAACTTCACCTCTTTGGCCGTGAGCGTCTCGACTGATTTGCCCCGCCGCACTTGATACGTGCGCGGATCAATCGTCGCCGCGCCGATGCTGAAAGGCTCCGCGCACTCCGCCGCCGCCTTGCCCGCATCGTCGCCAGCCGTGCGCCGCAGGAGCGCATGGATGCGCGCGAGCAATTCCCGCACGCCAAATGGCTTCGTCACATAATCATCCGCGCCGAGATCGAGGCCCACGACCTTGTCCAGCTCCTGGCTCTTCGCCGTGAGCATGAGAATCGGCGTCGCGACCTTCCGCGCGCGCAGTTGTTTGCAGATGTCGTAGCCGCTCAACCCCGGCAGCATCACATCCAGCACGATGATCGCCGGTTGCTGCTTCGCCACCGCCGCCAGCGCCAGGTCGCCGCGATTGCACACCGCCACTTCGAAGCCGTCGCTCTTCAGCACCTCCTCCAGCCCGAGCAGAATATGCGGGTCATCTTCCACTACGAGAATACGGGTGTTCATGGGGCAATGATTGGGCAACGTGGGAAACGGCAAACAGCCGTGTTCCTGTTTGGTTCTAGAAACCCATCCTGGACGGCTTTCAGAGCGCGACCACCCGCAACCAGGCTCGCGTTGCCAGCGCCTGTTGCCGTTGGTCAAAAGTCGCAAATTCCTCGATGCCGAGCAGCAATGCGGCGGTTACATGGAGAATGTCCAGACTGCGCGTGCCAATCTGGGATGTGTGGTTTGCGGCGAGTGTTTCCGCGTCATGAAACAGGCGGTCGAGTCCAAAATCCCGTTCCGCCAGCAGCCCTGCTCGCACATCAGATTCGACCGTTCTCCAGATTTCGCCGACCTCATGGGCGGCCAGGCTTTTTCGAAATACTGCCAGTTGCAAAGCATTCCGGAGTTCCAGCCGATGCAGTGGGGTGAGCGGGAGCGGCACCGGGTGGGATTGGCGCCACGCATCAGCACGCGGCGAATTTGCGTCGCTGCCGTAGTAGGAGAACAGGAAACTGGTGTCCGCGTAATGCCTCATGCCCGCTCCTGTTCGCGGGCTTCAAGCACCAGATTTGGCAACACCCGGTCGCCAAAGATGCGCCGCCTGCGCGCCCCCTGGTCCGGAAGTGGGAGCGTCTCCTCTTTGGCTGACGAGGATTGGCGCAGCGAGCACTCCAATTCCTCCCGCTCCGCCGGAGTAAGCGTTTCGATGGCAGCTTTGATTTCTTCCAATGTGCTCATGGCGGAAAAACTAGCGCGACAGCGCTGGGAAACAAGTCAGGCCGCAGCCGGTCCGCCCGGGAATGCTCAGCAATTCAATGCCCGATCCGTCCTCGTTTCGCCTCCCGCCGCCCCCGGCAGTCGCAAGTTGAAACAACTCCCGCCCCCAGCGCGTGCCTCGCAGGTGATCTCGCCGCCGTGGGCGCGGGCGATCTGGCGGGCGAGGGTGAGGCCGAGGCCGCTGCCTTGGATGCCGCTGCTCAGCGAATCGTGGGCGCGATAAAATTGCTCGAAGATGCGGGCTTCGGTACCGGGTGGCACGCCGAGGCCGCGGTCGAGGACGCGCACTTCGAGTAGCTCGACATTCCGATGTCGAGTTCCGCCGCGCTCCGCGTCGTTGGGCTGGGAAGCTGCGAGCGGGGTCGCGACATTGGAATGTCGCGCTACCGGGAGGCGCAGTTCGATGCGGATTTCTTTGCGGTCGGCGGAATATTTTTCGGCGTTGGAGAGGAGATTCACGAGGACTTGGGCGAGGGCGTCGCGGTCGGCGTTGACGAGGGTGGGTGCGGCGGCGGGCGGCAGGTCGAGATCGAGTTTGAACCCGGCTTGTTCGAGGTGGGGGCGGTAGGTCTCGACGGTTTCGGACACGACGGCGGCGAGGTCGCAACGGGTGAAGGTGTAGCTCTTCTCGCCGCGTTCCAGGCGGGCGAAGTCGAGGACGTTGTTGATGAGGCGCGTGAGGCGCGCGGCCTCGGCGGTGATGACCTGGAGGTAGCTGCGCTGTTTGGCGGCGTCGGTCACGCGGCCCTCGGCGAGCAGTTCGGCGAACAGGCGGATGGAGGTGAGCGGCGTTTTCAGCTCGTGCGAGACGTTGCTGACGAAGTCGGTTTTCTGCCGCGCGAGCGTGAGGTGGCGGCGCAGGTCGGCCACGATCAGCCAGCCGCCGATACCGATGGCCAGCAGCAGCACGGCCACTTGCAGGCCGATGGTCAGCGCGAGCGTGCGCGCGGACTGGCTGAGCTGCGCGGGGTTCAGCGGATACACGGCCATCTCCCAGTGCGGCAGCGCCTCGCCGATTTCGGTGGCGACGAACGGGCGCTTCCATGACGCGGGCTGGAAGCTGTCGTGCGAGACGGTCACGGGCCGCGCGGTGTCGTCGAGCAGCGCGACGCAGACCTCGCTGTAGAGCGGCGAGGTGGCGCGCACGACGGGGCGGATTTCGGCGATGAGCCGCGGCAGTTGCAACTGCACGCCGAAGACAAGGTCGGGATCGCGCGGCGGGCGATACCAGAACATCAGCTTGAGTTTGTTGTCGATGAAGCGCGCGAGCGTGCCCTCGGTGGCTTCGCCCGTGAGCTGGCGGAACTCGGCCTCGGCGGTGGCGACGCGCGAGGGGGCGTTGGTGCCGGGAGTTGCATTGATCGAAAGGACATTTTGCTGGAGGAAGTTTTGCTGTCCCGCGGCGGGTGCGAACGGCTGCACGGGAATCTGCTGGAGCTGCGGATTCACCACGCGCTGGAGCGGGCGGCCGGTCTGCGCATTGGTGACACTGGACGGATTGGCGGGGTCGCTCTGGAGGGCCGCGAGGTTTTGGAAAAAACGCGGGCTGGCGTTTTGGGCCAACGGAGGCGCGGTGTTTTGCAACGCCTCTGGCGCGACGACTTGAGAACGCGTCGGTGCGGCATTTTGCAATTGCGGCGGAGGCGGCAGGGGCGGCGCGGGATTGAACTGGACGTTCGCATTGCCCGCCGGGCGTTCGTCGAGGCCCGCCTGGTTTTGGCCGCTGCGGCCGACGTTCCAATAAACCTCGATGGCCTCGCGATTGCCGAAGAACGCGGCGTTGGCGATGTGAAAAGCGCGTGCCTCGGGGCGTCCGGTCGGCGACGGGCTGAGGAGCTTGCCCGCGCGGTTGACGACGAAGCCGACATCGGCGAGCGGCCAGAGTTTGCGCAGAGCGTCGTCGAAGCGCGGCGAGAGTTGCGCGGGCGAATTGGTGGCCAGCAGCGACTCGACGTGCGCGACAAACTCGCGCTGCCGGTCGGCGACGTGATCCTCGGCGTCGCGCGCGAGGCGGTCGGCGAGGCCCTGGTAGAGCAGCGACTGCTGGCGTTCGAGGACGAACTGCTGGTCGCGCAGCGAGCGCACGGCGAGCCACGCGAGCACGAGGCTCGGCACGAACACCGTGAGCACAAACAGGATCGCAACGCGTTTCATGGCGGGTGACGCGAGCGTCGCCGACGGCCCGAGTGGAGTCGAGGCTGGCATCAGGGCTTGAGGAAGCCGCGGATGTCGCGCGTGGAATTGGCGGTGAGCGCAGACGTCGGCATCAACGTGTAGGAGAACGCACCGAGCAGCGTGCCCACGGGGCATTCGTGGCAGCGGGCGCAGGTGGCCTTGGCGCGCAGGGCGCCGACGAGGAGCAGGGCGGGGACTTCGACGATCCCGCTTCGCGTGTGGGTTTTGAGGGTGGTTGTCTGTTGAACGAGATGCGCGCCTTCGCGCAGATCCGCGATGGCGCTGGTTTCCTCGGCCGTGATCGGGCGGACGGGCAGGCTGGCGCGCGAGGTGCGGTTGGTCAGGTTGCGGAGGCCGATCATTTCCCCCGTCCGGCTGTGGTAGGCGACGGGCTTGGTTTCCAGCGCAATGAGGTCGGGTTTGGAAGTGCGATACTCCACGCCCGCGAGGGTGAGGGGTGTCGAAAACGGCATGCGAATCATCCGGGCGAAACCCAAACCGGGCGTCGTCTCGAACTCATGAATGTGCGCGGCATGAAAATCCACGAGCGCCTGCGGTAGCGGCTCGGCGGGCGGTTTCTGCGCTGGCGGCGGCGCGGGCTTCGCGGTCTTCGATTCCTCCGGCGGCAGACCCGCGCTCGCGACGAGCGCGACGGCGAGCAGAGCAAGACCGAAGAGTGCCGGACGGACGCGGCGCGACGGAGTTCGTGATGAGGGATGGGGTGAGTTCATGGCGTGTGAGGCGTTGAGGTTGTGGTTGCGAGGAACCGCACGGCCGCGCCAGCGCCCGGCATCAGTGCCGGAATCGCTGACGGTCGCGTGTTCTTCATGCCGAAACCCTGGCATCGCGGGCCGGTGCCGTTGTCACTAACGTGTCAGCAAATTGTAAAAGTTTGGTGAGAGCGGGAGGACGTTGCCACCGAGCGGTGCGCAGCCGACGGAACCCCAGGAGAAGGGCGACGGAATTTCTTGGCAAAATAATGGCGGCAGAGGAATGGGGACTGGGAAATTTTTTTCCTCATTCCTTTGCCGCCATTCCTTTGCCAAATCGGTTTCGGCGATTGGGTTCAGATTCTGGTTGAGCAAGATGCGTTGGCCGGACCGCTACGGTCGCCGAGGTGCCGAGCGAGGCGCTACTCGCGCCGCAGCTCTGGGGCCGCTGGCGCATCGAGGAGCGACCTTGACGGCGGTAACGCGGTTGGGCTCGGGCGTTGCCACTCATCCCGAGGCTGTTGGTGAAGGCGAGGGCAATGGCCGGGTGGAGGTGCTCGGGCGCGCATGGAGCGCGGCATTTTTGCCGCTTCAGCGTGAGTCGCTCCGGGCCGGACCGGAGGCGCTGCGACGTTCGGACGGTGAAGCGGCGTGAACGTCGCGCGCCCGCCCGCACTCAAGAAAATGCGTGCAACGACCGACTCCTTTGCTAGTTTCCGGAGCACGCATGTTACCCACCGTTGACACCGCCGACCCACGCGCCGTCGCCACGGAAGTGCAGACCATTTATCTCGAATTGTTCCCGGCGGGGGATCCCACGTTTGTGTCCCGCGCCTTCAGTTGGGCCACCAATTTTTTCCAAGGCCGCTACAGCGATTTCCAGCCGATTGCGATGAAGTACCACAACTTCGAGCACACGCTGCAGGTGACGCTCTGCATGATGCGTCTGCTCCGCGGTCGCGCCCGCGCCGGGGCCGAGCCGCACCTGCCGCAGCGGATGTTCGAACTGGGTCTGCTGGCGATCCTCTTCCACGACATCGGCTACTTGAAGCAGCGCGGCGACACCACCGGCACCGGCGCCAAGTACACTCTGGTCCATGTGCTCCGCAGCGCCGAGTTTGCCTCGCAACTGCTCCGCGAGCACCAGTTTTCCGGGGCCGACATCACCGCTGTGCGCAACATGATCAACTGCACCGGGGTGAATCTCGCCGTGGAGACCATTCCGTTTCAGGACGAACTCGAGCGCACGGTGGGTTTCGCGCTGAGCACCGGCGACCTGCTCGGGCAGATTGCCGCGCCGGATTACGTCGAGAAGCTGCCCGCCCTCTTCGAGGAGTTTTCCGAATCGGACCGCTTCAACAAACCCCACCGCCCCGCCATCGGCACGTTTGCTTCGGCGGAGGAAATGATGAGCCGCACCCCGCAGTTCTGGACCGGCTACGTCCTCCCGAAGATCACCCGCGAATTCCAGGGTCTCTATCGTTTCCTCAGCGACCCTTACCCCGACGGCCCGAATCCCTACCTGCTGGCCGCCGAAGCCAATATCGCCCGCATCCAGCAGCGCCTCGCCGCCGCGTCCCCGGCCTGACGCGCGCCCGCAGCGGCGGCGGAATGGTGAGGTGACTGGAAGGGTTCGGTGGCGGCACCGTGGGCGGAGGTTGGGGATGAGAGTCCAACAGCGGCGGACGGGACCATTTCTTCGGGCGGAGCCTGGCTGGGAAAAAGGAAGTTAGAGTCTCGTTACCTCGCCTCCTTTAAGAGGAGGGGGCGACGCCTTGAAAAAAGAAAACCCCGCCGATGCCGTGGGGACCATTTCCTCCGAACGCAGTGTAAAACTTAGTTTAATAGGTTCGCGGGACGTTGAGCCTCAGCACGCACATAGCAGGGTTTAAAAGCAAAAGCGTTTTTCAAAAGAACCGGCCGCTCATCCTGACGACTGTAGCGGTCTCACACTTAAGACATCGGAACCCGGCGGCGGGAGCTTGAGCGAATTCTGCGGCGTGCAGCAGGGAATTCTTGTGGCGGCACCGGCGCTGCGAAAAGATGCGCCAACCGCATGATAAAACCGCTGGAACCACCGCACACCCACCACTTGAACGCCGCGCAGGGCTGGTTGCTGTTTGGCAAGCCCGGCGAAGCCGCGGTGGAACTGGACCGGATCGAGCCGGCGATGCGCGCGCATCCGGACGTGCTCGAAGTGCGCTACGAAATCCACGCGTTGCGACACGACTGGGCGGGTTGTTTCGCGATCACCCAGCAGGTCTTGCTGCAGGTGCCAGAGCGCGCGTTCGGCTGGATTCACGGGGCCTACGCGGTGCGGCGGATGCCGGGCGGCGGGCTGGCGGCGGCCTTCGAGGCGCTGATTCCGGCGGCCACGATGTGTCCGCAGGAGCCGGTCGTGTTTTTCAACCTGGCGTGCTACGCCTGCCAATTGGGACGGCTCGACGAGGCGATCGGCTGGCTGCGGCAGGCGGTAAAGGCGAGCAGCCGCACGCGGATCATCGAGATGGCCCGAAACGACGATGACCCGGAGCCGTTGCGGGGCCGGTTGGCGGAACTGTGAGGGGGCGGCGTGCCCGTCGGCGCTACGACGCCCCGCCTGTCCGTAGCCACCGGGCGACCACCTCCACCGCGAACAATCCCATCATCGCCACCGCGCACGCGAACTTTCCCAGCGTCCCCACGAGCAGTCCGATCAACGCCCCCATGCCCGCCTTGGTCGCCGCTCCGAGATCCCGCCCACCCACCAACTCCAACGCCACCGCGCCCACGAACGGCCCGACGACGATCCCTGGCACGCCGAAAAACAAACCCACGACCACCCCGACCACCGCGCCCAAAATCCCCTTCCACGTCGCCCCCAGTTTTTTCGCCCCGAACCATGTCGCCGCAAAATCCAGCACCAGCGACAACGCCATGATTCCCGCCAAGACGATGATCACCGGCCAGTCGGCGCTGGCCGTGCCAAAAATCCATTTGTGAATCAGCGCCGCCGCCAGCACCAACGGCGTGCCGGGAAGGCCCGGCAGTATGCTCCCCGCCACGCCCACCGCCATGACCAGCAGCGTCAGCGCCAACCCGATGATTTGTTCCGGTGCCATCGCCGCAGAATAACGAAACCTCTCCCGCGCACAACCTCGCCGCTCTCCCGCGCCATCCCGGCGGGGCCTCCGCGACGGTTCGGCGGCGGTTCGGCGGCGTTTGCAAAAATCGCGAGCACCCGCCGCCAGCGATGCCGCCCGGGTGCATCCCGAAGTGGACGGGAGCAATTGCGGGCGCTTGGGGCCGGAATGGCTTCGCAGCCGGTGCCGTGTGGCCGGCGCAGGCCGGGCGCGGCGTTCACGCCGGTTCACCGTACGGCCGGTGCGGCGCGTTTGCGCCTCGCCGGTACGGTCCACGTTGAAGCGGCAGGAAGTTCCCGCTCCTGTTGCCCCATTGCGTCTCGACTCGGTGCTCGGATCCTTGGTTCCTCCCGGCAGCTCTGAGCCGTAGCCATTCAGTCGAACCGAATCTTTTGGACCACAGAGACACGATGAACACAGAGCGGCCGGGCCGCAACCAAACTGGCGGTCGCTCCGGGTTTTGGTAAGCCTCCGGGCCTATGAAAAATTCCACGACTGCCCCGACCCACGGTGTGCCTGACTCCTTTCTCAACAAATTCGGCGGCCACGTCACCGCGGTGCTGGCGGGCTTCGACCGCCTGCGCTTCCGGGCCACTCTGC
>CAMAUZ010000107.1 GCA_945861535.1 Akkermansia muciniphila | reverse complement strand
GCCTGTCCCAAATGCTACAGATTGTGAGCGTCAACGCGTTTGAGCAAGTGCCTATGGCTGAGCTGTTTGCCAATATCGGCTCTCAAGATGAGGCTACCGCCTCTCGTAACCAGTTGATGCTGTGGGACTAATATCCGGATGGTTATGAGCCCATTCACAATTCTCTGCCCCCTATTTCACGGCCGGCATCCCTCTCCATCTCAGAGTTAGAATTTGACGCTAAGTTGGGCGGAGAGGAGTTGGTCGGCCTGGAGGAGGGGACCGAGTTGGTGGGTGTAGCTGTATTGGAGCTTGGTCTGGAGATGGCGGTCGATGCGCCAGCCGAGGACGGCGTCGATGCGCCAGGCGTCCTGGTCCCAGCGTTGGGTGCCGCCGGTGCCGTCGGGAACTTTGCCGAAGAACTGCTGGTTCCAGCGGAGGGCGGTGAAGAGACTGGTGGTGAGTTTGTACTTGGCCTCCAGGAAGTAGCTAAAATTGTCAGCGTCGCCGACGCGCGGGACGGCGAAGCGGGTGGCGATAGCTTCGGCCCAGAATTGCCAGTGATGCCAGGCGTAGCTGATGTCAGTTCCGATGGTGGTCTGGGGGAAGTCACTGGTATGGCGGCCGGCGGGGAGAGTAAGAGCCGGGTTGGCAATAAGATAGCCACCGCGACTGAAGGAGGCCCCGAGGTCCCATGCGGCGTTGGGGCGGGTGCCAAGGCGGGCGGTGACAGTAGGGTCGGACCAGTTACGGTCGATGGCGTCCCAGACGGTGGGGCGGGAGGAGAGGGAGGCGTTCTTTACTTCGAGGGCGTAGTCTAGTTTCTGTAATCTGCCGAAGACCGAGGCGCCGGAGGTATAGGATGGCCCCCAGAGGGTGGCGAGCCAGTCGGCTTTCCGGTCAGATACTTTCCGGCGGTTGAGGAAGGCGGCGGCGCTGAGAGGAGCGGATTTGTCCGAGATGGTGAAGATGTTTTCGTAGGGCAGCGGGGCGTTGATGAACGGATTGTTCCAGGAGTCATGGCGGTGGACCCATTGGCCGAAGCCAGTGGCAAATTTGCCGGCTTGTAAGTTGATCCAGGGTTCGGTGAAGGGGGTGTAGCGGAGGAGGTATTCGTCGAAGCGGGCGATGCCGTCGGGTTTGGCGAAGGGATCGAAGCCGCGGTCCCAGCGGAGTTGGACGAGGCTGTAGAGATGGTTGCCAAGGCGGGTGTCGAGGTAGAGGGAGAGCCGGGGATTGATGGATTGCGGATCGTTGCCGAAGAGGAGTCCGGGGGGCCGACGGCCGGTGGAGTAGAGTTCGAGGGCGGCGAGGACGCTGAGGTCGGTGCGGAAGGTGCCGTCGCGGGTGCTGAGGAAGAGGGAGTCGTCCAGGCGGTCAAGCCAGCTTGTCTCCGACCGCGCGGCGGGGGCGAGCAGGAAGACGAGGAGAATTGCGAATAGCGAATGCCGAATTTCGAATAGGGAATAGGAAGTGGGGAAGGGAGAATTGGGAAGGGAACGTTCAACTGCCAAGGTTGGGCGTTGAACGTTTTGGCTCTGATTTGCCGGATAGGTAGGAGAGTTCATGTTTTGGCGGGTTGGACGGTGAGGAGCCGGTAGGCCTGCACCGGGTGGGAGAAGCCTTTGAGGAGAAGCTCTGCGGTGGGTTGGACCTGCGCGAGGTCGCCGAGTTTTTCCCGGGTGAACTGGCCGATGATGATCTCTCCGCGGACAGCGCAACTGCAGAGGCGGGCGGCAAGGTTCACGCGTTCGCCGAGGACGGTGTAGTTCATCCGATCGGCGGATCCCATGTTGCCGGCGAGGACGGGTCCGCTGGCGAGGCCGATGCCGATCTGGATGTGGTATTGGGAGGTCTCGTTGAGTTTGGCGCGGGCGGCGAGCATGGCCAGGGCGCAGCGGGCGGCGTTGGCGGCGTCGTTGCCGTAGCTTTTCGGGGCGCCGAAGTTGGCCATGATGGAGTCACCGACGAACTTATCCACGACGCCTTGGTGGGCGTACACAACCTTGGTGAGTTCGGTCATGTGTTCGTTGAGGAGATGGATGACCCGAGCGGGGTCCATGTCCTGTGTCAGGGCGGTAAAGCCGCGGATGTCACAGAAGAGGATCGTAGCATCGCGCATTTCGCCGCCGAGGACGACCTTGCCGCTCATGAGTTCGCGGGCGACATCGGGATCAACGACCAGGTTGAGAACGTTGTGATATTTGTCTTTGAGAGCGAGGCCCTCGGCCATTTCGTTGAAAGAGGTGGCGAGGGTGCCGAGCTCGTCACGGCTGCGGACGGGGACTTTGACTTCGTAGTTACCGGCCTTGATCTTGTTGGTGCCGGAGACAAGTTCGCGGATGGGCACGGCAAGGCCGTGGGCCAGAAAGAGGCTGGCAAGGAGACCAAGGGCGAAGGCGCCGGAAGTGTAGAGAATGATCTTGGAACGAAGCTCGTGCTGGGCCTGCAGCGCGGAGGCCCAGGAGTAGAGACCGACCTTGTAGGCGATGGGCAGGGGGGAGTCGGGATTGAGCGGGGTGTAGAAGACGCGGTGCGGAATGCCGTGGACGGGCACGACGAAGTCTTCACGCGGGACGGGATGGTTCTCGATCTCGGTGGCGAGCACGGTGGTGAGATTGGTCTGGGCGGCAGCGGGGATGGTGCGGGAGTAGAGATGGCCGTCGAACCAGATGCCGTTCTCGATGTCACTGACGTCGTTGATGGCGTCTTCGCCTTTGTCGCGGTAGGGAAAGCCGAGGACGAGCGCGCCGAGGACTTCGCGACTGTTGGAATCGAGAATGGGGGTGACTATGACTTCGAGGAGACGGTTGGCTTTGTTTTCGTTGTCAGTCTCGATGTAACCCACCTGCTGCGCGGCGAGTTTGCCGACGACGGTGCCGATGCGGGTCATCTGTTCCTGGAAACGCTGACGGGTCCAGAAGCTCGAGATATTCCAACGGGTTTTTTCGGGGATGAGCAACTTACCCTCGGCATCGAGGAAACCGAAGAAGGTGGCGGCGAGGGGGCGCGGGGCATTTTTTCCGGCCCTCGGTTTTCCGGCGGTTCCGGCGCGGGGCGGATGATTGGTGGCGGGGACGTTGGCAGCGATTAGGAGTTTGGGCGGAGTAGGGTTGGTGGCTGGGGTAGTTATGGGCGGAGCATTGGTAGCAGGGGTGTTGGTTGAAGTGATAGAAGGTATGACGGCGGGCCTGACGTCGGGTTCCGTGAGTTTCTCGGCGCCTTCGGGAAGGTTTTTGGGCAGGACGTTTTTCAGTTCGTCGCGGGCGCGGACGTAGATGTCTTCGGCGTCGCCTTCCCGCAGCGCGGCCTGGAGGCGGACGGAATCGACGAGGGTGCGGCAGAGTTCTCGGACGTAGCTGAGGCGGGCTTCCTGTTCCTTGGGGAGATAGGTGATCTGGTTTTCGAGGCTGGCTTTGAAGAGTTTGGAGTAGGCGGCCTCGACTTGGTTTTGGGTGACGAGGAAGGTGGCGATGGAAACGGCCGCGACGATGAACATCATCGCGATGACGAGTTTGAAGCGAAAGCCAAGAGCCATGCGGGAGGGCGTCGTGAAGGGCGTCCTAAGGAGTGGGAAAATCGACGCGGAGGGTCTGACCGTCGTGCAGCTCGACCTTTTGTTCGCGGATCATTTTTTCGCCGAGCCAGGCGGTGAGCGTGTAGGCCCCGACGGGGAGCTGGGCGAGGCGGAATTTGCCGGCGGCGTCGGTCTTGGTGAAGTGCGGGGTGTCGAGGACGAGAACGGTGCAGCGCATGTGTTCGTGGATTTCGCAGTAGAGACGGACCACGCCAGGCTGGTCGAAGAGCTGGCCCGGGGGTTTCTCGGTCTTGAGATAGCGGCCGAGGTCGAAGCGCTTGGGTTTCGAGTAGGAAAAAACGTTGTGATAAAAGTCGTCGTTGTTGGGAAATTCGATGGTGGTGCCTTTGCGGACGGGGAGGACTTCGGTGGCGAAGCGGAAGTTTTTCTGGGGGAGCTGAACGCGTGGCGGCGGGGTGGTCTCGGGGAATTTGCCGGCGAGATAGACGATGGCCGCGGGCGGTTCGGGCGGCGGGATGGCGCCGCCGACGGGATTTTGATAACGCTGGCCGGGCGGCAGCGCGGAGGCGGCGGCGGCGAGCGTGACGAGGCCTTCGATGACGGCTTGCGCGCGGGCGGCGGGAGCGACGGCGAGCAGCAGGAGAACGAGCGCCGCGAGGCACACGCGGGGGCGGGCGAGGCGGAGGGAGGGGTTGGTTTTCAAGGAGTTCATGGGCTGATGGCGCGCGGAAGCGGGAGGGCGTCGGTGAGGCCCGCAGGTTCCGCCACGGCGGCGGGCTTCGACGGACCGGGCGAGGCGGGGGCTTCAACGGACTTGGCGGGGCCGTTGGTGTCCGCCGACACCGGGTCCGGGATCGGTCCCATGGCGTCGAACCAGCCGCGCAGCCGGTAGAACAGCCAGCCGACGGTTTCATGGAGGTAGCTGTCCAGCACGCGAAAGCCATCGTGCGTGGGCACGAAACCACGGGCCTTGGTGGCCGCGACGCCGCCGATGGATTGGAAATCGCAGGCGACGGGAATGATGTGGAGACCGGTCGCGCGGAAGGTGGCCTCGGAACGTTTCATGTGATTGGCGGAGGTGACGAGGATGATGCGGGTCCATTTTTTCCCCGCCGCTAGGGTTCGCAAACTCAGGGCTTCGTCGTGGGTGTTGCCGTTGATGCCGAGATTCAAGACGGGCGCGGCGGGGAGCTGCCACGCGGCAAACCAGCGCTCAAGCACCACGGCGTCGGGGGAGGGCTTGCCCGCCTCGAGGAAGCCGCCGCCGCCGAGGACGAGCACGGGGGCGCGTTTCCGGCGCATCAGTTCGAGCGCCATGATCGGCCGGTCAAAGGCGCTGATGGCGCCGACGCCGAACGCGTCGTACTGCGACCGCTCGTGGGCACCGCCGAGCATGACGACGGCGTCGGCCTCCGGGACGTCATCCAGCGACGCGCGGGCATAGGGCAGTTCGAGTTTGGCGAGGAGATTATAGGGGAGCAACGTCGCGCCGACGAACCACACCAACGCCGCAATGGCCGCGGGGAGCAGCGAGTAGAGCCACTGCCGCCGGACCAGCAGGAAGGCGGTCTGGAGCAAGAGCAGCAGCCAGAGGAAGCCGATCCCGTAGGTCAGGTTGGTGAGGTCTTTGGTCAGACTCATCGTGGCGGCGAGGCTAGCACACAGGGGAAACAAGACAAGCGCGGATCGAAAAATCTCAGGGAATCTCGCCGTGGTTCGTGGCGGAAGGGTTGGGGATGAGGCTCAAAGTTCGAAGCTCAAAACTCAAAGTTCAAAGCTCAAGGGAAACTCCAAGCTCCAGACAGGTCGTCGAGGGCGGCGGGCAATGGAAGCGCCATCGGCGGGAGCAACTGCGGTCCCGGCGTTTCGCGATCGGGGATGCGCCATCGCCCGGAAGGCCTTGGTCGTAATCATGCAGTTGGAGCGCGGTTGAAGACCGCGCCCCGGTCGTCCGCGTCGCCCGGTTGCACCCTGGTGCTTGACCCGGTTTGGTCGCTTCCCTTGAGCTTTGAGCTTTAACCTTGGAGCTTCTGCACGCTGCGCCCCGGCGCGGTGGGCGTGTGGCGTTCCCGCAGCTTCGCCGCCTGAATGTCGCAGCGGTATCGCCGCCGCCCGGAGCGCCCCGAACCGAAGCGGCGAAACGGTCACGCTCGCGGCGCGGGTGCTTTTGAGCGGGACAACGGGGGCGGTTGTTGGTTACAAGCAGGGTGGTTGGCCCGCGTTTGCCCGTGCCCCCGTAGCTCAAATGGATAGAGCTCGCGTTTCCTAAACGTGAGATTCAGGTTCAATTCCTGACGGGGGCACCAACCTTGGTAACCAGTCAGGCACAACTCTCGCGCCTCGAAAACCGCCACATTGCCCAGTTGGAGCGAGGCACGCGCTGGACTGGCTTTTTGGCCCCCCAAAAAAGGCGCGGACTGCGGCGTCTGGGTTGATGGAAGCGGTCGCTGCGGGCGGGCGTTTCTGCGACCCGAAGACCGCGGGACAATCGCCTTCGACCGTCGCATTAACTGCCGAGTAACGGGTTCGGGCGGCACTGATTCGCCGACATGGCAAGTATGCTCGTCCCCTTTGCCCATGCCCTTAGCTCGCTCTCAAGACGCTCAACAAAACCAAGACAGGCATCCGCAACGAAAATGGCTTTCAGCCTTGTCACACCCAAGGTCTCCGCCCTTCTGCTGCTGTCCCCGGAAACGTTGGCCACCATGAAATCACTTGCCCTGGAAACGGCAGTCGGGGTGAACCACGAAAGACACGAAACCCACGAAAAGTGAAGGGGTGCCAGCTATCTCTCAGTTCACTCAGGACGAAAGGTTTTTCGATTCCGTTAAAACTCATTCGGGGCACCTTGACTCCGCCGTTGCCGTGATCCCCGGCCACCGCGCCCGCCAGAAACCGGCCTCACCCTTCATGTCGCACGCCGTCCGCCGCACAATTTCCCCCTTTTAGTTGGTAGCCTTCCTCCGCGTCCCCTATCCTGCCGGACTATGCGGATCATTAATCTCAATCCCCGGACCGACATTGGCGCCAGCGCGTGGCTGGCCGAGGTGGACGGACATCGCCTGCTAATGGATGCCGGCACCCACCCCAAACACGAGGGCCGCGAAAGCCTGCCGCTCTACGATGTCATCAAGAATCTCGAGGTCGATGCCGTCGCCCTCTCGCACTGCCACCACGACCACGTCGGCTCGCTGCCCGTGGCGTTGCGGATGTTTCCCAAGGCGCATGTGCTGATGACGGAGCTGAGTTATTTCATCGTCGAGCGCGTGCTCCACAACTCGGTCAATGTCATGACCCGGCAGCGCGCGGAATTGGAAATCCCCGAATATCCGCTCTTCACCCACGATGAGGTCGATGAACAATCGGCGCGGTTTCAGGGCTTCAAATACAACCGCGAGATCGAATGGGCGGCGCATCACAAGACACGCGCCGGGGTTCGTTCGCCGGTGCTGGAATTCTACGATGCCGGCCACGCGCTGGGCTCGGCGGGCATCATGGTGCGGGGACAGAAGGAAACGCTTTTCTACACGGGGGATGTGAGCTTCCGCGATCAGACGTTGCTCCGTGGGGCGCGCTTTCAGGACGTGAAGGCCGACGTGCTGATCATGGAAACGACCCGCGGCAATCGCGCGACACCGCCGGGTTTCACGCGCGAATCCGAGATCGAGCGCCTCACCCAATCCATCGACGCGGTCCTCAAGCGCAAGGGCGGCGTACTCATCCCGACCTTCGCTCTGGGGCGCACGCAGGAGATCCTTGCGTTGCTCGCCTTGCTGATGCAGTCGGGCCGCCTGCGCCGCCAGCCCATTTACATCGGTGGACTGGGCCGGGTGTTCACGGAGATTTATGATCTGGAGGCGCACCGCGCCAACCGCAACCACACCAATCTGAAGCTCACCGAAGCCCTCGACCTCAAGGTCATGGACCCGCGGCAGGTGGAGGAGCTCAAGCTCAACGTCAGCCGCATCTACGTCATCACCGCCGGCATGATGAGCGAGCACACCGCGGCCCACGATCTCGGTGCCCGCATGGTCGGCGATGAGCGGCACGGCATCTTCTTCGTCGGCTACGCGGACCCCGACACCGCCGGTGGCCGGCTCAAAGCCTCCAAGCGCGGGGAGACTTTTTTCTTCAGCCGTTCCGCGGGGGAACTGACCCATCGCGCCGAGGTGAAAGACTTCGATCTTACGGCTCATGCCAATCGCGAGGAGTTGATGGACTTCGTGGGCCAGGTGGACCCGCGCGTGATCTTCCTCGGTCATGGCGACGAGGCCTCCCGCTTCTGGTTCGCCGAACAAATCCAAAAGCGCTTCCCCAAAATCCGCATCCACCAACCCGAGCCAGGCAAGGCCGTGGAGGTCTGAATTCTGATCGGGCGGGCCGAGGCCGGGGTACCGCAGGCGTCCTCGCCTGCGAGTTTGGGCGGCGTCTCGCCGCCCGTTTCCGACTCGGGGCGAGACGCCCCGCGAACTCGCAGGCGTGACGCCTGCGGTACGCTCGCGCGATCGCACGTTGGCAGGCGAATATCCGCGCCACTCGCGTGAGTTGCCTCCGCCTCGTCACCTCAGCGGCTACAATTTCACACAGGCTGCAAACGCCGCGCTCCACTTCACTCAGCGGCCTCCCCCACTAATTACCAATCACTAATCACTAATTACTTTCCCCAGTCCCCTCACCTCGTCAGCCGTAGCAGAGTGAAGGGATAAATCGTCGTCGCGTAGATCGTCCCGTCGCGCGCGACGATCAGCGCCATGATGACGTGCAACGGCGTGAGCGTGTCGTCCGGCAGGCGATGGAAACCGTGGATCGGGCGCTTGCTGCCGTCCGGGTTCGAGGCCGGCGGCGCTTTGAAATCGAAGAATTCCGGGTTCTTGACCGTGAGCACGCCGAGGTCGGCCATCTGGCTCGTTTTTGGATCGTAGCGCACAAGGTGATGCAGGTAGCCCTTGCCGAAGCCGGTCTCGTTGTTCACGCGCACCGCGGAGTAAACCCGCCCGTCCAACCCGATGCTGATCGAGCCGCGCGAGTCCGGGTGCGTGCCCGCGACCCGGTCCCCGAGCGAACGCGCCACGACCGCCTGGCCCGCGCGCCCGCCGAGGTCCACCGTGAACAGGCGCAGATCGTTCAACAATTGCAGATACGCCGTGCGCCCGTCCGCCGCGAGCCGCCAGTCCGGATGCACCGCCTTCGGCCCGACGACTGCGGCAAACGCTTTCCCGTCCACAAGCAGATCATCCACGGTGACCTGGTCCGTCGCCGGATCGTGGCGCGCGATGCGGTAATCCTTGGTGATCGCGGTGGCCCGTCCATGTTGATCGATCAACGTGTTCGGTTGGTCGCGCAGGATGTGGCCGAGATCGCGGTAGCCTTTTTCGGGATGGCGCGTGTCGAGCAGCATCCAGCGCTGGTGTTCGCAGGTGACGACATAGATGAGACCGCGCGCCTCGTTGGCCACGACATCAATCACGCCCTCGCCTTCCTTGGCGTCGGCGGGCTGGCGCGGATCGCTGAGCAGCATCGGCGCGCCGAGATTCTCCGCCTTTCCACTGGCCGGGTCATAGGTCAGCACGTAGCCGCCGCGATAGGTCGGAATCTGGCCGCTCTTTTTCTCCGCCGCACTCGGGTAGCCCTGCTTCGAGCCGACGTAAATGCGGCCCGACGGCCCGACGAAATTCCGCGTGTGCAGCTTGGCCTGCGCCGCGTAACCGGTCGGCTCCAGCGGCAGCCCGATGACCTTGTGCGTGTCGAGCACGATGCGCATGGCCTCGGTGGCCGGGTCAAATTCGACGAGGTAGGAGTTGCGCCCGTAAGCCGCGGTGCCGATGTAAATTTTCCCGTTGCGTCCCTCGCACAACGAGAAATAGCCCGACTCCTCGGTCGTCGTCTCCGGCGGGATGCGATACGCCTTGGCGGCCAGATACGGAAACGGCGCCACGGTCACGGGCGCAGCGGCCGGCTTCGGCGACGCGGGCGGCGGGGCGGCGAAGGCGGTGGCGGTGAAGAGCACGAGGGCGGTGGACAGGGAAATGGTGAACGAGTTGGTCATGGGTGGGGCAAATGATTCCGCGCATTGACGAAGGCGCTGGCGGTTTTCGCAAAGTTTCTTTCGCGGGAGAAACGGATGTTGTGGGCAGTGGAAAAAGATGGGGCGACGCGTTCTTCGTCCCGGAGGGACGCCGTGGGAAATCAGCCGGGGGCAAGACCGCGCCAGCGGACGCAGCCCCCGGTTACCGCGGTGAGAGGACCATGCCCCAGCGGGGCATCGAAGAAATTACCACTGCGACACAGTCACGCACCGGTTCCCCGGAACGGGCACTGACACGAGGCAACAACCGCCTGCCAGGACTGCGAACCGACGCCGCAAACATCGGGAAACCCGCCCCGTTTTCTCCGATGCCCCGCTGGGGCAAACTTCAATCCCGCCCCCTGACCGGGGGCCGCGCCCGCTAACGCGGTCTTGCCCCCGGCTAATCTCCTACGGTGTCCCTCCGGGACGAAAACCAAGTTACGCCCGCCCCGTGAACTATCCCGCAGCCTCGACTGTTTCGATCGCCGCTGCGCCCCACCCAAAAATCAAAAACCGGCGGGCTGTCTCCAGCCCGCCGGTCGCGATGGGAATTAATTTCGGCCCCGACTATTCCTTGTCGTCGGCGGCATCGAAGGCGTGTTGCAACGCCACCATGTCTTCGCCGGGCTTGAGGGAGTCCAAGACCTTCTGCTCTTCCTTGAGCTGCTCGTCGGAGTAGCTCGCGGCCTTGATCGACAGACCGATCCGGCGGTCGCTGCGGTCGATTTTGATCACGCGCGCGGTCACGTCCTGGCCGGCCTTGAGCACGTTCTTGATCTTGTCGATGCGGTCCTCGCTGACCTGCGAGATGTGGACCAGGCCGTCGATGTCATGGGCCAGACCGACAAACGCGCCGAAGCTGGCGAGCTTGCTGACCTTGCCGGTGACGACGTCGCCGACCTTGTAAAACTTGTCGATGTTGGCCCACGGATCTTCGGTGAGCTGTTTCATGCCGAGCGAGATGCGCTGGTTGGGGCGGTCGATTTCGAGCACCGTCGCCTCGACGTCGTCGCCCTTCTTCAGAACTTCGGAGGGATGGTTGATCTTGCGGGTCCAGGAGACGTCCGACACGTGGATCATGCCGTCGAGGCCTTCCTCGAGTTCGAGGAACGCGCCGTAGCTGGTGAGGTTGCGAATCTTGCCTTTGACCCGGGTGCCGACGGGATACTTGGCGAGCGCCAGATCCCACGGATTGGTCTCCAACTGGCGGATGCCGAGGGAGATTTTCTGC
This sequence comes from Akkermansia muciniphila, assembly GCA_945861535.1. Lineage (GTDB taxonomy): Bacteria > Verrucomicrobiota > Verrucomicrobiia > Limisphaerales > BJHT01 > BJHT01. The sequence continues at coordinate 12,327 of CAMAUZ010000107.1, read as the reverse complement.
TCGTCGCGATTGACGCCGAGCACGACGGCTTCGACTTCCTGACCGGGCTTGAGCACGTCCGAGGGCTTGGCGACACGCTTGGTCCAGGAGAGTTCGGTGACGTGGATGAGGCCCTCGATGCCGGGCTCGAGTTCGACGAAGGCGCCGTAGCCGACCAGGTTGACAACCTTGCCCTTGACCTTGGTGCCGACCGGGAATTTCTGCGCGATGCTGTCCCACGGATTGGCGGACTTCTGCTTGAGACCGAGGCTGACGCGTTCCTTCTCGCGGTTGACGTCGAGCACGACGACATCGAGCTCCTGGCCGACCTTGAGCATTTCGGACGGGTGATTGATCCGCGCCCAGCTCATGTCGGTGATGTGCAGCAGACCGTCGAGGCCGTTCAGGTCGATGAACGCGCCGAAGTCGGTGAGGTTCTTGACCGTGCCCTTGCGGATGTCGCCCGGGGTCATCTCGGAGAGGAGCTTGCCACGGCGTTCGTTGCGCTCCTGCTCGACGAGTTCGCGGCGGGAGAGAACGATGTTCTGGCGGTCCTGGTTGATCTTGACGACCTTGAACTCGTAGGAGTTCCCCATGTACTGCTGGAGATTGCGCGGCGGGATGACGTCAATCTGCGAGGAAGGCAGGAACGCCTCGACGCCGATGTTGACAATGAGGCCGCCTTTGACCACGGCCTTGACCTTGCCCATGATCGTGCCGCCTTCTTTGCAAATGGAGAGGATCTTGTCCCAGTTCTGCTTGAACTCGGCCTTCTCCTTGGAAAGCACGACGTTGCCTTCCTTGTCTTCGAGCTTCTCGATGAGGACATCGAACCGGTCGCCAACTTTGACGGCCTTGATGTCTTCAAATTCCACGCCGGAGATGGCGCCTTCACTCTTGTAACCAATGTCCACGAGGACTTCTTTGGGACGAACTTCCAGAACGGTACCGGTGACGATTTCGCCAGCCGCAAAGCGCATGACGCTTTGCTTCATGGCTTCTTCCATGGTGAGCATAACAGGGACGGTGATGATGACTGCGGGAGGCTTGCGTGGCGCGAATTGCGCCGCAGAAGACTCCATTGCCTAACGACAGCGACCGACGTTGCAGTGACAACGGAGGTAAATTGTTTGGTTAAGCGTTGACGGTTTTTTCTCAGCCTTAATGAACATCCGCACACGCGGCGTTCAGGCAGGCCGCAAGCTAGGGGGCGGCCCCGGCGTAGCAAGGGGAAAAGCGGGCGAGATCCGGGCGTCCGGCCGTCGCTCGCGTCCCGTCGAGCAAAAGCCAGCACCACTCAATTTTCCCATCTGTGGCCTCCCTGAATCTGCGGCAAATCAATCCCCGTGTTTCCTTTTCTCCAAACCCTTGTTTCCGATCTCCAACCTGAGATCTGAGATTTGAAACCTGAACCTTCACGCAAGCCTTTCGCCGCCGTCGCCCGTCGCCATGTCCGGCAATCCGAACGTTCCAGCGAACACCGCAGCGATGGGAAACGCGCCGAGCGGGAAAACTCTCCCCCGCCCCGCCCCGCCGCTACTTGCGCGGCCCGCCGGGATTCTTGAGCTGCGCGCGGCGGCTGGCCTGCCGCATCGCATCGCCCACATTCGCCTCGGGCGCAGCGACCGGGGGGGCGACCGCCGGGGCGCCGCTGCCCGCCGTTTCCGCCGCATACGCGGGTGCAGACTTGCCTGCCGCGGGCGCTTTGGCTGCGCGTTTCTCCGCCACCGTTTCCACTTCACCACCCGTGGCTGCCGCCACGCTGCGCCGCCTTCGCACCAGGCCCAGCCAGCCCGTACGGCGTTCAAGGATTTCGAGCAGGAAGGCCGCGATGGCGAACACGATCACCCACGGGGTCAGCTCAATGAATTGCGGCTGCGGGGGCAGCGCCTGCCAGAGCGCCGCGAGGTTCGCGCGCTCCTGGCCGCCGCTGATGCCCGCGAGTTTTTCCAAAGCCTCGCGGCCCTTGCCCGCCTGTTCCGGCGCGAACTCCGGCGAGTACGGCAGGCACACCGGCGGCAGCGATACCGCCTTCAACCCCGGAATCTCCGCCGTCGCCAGCACCGTCTCCTGGCCGCGCACCGGCACGACGGCCTCGAGCAAATCCGCCGTCTTCCATTGCATCGTGAGCGACATTTTCCCCGGCGGCTGGCCGGGAATGCCGTGCAGCACACGCAGCCGCGGCAGCGTGGCGAACGGCTCCTCGCGCCGCTCGGGATCGAGATGCAGTTGCACGTAGTTCACGCCGTCGCGCATTTCCTGGGTCAGCAGCAGATTGTCGGGCAGCGGCGTTTTGTCGCCCGCGGTCCAGCGCGCGAGGGTCGCGTAGAAATCACCGGCCTGCGCCCATTTCGCCAACGCTCCGGCGAATTGTCCGTCCGCCTCGCCCGCGTAACACAACGCGCGCCCCGCGCCCGCCTGCCACGCCGCCACGGCCGGCGCGGCGAACTCGTCCTGCGTCACGATCGCGAGATTCGCGTCGGGCCGCAGGTAGGTGAGGTTGTAACCGCCGAGCATTGGCGGCTGCCAATCCATGCGCCCGCCGAGCGTGGTGAAGCCGCCCGTCAGCTTCAGCGCCGTCGGCTCCTCGATGAACGTGCTGCGCGCCACGGTGAATGTGTCCTGCGCGAAAATGCGCGGCAACTCCTCGGGATTGTTGCTGAAATAACACGTCCCCGCGCCGCGCCGCGCGATGTCGCGCAGCAGCTCCGCGTCCTTGTCCGCCGTCGTCCCGAGGGCGACGACGCTGACGGTGATGTCCGCCTTGCGAATCTGTTCGAGCAGTTCGCGATAATTTCCCGGCTGCTCCGAATCCGCGGCGTCGGCGAACAGGATGATGTGCTTGGTGTTCGCCTTGGCGCGCAGGATCATTTTCGAGGCCGCCACCAGCGCTTCGTAAATGTAAATGCCGCCGCCGGTGGATTTCATCCCGAGGATTTTCCCCCGCTCGCCGCGCACACGGTCCACGGTGCTGAGATCGACAATCGTGTGCGGCGAGGTGTCCACCGCGATCACGCCCAGTTCGTCGCTCTCGGACAACAGATCGAGCACCTGCGCGGTGCCGAGATTCGCGAGGTCCATCTTCACGCGTCCGCCGCCGACGGGCGCGGCCATGCTGCCCGAGCGGTCGAGGGCGACCACGATGGCGAGGTTCAATTTGCGATGCTCCTTGCGCATCTCGAGCGACACCGGGAGCACGCGTTCGAGTGGTGATTTGAAATAACCGCCGGGCGCGTACGATTTCTTGCCGCCCGTCAGCATTACGCCGCCGCCGGTTTCCTCGACCCACGCGGCGAGCGTCTCCATGCCGGGCACGCCGAGATGTTCGGCCAGCACGTTTTCGAGCAGCACGGCCGAGTAACGGGAAAGCTCCTCGAGCGTCCAGCGGCACTCGGCGGGCGTCCGCGCCGCCACGTCCACGCCGCCGCGCTGAAGCAATTGCGCGAGGCCCGATTTCGCGCCCGCCTCCGCCACGAGCAGGAGCGGGCGCGGCCCGCGGATGCCCGTGAGCGCGCGCGCCTGGTTGTTCTCGGGGACCGGATCCTTCTCCGCGCCGGCGATGCGCAGGTGATATTCCGCCACGCCCGCTTGGGTCGCGCGGTCGCGGAAGATCAGCCGGGACAGCCCCGCCGGAACCTGGCGCGCGCCCGCGGACAACACCTGCCCGCCGCGCTTCAGCTCGTACTGAATCTCCTGCGGAGTGGGCGACGACACCCACGCATTGAGCATGTACGACTGGCCGGGCTGCACGCTTTCGGGCGCTTGAAATTCCTGGATCGCGAGGTCGTGCGCCTGCGCCCGCGCGAGCCGGCGATAATCAATCGCCACGCCGCGGCCCGCCGCGCGCGCGGCCGCCGTCGCGGGATCGCGCCCGGTCCATTTGCCATCGGACAACACGAGCACGCGGCCCGGACTGCCCGGCGGCACGAGCGCCAGCGCGGACTCGAGGGCGTCGTGCAGATTCGACTGATCGCCGCCGACCTGCGCCGTGAACCCCGCGAACTCGCCTTGTTGCGGCGAGCGTTCGACCGCGGTCTGGCGGCCAAACGAAACCACCGCGAGCTGGTCGCGCGCACGCATGGATTTTTGCAGCAGCGCGATGGTTTCCTTCTGCGCGCTGTCGGTGTCCGCGGGCATCGAGTCGCTGCGGTCGGCCACGACCACCACCGTGCCCGCGCGGTCCGGCAGGCGGATGGCCGGATGACACAACGCCAGCACCAGCGCGGCGAACAGCGCCGCCCGCAGCACCCGCAACCCGCGCGTCGGCAGCGGCCAGAAAAACCACACCGCGCCCAGCGGGATCAGGAGCAGGAGCCAGATGGGTTGGGTGAGGAGCATGGTGGAGCGCAGTGTTTAGCCGCAAAGAACGCAAAGAGCGCAAAGAGGGGAGGCTGCAGAAACATCGCCCGATTGATTTGACCACAGAGACACGATGAACGCAGAGAAAGGCAAGGGATGGGAAATCGCGGCACTGCGACTCTTCAAAATTCCGACGCGCCGCGCGGATTTTGCCGTTGCACCAGCGACACTTAGATCACCCGAGAATTGTCGCCGCCGCGTGGCTCGTCGTCCCGGAGGGACGCCGCAGGAAATTAGCCGGGGGCAAGCCCGCCCCAGCGGGCGCGGCCCCCGGTTAACGCGTTTAACGAGGCATGCCCCAGCGGGGCATCGGAGAAGCTTTTGGCGTGGCCCGCCTCGCAACTTCTCTTCAACCGCACGGCGCCTCGGGCGGATCGGACCGCCCGTGATCGGCCCGCATCCCGGAGCATTTCTTCGATGCCCCGCTGGGGCACGGAGCCACCTGGCACGGTTTCCGGGGGCCGCGTCCGCTGGCGCGGCCTTGCCCCCGGCTAATATCCTCCGGTGTCCCTCCGGGACGGGAACCGGGCGGCGCGATTCTTTCGGCGCGCGGGCGGTCTCCGCCCGCAGCGGCCTTGCATCCGCGAAGGCGCGAGAAATTCCCAACGCCCCGGCTGTGATGTCGCCGCTGCGACCGGGGACCGGTCGCGCGCCGCTTTGGCTGCGGCCCCGCTTCTCTGTACTACAACCCTCCAAAATCCTCGCGGAGCGCGAGGATTGTTCCCGGAGCGCGGCTGTGTGCGCCGCGCACCAGCCGCAGCAGGTTGGCCGGTTGGGGCGTCTTGAGTTCCAACGGATGCCTGCGGGGATTCGGGGCCGCTGCGGCTGGTCCTCTGCGGACACAGCCGCGGTCCTTGGGTAGCGGCTCTGCTGCGCTGTGTTCATCGCGTCTCTACGGTTAATTCGCCTGGCTAAATAATTCGGCGCGCGCTCCTCCCAGCACGCTGGCACTCTTCTGTTTTTTCGGTTTCGGATTTTCGCGGGTGGCTTCGGGCTTCTCGGGATGGCGGCCCTGATCGTCGGTGTCGGTGATCCATTTTTCCAGAACGCCGCGGAGGCGGGCGAGGGTCGCGGTGTGCTCAGGGGACGTGGCGAGGTTGCGGATTTGGTGCGGGTCGGTTTCGAGATCGTAGAGTTCCTCGGGCGGCATGGTGGGCTGGCAGAGGAATTCCTGCGCGGGCGTGAGCTTGCCCTGCGCGTGCAATTGCTTGAGCAGGTTCCAGACGGGGTACTGCGTTGCCTTGTAGTTGTTGGCCTGCAGGAACGGGCGGTCGGGCGTGAAGTTGCGGATGTAACGAAAGCGCGCGTCGCGGACGGTGCGGAGGCGGAAGACGGTCGTGTCGCAGCGGTCGCGCGCGCCGAAGGCGTATTCGCGCGGCGGGGCGGCGGTGGGGCCGAGGAAGACGCGGCCCTGCATTTTCGCGGGCGGCGTCGCGCCGGCGAGGGCGAGCAGGGTGGGCGCAAAATCAATCGCCTCGATGAGGCGGTCATCCACGAGGCCGGGCTGGAGCTGGGCGGGCGCGGGGAAATTTTTCGGCCAGCGGATGAGGAGCGGGATGTGCAGGCCTTCCTCGTAGCAGAACTGTTTGCCGCGCACATGCGACTGGCCGTGGTCGCCGTGGAAGAGCACGACGGTGTTGTCGGCAAGGCCGTCGGCGGCGAGCTGCTGGAGGAGCAGGCCGATTTTGCGGTCGAGTTCGCTGGCGTCGTCGAGGTAGGCGGCCCAGTCCTTCCGGGTGACGGGATGATCGGGATAATAGGGCGGTATGATTACCTTGGCGGGATCGGCTTTTCGCGGGCCGCCGTATTTGCGGTGGGTTTCCTTGAAATTTATCTGCGCGCAGAAGGGCTGGTTGGGTTTCAGATCGGCCCAGTTGGCGGAGTCGAAGGCCTTGCCGTCGCGGTTGAAATTCCAGTCGGTTTTGCCGGTGCCGCGAAAACCGCACGCGGGCGGCAGCGTGACGAGGTTGGCGGTGAAGTAGCCGGCGTCGCGCAGCCACTCGGGCAGGATGCGCACGCCGTCGGGGAGGCGGAAGCCATCGGTGCGGTGCGAGCGGTGATGATGCGCGCCGATGGTGGTCTGGTACATGCCGGTCATGAACGCCGAGCGGCTCGCCGAGCACACGGGCGCGGTGGTGTAGGCGCGCGTGTAGCGGACGCCCTGTGCGGCGAGCTGGTCGAGGTTCGGCGTCCAGACCTGCGTCGTGCCGTAACACGCGAGTTCGGGGCCGAGGTCCTCGGCGATGAGCCAGAGAATGTTCGGGCGCTTCGCGTCGGCGGCGGACGTGGGGAGGGTGGTGGAGAGGAGGAGGGAGCAGAGGGTGAGGAGGGTTTTCATGGCGATGGGAAGGGAGGCGGGGGGTTTTTTAGCCACGGAGGGAACGCGGAAGAGAGGATGGCTCGGGCGAAGCGGCGTGCGCTGGTACCACAGGCGTCCTCGCCTGCGAGTTCGGGCGGCGTCTCGCCGTCCGCAGGAACTCGGGGCGAGACGCCCCGTGAACTCGCAGCCGGGACGGCTGCGGTACAAGGGACGGACACCTGCGGGCAGGCCGCCCGCGCTCCTGGGGCCGTGCGCTATTCCATTGTACTTTCATCGCAGGGTCAGGCACGTTTGGTTCCCACCTCACCGCGGCGGGGGTTTTTCAAAGTCGGTGTCTTTCACCCAGCCGGTGCGGAGTTTTTCGCCGCGCAGGAAGCGTTCGTAGAAGCCGACGTGGCCTTGGTTGGCGTGCGGATATTTGTCGAAGACGTCGCCCTGGCCGGACATGCGCGGGTCGCCCTGGCGCTGGAGTTCGGCGAACATGCGGTCCTTCATTGCGGCGCGCGTCGTGTCGGCGGCGGTGTCGGTGGCGAGGTTGCGGAGGCAGTCGGGGTCCTGCTTCAGGTCGTAGAGTTCCTCGCGCGGACGCAGGCCGAAACACAGCGCCCAGAATGGGTCGGCGGCATTTTTGCGATGCGCGTCGAGCACGTAGGTCTTGGTCGTGCCGCCATCGCAATCGAGATAGCCGGTCTCGGGATTGCCCGCGGGCCAGCGCGCTGGCTCGAAGTTGTGCAGATAAAGCCAGCCGTCCTTCACGAGGCCGCGGATGGGATAGCCCGCGTCGTTGGGCCGGCCGATGTCGGTGCGTTCCTTGCCGACGAGCACGAAGTCGCGCGCGGGCGTGATGCGGCCGGATTTTTCCGAGCGAAAAATATCGGTGAGACTGCGACCCGGCGATTCCGCCATGCCGCTCTGCGCCCACGGCAAGCCGGCCAGTTCGAGGAACGTCGGCGCGAGGTCGATGAAGCTGACGAAGTCGTCCACGACACGGCCAGGCTTGGTGATTCCGCGCGGCCACATGGCGGCGAAGGGGATGTGGTTGGCGGGTTCGTACGCGTTGCCCTTCACGCGCGGGAAGGGCATGCCGTGATCGGCGGTGACGACGACGAGCGTGTTTTCGAGCAGGCCGCGCTGCGCCAGCGTGTCGAGCATCCGGCCGAGATGCCGGTCGAAGTGCTCGACCTCGAAGGCGTAGTCGAGCAGGTCGTGGCGGACGGTTTCATTGTCGGGCCAGTAGCCGGGGACGCGGTCGATGTCGGTGAGTTTCTTCCCGCCCTTGGCGACGCCCGAGCCGAACTCGTAGCCGCGATGCGGCTCGACCGCGCCGTACCAGAAGCACCACGGCGCGTTCGTCGGCGCGGCGTTGAGAAAGTCGGCGAAATTGGCGGCGTAGTCGTTGTTGCTGATTTCGCTGGTGGGCGGCGTTGCCTTGCGGGCGTTGAAGGCCTTGCCGGTCAACTGGCGCGGCTTCCCGTTCGCATCTTTCGCCACGCCCGGTGCCCAGCCCTTGAGCGTGTGGCCGACGAACCAGCCGTGCTCGGTGAGCGCCTCGCCCCAGCCTTTGAACTCGGCCGGGAAATACGGGATGTGATTCGCCGCCTCCTTGAGCTGCCACGAATTGCGGCCCGTGAGAATGCACGCGCGTGACGGCGCGCACTTGGCATTGGGCGTGTAGGCGTGCGTGAACAGCAGGCCCGCGCGCGCCACGCGGTCGAACGCGGGGGTTTTGACCCAGCGCGTGCCGTAGGCGCTGGCGTGAAAGCCCCAGTCGTCGGCGATGGCGAAGAGGATGTTCGGGGGCGGGGAGTTGGTGGCGGTGATCGTGGTGGGAGCGGGCGCGGCGACGGCGGGGGATGCGGGGACGGCGAACAGCGCGGCGAGCAGCAGGAAGCACAGCAATCGTTGCGAGAGTTCGTGCCAGAACCGCCGGAACGACTCGCGCTCCGTCTCCCTCGCCCCGTGAGGCACGAACGGGGAGAGGGTCGGGGAGAGGGGTGCTTCACCAATGCGAGCGGCCCCACCATTGCGGAGCGCCTCCTCTCCCCGGCCCTCTCCTCCGTTCCGAACGGAGGAGAGGGAGGCGGAGGTCTTGGTGCGGACTGCACGAACTTTGGCAAAGCTTGATAACGCCGAGATTGCCGAGAAATGAGGTAGCGAGCGGTGGCTTTTTTTTGGACTGCGCCGGCAGAGCGGAGCGGCGACGGCGCTTTCGGACGCAAGGATAAGGGTGCGGTTGCCGACGGTCGAAAGCGGCGTCGCGCTCCGCTTGCCGCCGCACTCCATAGTGGTGCGGGCGGACGGCGTGATGATCTGTGTCGGGAGAAATGGCTTGGTTTTCATTTCAATAAAAACTCACTCATGCCGCAGCGCTTCGATCGGATCCAGCGCCGCCGCGCGCGAGGCCGGATAGATCCCGAAGACAATGCCCACGGCCCCCGAGATGCTGAACGCGATGATCACCGACCACGGCGTGATGATCGTTTTCATGTCGGTGAGCTGCGACACCAGCAGCGGTGTGAGAATCCCCACGACCACGCCGATCAAGCCGCCGCCCACCGAGAGCACGACCGTCTCGACGAGGAACTGCGTGGTGATGTCCTGCTTCTTCGCCCCGAGCGCGCGGCGCACGCCGATCTCGCGGGTGCGCTCGGTGACGGTGGCGAGCATGATGTTCATGATGCCGATGCCGCCGACGATGAGCGAAATGGCCGCGATGGAGCCGAGCACGATGTTGAAGATGCGCTTGGTCTGCTCGGCCTGCCGCAGGAGTTCGAGCGGCACGATCATTTCGTAATCTTTGCGCGGATGAAACCGGCGCAGCATCGAGTCGAGCTGCGGCACGGCGACCTCGACCGAGTCCACCGAGGCAAACTCGACGGTGACCTGGTGCAGTTGCACTTTCTCCGCCTCGAAGCTGCCGGCCGAGCGGCGGAAGATGGTTTCGCCGAAGCGGCTGCGCGCGGTCGAGAGCGGGATGTACACGTTGTTGTCCAGCGCCTGCCCTTCCATGTGCCCGGCCTGCGGACGCTTCTGCTCGGTCGAGCGCTCGCGCAGCAGACCGACGACTTGATAATAGTCCCCGCCAATCTTGATCTCCTGATCGAGCGGTTCCTGATACGGGAAGAGTCGTGCCGCCAGGCTCAGCGTGAGGACGCAGATGTTGTTCTGATGCGTCTCGTCGGTGCTGGTGAGGAAGCGGCCGCGCGACAGCTCGACGTTGTTCATCTCGCTGTAGAGCGGCAGCGTGCCGATGACCTGGCCCTGGAGGCTGATGTTATTGAAGCGGACATCCTCGCGGATGATGCGCATCGGCAGCACGCGCCGGATGCCGGGGATGGTTTCCTGCAGCCGCCCGACGTCGCCATACGTGAGGCCGTACTCGGCGATCCAACTGCGGCCGGTGGTGGTGTTCTTGTTGTCCTGCGGCGGCTTGACGCTGCGCAGGATCACGTTGCTGCTGCCCAGCCGCTTGATCGCCTCCTGCGCCTCGTAGGACGCGCCCTCGCCGATGGCCAGCATCGCGATGACCGAGCACACGCCGAAGATGATCCCGAGCATGGTCAGGCCGGAACGCATCTTGTGCAGCAGGAGGCTTTTGATGCCCAACTGCACAATCCGAAAAATGGAGCGCGCGCGCATGGTGATTGGCGAATTCCGCCGCTGATTTGAACGCGCCATGTTTGCCCGAACCCCCGCCCCCGCGTCAAAACAACCCGCAGGAATTCGGCAGGGCCGCGGCGGTGCGGCGTGGGTCAGGCATCCTTGCCTGACAGTTCGCGGGGCATCCTTGCCCCGTGTTCCCAGCACCGTGGTGCTCGCATCGCCGTTGGTACGGGCGGCAAGGATGCCGCCCGAACTGTCAGGCAAGGATGCCTGACCCACAGCGACCTCGCCCCGCGATGCGCCCGCCTCCTCCCGCCCACTAATCACTAATTACTTATCACTAATTACTCTCCCCCCGCCCCCCGCTCCCTCCTTGCCCCGCGCCCCTTGCCAGTCCACGCTCCGCGCCATGAGTCAGCGCCGGATTTACTATTTCGACAACAACGCCACCACGCGCGTCGCGCCCGAGGTCGTGGCGGCGATGTCGCCGTGTTTCACCGAGTTCTGGGGGAATCCCTCCAGCGCCTACGGGTTCGGCAGCCAGGTGGCCAAGCTGATCGAGGAGGCCCGCGAGAAAACCGCCGCGCTGCTCAATGCCGACCCGCGCGAGATTCTCTTCACCAGTTGTGGCACCGAGAGCAACAACACCGCGTTCCACAGCGCGCTCGTCACGCAGCCGGGCAAACGCCACGTCGTCACCACGGCGGTCGAGCATTCGGCGAACATCAAGTTCGGCGCGTATCTGCAAAAGCGCGGCTACGAGGTCACCTTCCTGCCCGTCGAGGCCGACGGCTCGCTCGATCTGCATGTGCTCGAACAGTCCATCCGCCCCGACACCGCGTTGGTCTCGGCCATGTGGGCGAACAACGAGACCGGCGTGCTTTTTCCCGTCGAAGAGATCGCCGCCATCTGCCACGGCAAAGGCACCCTGTTCCACACCGACGCGGTGCAGACACCCGGCAAGCTCAAGCTCGATGTCCAGGCGACCGATGTGGATTACCTCTCGCTCTCGGCGCACAAGCTCCATGCGCCCAAAGGCGTCGGCCTGCTCTACGTGAAGCGCCGCGCGCCGTATCATCCGTTCGTGATCGGCGGCGGCCAGGAACGCGGTCGTCGCGGCGGCACGGAAAACACGGCGTTCATCGTGGCCTTCGGGCGCGCGGCGGAACTGGCGATGGCCACGCTGCACGACGAGGACACCCGCGTCCGCGCCCTCCGCGACAAGCTCGAACGCGGCCTGCTCGCCGCGATCCCCAACTCGGTGCGCAACGGCGCGCGCGAGCCGCGCCTGCCCAACACCACCAACCTCGCCTTCGACGGTATCGAGGCCGAGGCCGCGCTGCTGATGCTCGATCAGATCGGCGTGTGTGTTTCCAGCGGGTCCGCCTGTACCACCGGTTCGCTCGAGCCATCGCATGTGCTCACCGCGATGGGTGTGAACGCGAAGCGGGCGCAAGGCTCGCTGCGCTTCAGCCTCGGCATCTACAACACCGAGGAGGAAGTGGATTTCCTTTTGAAAAATCTGCCGCCGCTCTTCGCCAAGCTGCGCGCCATGTCGCCGCACGACCCCGAGCATCCGAAGAAAACCGCCCGCGTCCACCGCGCCAAGCACGACGCGTCAGGCGAAGCGGTAAAGGGGTGAGAAGGGCCGAGGAGTTTTCAGTCCTCGCCGCAGGAGGCCCGCATTCTTCCGCGTCGTGCCGGAGGCACGACCGGGACCGGGACTGCGGCCATGCGCGCGGCAGGAACCGAACAAAAAGGCCGAAACCCGAGCTATCCGGCTGAACCGACTGGGTGAAAACTCCGCTGCTTCCCGCTAGCCGCCGACGGCAGGAAGCGGATTCCCGGCATTTCGCGGGCATTCCATCCGCCTGCCAACGTAGGGTACCGCAGGCGTCTCGCCTGCGAGTTCGGGCGGCCCGCGTGCCGCGCCCCACGCCGGTACGATGGCCCCATGGTGCGCCTTCTTTTGGCGCTGCGGTTCTCCTCACGTCGGCGGCTCCGGTTTCACACAGTCTGCAAAGCCGGGTGCCAATGAGAACGGCCAAGTCACCGTGCTTCGCTCC
>CAMAUZ010000106.1 GCA_945861535.1 Akkermansia muciniphila | reverse complement strand
CATAGGGTGATGGCGGGGCGAATGTTGGGGGGGATTCTGCGCAAACACCAGGAAAGTCGCGCGAAATGATTCCACATTCGCACCCGCAGAGAGCCGCCGAGACCAATGTTTACAGGCCGATGAATCCATGTCGGCCCGTCACTAGTTATTGATGGACTCCAGATTCAGCGCCACGTCGCCTTCCCAGCGTTTGCCGGCCTGGGAGAGAATGCTCGCGTCGGTATTGACCGTGTTATTGAAGAGATCGGTGACGCGCTGGCTGAAGGGATTGATGCCCGCCAAAACTCTTTTGATCCAGCCCTCCGCCAGCGCCGGAACGGTCCATGCGGACCACTGGTCAAAGAGTGGATGGACCGGGTTTTTGGGCCGGTAGCGCAGGGTGATGTAATTGTCCACCAAGACCTGAATCCCCGCGCCGCCGAGCGTGTAGCGGGGCAGGTCCAGCGCGTTAGCCAGACTGTTCCAACCGGTCATGGCCGGGTTTTCGGCGTTCACTTTCAGCGGCAAGCCATCCACCGGTGGCGCGATCCGCCACTCGTATTCGTATTCGGCGGTGCGGGCGGCGAGATCGCCCGTGTGTTGGAAGGTGACCAACTCGTTCAGGGGATTGGCCGCCGGCAAGACCTTCACCTCGCCGAGGTACAGCGGACCGCCCACGCGTAGCACCCGCACCGCCACCGGTTCACCCGCCGGCGTGAAGGCCGCACCATTACCCGCGATGAGAGTAACGAAACCAGTGCCCGGCCCCGCCGCACTGAGGGCATAAGAATCCTTGGCCGTGTCGTCGTCCGTGATCTCGACCAGGTTGGTCACTCCCACCGTCCGGGTCAGGCTCGGGTTGGGGATAAACGTGCCGGGAACCGCCGGATTCTCGTGATAAGTCTCCACCGTCGCCGCCAGGCCATCGATGGCCGCGTCCCATTTTGATTTGTCATCATCGGCGTCCGGACAGAGCGCCTTGACGGTGCCGAAATCGACGGTTCCGAACACGTTCAAGAGCACGTATTTCTCACCTAGCAACTCATCCTTGAATTCGCCCCTTAGTACCAACTGCCCCTTGGCACCACGGTTCGGATCAAAGAAGATTCGCTGCGCCAGATGCGGCGGCAGGTTGGGGAAAAAGGTCTTGCCCTGATAGTTCTCAATCCTGACCCCCGCGGGCAGTTGCGCCAGCCCCAGAGTGTTGTTGGTCTTCAGGGCGAAAACCTTCTCCGCCGTGGGATCGTGCAAGAGCACGCTGGGCGTTTTCGTGGTGAAGTTGGTGCCGACGGATTGCTGGTAAAGCACCTGCAGACTGGTCTGGCCGCGCACCGCCGGAAGTCCCTGCATGGGGACGGTCAGCGTTTGCGCGGGGTGGAGAGTGGGCGTGAGGCCAGGCCAGGTCGGCCGATAAACGATGTCTAACGCGGGCGTTAACTTGGCCCCGGCTTCGCCAACCGGATTCCCCGCCCCGTCCAAAGGTCGAAGGTACGGAACAATGGCTCCGACCGGTGGCGGCGAGTCCATCCCCGGCCAGGCAAAACCGTCCTGGGTCAGGTAGTAGAATCGCATGGTGAAGCTATTCGTCGGCGCGGCGGACCGGGCCAGATAGGGTGGCCGGCCGGCGAAGGAGGTGATGGTTCCAGTGAATCCGTTGGTACTGAGGATGACCATCGGTCCCTGGGCGCTACCCACGCCGCCGCTGCGCACCCGGATGGTGAAAGTATTGGTCACGGCACTGCCGTCGCCACTGTCGGTGATCCGCAAGGACACGCTGTTGGTACCGACCGCGGCAGGAATCCCGCCAAGTGTCAGCCCGTTGATCACCAAACCCGCTGGCAACGCGGTGAGACTGCTCATCACCAGGGTTCCGACCTGGCGCGACACATGGACATGATTCGTGAACCGCTGCCCCAACAGCGCCGCCACATCGGCCAGCGGCATAAACACGTTGCCCGCCTGGTCGTACCTGCCCGCCGCCAGCGCCGGCAGCCCCGCATGCAGTCCCCGATAGACCCAGAAACTGTGCTTGCGGTCGCGGTAGGTGAATCCCCGATAATGCCCGCTCGGCCCGTTCTCGTCGGTGCCCGCCATCCACCCCGGCGGCAGATCGCCCGCGTTGGCTGGTGGCTCGGTGTTGAAATTGACGGCACCGGGACCCGTTCCCTCCACCGGCGGCGCCAGAAACGGCAGGGGCATGGGGGCCTGTACGATCGCGCCCGCTTCCGTGAGGTAGTCAAACAGGAGGCCGTCCGCCGGTTTCTCGCGCAACACTTTGAAAGCCGTCACGGCCGGCCGGCCATCGGACCCGGTGTAGTCCAGCAACGCGAACGGGGCCGACGAGTAAGTCGCGCCCGCGCCGGCCAGCACTGCCGGGATGGTGTCAACCGTGAGATTCAAGTCATCCCGCAAGGCAAAGACGCGACCGTTTAGCATCAAAGCGTGCTCCTCGTTCGGGTTGTAACCGGGCAAAGTCGGGTCGTTTTGCGTGTAGATGCTGCCCTGGGCCTCGCGGGGGCTGAGGCCGCCGCTCCCGACGTTGCTGGCCAGAACGATTTCCCGCGGAATCGCCGGCCACTGGATCGTGTAGCGTCCGATTACCGTCGGCCAGTAGATGTTTTTGAAACCCTTGGCGAGGTCGGGCGCGTTCTTCCGAAACCACCAGACTTCCAGCGCATTGGCTCCGGGAATAGCGTTGACCGGAATGATGGCACCCAGATTCGCCGCCTCGAATCCGTCCACGAACGGATTTTTGTAGGCACCCGGATGAAACGAATTGCCGCTGGATTGCAGGACAAAGCCGGCCAGATACGTCCCGGTGGCGCCCAACTCGCCGTCGGGCGCGACGATGCGATTGCCAACGGTCTCCGACCGAATCACCACCCGCGGCACGCTCGCCGGCATCGCCGCCCAATCGAACGTGTTATTGGTTGAGTTCCATGACGTAAGATTGGTGGCGACCGAAGCATTGAAGAGTGCCGGTGTCTTCAAGCTCGCGTCGAGCCACGAGAAGACCCGCTCGAAGGCGACGTTTTCACCGGAAGTGAAGCGTAGCAGGGTGCGGTGCGCCGGGACGCCGGGGTCGAGATGGGTGTAGAGCGCAAACTGCTCCGTGAGCTTCGCGCGTGGCCGGTCAAACGGATCCTGATATTCGATCACTGGCACATTTTCGTTCGGCAGTGGCACCGCTGTCAGTTGCGCCTCCGCCTCGGTAGCCACCAGCGGACGCACGTAGTGGCTGTAGCGGCTGACATCCGCCGGCCACACCTGCCGGTACCGCACGTACCGCGCCGGCCAGCGGATGTTTTCCACTCCCTTCTGCATCCAGTGAAAGAGCACATCGTTTTGGTTCACCGTCTCTCGGGTCGCCAAAAACCGCGGCCGGTCCGTGCCCGCGATCG
The DNA here is from genome assembly GCA_945861535.1 of Akkermansia muciniphila. GTDB lineage: Bacteria > Verrucomicrobiota > Verrucomicrobiia > Limisphaerales > BJHT01 > BJHT01. The sequence goes on along the minus strand of CAMAUZ010000106.1, from coordinate 20,605 downwards.
TTTGCTGGTAGGTGAAGGTTTCCGTGCCCACCCGGATTATCGGTTCTGGGAAGAGCGCCCTATCATCCTGATTAAGGTTCGCAAAGGCACGCAATGGATCGCCCAGTTCCACCGTCACCTCCGCCGGATTGGGCTGCTTGATCACATCCACAATCTCAAAACCCAGGTGTTGTTTCGTCCGGCCATCCGGGCGCGTATCCCCGAGCAACTCCACGAAAGCCCGGCCCTCGAGGTTGAACGCATGAATCTGATCCTGAGTGTCGTCGTACCAAAGCGTGCGCAATTCTTGGAGCATGTTGGTCGGTGCCGTGATGAAAGACTGCCCTTCGGCGACAAACGCCTGCGCTACTCGCGGAGGAAAATTGTTGTTGTAAACGACATTCACCGCGGAGACCCGCGCTCCAGGCAGGCTCACCAATTTGCCGGTGTCCCGAAAGACTCCTTCCGTCCAATATATCTGTTGCGGCGGCTTCACCGTGCTGCCGGACGTAATGTGGCGGACCCGGTGGAGCGGGTAGAAATTACTGCCGTCCTGGTAATGGGTGACGTTGTCTATGAAACCTGCCGGCGTGCCGGAGGCCAACACGTCCGGGACCGCCTTTTTCCACACCAAGTCCGCCGGGCCGGGTTGAATGGCGAAAACCGCCCCGGCATGTTTGCTCCAGTAATAGGCCGCGCCGGCATGATCGTTGGTGGTAAATGGTTCCGGCTGCCAGTAGGCCGTGGGGAGCACGTTGGTCAGCGCCAAGCCCGCGGCATCCACCGACGGAACGGGAATCACCGAGCCGAATTGGAACGAGACCGCCCGGCTGTGGAAGGTCGCTCCGACCAGGGCCGATTCCATGACGAGGAAGATACGATTGTTGACCCTGGCAGCGGGTAACCCGAGGGCGTCCGCGTTGGCCGCGTAACTGAGGGCGGGGTTGAGATTGGTCGATCGCGTGGGTGCCACCAGGGCGCTGAACGAGGCCACGCCTTGGAACTGTTGCGCGGTCGCCGGGTTGGCAGTTTGTCCACCCCCGCCGGCGGGAATGCTGCCATCCGAACCGACCGGATCGTTGACCGTGCTGGACAGGGGCACGCCGTTGGTTTTGCTCAGGTTGTAGGGCGTTGAGTCCTGGCGGATTTCCACAAAGGTCGCGGGCGAGGCGATCACCTCCAAGAAGCGGCAGGTCAGCAGCAGGGCGGCAAGACGTAAGATTCGCATAAGTCGAAGGGCGGTTAGAGGTTGGCTTTTAGCCGTTAGCGATCAGCAATGGGCGTTGGGCGTGAATGGTTCGATGATGGCAGCCAGCTAATAGGTGATCGCTAAGAACTGACCGCGCTCGGTTCCTACTGCTTCGCCGCCGGCGTGACGCTGCCAGGGACCGTCTCGGCGGCGGGTTGCTCGCCGGCGCGCACCCCGGCCAGCCGGGCGACGAGCTTCTTCAATTCCATCACCTCGCGTTCCAAGCCCTCGACCCGGGCGACCTTTTGGAGCAGCGATTCCACCTGGGCCGCCTTGTGCTCCAACTCGGCGATCCGCGCCTCACTTTTGCGGAGGGCCTCCACCTGTTGACTCAGTCCCTGCTGGCGTTTCGCCAGCTCCTGGGTGGCGGAGACATTCAGCATGGCAATGGCCGCGTAATCCACATTGCGGAAATCGGGCACTTCGCGCCCAAAGACGAAGACCTGGTCGCCATCGGCGGCGAAAGCGGTGCGGAACCGGTCAACCGCCACCTCCAGGACTTCGTAAATGCCCTGCGTCTTCTGGCCGATGAGGCGGACGCGCTCGCCTTTCTTCAAATTGGTGGCGAGCTTTACCCAGCCGTCCTTGATCGTGGCCTTCTGGTAGATGTCGGGGATGTCGGCGGTGGTTTTGGTGACTGCCTGGGGATAAATCTTCTCCACTTGCTGAGCGATGACTTTCTTCTCGCTACGCATACCTTTGGCCAAGGTGTCGAGGAAGGAGTAGTCGGTCACCTCGATGCCGAGGAGTGAAACCAGATCGCGCTCCGGATCCGAGCGCCCTACGATGCGTTTGATCCGTGCATCTGAGAACGCGAGGAAAGTGCCACCGCAGATAATATTATCCTCGGAGTAGATGGAAGAACCATAGGTGCCGGTCCCAAAATTGTTGGCCAAAGAGCTAATAGAACCGTAAAATCCCGCGTTGGGATTGGGCAGAAAATACGAACCGGTCCGCCCGCCGACATCGAGCCTTCCCCGCGCGGCCGCTCCGCCGACACCGATGCCGACCGTGTCGGCCGCAACGGAGCTGTTGATGGTGACGGGAGCATTGAAGGTGTTGCTCCCGGTGAAAGTGCTGGCCCCGTGTTTCAAAGGAACGCTGGCTGGCAGCCGGGTATCAGCCAGCGTACCACCGCTGATATTGGTGGCGTTGAGGCCCGTCAAGTTCGCGCCGTCACCCGCGAGGCTGGTGGCGGACAGCGCCCCGTTGACAGTGAGTTGGGCGTTGGCGGCGGCGACCAGACCGTTGCCATTGGGGCTGACCAAGGCGGTCGCCGTCCGCGCATGGAACGCATAGGCTGAGGGCAGCAGGCGCAACCGCGGGGCGATGTTTAGCGGGGCCAGGTCAATCGTCACCGTCAGGTCGAGGAAACGGTCGGAGGCCGTGGCCGAGGCGAACACGGTGTGCAAGGCTGGGCGCGGCTCGCTGGCGTTGGCGGCACCTTCGCCCAACAGCACGCTGAACCGCCCCTTGTCCACCGTCACCGTCTGTTTCTCCGCCCAAATCAGCGTGCCGGGGGCCACCGAGGTTTGGTCGGAGTAGATTCGGAACACGACGTCATAGTTAATCGGTCCGTTAGTTGCGAGGGGACCGCCGTTGGCGTCCACCAGAAAGCCCTGATAGGTCATGCGATCGGGCGGATTGGCATCCGCGGCGCGGGCGGCGGGGTCGCTCGCGCCGAGGGCCAGGGCGAGCAGGGCGGCGGTGAAGACCCGGCGCAGTGACGCGCCGGCCGACGGGAGGAGGGGATGGGTGTTCATGGTGTGTGAGGGACAGTTGAGAGTGATGGGTTTCAGGGTGGGGCGGGCCGGGTTCATTGGGTCGTGAGTGTGCCGATGCGATTGATGCGGTTGAGGGTGAAGGTGCCTTGCGTGCCAAAGCTGCGGGACTCGGCCCCCTTGCCGGCGAGGGTCACGGTTTCGGCATAAACTCCGGTGCGGGTCTGGCCGCTGCTGGTGAGGCTGGCGAAGTCGTTGGCGGGCGGGGTGAGGGTGAGCGAAATGACACGGGTGATGGTGTAGGACTCGAAGCCGGTGGCGAGCGGTTGCGTAAACTTGGCGTCCAGATTGTCGTGGTCCGGGTGGTAGGTGTGGAGGAAGGGATTGGACGCGTGGTCGCCGTGGCCGAGGCGGACGGTGGCGGTGATGACCGTGCCGGCTTGCAACGGACCGGTGAATTTCCAGAAGGTGTTGGTGGGCGAGGCCGGGAGATGGACCGCACTGATGCGCCGCGCGGTGGCGAGCTGCCGGGGATCCAGAAACAATTCCTGGGTGGCGTTGACATAGTTCGTCCCCGGATTGAGGCCGTGGTACACGCGCTGGAGGAGGTGGGTGTTGGTGGTGTCCGTGTGCAGGATGAGCCGCAGCGGCATGGACCGGGCGACGGCACCGGACGCAGTATTCACCCGCGTGACGACATAGGGCGCGCCGCCCGGCGAACGGGCGATGATCCGGCCGGTGGCGGCATCCCGTTCATACGTCGTGGCCGTCCCGTCGGACGTGTAGAGGAGACCGGGCGAGGTCGCGGCGCTGGCGAACTGGCCCGCCACCAGTTTTTCCCCATCGGCGGAGGAAGCCACGGTCCGCCAGTTGCGGGTGCTTTCCTGGGCGGTCCAGTTCACGCCCGAATCTGTGGAGCGGTAGAGCTGGCCGCTTTGCGCCGCCGCGAGGAGCTTGGTGCCATCCGCCGAAGAGGCGAGGGCGCGCCACAACCGATCGCTCTCGCGCGGGGTCCAGGTTACCCCGGCGTCCACCGAGGTATATATCTGCCCGGGAGTGGCGTTGTAGGTCGCTGCCGCCACCAGCTTCATCCCATCCGCCGAGGAGGCCACGCTGGACCATAACCGCTGGGCGTCCCGGGCCGTCCACGTTCCGCCGGAATCGGTGGAAGTGTAAAGCTGACCATTCTGCACGGCCGCGACCAGCTTGGTCCCGTCGGTCGAAGCGGCCACCGCCATCCACGAGCGGTTGTTGGCCCGCGGGGTCCAGGTCGCGCCGGCATCCGTCGAAGTGTAAATCTGGCCCCCGCCAACCACCGCCACCAGCTTCGTGCCATCGGCCGACGAGGCGACCCCGTTCCAATTCCGATTGCCCGCCGCCGCCTGCGGGGTCCACGTCACCCCGGCATCGACCGAGGTGAAGATCGGTCCCAAATAGGTCGCCGCGACCAGTTTCATGCCGTCCGCCGCCGAGGCGACCGGTTGCCACGCGCGGGGGGCATCGGTCAGGCGCCCGGTCCAGGTCATGCCCGCATCGGTTGACGTGTAGAGAAAACCCGCGGAAGCCGCCGCCAGCAAATGGGTGCCGTCCGCCGAGGACGCAAGGGACATCCAGCGCCGGTTGCCGGCGGCCGGATGCGGTGTCCAAAAGCTGCTGGGCGTGGGCACGTCGTTCGTGGTGGCCGCGGTGGCGTAGGTCTTGAGATACTGGTTTACCGAGGTGACGGCCGCCGCGCCGACCCAGAGGCCGGCGGTGTCCCCCACCGTCGCCGTGACCGGCACGTCGATCTGTTCCAGCCCGCCGGTGTCAGTGAACCGCAGCACGCCCGCGTACAGCGCGCCGGCCGCGCCGGTCATGGCCGCGCGGTTCAGGCCCAGGACCACGTCCGCCTCGGAGCCGGGCTGGCCTTGCGCCGTGAGGGTGAAGCTGTGCGCGCTGGTGAGGGCGGTGTGTGCGTAAGTCAGATTCGTCGGGTTCAATGCGCCCCGCACCAGCAGCGGCGGCGGGCCAAAGACGACCGGCTGGCCGGCCGGCGGATTCTCCGACGCCAGGAGGCTCAGCGCGACCGTGCGCGCGGTCGCGGTGAGATTTTTCAACCGGACCCGATAAACGCCGAGCGTGTCGGCGAACTGGACGCCGCCGCTGTTTTGCAACTCGACGGCGACCGGGCCGAAGTAGCGGTTGAACCAGGCGCCGTTGGTCCCCGAGCGAACCCAGAAGGCCTCGCCGCGTTGGACCAGGGTGTGGCGGAACAGGGGGGCGGGCACCGCCACCGGATTAGTCGGCCCCAGCTCGCCACCGGGATAGCGGAAGATTTCCGCGGTGCTGTGGAACGGCGGCGCCGGCAGCAGATACGAGTCGAAGTCCGGCGCGGCGGCGGCGGGCGTGGGGAAGCCGAGGAAGTTCAGCCCCGAGCTGGTCCACTGGTAGCGCGGCGGCACAGGCCGGCCCTGGATGGCCCAGACGAACGCGGTGGTGTTGGTGTTGTGAACCAGATACGCGGCGTTGCCGACCAAGCGCTGCAACGCCGAACTGGGGCCGAGCGGGCGCACCCAGCTCGCCCACTGGCTGCCGCCGCCCGTGGGCAGTTGCGGCGAGGTGACAAACTGCAACGTGGCGGGTGCGGGCTGCCACAGCCACACCTCGGCGATGGGGTTGGCGGGGACCGCGCCGACCAGGGCGTCCATCGTGGCATGGCTGGCATCCACATGCAGGAACACCGCGTTCCAGCCGGGCTTGAGGGTGACGGACTGCGTCAGCCACAGGGCGCGGGCGGCGGGGGTGAAGCCGCCCAGCGCCAGCAGCCAGAGGACCAGGTGGTGCGCGAGGCCACTGGCCCGGCGGCCGCGCGCCGCGCCGTCCCCACGCGACCGGGTATGGAAAACTGGAGCATTAGTTCTCATGGGTTGAAAAAAGTTCCGTTGCCGGAAAATGAAATTGGCACGCAGGAACGGTCATCGCCTAGCCGGTCAAACGTCGCCGGCTGGCACGGGGTTCCGGGGCGGTGCGGCGCTCAAGACACCTGCCCCCCCCTCAAGTCAAGCGGCCGGCGGGATTTGTTTAAAAAAAAGACGGTCGGGACCACGGAACCCACGAAAGCAGCCGGCTGGTGCTCCGCGGTGGGGAGTGGCGGGGGATGGGAAAGGTGCGCCAAACCTAAAGCCAAGGCGCAAGCGACGCACCAGAACCGGGGGAACGGCGGACCGCTGTGAATTGATTGTCAGGAGCCGGCGGGATGCGGTTATCGTCGCGGGCACGCACCCGTGGATCGCGAACTGATTTGGCGGATGCTGGGTTTGGGCGGCGGTCATTTTTTATGAACACAATCACATTGCATGGAGCGGCCGGGGAAGTGACCGGCTCGGCGTATCAGGTGCAGACGCGGCGGGCGTCGGTGCTGGTGGATTTCGGGCTGTTTCAGGGGCGCAATCTGGCGTCGAGCGCGAATCAGGTGCCGCGGGATCTCGACGTGGAGAAATTGGACGCGGTGGTGTTGACGCACGCGCATCTGGATCACACGGGGCGGCTGCCGTTGCTGGTGAAGCGCGGCTTCAAGGGGCCGATTTTTGCCACGCCCGCCTCGCTGGATTTGACCAGGCTAATTTTGGCGGACTCGGCGAAGATTCAGGAGCAGGACACGGAGCGCGAGAACCGGAAGCGGGCGGAGAAGGACAAGCCGCCGGTGGCGCCGCTCTACACGGTGGCGGATGTAGCGGGTGTCGTGGCGCTGTTTCGACCGCTGCCGTATCACGATCCGGTGCCGGTCGCGCCGGGGATCAGCGTGCGGATGTTCGAGGCGGGGCACATCCTCGGTTCGGCGAGCATCGAAATGACGCTGGAGGATTCGGGCGTGCGGCGGGTGGTGGTTTTCTCGGGCGATCTCGGGCCGCGGAATTCGCCGATCCTGCGCGACGCCGAGTGTCTCTCGCGGGCGGATGTGGTGTTCATGGAATCGACGTATGGCGATCGGGATCATCGGTCGCTGGCGGACACGGTGGCGGAGTTCCGGCGGATCGTGGTCGAGGCGGTGGCGCAGCGGGGGAAGATGCTGGTGCCGACATTTGCGGTGGGGCGGGCGCAGCAAATTTTGTTTCATCTGTCGGGAATGTTTGAGGACAAGGTGGTGGAGCCGTTTCCCATCATCCTGGACAGCCCGATGGCGATCGAGGCGACGCGGCTGCATCGGGCGCATCCGGAGTTGTACGACGATGAAATGCGGGAGCGGACGGCGCGCGGAGAGTTTCAGCGGAATCTCGCGTATGTGCGGAACACGGTGACGGCCGACGAGTCGCGGGCGCTGAACGAGTTGCCGGGGCCGTGTCTGATTTTGGCGGGCGCGGGGATGTGCAATGCCGGGCGGATCATGCATCACCTGCGGCACAATCTGAGCCGCGCGGGGACGGTGGTGCTGATCGTGGGGTATCAGACGCCGGGATCGCTGGGGCGGTTGTTGGTGGACGGGGCGAAGACGGTGACGATGTTTGGTGAGCGCATCGGGGTGCGGGCGACAACGCACAGTCTGGGCGGGTTCAGCGCGCACGCGGGGCAGACGGATTTGCTCGAATGGTTGGGGTGTCTGGCGAAGAAGCATCCGCGCGTGGTGCTGTCGCACGGGGAAGATCGCGGGCGGATACCGTTGGCGGAAAAGATCGAGCAGCGGTTTGGAATCAAGGCGCGGCTGCCGGAGCTGGGGGAGGTGGTGGCGGTGTGACCCGGAACCTGCCGCATTCTATTGGGTCTCGTGCATCAGAGTGACACTGCCGAGGTAGCTCGACATTCCAATGTCGAGTGCGGCAGTGCTGGCAGGACATGCGGGTCTCGACATTGGAATGTCGAGCTACTAGTCCATTGCTTGTCACTCCATTGCACGAGTCTCAGTAAAACAAGCTCTGCTGGCCAGGTTGCGTTGGTATTTGTGGAACTGGTTTTCCGCGATGGAGAAGAAATGTTGCAAGAACCCATTCGATTCTTGCGTAGGGGTGGGGTGAACCGTGAAATATCTGCTTTATGAAGGCTGAATCGCCCTCCATTCCGACCCGCGCCAGTCTGCTCGCACGGTTGAAGGATTGGGATGATCAGAAAAGCTGGCGCGACTTTTTTGACACATACTGGCAATTGATCTTCGCGGTGGCGCGCAAAAACGGACTCACGCCGACCGAGGCGGAGGACTTGGTGCAAGACGTGTTCGTCGAGCTGGCCGAGAAGATGAAGTCCTTCAAATACGATCCGGCCATCGGAACGTTCAAGGGCTGGCTCTGCACCCGCACACGGCGTCGGGTCATTGATCGCCACCGGAAGCGCGCCCGACAGCCCGACACCCCGAATTTCCATGCCTCCGAGGAGGAGTCTACCGAAGCGGCGGTCGAACGGCTCCCGGCAGCGGACGACCAAAGCTGGGAGGCCGCGTGGGAAGCCGACTGGCAGCGCAACCTGTTGGAGACTGCGGCTGAGCGCGCCAAACGAAAAGTCAGCGCGCGGCAGTTTCAGATTTTCGATCTCCATGTGCTCCAGGACAAACCCGCCGCCGAGGTGGCCACCTGTCTCGGCATCAGTTCGGCGCAGGTTCATCTGGCCAAGTTCCGGGTCCGGGCCGTTGTGCAATCCGAGCTTCGCCGACTGGAGAAAGAGTTGATCTGACTTCCCATGCGCTCCTTCTGCTGCCCTCGTTTGCGCCACGCGCTTCTGGCTCTGGTGGACTGGCTCTGTCCAGCGTCGCCCGCCCGATGGGGACCTGACCGCATTGAAATCTCCCCCGATCCAGTTTTAGCCACCAAGCTCCGTCGTCGCATTGCCAGCCGCCTGCGGCATGGTCCCGATTCCCCGGAAACGAAACCGCGATGAGCACCGACGGCAATGCCACCCCCTTGCGCGAACCCGGTCTGCCGGAGGTCCCTGAACACCGGCTCCTGCGTTGCGTCGGCGGCGGCAGTTACGGCGAGGTGTGGCTGGCGCAGAATGTGAACGGCCACTTCCGCGCCATCAAAGTCGTCAACCGCTCGTGGTTCCGGGGTGATGACCGGCCCTTTGAGCGCGAGTACGAGGGCTTGTGCCGCTTCGATCCCGTCAGTCGCCGTCATCCCAGCCAGTTGCCGGTGCTGCAAATCGGCCGCAATGACCCCGCCGGCTATTTCTACTACGTGATGGAACCGGCCGACGACGTCGTGACCGGCGCGGAAATCCAGCCCGACACCTACCTCCCGAAAACCCTGGGCCGCGTGCTCAAAGACCGTGGCCGCCTCCCGCTCCAGGAACTGCTTCCGATCGCCCTCTCGCTCACCGATGCGCTGGATCATCTGCACCGCCATCAGCTCGTTCACCGCGACATCAAGCCCTCCAACATCATCTGGCACCTGGGCGTGCCCAAACTGGCGGACATCGGCTTGGTGACCGCCACGGGCGATGGCAGCACCCTCGTGGGGACCCGGGGCTATTTCCCGGACGGCGGCGTGGTGGACGCCTCGGGTGATCTCTTCGCCCTCGGCAAAGTGCTCTATCAGGCCGCCACCGGATTGGAACCGTCACTCTTTCCCCGGTTCCCCGACAATCTTCCCACCGACGACGCCCGGCAGGAACTGCGCGAACTCAACGAAATCCTCTTCCGCGCCTGCGCCAGCGACCCCGAGAAACGCTACCGCACGGCCTCCGAAATGCGCCGCGACCTCGCCGCCCTCGACGCGGGAAAATCTCTGTGGAAACAGCGACGCCGAAGGCGGATGGCCATCGGGGTCGCGGTACTGGCGCTGCTGCTTCTGGCCGTGGGAACAATCGCACGGTGGTTGGAACCCCGGCCCCCACCGAAACCCAGCCAGCTCCCCGTTGCCGCCCGCCCCGGCTCGCCCGCCGACCTGATCCATTGGTGGCCCGGTGACGGCGATGCCCGCGACCACGTCGGCAATGCCCATGGAACTCTCCATACAAACGCAACGTTCGTGCCGGGGCGTATCGGCCAGGCGTTTTCGGGCGTGGTCGAAATCCCCGACCAGCCTGACTTGAATTTTCGCGACGGACACCCCTTCACCATCGCGTTATGGGCATATTCTACGAACACCTCCATTCGCCCCCAGCACCTCTTTGGCAAACGTGACGAATTCTCGTTGTCCTTCCAGATGGCGATGGATGGTCGCGGCCTGGCCTTTGGTCCGGGGGGCTGGGCGGGAGCGATTGTGGGAACCGGGTTGCTGCCCTATCAACAGTGGACGCATCTGGCTGGGGTCTCGGATGGAAAAGGAACCGTCAGGTTCCTCGTCAACGGGGCGGTGGCCGCCACCGGCCCCGGCGGTTTTGGCGTGGTGAGCAAGGCCCCGCTCAAGCTCGGCGGGGCTGGACCCTATCGCCCCTTCGCCGGCTATCTGGATGACGTGCGCATTTACAACCGCGCGCTCGCGCCGGACGAACTCCTCGCTCTCATCCGCTCGGCTCCCGACCAATCCCACTCCTCCGCCGCCGCGGCTTGGCCGCGACGATGGACCAACTCCCTCGGCCAAATCTTTGTGCCCGTCCCGGGCACCGACGTGCGGTTTTGCATCTGGCACACCCGCGTGCAGGACTACGAAGTCTTCGCCGCTGCGACGAAACGCGACTGGCCCAACCCCGGCTTCCCCCAAGGGCCGACGCATCCGGCAGTCATGGTGAACTGGGACGACACTCAGGAATTCTGCCGCTGGCTGACAGCGCGGGAGCGGCACGCCGGCCAAATACCTGCCGGAGCAAGCTATCGCCTGCCGTTGGACTGGGAGTGGAGCGTGGCGGTGGGGTTGAACGAACCCAGGACCGGCACGCCGCGCGAGAAGGATGGGAAAACACGCGATGTGTATCCGTGGGGCACGCCATGGCCGCCGCCCAAGGCTGCCGGCAATTACCATTCCTCTTATGGCACGGATGATTTCGACTACACGTCGCCGGTGGGAAGTTTCGCCGCGAACCCGCACGGGATCTACGACCTGGGCGGCAATGTCTGGCATTGGTGCGAGGAAATCTATGAGGGCAGCGGCGGCGCCCGGGTGGTGCGCGGTGCGTCGTGGCACTATGGCACGCCGGCCGACCTGTTGTCCTCCTGCCGCTTCCGTATCCCGCCCGGTACCCGTGACCATAGTGTTGGCTTTCGCCTGGTGTTGGCGGGGAGTGGTAGCGGTTCCGATGAATTCAAGGCCGGGGCAACTGCGGTGCCGGTGTCGCGATAAATGGTCTGGACGCCGCGGCAGAGGGCGAAAAAACGGCAAAAGACTCTGAAAGAAAGCCTCTGCGCCGAACGAATGGAATTCACAGTGATTGCCACACAGAAAATTAGGTCAGCCAAACCTTGACAATTCGGCACGTCGTCCCGCCAATACACAGAACAGCCCCCATGATACACGGAGCACATAAGTTCCCCACAGTCACATCGAGCGTCAGGCTCCACCGCCAAATTTGGGAAACGTCGTGCGCGTTCGTGCCATCCGGGTTTTCCGCGAGGGCGCGGAAAACCGCACGCGAGGGCGGGTGCGCTCCCCGCCGGAGCCAGACCGGTAGGGCCGGGTTGCCGCCCGGCTCTGCCATCCCCGCTCACTTTGCCGAAGACTCCGGCGCGTGGACTACTACCCGCGCGATCAGCGGCACGCCCATGCTGTCGAAGGCGTCGTCGTCCGTGTGGAAAACGATCTCTCAGTTTATTGCCACGATGCGTGCGGGTTGGCGCAGTCCCGCAGGGACGACCGAAAATAGCCCAGCACTTGAGTGCTGGGTCCGGCGTGGGAATGAGCCAAGTCCCGCCAGGGACGACCGAAACCCCGCCGCCCCGCCTCGGCCGTCCCTGACGGGACTTGCTGGATTCCCGGCCACCAACCCAGCACTCAAGTGCTGGGCTATTATCGAATGTCCCTCCGGGACGATCGCAGCAACCGCACGGCGAGACGAAGAAGAAGCCTTCCCCGGTAGGGCGCGTCTGTCCCCAGCGCGCCGCCGGATTGTGTGGACGCCCCGGCGGCGCGGTGAGGACACCGCGCCCTACCAAATCGCTCCCACCCGGAGTGCGGCGTTCACGCCGCAGAGCCGTCCGCCCGGAACGGGGACCGACACGCCCTCACGCTCCGGTCAGATACCGCCGGATGAACTCCGCTGGCGTTATGGCCTGCGGTCGGTAGCCGCTTCCTTGGAGAGCATTGAAGTGATGATCCTCCGTGATGATGAAATCCGCGTTGGCGACGATCGCGCAATCCGCAAAGGCATCGTCATCCGCGTCCCCGGTGATGGCGCGAAAGCGGTAGGACGGCGTGACCTCCCGGATCGTGCCGTGGAGCCGGTGGATGAGCGCGAACATCCGCGCCACGTCCTCCCAGCGCTCCCGCCCGGAACAGCGACAGACCACCTCCTCGTATTCCAGCAGGATCGGGGTGGAGACGGCGAGCACCAACCGGCCCTCCAGCAAGGCCCGCTTCAACGGCGCATGGGGCGATGTCTGGCCGAACATCTGCACCAGCGTGTTCGTGTCCAGCACCACCGTCATGGGGCGGCGCGCTGGCGCAGCGCGGCCCGCGCCTCGCGAATGATGTCCGGCAGCCGCGCCAGCTTCCCGGCGACGCGCTCCGCATCCATGCTTTCGTCGAGCCGGGCGGAGACCTCTTCCAGTTCCAGTTGCAGCGCCACGCGGTGCAGCAACGCCACGTTTTCATCCCGCAGCCGGTCAATTTCCGCGTGCAACAGCGGGCGCAGTTCCTTCGGATCAATGTCCGTGAGCGTGCTCATGGCGGAACCCTGCCCCGATTTCCCCACTGGGCCAAGCCTCAAATCTCCCTCGCCTCGCGAGGCACGAGCGGGGAGAGGGTTGGGGAGAGGGGAGCTTCTCACCCGCCACCATCCCGCCCTGCGAGATGAGCACCTCCTCTCCCCAACCCTCTCCTCCGTTCCGAACGGCGGAGAGGGAGATGGTAGGGCGCGTCTGTCCCCAGCGCGCCGCCAGACCGTGCGAACACCCCGGCGGCGCGGTGAGGGCACCGCGCCCTACCAATCCGCCCTCGCCCGCAGCGCTGTGACGGGCTGAACCCGGACCCGAACCACCGCCACCAAAAATTTTGAAAGAACTCAGTCTCAGTCAACGAACTAAACTCAAAACAGTACGCACCCAAAACCACCGCGCCCCCATAACCAACCAAAATCCAACCAAAACAAGTCCATGAAAATCATTCGCATTCTATTCATCCTTCTCGCCTTGCTCGCGGTCCCACGCTCGTGGGCTGCTGCCACCGCTGTCAGCGGCATAGTTGATGGCGAAATCTGGACTACAAATGGATCGCCATACTCCGTGGGTGGCGATGTCATCGTCTCCTCGCTGGTGATTCAGCCGGGCGTACAGGTCCAGTTCCAAGGCAACTACGAATTCAGAGTGGATGGCCGGTTGCAAGTGAATGGCACGACGGTCAGTCCGGTAAAATTCACTTCGACCAATGCCGCAGTTGGCTGGCAAGGAATCCTGTTCTTTGACAGTTTGCCGGGATCCTATTTCGCCAACTGCACCATCGAGAACGCGAAGAATAGTGCGGTGCGGATTAATAATACACAGCCCGTCGGTGGCGGGGTTCCCGCATTTACCAATTGCACGATCCTCAATAATTCTAGCCCCAATTCTGGCGGAGGCATCGCGGCGCGGTTGAACAGTGGGGACTTGATCTTTCAAAACTGTATCATACAGAACAACACGAGTGTGGCTCACGGTGGGGGAATCTACTCCGTGCTCAACACCGGAACGCTGAAAATGGTTCAATGCACTGTTGTGAGTAACATTGCGAATGCCCCTTTCAACGGCGGGGGCTTTGTGGGTGGAGGCATCCATGTGGACGGCGATTCGGTTTTGCTAAACTGCGTCGTCAGCGACAATAGATGTAATACCAGAGGGAACTGCGGTTCTGGCTTGGGAGGCGGATTTTATGCAGCATTAGGCAATAGCATTTTGAGAAATTGTCGTTTCGAGAGGAATGTCGTCCCGATCAACGATGGCGGTTGTTCCACGGTCCACGGCGGCGCGATCTATTTTAGAGACGGTCGACTGACCATGCAAAACTGCATTGTGGGCACCAATACCTTGTCAGGTGCACGCGATTCCCGTTACACGGGGGGAGGCGGCGTGTACATTTTATCAGGCACGGCCGATATCATCAACTGCACCGTTGTCGCAAACAATCCAGAGGGAATCTATCAAGGCGGTGGCACGATCAATTGTGTAAACTCCATCATTTACTTCAACAACGGCAACGCCGCGCAAATCGCTGGAAGTGTCACTGCAACTTACAGCGACATTCAAGGCGGTTTCGGGGGCGAAGGGAACCAATCTGTCAGTCCCAGCCTGCGACCCGGAACCCTCACCCTGCTCAGTGCTTCCCCGCTCATTGATGCTGGCAACCCTGATCCGGCCTACAATGACACCTATTTCGTTGGAGAATATTCGCGGGGTACGGCGCTAAATGACATGGGCGCCTATGGCGGGCCTTTCGCAGCATTCTGGCTGCAGCCGTCGGTGTTCAATTACGCTCCTGTGCTTCCCTTGCAAACTAACCGCACCATCGGGGAACTGACCTCACTCACGGTGACAAACGCCGCAACGGATGCGAATCTTCCCGCCACCACCTTGATCTACACGTTGCTCACGAATCCGCCCAATGCGACAATTGACGCCAGCGGCATCATCCGCTGGACACCATCGGAAGCCCAAGGTCCGAGCACCAACGTCTTCACGACCAAGGTCACGGACAATGGGTTGCCCAACCTCAGCGCGACGAATTCCTTCCTGGTAATCGTCGCGGAAGCGAACACCGCGCCCGTACTCATCGGTCCCACGAGCATTAACATCACTCTCACCGTCACCAACCCGGTGGCGATCAATGTTGCCTACACGGTGATGGATGGTGACATACCCGGCAACGAGCTGAGTTATGTCAAAGTCTCCGGGCCCGCCTGGCTGAGCTTCACCGGGACCGGAACTAACGCGCAATTGACCGGCGCACCACCTCCCCCCGCGGTCACAACCAATTTCAGTGTTACGATTAGCGTCATCGACAATGGTACGCCGGCAATGTCGAATCAGCTCAACGTGGCGATTACGGTGAACCCCGGACCGGTCGTGAAAGTTGCAGTGATCAATCCCGATTACTTCAGGGTATTAAAGATGTCATTGCGAGTGGATCCATCGAATAGTTTTAGCATCGCATCTGGCACGCTACCGGACCCAGGCTCGGGCCGGGAGCGGTCGACCTATGTTACGGCGGCGAACTGGCTGGGGGTAGGCTCGCAGGCCGACTTCATCGGCTCGGTGCTCGCGGGCTATGGCTATACAGTCGATTATTTCGACGCAACAAACCTTCCCAACATTACTGCATTGGATTACCGGGCGATCATCATCCAAGATCCCGTGCGCACCAATTGTCTGTCATACCCGTTTCTCACAAACGCCAACCCGACCTTGCCGGATTTACTGGAGTTCACGACCAACCCGGTGTTTCTCGGAAAAATCACAAACTACGTCGCATCAGGCGGCAGCATCGTTTTGATAGGTGACGCCGTGAGGCTGCTTGAAAATGGGACTGGGAGGCTGAATTACGGAAAAACTGTTCAAGGCAATTCGGTTGCCAATAGTGTCCCAGTCTCGGATCCGCGAACCCCGGGGAGTTGGCTATTCATCCGCGGCAATCCCTTCTGTGGTGTGGACCGTGCCGGCTCGGGCACCTACGACATCACCCCAAATTCCATGATCTCACCCGGTGCCAGGTTTCAGAATATTGCTCTGTTTAATGGGAATGATCAGGCCTACCTGCAAACTTGGGCCGACACGGTTTTTGCACCAACCGACGGCATCTCGCTAATGGATGTAAAAGTATCCGGAGCGGGGCAGTATGTCCTGAATGGATCAGTTTGCAGTCCTACCGTTTATACGGTTACGGTTACGAATACGATTCAGAGCTTCATGGGCTATACAACCGCGGCCGGGAGGCGTATTTACTACATGGGTAGCGACGCATTGTTCGACTATGCGATGACAAATCGAGACGGAGCGTGGCACGCGAGTTCATGGCTCAGCACCCAGAACACTGTTTCTCCTGCGGGGCGCACCGCCATCGCACAGTTGGTTGGCATGGCAGTAGCAAGTGCTGTTATCAACCGAGGCCCGGTATTCGCTGTACAAACTAACCGCACGGTTGGGGAACTAACCCAATTGGTGGTGACAAATACTGCGACGGACTCAGAGGTTCCAGCCAATGTGTTGAGCTACATCCTGTTGACCAACCCGGCCAATGCGACGATTGACGGCAACGGCATCATCCGCTGGACGCCCACGGAGCAGCAGGGGCCAAGCACCAACATCTTCACCACCAGGGTCACGGAAAATGGTTCCCCCAACCTGAGCGCGACGAACTCCTTCACGGTGATCGTTACGGAGGTAAATACCGCACCGACTCTCGTTGGCCCGACTAGCATCAACAACACCAACCCGGCGGCGATTAACGTGCCCTATACCGCCACAGATGCCGACGTTCCCGCGAACACCCTTACGTTTCTGAAGGTGTCCGGTCCCACCTGGCTATCCTTCACCGGCACGGGCGCAACCAACGCGCATTTGACCGGCACGCCGCCTACCACCGCCGTCACGACCAACTACGCTGCCACGCTCAGCGTGGTGGACAACGGCACGCCCGCGATGTCGAACACCGTGAACCTGGTCATCACCGTGAATCCGGGCAGTATCCCGGCGACGGTGGCAATCGCACCAACCGGCACCAATACCGTGCTTCCGGGTGCGAGTGTGACCTATACTGCCAACGCCACTGGTTCCGCTCCGTTGGGTTATCAATGGCGCCTGAATGGATCGCCCATCGCGGGTGCCACCGGGAGTTCGTATCCCATCCCGAGCGCCCAGCGCACGAACGCCGGCTTGTACGACGTGATTGTCAGCAACGCCGCCGGTTCCGTGACCAGCGCGCCGCCCGCTCGCCTGATCGTCAACACGCCGCCCGTCTGGACCTCCACGCCCGTGCTGCTCGCCACGCAAGGGCAGCCCTATCTCTATCTCCTCGGCGCAACCGATGCGGACAACGATCCGCTCAACTTCTCCGCCCCGACGTTGCCCAGTTGGCTGACGTTCGTATGCGGTGGCACCAATGGCCTGACGACGACGGCGCCCTCGGGTCGTGAATTCGGCTATCAGACTGGTGGCGGAGTTTTGGCGACCAAACAGGTCATGTCGATGTTCCAGGCTGCCTCCACGCCCGCGCTGGGGATTGATTGGGTGGGCAATGCCCGCGTGTCGGCCTCGCCGGTCCCCAACTACGCCACGGTGGGCGAAGTGAGGACTTATTCCGGCGAAGGCACCTTTGCGCCGACGGTGAAATCGCAGGAGCCATTTGATCCGGCGCTCGCCTTGCGCCCGGCCAACCGAGTGGCGGCAGCCGTCGGTGGCGCGCAGGTTGTGGTCAATCCCTCGGCCGCCCTCTTCCCGGACATAACGGTGAACGTGACGGTATTGGATGCCAACAGCAACTCCGTCTCGGGGCTGCCGCGCAGTGCCTTCACTGTGCAAGAACAGTCCACGTTGGAGGCGAATCCAGTGGGGGAAACCATCACGAGTTTTCAGGAAACCAGCGCCGGGGCAGGGATCTCCTTCTCGCTGGTGTTTGATGCGAGCGGCAGCATGGCCGGGCAACGGTTGGCCGATGCCAAGGCTGCCGCGATCCAATTCTTGGGCAACACCGTATCGTCAGACCGTGGTAGTCTCGTCCGCTTTTCGGATGATTTTGACGTCCGCGTAGTGAAAGCCGCCAATTGGGTGCCAACTGACGAGAACGGAAACGGAACGAACGATTTGGTCGAGGCTATCCAAGGTCTTGGGGTGGGCAATCTAACCGCTCTGTGGGATGGGACCGCCAAGGGCATCGAGAGTCTGAGCCAGGAGCCCGCGCCGAAAGCGGTGATAGTTTTCACCGATGGCGCAGACAACGACAGCGCGGTTCACACGATCAACAGCTTGATCACCAAGGCCCGGAATGAGGGCGTGCCGGTTTATACCATTGCCTTGGGCATCACCACCTACGCTGCGCAGTTATCGCAGGTGGCTACGAACACTGGTGGCAGCTACTACTACGCCCCGACCGCGGCGGATATGGGAGCGATTTACCAGCAGATTGCCCGGCAGGTACGCAGCCGCTACGTCATTACTTACCGCACGCATAATCCAAACTACGACGGAACGCTACGAACGGTGACCGTGACCGCCAACAGCACCACCGGTAGCGGGACCTATCGGGTCAACGGCACGCCGGTGATCGCGCTGGATGCGGCCACGGTGGCCCTCAGTGCCCAAAGCCAGCCCGCAGGGGTGGCGCTCCCGATTAGCGGGACGGTGACCGATCTGGATGCCCAGAGTCAGGCGCAGACGCTCACTACCACGCTCTATTACCGCCAGACGGGGACGGCGTCATTCGCGAGTGTGAATCTCACGCTGGTTTCCCGAGGCGCTGGGGTTTATGCCTTTAGCAACGCGATTCCGGCCGCGGTCGTGCTGACGCCGGGGGTGGAGTATTATCTTCGCGCTTCGGATGGGATTCAGGAGGTTTATCTTCCGTTCAACTACAATACCGACCCGATCTCAATCGCCGTCCTCCCCAACCGGGCGCCGGTGATTGTTCATACCCCCATCACCAGCGCACTTCCGAGCATTGCGGTCAACATCGCGGCCGACGTGACCGATGCCGATGCCGGGGACAGCATCAGCAGGGTGATCCTGAACTACCGACTCCACAGTGCGCTCCCGAACACCCCCTACCACCCGGTGACGATGACGCGCGGCAGCGGGAACACCTACTCGGGCGTCATACCCGCCGGGGATGTCACGGTGGCGGGAGTGGACTATTATATCTCCGCCTGGGACACGCGGAATGTCCGGGCCGATTCCGCCACCGCGCTGCGGCCGTATTTTATCGCCGTAGGCAACGGTTGCCGTCTGGTCGGAACTCCGGGTGTTGGGGATGTGGGCACCCATACTGTCGTCCTGCAGGTCAGTGACGGATACACCAATGTGGCGCAGACCTTCACGATCACTGTCATCGGTACCAACGCGGCCCCGCAGTTGATTGGGCGAACGTCGATCAGTGTCACCAATCCGACCAGCGTCAACGAGCCGTACACCGCGACGGACAATGCGGTGACAGCAAGCAGCCTGAGCTTCAGTCTGGCTTCCGGTCCGGCGTGGCTATCCTTCACTAAAACGGGTGCGACCAATGCAGTCCTCAGCGGGACTCCGCCCACAGTCACGGGCGTGAGCAACTACACCGCAGTTTTGCGCGTGGTGGACAATGGGACACCGGCGCTGTCAAACCAAGTCACAGTTACGATTACGGTGATTCCCGCGCCGATTGTGAACGTGGCGCCGATTCTTTTCGGGCGTTCCTCGATCAACCTCACGAACCCGACGACGGTGGCGGAATCCTATTACGCCTCGGACGGCAATCTGCCGGGGACGACGTTGACATTCAGTCTGGTGTCCGGTCCCGCGTGGCTGTCGTTCGCAAGAGTCGGCACGACTAACGCGCAGTTGTCCGGCACGCCTCCGGTAGTGACCGGCGTCAGCAACTTTGCGGCGATGCTGCAAGTTACGGATAGCGGCGTGCCTGTGTTGTCCAATCGGCTCACGGTAAATATCTCTCTCAACCCGGCTCCGCTAACAAACACACCCTGTTTTGTGACCCGCGACCTGCCGACGGGTTACGTGCCGGGGACCAAACTGGTGGTTACGTTGACTGCCACGCCACCGGCCGGGACATCGAGTTACACCGTGAGGGATGTCCCACCCAGCAACTGGAGCGTGGGGGCGATTACTTCACCCGGACAGCGCGACCCGGTCTCCGGCGAAGTTAAGTTTGCGTTTCTGGACGGAACCGGTCGAACGCTATCCTACGAAGTAACGCCGCCGACCAATGAGGCAGGGCTGAAGATGTTTTCCGGCAATGCGACAAAGGACGGCGGGAGTTCGCAAATCTGCGGAGAGAACATCGTCGATCGTATCCAGTATCACCCTGCGGACCGCGATCAGGACTTCCGCCTGCAGGATACGAATCTCACGGCGTACGCCACCGCTTGGCTTCGCGGGCAAACATGGCCAACCGGACCGAATCCGATCCCGGTGGAATACGTGTCCCGTGCCGTGTACCTGTGGCTGAACGGCGAGGGCTACACTGTGGATCCCTTCCAACCGCTGCCCCTGTCTTGGGTGCCTACTTTGCGGGCGTCCGTGGTATCCCGGATTGTGGCGCAGGCAGTTGGAGTGCCGAATGTGATGAGCACAGTGCGCTTGTTGCCGCCGAAGATGGCGGTGGGCGTCGAGGCGACAGTGACGATTATTGTCTCCCCGGCGGCCACGGACTCCGGTTATGCCGTGGAGGAAACTCCGCCAGCGGGTTGGACAATCAGCAACGTCAACAGCAACGGTGTTTTCGATGTTGCGACCGGCCGGGTCAGGTGGCCGGTGTTTACGGACAATCTGTCGCGGACGCTTAATTAGTGTCTGGCCGAAAACGCGCGTTTTTGGAAACGGGGCGCGACGCGGAGGGGGTGCGCAGGCGGTGCGCGACGGATTTTTCCTCCGGCGACGGATAAATCACCCAAATTCTCCGTTTTTAGGCGCATCGCTCCTGGCGGAGTG
>CAMAUZ010000105.1 GCA_945861535.1 Akkermansia muciniphila | reverse complement strand
CCGCTGCGAGGCGGTGGGCCGATTGACGAGCCGTCGCAGCTCGGATCGCTGTTCGGGGGTGAGGGACAGGGTTTGAATGGGTCGAGCCATGCCGTGAGTTTATCGCCAAAACCTGTTATGTATAGTCAATTCGGAGACACTACACTAGTACCGACTCGGGGCGAGACGCCCCGCGAACTCGCAGGCGGGACGCCTGCGGTACCCGAGCGCGCCCGATCGGCCTCCTCACGTCGGCGGCTACGGGAGGCTCATCGCGGGCCGCGCAACGAAACGCTGAGAACTTTTTCAATTAGCGGTACGCCATCTCCGTCAAGCTCCCGCCGCCGCGCGAGTTCCCATTTTCAGGATGGCGCGTGGGGCGTTGGCGGGCAGCGATACGTGAAATGATTATGAACCACCTTCTTTCTCCTCCCCGCCGTCCCCGGGTGCCGGCGCTGTGTCCCGCGGGTTGGTTGGCGGCCGGCTTCACCCTGATCGAACTGCTGGTGGTGATCGCGATCATCGGGATTCTGGCGTCGATGCTGTTGCCGGCGTTGTCCAACGCCAAACTGAACTCACAGCGGACCAAGTGCGTGAACAACGAGAAGCAGCTCACGCTGGCGTTGACGCTCTATATTGATGATTGCGACGGGAAGCAGCCGGTGTACGCGTCGCGCTTCGTGCAGACCGGCAACGCGTCGCAGGAGTATCACTATCTGCCGCTGCTGGCGGCTTACGCGGGGTTGGGGGGCATCAGCAGCAAACCGCCCCTGCCCAATGGCGGGCCGGGCGGGCGGATGTTCGCCTATGTCGATCAACTCATCACCAATGGTCCGGTGACGCGCTCGATTTTCTGGTGTCCGAACATGCCGAAGCCGCCGGCGACTTGGAATGGCACGACGCTGCCGTGGACGTCGTTCAGTCCGTTTGGGCCGATCAAGCTGGGGTGGGATCCGCCGCCGGGACTGGCGGCGGCGAGTGAAAGCTGGGCGCCGGACGCGAGCATCACGGCCACGGACCGGCAGTTCGGGCCGCTGCTTTCGGTTCACGCCAGTCCGGCCAAGGCGGGTGTCTTTGCGCATCAGCAGCCGAATAATCCGGGCACCTGGATTAATGTGTACACGGGCAGCGGCTGGTCGGGCTTCGCCTACAACAACCCCACCTACGCTTCGGTGAACTCGCACAACAACAAGCTGCCCACCTCGTTTTTCGACGGGCATGTCGAGACGATCTCGTGGGATCAGATGCAGGATGCCAACCGTTATGGTCCGACCGGCGACTCGCCGTTGTGGGCGCGGCTCTTCTGGTGAGGCGAGGGCGGTCGCGTGCTCCCGATGTTCCCTGCTGCTCTCAAATTTTCCCTCGGATTCCCCAAGACATGAAATTCTCCGGCAACGGTAAACAACCTCTCATCCTCGTCGCCGCGCTCGTGGTGATCATCTTGGGCGGCGGTTGGTCAATGTGGCGGACGCTGCGGCCTGAGGGGGCGGAGGGAAATCAATATCCGTACCGTGTGCTCGGCGCGGGCGTGGGAGAGGAGACGGTGAAATTGACCCGGCCCAGTGCGCCGGTGGTGGTGATCGTGGCCGGGGGCGCGGGCGATCCGACGGCGGAGAAAAACGCGCAGCTTTTCAGTGAGGCGCTGGCGAAGCAGGGGTTGAAAATTCTCGCGACGGAGACGATTCCGCTGCCGGACATCGCGATGGCGGGCAGCCCTGGCAAGAAAATCCCGGGGCATCATTACACGCGGCTGATCGACAAACATGCGGGAGCGGCGGCGGTCATTTCGCTCGCGGGTTATCCGGCCTTCAGCGAGACGTCGCCCGCGCCGGACGAGGCTCCGAAGGTGCCGTTCATCGCGGTGGTGCTGGGCGGGTTGGACCCCGAGCGCGAGGGAGCGGAGCTGCAGAAATTACTGAAGGCCGGGATGGTGCGACTGGCCGTCACGCGGCGGGGAGACTCGGTGCCGACGTCGAGCAAGGGCAGCGCACTGCGGGCGGAGTTCGACCAGCATTACCAGCTCCTGACGGCGGCGGGGAAATGAGGGGAACGGACGGATTGCAGAAAAATAGGGGGCAGAAAAATGGGGAAGGGCGGAGAGATTTTTTCAGCAGTCGGTTGAAACCCAACGCCAGCCGCGAAGCCGTTCCGTTTCTCTTCCCATTTTTCTGCCCCCTATTTTTCTGCCATCCGGTTTTCCGGCGCGGGTTATTTCCCACCGAGGTCGATGCAGGCGAGTTCGCGGGCGTCGCGGACGAAAAGTTTGCCGTCGGCGTAGGCGGGGAAGGACCAGGTGTTGCCGCAGACCTGGAGGCGGGCGAGTTCGGTGTATTTCTCGGGGTTCGCGGCGAGGAGAAGGAGGGTGCCGTCCTCGGTCAGGACGAGCAGATTTTTGCCACTGACGAGAGTCGAGGCGTAGTCTTTGCGGCCGGAGCCGAAGCCGGGCTGGGACCATTTGGTGACGCCAGTTTTGGCGTCGGCGCAGATGAAGTCCTTGGTCGGTCCCTGGCAATAGAGGGCGTCGCCGAGCAAGGCGGGCGTGGCGATATTGATGGCGAGCTTTTTGTTGGCCCAATCCTCGGTCGCGGTCCAGCCGCCGGGGCTTTTGGCGATCTTGTAACTGACGAGGCCGAGGGTGAAGGAGTTGATGACGACGTGGTCGCCGATGATGACGGGGGAGCCGGTGTTGCGTTTGGCACCAGTCTTGACGGGCGTGCGCCAGAGGAGCTGGCCGGTCTTGCGATCGGTGCCGGTGAGCGCGTCGGCATTGAGATGAACGATCTGGCGCACGCCGCCGAGGTCGGCGACGAGCACGGCGGAATAGGCGGCTTCGTCGGTGCCGGATTTCCACAGTACTTTGCCGGTGAGTTTGTCGCAGGCCACGAGGGTCGCGCCGTCGGTCGCGCCGACGGGGATGATGACGGCGTCGCCATCGACCACGGGGGAGCCGTTGTTGCCGCGGCGGGTGGCGGTGCCGGCCTTGGCGTTCGCGCCGAGGTAGGGGGTTTTGTAATCCTTGTCGAAGCTCAGGCCCCAGACGGTCTTGCCGTCCTTGAGGCTGAGGCAGCGGAACTCGCCGCTCATGGACTGCACGTAGGCGAAATCGCCGTCGAGGCTGGCGGTCGCGCGCGGGCCTTTGCCGAATTCATCGCCGACGGCGGCGGCGTAGGCGACTTTCCACAGTTCCTTGCCGGTCTTGGCATCGAGCAGGTGCGCGAACTCGTCGGTGCCGTCGGTGTCGTTGAAAAAAACTTTGCCGCCCGCGACGAGCGGCGCGGAGAAACCACCGCCGGCGGGGACTTTCCACAGCGGCTTGAGTTCCTTGGGGAGCGCGGTGATTGGCGCGGCGGCGACGGGAATGACGCAATCGCGCGTCGGGCCGTGCCATTGCGGCCAGTCGGTGCTGGCGGCGGTGGCGACGCGGAGGCCGCTGCCGAGGAGGACGAGGGAGAATGCGAGGCGGGGGAGGAGGTGCATGTTGGGTTGGGAGTGCAGGTTGGGAAAACAGCGCGGGGTGCGAGGGGAGAGCTTTTTTTGGGGGGTTGGTTCAGCGCGGTGACGGCGGCGGATGGAGGAGCGGTTGGCGGGATTGGCGCAGGATTTGTCAGCGTTCACCACGCGCCGTCCACGAGCAGCGAAACGATCCGGTCGGCGAGGTCCGCGGCGGCCAGGGGCACGACCTGGCGCTCGGTGCTGACGAGGTCCTGACGGATGCGGATGCTGGTCTTGCCGGAGACGACGTTGTCGAGCACGACCTTGCCGGTGGCGCGATCGGTGGCCTTGACCCGGGTGATGAGGCGCAGCGTGTAGTCCTGCACGGTCGCGATGTCGCTCGGATTGAAGCTGATGCCCGAGCGCTCGAACGCGGTGATTTCGCCGGTCAGGACGATGTCGCCGCCGCCCGTGGTGTCCAGGCGCAGCGTGCCGTCTTGCTGGATGCGTCTGCGCAGCGCGCCGTTGACGGCCTCGATCAGGCGCGGCTCCTGGGTTTTGTTGGCGAAGAAATTCACCGTCACGGAGCGGCCGCCGGCGACGGCGCCGTTGGTCGGACCGAGTTTGTAGCCGGCACAACCGGCGAGCACGAAAACGGCGGCGACGCTGGCGAAAACGAGGGCGAAGCGGCGGCCGATGAGCGCGGCGGGAAGCTGATCGAGCCAAGCTGCGCCCGGAGAATTTCGGTGCGACGCCGGAGCGCCGAGCATCGGCCGGACGGACGGGAGGGGGACGTTCAATGCCGAGCAAGGCTCGGCGCTCCGGTTCATGGGCGCTGCGGGCTGCATGTTACTTTTTGGGAGACTGGGCGGAGGGCGGGGGGGGACTGGCGGGCGGCGGCACGGCCGGCCCGGCCGCACCGGCGGGCTGACGCTGATTGCCGGTGGTCGTGCGGATGTCGGCGATGCGCTGTTTGGCTTCGACGGCGAAACTCGAGTTGGGATCCTTGAGCAGCACCTCGTTGTAATAAACGAGCGCGCCCTCGAACTGCTTCTTCTTCTCGTAGTAACGCGCGATCTTCATCGCGCCGGCGGCCTGTTCGAAGCGGAGGCCTTCGACGACGCGTTTGGCTTCTTTCCCGCGCGGATCGTCGGGATAGAGCGTCATGAAATCGAGGAAGGTCGCGACCGCTTTGCCGGCGATGCCCTGGTCGTATTCGGAAGTCTTGGCCTGCTTGTAATAAGCCATCCCAGCTTTGTAGAGGGCATCGGCGGCGACGATCTTCTGGTCGTTGTAGCGGTCGGCGGTGGTCTCATAAACCTTCACCGCCTTGTCGTAATCGGCCTGCTTCTCGCGGACCGCGCCGACCTTGAGCTGGGCCTGCGGGGCCACTTCGCTGAAGGGACCGTTCTTCACGATCTTCTCGTACATCTCGGCGGTGTTGTCGCTCGAACGATACGGGATGAAGCCCCATTTCTTATACCACTGGCCGCCGAGAAAACGGTTGGCGATTTCATACTGGCGCTGGAGCACTTCCTGATAGTTCTCAATCTTCGGATATTTCTCGAGGAGCTTCTGGTATTCTTTGAAGGCCTTCTCATCGTAGCCTTGGGCCTCGAGGCAGCGGCCGATCAGGTATTGCGAGCGCGGCGCGTAATCGGAGAGCGGCCACTGCTGGAGGGTGTATTTGGCGGCGCTGACGGCGGTGGCGTAGTCGTACCGATCGAACGCCTGCTGGGCGACCTCGAGCTGATCCTTGGCCCGCGTCTTGCGCCAGTCGCCGGTGCTGCCGACGGGTTGATAAACCCAACCCTCGCCGGGAGTGTAGATGAGCGGTGCCGGCGAGAGGTTCGGGAAGCAGGTTCCGACAAACAACGCCAGCACCAGGGTCTTGGGCCACGATTTCATGCGCGGACGGTACCGGACGGGTCGGGGGAGTCAAAAGGCAAAATGAAAACGGGCGCCGGGGCGGGGAAATAAGCTCCAAGCTCAAAGTTCAAAGCTCAAGGGAAGAGCCAAATCGGAACCATGCAGTCGGGGCGACCGGGGCGCGGCTACGCAGTCTGCCGAACGCCGCTTCGCCAACTGAATCTGATCCCCAACTCCCGCAAAGGAATGGGGACCGGGAGACTTATTGTCTTCATTCCTTCGTCCAAAACTCCGCTGCCCCATCCCCGTGGTCCCCTCGGCACCGCGCCCGGCGTCTTCACCTCACGTTCGCGCCTTGGACCTCGCTCCCGATTGGTGCTTCCCTTGAGCTTTGAGCTTTAGCCTTGGAGCTTACCCCCGCTACCTTTGGCGGCATGGTCAAACTCGTCCTGTTCGACATTGATGGCACGCTGATTCAAACCGGCGGGGCCGGGGTGAAGGCGTTCGGGCGGGCCTTCGCGATGGAGTTTCAGATCCCCAACGGCACCGCGCATCTCTCGTTCGCGGGGCGCACGGACACCGGGTTGGTGCGCGAGTTGTTCGCGTTTCACGGGATCGACGCGACGCCCGAAAACTTCCGCCGCTTCTTCGATTGCTACGTGTTCTGGCTCGATCATCTGCTGAAGCAGCACCACGGCCGGACGTGTCCGGGCGCGCACGAGTTCCTCGAACGGTTGGCGGCGCTGCCGGTGCCGCCGCGACTTGGGTTGCTCACGGGCAACATCCGGCTCGGCGCGGAGATCAAGCTGCGGCATTACGAATTGTGGGAGTCGTTCGAGACTGGCGCGTTTGGCGACGATCATCACAATCGCAACGAACTGGCCAGCATCGCCCGTCAGCGCGGGCACCGGCATCTGCGCGAAGAACTCCGCGACGAGGAAATCCTCGTGATCGGTGACACCCCGCTGGACATCGAATGCGGCCGGGCCATCAACGCCCGCGTGCTCGCCGTCGCCACCGGCGGCGCGTCGCTCGCGGAACTGGCGGCGCAGCGGCCCGACTGGGCGGTGCCGGATTTGACGGCGATCAGCGCGGCGGTGGTGTGCGGCTGAAACGCCGAAAAAAGCTCCAAGCATAAAGCTCAAAGCTCAAGGGAAGGATCCAGTCACCCAGCTCCAAGTCCCATGCGGGTGTGAGATTCCATTGGCAATCGGCCGGACCACATCTGCTCCCGGTGTGTGGCTCAGCGCCCTCGTCCATCGTCTTTTCCGCCGTGGTGGCGCTCACACTTGGTCTTTGATTCTTGGCCCTTCCCGTGAGCTTGGTGCTTGGAGCTTGGCCCCGGGTGCTGCGGTTCGCAGGGGGGCGCAATCTCACCCGCCAGCCCGGGAGCCGCTGAAATTGCATTCGGCAAGGCTTCCGCGCTTGTCATGCGCCCGGCCTTCTCTGAAACTCCGCGCACATTTTATGGCCAAACAAGCACTCATCACGGGCATCACGGGGCAGGACGGTTCCTATCTCGCCGAGTTGCTCCTTTCCAAAGGTTACACCGTCCACGGCATCATCCGCCGGGCGAGCACGTTCAACACCGGGCGGCTGGACCGCATCTACGCCGATCCGCACGCGGCCAAGACGCGGCTGTTTCTGCATTACGGCGACTTAAGCGACGCGAGTGCACTGGCCCGGCTGCTGACGAAAATTCAGCCCGACGAAGTGTACAATCTCGCGGCGCAGAGCCATGTGCGCGTCAGTTTCGATGCGCCCGAGTACACGGCGGACATTGTGGGCACCGGCACAGTGCGGCTGCTCGAGGCGATCCGCGAGGCGGGCATCAAGCCGCGCTTCTATCAGGCGTCGTCGAGCGAGATGTATGGGAAAGTGCTTGAGGTGCCGCAGACCGAGATGACGCCGTTCTATCCGCGCAGTCCGTATGCGTGCGCGAAGGTTTACTCCTACTGGATCACGGTGAACTATCGCGAATCCTACGGCCTGCACGCGAGCAACGGCATCCTCTTCAATCACGAATCGCCCCGCCGCGGCGAGACCTTCGTGACGCGCAAGATCACGCGCGCCTTGGCGCAGATCAAAGCCGGGCGCCAGGACAAGCTCTACCTCGGCAACCTCGACTCGAAACGCGACTGGGGTTACGCGAAGGAATACGTCGAGGCCATGTGGCTGATGCTCCAGCAGGACGAGCCGGACGATTACGTCATCGCCACCAACGAGACCCACTCGGTGCGCGAGTTTCTCGAGGTCGCCTTCGGCCATGCCGGGCTGGACTGGCGCAAATACGTCGAGATCGACCCACGCTATTATCGCCCGGCCGAGGTGGATTTGCTGATCGGCGATGCCAGCAAGGCGAAGAAGAAGCTCGGCTGGGAACCCAAGACCAAGTTTGCCGAGCTGGTGAAAATCATGGTCGATGCCGACATGAAGCTGCTCACCGACCATCTCGCGGGGAAGACTGAGATTCACGACTAGGGCGAGCTGCAGCCGGATGCCGCATGGCCAGTGCGCCGTCCGGGTTGCCGACAGAGCTTCAATTATTATGCCGCGGGCAATCATCACTGGCATCACCGGGCAGGACGGCTCCTATCTCACCGAGCTGCTGCTCGAGAAAGGGTACGAAGTCCATGGTGTCGTGCGGCGCTCGAGCAACCTCAGCCGCTCGCGGCTCGATCACATCTATCACGATCCCGCCATCTACGGGCACCGCGTCTTCCTGCACTACGCCGACCTTGATGATCCCACCACATTGCGGCGCGTCCTGATGAAAGTTGCCCCTGACGAGGTGTATCATCTGGCCGGCCAGAGCCACGTCGGTTTGAGTTTCGAGATTCCCGAATCCACCTGCGAAATGACCGCGATGGGCACGCTCCGGCTGCTCGAGATCATCCGCGACCTGCCCAACCGCCCGCGCCTGTTCCACGCTTCCTCGAGCGAAGTCTTCGGCCGTCCCGTCACCGCGCCGCAGGATGAAACCACGGCGTTCGCCCCGGTGAATCCCTACGGCTGCGCCAAGGTGTTTGCGACGCAAATGGTCAAGGTGTACCGCCAGAGCTTCCACCTCTTCGCGTGCAACGGCATTCTCTACAACCACGAGTCGCCGCGCCGTGGCGAAAACTTCGTCACCCGCAAAATCTGCCACGGTGCCGCCGCCATCAAACTCGGTCTTGAAAAGGAACTGCTACTCGGCGACCGCGCGATGCGGCGTGACTGGGGCCATTCGCGCGACTACGTCCGCGGGATGTGGCTGATGCTCCAGCAGCCCGCGCCCGACGACTTCGTGCTGGCCACCGGCGTGGCGCACAGCGTGCAGGACGTGGTCGAAACGGCCTTCGAATTCGTGGGCCTGGACTGGCGGCAATTTGTTAAGGAAGACGCGCGTTTCATGCGCCCGGCCGAGCCATCCAACCTGCTCGGCAACGCGGCGAGAGCGCGGGCGCAGCTCGGCTGGGTGCCGGAGATTTCCTTCGCCCAATTGATCCACGAAATGACCGAGGCGGAACTGGCGGCCTTGTCGGTTTGAAGTCCCGCAGCACCCGTGATCGGCGGGTTGGGGGCCAAGATTAAAACCACTAACCGGCACTAACCGGCACTAATGGGAACTGACGGAGCCGCACTCCGTGTTTTCTTTCTGATTAGTGCCAGTTAGTGCCGGTTAGTGGTTTTTATCCGAGCCGGTTTCCATCCCTGTTCGTCAGTGGTTCACGCCTTCCCGCCGAACCGTTTCAGAAAATCCGCGTACGCCAGCTTGATCCCGGTCTCCAAATCGATCTTCGGCCGCCAGCCCAGCGCGAACAGCCGGCTCGAATCCATCAGCTTGCGCGGCGTGCCGTCGGGCCGCGTGGTGTCGAACACGATCTCGCCGGCGTAGCCGAGCAGCCGCTGCACCAGCCGCGCCAGGTCGGCGATCGTGATCTCGCTGCCGTGGCCGACGTTGATGAAATTCTCGTCGCTGTAGTTCTCGAGCAGGAACACACACGCGCTCGCCAGATCATCCGCATACAAAAACTCCCGCCACGGACGGCCCGTGCCCCACAGCGTGACGTGCGGCGCGCCGGCGATTTTGGCCTCGTGGAATTTCCGGATCAGCGCCGGCAGCACGTGCGAGTTCTGCAGGTCGTAGTTGTCATTCGGGCCGTACATGTTGGTCGGCATCGCGCTGATGAAATCGCAGCCATACTGCCGCCGGTAGGCCTGGCACAGCTTGATGCCGGCGATTTTGGCGATGGCGTACCATTCGTTGGTCGGCTCCAGCGGCCCCGTCAGCAGGGCGGATTCCTGCATCGGTTGCGGCGCGTGTTTCGGATAAATGCACGAGCTGCCGAGGAACAGCAGCTTCTTCACGCCCGCCACCCACGCGCCGTGGATGAGGTGATTCTGAATCTGGAGATTTTCGTAGAGGAACTCCGCCGGATAAGAACTGTTCGCCACGATGCCGCCTACCTTCGCGGCGGCGACGATCACGTACTCCGGTTTTTCCGCGGCGTAAAAATCTGTCACCGCGCGCGCATCCAGCAGGTCCAGTTCGCGACGGGTGCGACCAATCAGGCCCGTGCAGCCGCGCCGCTCCAGCTCGCGCCAGACCGCGCTCCCGACCAGTCCGCGGTGGCCGGCGACAAACACCCGTGCATCTCGTGGTAATTCCATGGCCGAGCATCAAAAAGATTCCCCGCCGCATATCAAGCGCGCACCGCGCCGGCCCGCCGCGGCATCCGGCGGCGGCTTGATGGCCAGCGCGACGGTTTGCCGCGCGTGCTTGGCGCCGATGGCGGGAAAGCCGGCGGGGTGATGGTTCAGGGTGCGGTCTTGAAGGTGCGGTCGGCCGAGAAGCCAGCGTTGCCGTAGGGGTCGATGCTGCGCGCCTGAAAGTGGTACGTCTTGCCCCGGGTCAGGCCGGTGAGGGTGACGGAGTGGTGCAGTTCCTGGGTGGTCTTGAGCGGACTGGTCTGCGTGTAGGTACTGGTGAGTCCATAGCGCACCTGCGAGTTGGCAACTTCAGGGGTGTCCCAGGTGATGGTCGCGCCGGTGGTGGTGATCTTGGTGACCGCAATTGCGGATAGCACGGGCGGCTGAGTGTCTTTGGTGTAGAAGAAAGTGCTGGCAGCGGCGACGGGAACGCCAGCGAGGTTTTTGGCACCCGTCGCACCGCCGACGACGGTGACGAGATGTTTCCAGTCCGTTTTGAGGTTGCTCACGGGTTTGAGGGTGGCCGTGCGCGTGGTGGCATTGTAGGTGACGGTGGCGGGAAGGATCGCGGACCCATCTGCGCGCCGCACGGTGAAGGTGGCCGGGGTGAGCGTCGCCGGATTCATCGCCTCGGAAAAGGTGGCGGTGATGGTGGTGTTGTTGGGGACATTGCGGGCACCTTCGGCGGGGGTGAAACGCAGGACCGTGGGAGCGGTCCCGGTTCCCACCGCTTCAAACCTGGCCGTGTAGGTTTTCGGCTCGCGGGGAACATTGATCGTGTGGGTGGCGGGCAGGCCGTCGGACCAGGACACGAAGCGGTAGCGAATCCCCCGGACCACCTGGTCGGCGGCCCCGAGTTCACGAGTTATTCCGACCACGGTCGGTTCGGTCACGGGCGCAGTGAACGGCCGCTGATCGAGGGTGACCTCCAGCCCCGGCGGATCGGTCTGCAGGGTCAGGCTGGACTTGACCGGCAGGATGTCGCGGAAGGTGGTTCTCGCGATGCCGCCCGCGTCGGTGACGGTGAGGTAAATGCGATACCAGATTTGGTCGCTGGTTTCACCAATGCGGGGAATCTCGAAGGTCCCGTTGGCGATTCCGCGGGTGTCAGGAACGAACGGATGGGCGTGCTCCAGATGCTGAAAATCGACCCGCCAGGTGAAGGCCCCGGGTGCCAGCCGGCCGCCTTCGGGATCGGTGCCGGTGCCGGAAAAACCGATCGTGTCGCCCGCCTCGAAGGTGGTACCCGGCGGCGGCGTGACGATGGTGGGGACCGGCGGCAGATTGCTGCTGACAGTGAGGCGGGCGGCGGCGCTGGTGGCGGTGCCGGCCGCATTTTTGACGACGCAGCGGAACTCGGAGTTGTTGTCAGCGAGTTTGGCGGCGGGCAGGTGCAGGGCGGTCGCGGTCGCTCCCGGGATGTCAGCGAAGCTCTGCGACGGCGGTGTCTTGCGCTGCCACTGGAAACGGAGCGGCGCGGTGCCGTAGGCCTCGACCGTGAAGGCGATCGGGTCGCCGACCGAGACCGTGAGGTTGGCGGGTGGATTGCCGATTTGCGGGGTCTGGGAGCCGACATAGCGGATGGAACGAACCTCCTGCGCGTCGCGCGCGACATAGTGCAGGACGCCATCCGGGGCCACCGTCAGGTAGAGCGGCAACGTGGTGGGCACGCCGTTCACGAGCGGAATGCTCGCGAAGCGGGTGGCGGTGCGGGTGGCGGTATCGAGCACGCTGAACACCTGGGTTCCGGCATCCACATAAAAATATTTGCCGACATATTGGGCCGGAAAATTGGGGCGTGCGGGATTGTAAAACGCCCCGCCGGTGATGGCGCTGCTCCGCGGTCCAGACCTGGGATGAGGGTACGCGTAAAGCGGGTCTTTGTAGGTTGCGCTGTTGTCCCGCACGGCGCCCTCGCGCAGCGGCCAGCCGTAGTTTCCGCCCCGGACAATTTCATCAATTTCCTCCCACTCGCCGGAGCCGACCTCGTTGGCCAAGAGCCGGCCCGTGCCCGGCTGAATGGCGAGGGTGAACGGATTGCGCAACCCGAGCGCCCAGATGGCACGGTTCTGCCCCACCGCCCGGGCATAGAACGGATTGTCGGCCGGGATGCTGCCATCGCGGTTGAGCCGCAGGATTTTTCCCATCACCGAACTCAGCGATTGGGAGAGGGCGGGCACATTGTTCTCCCCCACCGCGAGAAAGAGTTTGCCATCCGGGCTGAACTGGATGCCGCCCCCGTTATGCCAGTCGGACGGGCCGAGCTTGGGCAGGTCGAGCAAGGCCACCTCGCTGCCGGGCACCGCCACATCGCCCCGGGCGGTGAAACGGCTGAGACGGAAATGAATCGTCGGGGTCTTGGCCGGATAATAAATGTAAACGTAGCTGTTCTGCGCAAAGTTCGGGTCCACTTGGATACCGACCAAGCCGCGTTCCCCAAATTGATGGACGGTGACGCGCAGAAACGCCTGGCTCAGACGCACCCCGTTTTTAACCACGACCACGGAACCGGCATGTTCGCACACGAACAACCGCCCGTCCGGCGCCACGGCCATGGCGGTGGGCGACACAAAGCCCGTGACGCGAGATTCCACGAAGCCGGCGGGGAGGTTGATCTGGGCCGCGCCGGCCCCGGTGGCCAGCAGGAGCAGGACGGCCAGCGCGAGGCGGACCGGGGAAAAGTGTTGGTACGAAAACGCCTCGCCACGCGATCCGCAGGGGAGGCACCAGAATCCTTTCTTTGTCATAATCAACAACGCAATACGACCCACGCGCTACTTGAAGCCTTCCGTAATCACTAGGATGGAAGTCGGAACTGACTGCGAACATCCATGTTCGAGGCGTCCGATGATCGGGTGACCCGTCACCCGAAAACTCGTCAGGAGTTTTGGTGATCGTCGGCCCGGCTGGCGAGAAAATAGTCTCTTCTCCGGCGCGGTTGGGTGGCGGATTTTAACCCCGCGTCGGACTGCCGGGCTCCAAGGACACGCGGGTGCGCGAGCCGACCGCAGCCCCCCGCCGATGAATCAAACCCACCGCGCTCCGTCGATAGCCGCCTTATGAAATTAGACCGTTACTCCTCCGCCACGCTACTGGCCCTAGTCACCGGCTGGCTGGCCCTGCCCCTCACCGCCCGCGGCCAGCAACCCGCCAACACCGGACCGCAGACCGACGGCCTCTTCCGCAAGGTCATCGTCGCCGCCGACGAAGCGGTGAACGGCAAGCTGATGGACACACTCAAGGACCCGATGGAACTCGCCCTCGCCCCCGACGGCCGCGTCTTCTACGCCCAGCGCGACGGCACCGTGAAGCTCACCAAACCCGGCGCGAAGGAATCCATCGTCATCGCCAAACTCCCCGTCTTCACCGGCCTCGAGGACGGCCTGCTCGGCATCACGCTCGATCCCAATTTTGCCAAGAACAACTGGGTTTATCTCAACCGCTCGCTGCCCGACACGTTCAAGGACGAGAACGGCGAGAAGGCCGGCAAAATCCGCGTCGCCCGCTTCACCCTCACCGGCGACCAGCTCGATCTCGCCTCCGAAAAGGTCGTCATCGAAATGCAAACCCAGCGCGAACAATGCTGCCACGTCGGCGGCTCGCTCGCCTTCGACAAGGACGGCAACCTCTTCGTTTCCATCGGCGACAACACCAATCCGTTCGATTCCGACGGCTTCTCCCCGAGCGACGAGCGCCCCGGCCGCCGCCCGTGGGACGCCCAGCGCAGCGCCGCCAACGCCAACTCGCTCGTCGGCAAAATCCTCCGCGTCACGCCCAAGGCCGACGGCGGCTACGACATTCCCAAGGGCAACCTCTTCCCGCCCGGCACCGCCGGCACGCGGCCCGAGATTTACGTGATGGGCAACCGCAATCCCTTCCGCATCTCGCTCGATCCCAAGACCAGCTATCTCTACTGGGGCGAAGTCGGCCCCGACTCCGGCAGCATCAGCGAGAAGCGCGGCCCCGCCGGCAACGACGAGATCAATCAGGCGCGCAAGCCCGGTTTCTACGGCTGGCCGCTCTTCGTCGGGGACAACCGGCCCTACGCGAAAATCGATTTTGCCGAGCGCCAGAAATATCAGTCCGCCAAATCCGCCCACGACAAGGCCAAGTCCGCCTACGACAAAGCTGTCAAGGAAGCCGCCGCCAAAAAACTGCCGAAACCCGAGCCATTCACCGCGACCTTCACCATGACCTTTCCCACCGGCGAAATCGCGTTTCACAATCCCGAGAAGCCCGTCAACAACTCGCCCAACAACACCGGCATCAAGGAACTCCCGCCCGCGCAGCCCGCCTTTATTCCCTACACGCACGGCCAGTCCGCGCGCTTCCCCGTGTTGAACGCCGGCGGCGGCCGCACCGCCATGGCCGGTCCGGTTTACTACTTCGACAAGAACAACAAATCGGCCACCAAGCTCCCCGCCGAGTACGACCACACGCTCTTCATCTACGAATGGTCCCGCAACTGGATCATCGCCGTCCATCTCGACGACAACGACAACATCGCCAAGAACGCCGACGGCTCGTGGAAGATGGAACGCTTCTGCCCGAAGATGACCTTCAAGCGCCCGATGGACCTCGAACTCGGCGCCGACGGCTGCCTCTACCTCATCGAATGGGGCACCGCCTGGGGCAACAACCTCGACACGCAGATCGTGCGCATCGAGTACACCGGCGGCACGGCGACGGCGGGGAAGTAAGCGATTTCGGCGGGAGCGCTGAGCATTGCTCGGCACGAAGACCACTCCAGCCGTTCGAGCCGAACAATGCTCGGCGCTCCCGGTGTCGGTTCACGAGACCGCCGCGATGCCTCCTTCGCCTCCCGCTGGCAGCCACGGGCGCCGGATCATCCGCCGGTCCTTGCAGTTGTCGGTCGCGGCACCATTAGTTAGCACCGGTCAGAATAACCTGAAAACCTCTATGAACTCACATCCGCTCACTCCTCGCCTCTTCGCCGCCGCGCTGCTGTTCGCCACGGCCGCTCCCGGCCTCCACGCCGCCGATGGTTTCGCCTTCAAGGACGAAGCCGGCCGGCACCTCGACGTCTTTGCCAACGGCAAGCTCGTCGCGCGTTACATGTATGCCTACGACAAGAGCACGCCCGCGAAGCTCCTCGAAACCTACAAGCCTTACCTCCACGTCTTCGATGCCGACGGCACCGCGCCCATCACCAAAGGCGCGGGCGGCAGCTTCACCCATCATCGCGGCATCTACGTCGGCTGGAGCAAGATCACCTTCAACGGCAAGAGCTACGACCGCTGGCACATGAAAGGCGGCGAACAGGTTCACCAGAACTTCACCGGCCAAAAGGCCGACGCCTCCCAGGCCACCTTCACCTCCGTCGTTCACTGGAACGACGAAGCCGGCAAGGAGTTCATCGTCGAGGAACGCACCTTCACTTTCCTCCCGGCCCCCTCACCCGGCCATGCGCTCATTGATTTCAAATCCAAGCTCGGCGCCCCCCGCGGCGACGTGAAACTCGACGGCGACCCCGAACACGCCGGCATCCACTTCCGCCCCGCTGACGAGGTGGACAAGTCCCGGACCACCTACGTCTTCCCCGGCGAAAACCCCAACGCCCACAAAGACCTCGACTACCCGTGGGTCGGCGAAACCTTCTCCCTGCGCGGCAAGCTCCACAGCGTCGTCGAGATGAGCCACCCCGGAAATCCCAAGGGCACCCGCTGGTCGGCATATCGCGACTACGGCCGCTTCGGCGCCTTCCCCACCGCGACGATCAAGTCCGGCGAG
The DNA here is from genome assembly GCA_945861535.1 of Akkermansia muciniphila. Taxonomy (GTDB): domain Bacteria; phylum Verrucomicrobiota; class Verrucomicrobiia; order Limisphaerales; family BJHT01; genus BJHT01. Next base: position 8,802 of record CAMAUZ010000105.1, on the reverse strand, counting down.
TCCGTCACCTTCAACTACCGCTTCCTCATCGCCACGGGCGAGATGCCCGCCGCCGACGTCATCCAGAAATCCTACAACGCCTACGCCGGCACCACCGCCGCCACGCCGAAAATCACCGCCCAACCGGCCGAGGGAGCCGGAAAGAAAACCGCGCCGCCGAAGCAGAAGTAAGCGCCGAGACCACCGGCGGCCGCGATGCGTCGGATGCGCGGCGCCGAAGCAATCGCTCCGCACGAGAGAATCCGCCCCTCCCGAAGTGGTGGGTCAACGCCCGCCAGCAGTGGTTCTCCGGTCGGGACGCAGGCGTAGGAAAGGACTGAGAGGGAGCGATCGGCACGCCCCCGCCCCGGAGTGCGGCCGTCGCCGGCCGCAGCGACGTCTTCACGCACGGGGGCGATCGGATTTTACACGCCTCACCGCGCTCCACCTTGCTGCGCCCGAGACGGGCGCGCTCCGCCGCCGCTCACATTTTCCCGTGCTTCAATATCGCGAGGATCAGGCCGATGGCCATGAGCGCGGAGACGATGAAACCGGCGAGGCCGATGACCGGGATGCCGTTCCACACGGGCGGGATGCCCGCGTGATAAACGACGGCCGAGCCGATGACCATGGCGGCGAGCATGATGGCGTAGGCGAGCCGGTTGGTGCCGCGATCCCACGCGTTGATCGCGGGTTCGAGGCCCTCGTGCTTGAAGATGACGCGCGTCTCGCCGGTTTTGAGATGCGCGATGATGCGGCGCATTTCGCCCGGCAACGTCGCGGCGAGTTCGGCAAACTCGAGGCCGAAGTCGTACAAGCTCTGCGCCATTTTGCGCGGGCCGAAGCGTTGCAGCCGGACGCGTTTGAGAAACGGCGTGGCCTGCTCGATGAGGTTGTGGCCGGGATGAAGCTGGCGCACGAGCGTTTCCATGGCGCTCAAGGATTTGAGCATCAGAAAAAAATCCGGCGGAATGCCGAGGCCGTGGCGGGTCGTGAGGTGGACGAGTTCGGTGGTGAGTTTGCCAAACTCCAGCTCGGCCAGCGGCCGGTAGAAGTGCTGGTGCATGAACTCGGCGGTCTCGGTCTCGAGGTTCGGGCGCGACGGCTCGGTGTCCGAGGCGGCCAGGCGGATCAGGGCGTCGGCGACGGCGACCTCATTGCGCCGGGCGATGCCGGTGACGAGCGCGGCGAAGTTCTCGCGCCCGCGCCGGCCGAGGAAACCCATCATGCCGAAATCTAGGAAGCAGATCGTGTTGCCGGGCAGGATGTGGATGTTGCCGGGATGCGGGTCGGCGTGGAAAAAGCCGTGGACGAAAAACTGTTTCATCATCAGGTCCGCGATGCGGCAGGCGATTTCCTGATGGTCGAGCTGCGCGTCGCTCAGTGCCCGGAGGTTCGAGGCCTTGATGCCCTCGATGTATTCCATCGTGAGAATTTGCTGCGTGGAGGCCTCGTGGAAAACGGCGGGAATATAGATCGTCGGTTCGTCGGCGAACTGCCGCGCGAAGCGTTCGAGATGCGCGGCCTCGGTGGTGAAATCCAGCTCCTGCTGGAGCGTGCGGGTGATCTCCTCGACCACGGCGGTGGGCCGATGAACCTTCGATTCCTCCAGGTGTTTCTCCGCCAGCGCGGCGACGTGGTGCAGAATTTCCAAGTCCACGCGGACCTTTTCCTGAATGCCCGGACGCTGGACTTTCACGACGACCTGCCGGCCGGATTTCAACCGCGCGCGATGCACCTGCGCGATCGAGGCCGAGCCGATGGGCGTTTCCTCGAACTCGGAATAAACTTCGGCGAGCGGCCGCTTCAGCTCGGCTTCCACGACTTGCCGGATTTCGGCGAACGCGATGGGGGCAACGCTGTCCTGGAGTTTCGCGAGTTCCTCGGCGAAGCCGTCGGGTAGGAGCTGCGGACGGGTCGAGAGAATCTGGCCGATCTTGACGAAGGTGGGACCCAGCTCCTCGCACGCGCGCCGGACTTTCTGCGGCTGCGTGAACTGGTGGATGGTGGCCTGCTCGTCGCGCCCGCGCTGGGAGCGCAGCTTCAGATTGAGCACCTGCGGCAGGTGCAGGCGGTGGGCGAGATCCTCGTAACCGTACTTGAGGAACACGCCGACGATCTCCCGGAAACGATTCAGATGCTGGATCGTCCGGCCGATGTTTCCGATTTGTTGAAACAGCATGACAAGCCTTTTAGTGCGTAGCCGCCGACGTGAGGAGGCGGACGGCCCCGGTCACCCCACGCGCCCCGATCCGCCTCGTCACCTCGGCGGCTACATCGTGGTGCCTACAACCCCGCGCGCCGATTGTCGCGCATGTAGCGGTGGCAGTTGATGCAGCTCATGGTCATCTGGAAATACGCGAGCGAGGCGGCATCGATGTTCTTGTCCTTGGCGGCGCGCCCCACGGAGTCGCTGTGGCGGCGGAACTCGGCGCTGAAGAGTTCGTACTCGGGCGTCTCGCGGGCGCGCCAGCCGGCGGCCTTGCTGAGGGCGCTGAGCTTTTGCGCGTTGGCGACGATGAGGTCAGTGTTCTCGGTCGTGATGCCCTCGAGCACGTTTTGGGCGTAGCTCAATTTGAGCTTCATCACTTCGCGGGTGTTGGGCGCGTTCTGCGCTTCGGAATGGACGGCGAGCCAGACGAGCAGACCGGCGATGAGCGCGACTGCGACGGAGAGGGATTTGGATTTCATAAATTCGAGTTAACAAAAAAGCCGCCGACTGTTCAAGCCGGCGGCGGGTTGCCCAACCATTTTCGGCTCAGGCGGTGAACCCGAAACGATACCGCTCTTCCTCCGGCTTGATGGCCAGCGCGATGCAAATGCGTTTGGCCGCCAGCATCGAGGCGGCAGTCTTGATCATCCGGTCCGAGTCCACCCGGGGCAGCTCCACGCCCTCGTGGTGGATGCCCCGGATGCGATGACCGCGTTCCAAGAGTTCGGTGAGGAACTGCTCGCAGGCCACCGGATCATCCGTGGTGTAGTGGCTGGTGTGGGCGTGGCGGCCGAGATCGACCGTGTATTCGACGTTGTATTTCGGGATCATAGGTTGGTGGGGGTTGAGGGTTGTTGATGAATTGCCTGGCGAACTTTTTTCACCCAGGACCGGAAAATATCCTTCGCGGCTGCCACGGCTTCCTCGCGGGGCAGATGGGTCTTCACGGAATCTTTGCGCGGCAGCCACTCCGGCCGCAGCGTTTGGTCCGCGCCCCGTTGGTTGACCACTCGCAGGCAGCAGTCGCAGTCCACCACCAACTCCGCCGTGGCGTCCGCGAAACTGGCCTCGGCTGTGGCGCACACCTCACACGTCCCCAACTGATTCTCGAGGGTCTCCACGATGTCGCTGATGGATAGGAGATTTTTCACGGCTTCAGGTTGCCGGCGGCTGCGAGATCAAGCTAACCGCATCTTGGCCATTCGTAGGCAAATCTTGGGAATAAAAACGTGCGAGGCGCGGAGGGGTCGAGGGCAGCACGCGCGATGGTCGGCGGTCCCGACGCGCGACCGGTCCCCGGTCGCAGCACGTCCGCACGCGGGGAAGCGTGGGAAAAACATTGCGGCGGCTCCGGCGTCCGGAGCCGCTGCGCGCGGGGACCGCCCGCGGGCCACCGCTCTCTGTGTCCTTCCCATCTCTGCGGTGTTTTGAGGAACGCTTCGGATGGTGCGAGCACCCGACAAAGCACCGCAGAGATGGGGAAGAACGCAGAGAAGGAACCTGGCCGATTCGGATCTCGTCCCGGAGGGACACCGCAGGAGATTAGCCGGGGGCAAGGCCGCGCCAGCGGCCACGGCCCCCGGTTGAGGCGTGAGAGAGATCTGTGCCCCAGCGGGGCATCGAAGAAATCTCCCGCGCCCAATCTTGGTGGGAGTCGTACCCAGCCCCAGGCGCGGGCGCGAAAATGTGTTTCACAAGGCGCGGCCGCCTCGCACTCGGGCGGAAAACTCCCGGCGTTTTCTTCGATGCCCCTCCGGGGCAAGCGAGCATTACTCGATGGTATCCGGGGGCTGCGTCCGCTGGCGCGGACTTGCCCCCGGCTAATTTCCGCTGGCGTCCCTCCGGGACGGGAAGGGCGCAGAGACGACGACTGGGTGACAACCACCGACGGGACTGTAGCCGCCGACGTGAGGAGGCGGATTTCCCCGACCGTTTGGGTGAGTGGCCTCCGCCTCGTCACCTCGGCGGCTACGTTTCACACAAGCTCCAGAGCGCGGGAAAACGAAAAAGGGCCGGCGGTGAAGCCGGCCCTGCGCGAGAATTTCTGGTGCCTGGGGGGGCGCGGAGTTACTTGAACTTCCCGAGCTGCTTCATGGTCTCGTCGAGGCAGTACTTGATGTAGTAATCGGGCTTCTTCGGGTCCTTCTCCTTGTCGAGCACTTCGAGCGCAATCTCCGCCGCCTTGCTGGTGGTGAAGAAGCTGAGGGCGCGCACGGCTTCGAGGCGGACGCGGGGATGTTCGTCGCCGACCTGCACTTTCAGGAGGTCCAGCGGGGCGGGGACGCGGTCGCGCCAGTAGCAGAGGACGCGGGTGGCGGCGGCGCGGGCGTTGTGATTGGGCGAGCGCAGGTTGCGCTTGAGGAGGTCCACGTTCACCACGTTGTGCCATTGATGCACCCAGAGGGCTTCCGTCAGGTGGTGCTCGTATTCCTTGTCGCTCTTGTCGAGCGAGGCGGTCCACTTGGCCACGGCGACGAGGACTTTGGTGCTGTCGTGTTTGCTGAGTTCGATCTTGGCGCGGGTGCGGACATCGTTCTCCGGCGTGGCGAGGGCGGCGACGAGGGCCTCGACGGGCTGGCCGTCGATGAGCACGGGTTTGAGCAGCGGGCGGCCTTCATAGGTGATGCGGTAGATGCGGCCGTGGGTCTTGTCGCGGTTCGGGTCGCGGATGTGATGCTGCATGTGGCCGATGAGTTCCTTGGCCCAGTCGCAGAAGTAGAGCGAGCCATCGGGCGCGATGGCCACGGCGATGGGGCGGAAGTTCGGGATCATGTCGTTGTTGCCCTTGATAAGGTCCTCGACGGACGTGCCCTTCAGGCCGGCGCCGTCCTCGCTGAACTTCGCCTGAAAGATGCCCTGAAACCCGATGACGTTCAGGTTCAGGAAATTGCCCTGCATTTCCTCGGGGAAATGGCGGCTGGAGAGGATGTCGGTCGCGGGACACGGGCGGGAGGGACGGTTCCAGAATTGTTTCATCCCAGCGTGCTTGGCGGGTTCGGCGATGAAGCCGCTGAAGGCGGGGCCGAAGTAATTCGCGTTGCCCGTGGCGTCGGTGACGATGTCGTTGCCCCAGTAATCGAACACGCGGCCGTGCGGATTGGCGAAGCCGTAGGGGACATAGCGCTCGAACTTGTGCGTGAGCGGTTCGTAGCGATAGATGCAGCCGTCGTTGTTGCGGACGGGACCGGCGGCCGTCTCGACCTGGGTGCGATGGAAGACGCCGTCGCTGAGATACGTCGCGCCGCCGGGTTCATAACACATGGCGTTGGCGGTGTGATGCGAGTCGGCGGAGTCCATGCCCATGAGCACGCGCTCGATGGAGTCGGCCTTGCCGGTGCCCTTCGTGTCGCGCGCGAACCAGAGGTCGGGGGCCTGCATGAGGAGCACGCCGTCTTTGTAGAATTGGAAGCCGGTGGGGCAGTTGAGGCCGTCGAGGAAGGTGGTGACCTTGGTGGCCTTGCCGTCCGCGCCGAGGTCGAACACGAGGAGCTTGTCCTTCACGGTGTCGGTCGGGCGCAGCTCGGGATAGCTCGGCCAGGCGGCGACCCAGAGGCGGCCCTTGGTGTCGAAGCCCATCTGCACGGGGCTGGCGAGTTCGGGAAATTGCACCTCGTCGGCGACGAGCGTCACTTTGCAACCCTTGGGCACGGTCATGTGCTTGATGGATTCTTCGCCGCTGAGGAAGGGCTTCACGTCGCGGTTCGAGGCGAGCGTGCGAACTTTCGGGAGGTTCGAGTCATCGACCTTGAGGTCGCCGCCCTTGGCCACGGCCCAGACGCGGACATCGCGGTTGGCGGTCTTCACGTCGCGCTGGGACATTTCCTCCTGCATGATGTCGTAGTTGGTGATCTTCGGGGCGCCCTTTTCCTTGGAGACGGGGAAGGAGAGTTTCGAGCGGCCACCATAGACGTTGTAGCCGTCCACGGTGCGGTAGCGCTGGTGCCATTCGTGGTTCTTGTCGAGCACGGCGGCGCGGAGTTTGGCGACGTCGCCGGCGGGGGCGGTCTCGCCGACGAGCGCGCGGAAGATTTCCGGGGCGACGACTTTGTCGCCGACCTCGGTGAGATGCACGGTGTTGAACGTGAGGGGCGCGCCGGCCTTGGCCGCGGCGGCGAAAAGCTCCTGCGAAAGGGCGAACAGATCGACAAACTGCACGCTGTTGGCCTTGGCGATCTCGGCCATCGCGGCGGCGTATTTCTTCAGGTTCTCATTGGTCTTCTCCGTCGGCGGCTGGTTCGGGTCGTTGCTCTTCTCGGCCGCGAGGGGGGAGAACAGGACGACGCGCGGGGCGGCCTTGCCGCTGTAGTTTTTGGTCTTCGCGTCCTTGAGAAATTTGTCGAGGTCCCCCTTGAACTTGTCGAGGCCGGCGTCGCCCTTGAAGGATTCGTTGTAGCCGTAGCAGGCGAAGATTACGTCGGCGCGGGCGCGGGTGAGCCATTCGTCGCGGGTGCCGAAGTTTTCCGAGCGCTGCCAGGTGGCGACCTCATCACCGGCGGCGGCGAGGTTGCGGAAAACGAGCTTGTGATCGGCGAAGCGCGCGTGGAGCAGCGTCTCGAGCCAGCCGTGATGCTGCATGCGATCGGCGAGCGCGTTGCCGAGGAGGGCGACGTGATCGCCGGGCTTGAGTTCGAGTTTGGACTGGGCGACCGCGGCGGAGTTGGCGGCCAGCAGGCCCGCCAGCAGCAGCGCGGCAGCAAGGAGGATACGAGGTTTTTTCATGTTATACGTTTCAATGCGAGGGACGGTTTTTGACGCAGTGAGGCGTGGTTTATCGAGGGAATCACGGATGGGTTCAAGCTTTTACCCCGGCGCTGTGGGGCAGGCTTCCAGCCCGTCCAACCCCGGAGGGGTTATCCGTGAATAGCCGGGGGTGCGCGAGGCACGAGCGCACCCCCGGAGATGGCGGCCGCAATGCCCGCCACCCCGGCGGGGTGGTCCCATCCCCCCGAGCCGTGGAGGACGGCCTGGTACCGGGGGAACCCCTCCGGGGTTCGGGAACGCTGCGGCGGATGTCCGGGGGTGTCGCTCGTGCCTCGCTCCACCCCCGGCTATTCACGGGGAACCCCGCCGGGGTTCGTCCGCATCGTTACGCCCACGCCACGCGAGCCGCACCGTGCCGGCGGGCGGGCGGGCGTGGTGAAGCGCGCGTGGGAGCCGCGCGATCGTCCGGCGATTCATCAGGCCGCGAGCGGGTGGGTGCGGACGGTCAGCGGGAGCGGGATGCGGCGGGCGGCGAGGGCGGCGTGATAGACGGCGTGGACCATTTCGATGGCGCGGAGGGCGTTGCGGCCGCTGCACGCCGGCTCGCGGCGGTCGCGGATGGATGCGAGGAGGTCGTCCACGACGCGGGCGTTCGCGGCGGTGAAGCCCTGGGCGGCGGCGGGGAGTTTGAGCGCGGGATCGGTTTCGAGCGGCCGCCATTCGTCGGCGCGGCCGTCGGTTTTCCAGCCGGTGGTTTTGAGGAGGAAGATGTGGGGCGGGATGTTGGCATTCAGGCGGGCGGCGCCTTTGGTGCCGATGATGTCCAAGCCCCAGTGGCCGACGTGTTCGCGCAGTTTGGCGCGGCTGGTGAAGCTGGCGTGGACGCCGTTGGCGAAGGCGAATTGCGCGATGACTTCGTCGCCGGCGATGAGGCCGACGCGGTCGCGGACTTCGTGGGCGTCGGCGGGGGTGATGTCGCGTCCGCCCTGCAGGACGCGGGCGCTGCACGAGACGGGGTCGCCGGCGAACAGGCGCAGGAGATCAAAGAGGTGCGTGCCGAGAACGATCATGTCCTCGCCGCCGGCGCGGGCGTCCTGCTTGCCGTGGGCGCGGATTTCCACGAGGTCGCCGAGGAGGCCGGCGGCGATGGCCTGCTGAAGATGAACGACGTTCGGGGCCAGGCGCATCTGGTGGGCGACGGCGATGCGGAGATTTTTTTGCGCGGCGAGGGCGAGCAGTTCGTCGCCCTCGGCGAGCGTGGTGGTGAAGGGTTTTTCCGAGTAGATGTGCGCGCCGGCCTGGAGCGCGGCGAGGCCCAGCGCGTGATGTTGATCGCTGTGGCGTGGGGCGAGGCTGACGAGCTGCGGCTTTTCTTGCGCGAGAAGTTCGCGGTAGTCGGCGTAGTGGCGTGGGGCTTTGGTGCGAGCCACGGCTTTGGCACGGCCGGCGGGGTCGGGGTCGGCGACGGCGACGACTTCAATGTCGGGGCGGTTGCTGAAGGCGACATCCATGCCGTGCCCGTAATCACCGCGGCCGGTGTGGCCGAAGATGGCGGCGCGGTATTTCGTGGCGGCGGGTGCGAGTGCGGGATCGGCGGCGCGGGAGAAATCGGGGAGCGCCGTGACCGCCAGTCCGGCGGCGGTGGTGGCGAGGAATTCGCGGCGCGAAGGGGGCGAGTTGGGCGGGTGGTTTTTCATGCGCAAAAGTGGTTTTGGAATAGCGGGGACTATGTGAGCGCGGCGTCCACGGGGCCAGTGGAAACCTAAATCCCCGCGTAAGGAACTGCGAAATGCAGTTCTGATCAATAAATACAGGGCTGCCGCACGTTTTTATGTTGCAGACAACCGGTATTGCATGTCGAAGCGCCTGAAACCCTTGTCAACAAGGGCGAGGACCGGGTTTTCCATTCC
>CAMAUZ010000104.1 GCA_945861535.1 Akkermansia muciniphila | reverse complement strand
GACAGCATTCTGGCAAGCAAAAACTGAAAGCAAAGACGCAGAAAAACTGGCGAAAAGTTCAAATCGCTCACACCCTGATGTCAACGCACTCCGCTGCGGACCAATGCGTTACGACAGGCACCTATCACAACATCCGGATGCTACTGGTTTGAAATGGTGTTCGCGTGGCCGACGAGCAAGGCGGAGCAGCACATGTTGCAGGTTCACAATCAGGGCAAGAGCGTGCTGACGCGCGAGGGCTTCGAGAAGGCCGAGCACTATGTGCATCAACTGCAGCAGTACAGCCTGCACGCCACGCTGGAGCCTGACTGAGTGAAGATCGCGCGTGTCAAGGGCGGCGGCTGTGTCTGCCGGATGTCCGAACGGGAGAAGGCCGTCGTGCAGAAGATTCTCGAATTCTATCCGCTCATTCCTGCGAGCTATCATCGCCTCACCAAGAAGAAGGAGACGCCCGAGACCCACGATGGCCAGGCGCTGTTGGAGGAGGCGCTGGCCGCGCAAAAACGCGAGAGCAAGCGGGTGCTCGAAGGCTTGTGGACCAAACGGCTGCGGGCGCAACTCTCGCCGGCGGGATTCGTGCTGACGCTCAACGCCACCGAGGCGGAGTGCTTCCTCCAGATCGTGAATGAAATCCGCGTCGGAAGCTGGATCAAAGCGGGGTCGCCGGGCCTGGCGCCCGGCTGGCAGCCGCCGGCTGCGGCGGATACGCTGAAGTATCTTCACGCGATGGAAATCTGCGGGACGCTGCAAATGCAACTGCTGGCCGCACTGGCGGGGCAGGGGAGTGAATGAGCCGAGGATTCGCTCGGAGCGCGGCGTTTACGCCGCTTCGACGTCCGCACGGCGCAGTGCTTTCGCGCCCGCCCGGACTGGCGAATTCCAGCGTGGCAAATGTGGCTCCCCCTTTAACCATCGCTTCGGAACAGCATCATCATGAGCACGACCACACCCGCAGAAAACACCCCGCCACCCCCCGCCGACGCGGCGTATTGGGAAACGCGTTACGTCACGCGCGACATGCCGTGGGAGAAAGGCGAGCCGTCGCCGGGGTTGGTGGATTTCCTTGCGGCGCATCCGCACTTGGAGCGGGGTCGGGTGCTGGTGCCGGGCTGTGGCACGGGTCACGACGTGCGCGTGTGGGCGCAGGCGGGGTTCGCCGCGACCGGGTACGACATCGCGCCCAGCGCGGTGCGGCTGGCCCGCGAACGCACGCTGGCGGCGGGGTTGCGCGCGGAGTTTCGGCTCGGAGATTTTCTTGGTGATCCGGCCGATGGCGAGTTCGACTGGCTGTTCGAGCACACCTGTTTTTGCGCGATTCTGCCGGCGCAGCGCGACGCGTATGTGACGGCGGTCGCGCGCTGGCTGCGACCCGGCGGCAATTTTCTGGCGGTGCATTATTTCATTCCGGACACCGACGGACCGCCGTTCGGGACGAGCCTCGAGGAATTGCAGCGCCGCTTTTCGCCGCAGTTTGAATTGCTGGAAGAGTGGGTGCCGCGCTCGTATCCCAACCGCACCGGGCTGGAGCGAATGCTGTGGTGGCGGAAGCGGGGCTGAAGCGGGCGGCGGCCGGGCGGATGGCCGCGGCCGCTTGATGATGAAATGGGGGTTGTCGCGTCGCTCGTGTCAGTGACGGAGCAAGCGCCGTCGCGCGAGTGAAGCCGGAAAGGAAAGTGAGTCGTACCAAGCGGGCAAGCCGGTTTGGCCTCTGTCGGCCAAGAGTCATAGAACCCACGTCACACCATCTCAAACCCCGGGATCGTCCCATTTCCCGACCCGAACGCGTTCACCTCCGCCCCCAGCCGCCGCAGAAATTGCACGTACAAATTGCCCAGCGGCGGGTTTTTCTTCGGATCGAATGCCACATGCTGCCCATGCCGGAAACCGCCACCAGCCACGATGATCGGCAGGTTCTTGTTGTCGTGACTGCTCGCGTTCCCGAGGTTGCTGCCGAACATCACGATCGTCCGGTCGAGCAGGTTGCCGCCCTGCTCCGGCGTGCCCTTCAGCTTCGCCAGCAGTTCGCCGAAGAGTTTCATCTGCTGGAGTTCCACCACCTTCAACTCGGCGAGCTTCGCCGGGTCCTGGCCGTGGTGCGAGAGGTTGTGCCAGTCCTGCGTGACGCCCGGGATCACCGGCACCGCGTTGAGACCGTTCAGCGCAAACGTGATGAACCGCGTCGAGTCCGTCTGCAACGCGAGGTGCATGAGATCGATCATCAGCCGCACCCGCGCGGGCACTTCGACCGAACTGGCGATGTCCACCGGCGGCTTGGCGTCGACCTTGGGCTTCGGACGCCGCGCCCAGTCCTGCGCCTTGACCATGCGCACCTCGACCTCGCGCACCGACGTGAAATATTCGTCCAGCTTTTCGCGGTCCGGTTTGCCGAGGCCGCGTTGGAAGTCCTGCGCCTCCTCGCGCACCGTGTCCATGATGCTCTGCCCCTGCTTGAGCCGCTGCACCTGCGCGTTCACCTCCGCCGGCGTGCCGTCCACGAACATGTTTTTGAACACGCGCGACGGCCGTTCCTCCGCCGGAATCGGCACGCCGCTGCGCGTGAATGACAGCCCGCGGCTCGACGACGACGCCAGCACCAGCGACCCGAACCGCGTGTCCGGCACCAGCTTCTCGATGGCGTATTGGTCGAGCGAAATAGTGTTCTTGAAATTGTCCGCGCGCGGATGCGGTGCCGATGTGAGGTAGCACAACTCCGCCGGATGTCCGCCATCCACCTCGGGATGCGACAGCCCCGAGAACACCGTGAAATCGCGGCGAAACTCGGCGAGCGGTTCGAGATACGGCGTCAGCGTGTAGTCCTTGCCGGCCTGCTCGGGGAACAAGTTCGGCGTGTGCAATCCGAGCGTGGTGTTGATGCAAATCATCCGCCGCGGCGAGGCCGGCGTACCGGCGGCAGCAGCCGCCGCCCGCGCCCGCCACGGCGTCATGGCCTCGAGCAACGGCAATGCGAGTGTGACGCCGGCACCACGGAGAAAGGTGCGGCGCGAGAGAGCGAGGGAGCGGGTGATGTTCATAGGCGGGTTACAGCGCGCAGGCGGGGGAGGAAGCGGGTGGAATGAAGCACCTTGCGGGGCAGCGGTTTCGGTTGTTTCTGGAGTGCTTTGAACGGCATTGGTTGGGTGCTCGTGGCGAATAAGGTAGTTCACAGGACAAATGCCGGGCAATGCCTACTTCCGATGATCCAACTCGTTTCGTGGACTTTCGACTGCATGCCCGCGCCACGGGGGCGTTGCTTCAAGCCACGCCACCGCAATTCCAACCCATTCAGGATGCACCGGAACTTGCACTCGCCGCGCCTTGGACGTTGAGATTGAGACGCGGTCGCAATACAAATTCCCCCGGTGACTAATCCTACCAACCGCGCCCCGTTCTCCGAACGCGAGTTCTGGGCCGCCCTGCCGGGTGCCTGGCACCCGCTGTGCGGCAGCTTCTACGGCGTCGGTTGGAGCTTCGAGTGGCACGACTTCGAGACGCCCCAACGCCTTGAGTGGGGACGCAGCTTCCATCCCGACGGCCTCGAAGCCTGCCTCAACCTCTTGGGCGAAGGCACCGTGACCCACAAGAAAACCCGCCAGCACATCCCCCCCGGATCGGCCGCGCTTTACTTCCGCGGCGAAAGTCCCCTCTCGGCCTGGCGTGAACCTGGCCAGCGGCATCAGTTCCTCACCGCCGAGTTCAGCATGGATTTTCTTCGTCGCAACCTCCCCGCCGGCATCGGCCAGGTGCGGCCGCTCGTCCGCCGCCTCCTCGACGCCCGCTCTCCCGCCTCTGCGCTCGAACCCTGCCGGCCCCTCACCCCGCGCCTGCGCCTGCTCGTGGCCGCCCTGCGCTCCCCGCCCATGATCGGCGCCGCTCGCTCGCTCTGGTTCGCCGCCAAGGTCCTCGAACTCGCCGCCGAACTGTTCTTTGATCATTCCGCCGAGGAAACCCTCTTCTGCACCCGCCAGACCCACGCCGCGCAGGAACGCACCGAAAAGGCCGCCGCCCTCATCCGCCAGCATCTGGAGCAACCCCTCACTCTCGAGGAACTCGGCCAGCGGGTCGGCTGCAGCCCGTTCTATCTCAGCCGTACTTTCACCGAGCAGATGGGCATGACCATTTCCCAATACCTCCGCCAGGTCCGTCTCGAGCGCGCGGCGGAATTGCTCCGGTCTGGCAAGTGCAATGTCACCGAAGCCGCCCTCAGCGTGGGTTACTCGAGCATCGGCCACTTCAGCACCGCCTTTCACGAAACCTTCGGGTGCTGCCCCGGTCTCTACCCCCTTCAGACCCCTGCCCAACGCGCGGATACGGAGTGACCGCCGGCGCAAGCCGCCGAAAACATTTCGCAATCCACCGGAAGCACGGCCCGGAATCCTCTGGCAGTTTCACCGGGCTGACTCCGCACCGGCCAGTGCCGCTGGTGGGATGCCCGAACATCAATCGACACTGCCATGCGCAAAACCGCCCTGCCCGCCAACCTTCCCGCTGCCACCGCCGTCACGCTGACCGCCCTAGTCATGGCCGTCGGCGTCACGGCGTCCGCCCAGACCAGCACGAACGGCGTGCGAAAACTGCCCGCGATGGTCATCGCGGCCGAATCCGAGGATGTCGAGACCGTGCAAGGCCCGTTTCTCCCGCCCGTGCAAGGCACCCGCATCAATGCCGGAAAAAAAACCACCGTCCTCGATCTCGACGACCTCCCCAAGGTCATCGGCAACAATTACCGGCAGGCCCTCACCAAAACTCCCGGCCTCCTCCTCAGCGAGGAAACCTCCCCGCTCGTCAGCATTGGCTACCGCGGATTGAACCCCAATCGCGCCCAGTTCACCCAGGTCCTCAAGGACGGCATCCCCATCCATGCCGACCAGTTTGGCTATCCCGAGGCCTATTACACCCCGCCGCTCGACACCGTTGACCGCCTCGAATTTCTTCGCGGCGGCGCCTCGCTCATGTACGGACCGCAACCCGGCGGCGCTTTGAACTACGTCACCCACCGCCCCCGCACCGACCGGACGATCTCCGGTCGCACCCAGCAAACCTTCGGCAGCGACAACCTGTTCTCCAGCTACACCTCCGTGGATGGCACCGTGGACCGCCTCGGTTACTACGCTTACTTCAACCTCCGCCAGTCCGACGGTTTCCGCTCCTCCAACAGCGACTACGCGCTCTACAACGGCAGCGCCCGTCTCGTGCTCGATGCCACCAAGGACAGCCGCTGGCTGCTCTCCTACGACGGCTACGCCGAGGAACACGGCGAACCCGGCGGCCTGAGCCACGGCACTGCCCCCGGCTCCGCGAACTATCGCGCCAATCGCGACCAAGCCTCCCGTCTTTTCGACCGCTTCGAACTCAAACGCCACGTCGCCACCCTCACCTGGGAACGCGACTTCACCGACAACACCTCCCTCCACATCAACTCTTGGGGCGGCTACTACTCCCGCTTCAGCAAACGCCAGCGCACCGGCGGTGCGGGTGCCGTCAATACCAGCACCTTCGGTGTCACCCCCAACGGCGCCAACGCCGGCAGCAACGTTATCGAACACCAGGAATTCTACACCCAGGGCGTGGACGCCCGTCTCCGCCACGACTGGCAGCTCGGCGGCCACGAACACACCTTCGCCGGCGGCGTGCAACTCTATCATGTTGACTCACCCCGCACCGACCGCCGCGGCACCACCCCGAACGCCGACACCGGCACCATCCGCAACCAGAGCGACCGCGAAGTCTGGTACGCCCCGGTTTTCGTCGAAAACCGCTTCGTCTTCGACCGCCTGTCCATCACTCCGGGCGTGCGCTTCGAAAATGTCCACCAAAGCGTGAAGGAAAGCGTCAATGCCGACAAAACCGCCGCCGGCACCCCCTTGGGCAGTCAGCGGCAATTTGATTTCGTCCCCCTCTTCGGCATCGGCTTCGAGTACAAGTTCGCCACCAACGTCGCCGCCTACGCCAACGCCTCGCAATCCTACCGCCCCAAAGTCTTCACCGAAGCCGTGCCCACCGGCGGCCTCACCGTCGTGAATCAAAACCTCGACGCTGGCAAGGCCTGGCAATACGAAATCGGCATCCGCGGCCAGCCCAAACCCTATCTCCAATGGGACACCAGCCTCTTCTGGATGGACTTCTCCGACCAGATCGGAACCGTCGGCAACTCGGTCCAGAACATCGGCCGCGCCGTTCATCGCGGCTGGGAAGGCTCCGCCGAAATCGAACTCTTCGGCCTGACCGACGCCTTCAGCGGTGGCACCGGCGCCGCCCAAGCCCACCAGTTCAGCCTGCACGCCAACTGCATGCTCTTGGACGCCCAGCTCAAGTCCGGCGCGAATGCCGGCAAGACCCCCCAATACGCGCCCGACTACACCGTCCGCGCCGGTGCGATCTACCGCTTCCGCGACCGCGCCAAAGTCGGCCTGCTCGGCACCTTCCTCGGCAGCCACTGGGCCAACGACAACAACGGCCGCTTCATCTCCGCCGACGCCGGCAGCTCCAGTTTCATCCCGAGCTACGCGGTCTGGGACCTCACCGCCGAATGCAAGGTTTACAAACAAACCCTCAGCCTCGTCGGCGGCATCAACAACCTCCTCGATCGCGATTACTACGCCCGTGTCACCGCCAGCGGCATTGACCCCGCCTACCGCCGGAACTTCTACGCCGGCCTTTCCCTCGCTTTCTAAACCGGAACGATTCGGTCGAGCCGAATATTTCGATCACCGAGGCGCGATGAAAACAGAGAAGACCAGGAATTCGCCGGCCGGGATCGGCTCGCTGATTGAGGACTGCCTGGAGGCGACGACGCGGCTGGTTTTCGTCTGTACTACAACTCTGCAAAATTCTCGCGCGCCGCGCGGAATTCGGAGCGCGGCATTTATGCCGCTTGAGCGTGAGCGGTGCGGGCAGGGTCGGACCCGCGACGACGTTCGAACGTTGAAACGGCGTGAATGCCGCGCTCCACTCGGTTTACGGCCCTGCCGCCCGGTACTGCAACCCCTGCAAAATCCTCGCGCGCCGCGCGGATTTTTCATGCCACGCTCGCCCCATTCCCAGTTCGTCACGGCCCCATTCCTCTGCCCCAAATTCCCCGGCCAAACTCGGCTGCGTCCCCGGAAGCCGGTAGCGCGCGCCGGTAACCAAATCATCCGTTTCTGTTTGCGCCCGTCGCACGAAATCGGTCCGAAAATTCTGTCCGCTTCTCCCGCTTCCCGCGCTGCGACCGGGGACCGCTCGCGCTCCTTGGGTTGCGGCTCCACCGCTCTGTTGTTCTCACCTCGTTTCCACTCCACAGATTCGGCTGTACTCCCTTCAGGCCCCCCGCCACTCCCCATTCCCGTGCCAGCCGCCCCGACCCGCTGACCGCCGGTCGATTACAAACTTCCCGTCCCCGCGCTTCCCGCTTACACTGCCATCCAGAAAATTTTGATCGACACCCGCCCATCGCCAATCCCGCTTTCCCCCGCCTCGCCGCGGTTGGCGCTTCCGCACGTCCCCACCGATTCATCCCTCACCGCCGTGTTCACGCTCGTGCTCTGGATCGCCTGCCTTGCCGTCGGCGCCTTCGGCCTCCTCCTGCCCTATCCCCGTCCGACCCCGCCCAAACCCGCGGCCGCCCCCGTGCAGGCCGAATTGCTCAAGGTGGACCTGACCCCCGAGCCTGCCCCTCCACCGTCCCCCGCCACTCCGCCTCCACCCCCGCCGGCCGCTCTCGCCCCACCCCCGCTCGCCACGGCCGCCCCACCGCCCCAAGCCCCGCCCCTCGTCGCCGTCGCCGCCCCGAGCCCCAGTGTCGCCTTCGCCCTGCCCATCGAGGCCCCCGCCCGCATCGTTGAACTCAAGGCCGCCGCCTTCACCCGCCCCGCCCCCACCCCCGTGGTTGCGCCCCCCTCTGTGCCCGTCGCCATTTCCACCGCCCCCGCCAGCACCACCCCCGCCAGCACCGCGCCCGTCGCGCCTGCTCCCCCCGTCGCCCCGCCCGTTCAATCCCTGACCTTTGGCGAAGGCGACGGCCGCCAACCCGCTCCGCGCTACCCCCTCCAAGCCCGCCGCGCCGGTCAGGAAGGCACCGTCGTCATCCGCCTCGCCGTCGGGACCGACGGCCGCGTCCTCTCCGCCCAGCCCAGCTCGCCCAGCCCGTGGGACCTTCTCAACCGCGAAGCCGTCCGCGTCGTCCTCGAACAGTGGCGCTTCCCCTCCGGCCCGCCCCGCCTGTATGAAGTGGCCATGCGCTTCGAAATCCGAAAATGACCGCCCCGATACCACCCATGTTCGCCAACCTCGCCGTCAATCTTTTCCTCAAGGGTGGCCCGGTCATGTGGCCCATCCTCGGCTGCCTCTTGGCCGCGCTGGTCGTCGTCTTGGAACGCGGCCTCTGGTGGTGGCAGTTGCGTCGCCGCTGCCGTAACGCCGCCCTCCTCGAAACCTACGCCGCCATCAGCGAAGGCAACTTCGACCGCGCCGCCTGCCTCACCTTGACCAGTGGCGACCCCTACCTCCAAACCGTCCGCGAGGGCCTCCTCCACGCCCACACCTCCCTCCTCGGCGCCATGCAACTGCACGCCACCGATGAACTCGAACGCGCCGAAAAACGCCTCTGGATGCTGGGCACCTTCATCACCCTCGCCCCCCTCCTCGGCCTCCTTGGCACCGTCACCGGCATCATGCACTCCTTCGACTTCGTCGGTGACGACCAGCTCGCCCCCACCAAGGTCAGCGGCGGCATCGCCGAAGCCCTCATCGCCACCGCCTGCGGCCTCGGCATCGCCATCCTCTGCCTCCTTCCCTACAACTGGTTCAACCGCCGCCTCGCCCACTTCCGTGGCGGCCTCGAGCGCACCATCAACCACGTCGAACTCCTCGTCGCCTCCGCCAAACAACACGGCTTCGACCTCGAAGCCTTCGCCCGCGAACGCGCCCTCCGCGAACGCGCCCGCATCTTCCGTCCCGTTGAAAAGCCCGCCACCCCTGCGCCGCCGCGTTAACTTCCTCCTTTCCCATGCCCGTCAAACTCGGTTCCAAACTCCCGCCCGAAAGCGCCGAGGCGCGCATCGAGATCATTCCTCTCATCGACATCATGTTCTTCCTTCTCGCCGCCTTCATGCTGGTGAGCCTGAGCATGGTCAACTCCAAGAGCGTCAAGGTAAACCTTCCCACCGCCACCACCGCCACCGCCGACACCCGCCGCGATTTCATCAACCTCTCCGTGGACCGGGCCGGACTCGTCTTCCTCGACACCAAACCCATCGCCGCCAACGAACTCGCCCTCGCCCTCGCCGCCCTCACCAAAACCAACGCCGACCTCCGCGTCTTTATCAGCGGCGACCGCGAATCCCGCCACGGCGACGTCATCCGCGTCCTCGACCTCGTCCGCGGCGCCGGCATCCAGAAAGTCGCCTTCGAAGTCCGCCCCGACGCCCAGCCATGAACCGCGCGCTGCACTGGGTCAACCTCGTGGGCGTCCTCGCCCTCGCCGCCCTCTGCGTAGCCCAGTGGCAGCTCAACCTCCGCCTCAACCTCGAACTCGGCGCCGCCGAAAACGCCCGCCGCCAGGACGCCGGCAAACTCGCCGAACAGGAAAAACGCCTCACCGGCAGCACCTCCGACCTCGACTCTTTCCGCGAACAACTCACCCGCGCCGCCGCCGCCCGCGCCGGGGCCGAAACCCGCCTCACCACCGTCGAACGCGAACTCAAACAACTCCACGCCGAACGCGACCAACTCCGCACCAGCGTCACCAACTGGGCCGCCGCCGTCACCGCCCGCGACGAACAGCTCCGCAAAGCCGCCGCCGAAGCCGCCCGCTTCGCCGCCGAACGCAACGACGCCGTCACCAAGTACAACGACCTCGCCGCCCGCCAAAATTCCCTCGTCAAAGACCTCGAACGCCGCCTCCAGGAACACCACACCCGCGTCGAGGAACTCAACACCCGCACCCGCGATTTCAACGCCCAGGTCGAAAAATTCAACGCCCTCCAGCAGCCTCCTTCTCAAGCCACCAACCGCCCCGCTCCGCCGCCGCCCGCCAAGCCCTGACCCAGCGCCCCCTCCCGCCAGCCACCCGCCGTTGCGGACGGCAAGTTCATCGGGAGCCTTTCCCTGCGAATGCTCCCGGCCTCGCGCCGTGTGGTTGTTTGAACCTAGAAAAAGCCGTCGGAACCACGAAAGACACGAAAGACACGAAAGGAGACGGGCTGGCGGAATCGGGGGTTGTCATCGGGCGGGTGAGTAACTCCGATGTCGAGTCACCACGCTTCCGCCGTTTGTTTTCCGGCTTTTCGTGTTTTTCGTGTTTTTCGTGGTTCAACCCGACTGCCGTTTCCAGGGCGAAGGAAACCGACAGGGGAACCGGCGACGGTTCGGGTGCCTCGCAGTTTGTCCCCGCCACAGGACACCTCCTCGGGCGAAGTTTATTTGCTGCGAAACAACTCGCTCGCCACCACCGCCTGCACCAGGTCGCGCAGCCCGTAGTCCGACTTCTTCGCCTCGCCCAAAATGCGCGCCACCGCCGCGTGATCGCCGAAGCCCACCGGCTGCCCGGTCGCGTAGGTCACGAGCTTCTCGGTCAGGCAGCGCGCGATCTGCTCGGGGTCGGCGAGCAGCAGCTTTTTGAATTCCTCCACCGTCGCGAATTTTCGCCCGTCCGGCAGCACGTCGCCCGCGTCCACGGGCAGCCCGAGGCCGTATTGCGATGCGGCGAGATATTTCGCCAGCGGGCCGACGCGGTTGTTCACCCAGTTTTTGCGCTCGGCCACGATGCGGTATTTTTCGCGCCAGCCGCCGATGACATCGTAGTTCTCCAGCGCAAAACCCGGCGGATCGATGCGTGCGTGGCAGCCCGCGCAGTTTTCCGTCGCGCGATGTTTCGCCAACTGGTCGCGGATGGTCTGCGCGCCGCGGATGTCCGGCTCGATGGCCGGCACGTTGGGCGGCGGTGGCGGCACGGGCCGGCCCATGATGCGGTCCAGCACCCACACGCCGCGCAACACCGGCGACGTCGTCGTGCCGTTGGCCGTCACCTTCAGCACGCTCGCGTGCGTGAGCACTCCGCCGCGATGCTGCTCCGGCTTCAGCGCGACCTTGCGGAACGCCACGCCCTGCACGTCCGGGATGCCGTAGTGCTTGGCGAGACGGTTGTTCAACAGGGCGAAATCCGAGTCCACGAAGTTCTTCACACTGAGGTTGTTCTTCAGCAGCTCCTCGAAAAACAGATGCGTCTCGCGCACCGCCGACCACTGCAACAACTCCTCGAACTCGGGATACAGCATCTTGTCCGGCGTGGTCGCCTCGATGTCGCGCAGGCTCAGCCATTGCCCCGTGAAATTCTCCGTGAACGCCCGCGCTTTCGGGTGTTTCAACATCCGCTCCACCTGCGTCCGCAGCACCTCTGGCTTGCGTAGTTCGCCCTTCGCCGCCAGCGCCGCCAGCGCGTCGTCCGGCATCGTGCTCCACAGAAAATACGACAGCCGCGACGCCAGCGCGGGATCGTCCAGCGGCCCCAGCGGCTCGCGCAGGAAGAGAAACTTCGGCGACGCCAGCACCGCCTTGTAGCCCGTGCGCAACGCCGCCTCGAACGGCTGCCCCATCGCCAGCGACTTCGCCACGAGCGCGACGAACGGCTTCTCCTCGCCCTCCGCCACCGGACGACGAAACGCGCGCGGCAGCAGCACGCGCAGCAGTTTCTCCGCGTCCGCCAGCGTGCCCGCCTTCGGGTCCGCGTCGCCAAACACGCGGCGATAACTCTCCGTCGGCCACGCCTCGGGGAACGGCCCCGCGACCTCCATCCAGTGAACTTTCAGCCCCGGTCCCGGATACTCCGCCATCGTCTCCTGCTTGAGATACACGAACGGCAGCGCCATCGGCATGATCTTCACCGTGTCGTTCTTCGCGCCGAGACGCTCCTCGAACTCGATGACCGCCGGCTTCCCCGGCGGCGCGTCGAAGTAGCCAATGTGCCGCGCGTAATTCCCGCTCACCACGAAGTTGCCGAGCAGCAGGCCCAGCGGCAGCGGCGTCTCCGAGTTGTGCGCGGACACCGCGATGCGAAAACGGTAGCGCCCCGGCGCGGGCGCCTTGAACTGCCGCAGGTCCGTCGCGCCGCCGCGGAAAAGCACCACGCCGTTGGTTTGCCGGTAAACGCCGTTGGCAAACCACTTCGGCAACGAGTCATACAAATCGAAGCGCTCCGTCTTGCTCTCCAGCTTATGCACGGGCGCGAGCGCCGCCGTGATGACCGCATCCGCCGCCTCGAGATACCGCTCCATCAACACCGGCGAAATGTTCAGCGCCGCGCCCACGTTGTCGAAGCCCTGCGCGATGGCGTCCTCCGGCAGCATCTCCTTCACCATCACGTTCACCGCGAAGAGGTCGCGCACCGTGTTCTCATATTCCACGCGATTGAGCCGCCGCAGCACCACCCGCCCATCGGTGCGATGCTTCGCCGCCGCCTCATCGAGCCGCGCGGAGATCTGCCGCACAAACGCCTGCACCTGCGCCGCCTCGGGCCGCGCCTCCTTCTTCGGCGGCATCTCGCCCGACTGCACGCGCGCCACGATTTCGCGCCACCGCTCGAAGGTGCTGGGCTTCGTGAAATCCGTGTCCACCGTGTCGAGCCGCAAATCCCCCTTCGCCTTCTCCGGTCCGTGACAACGCAGGCAATGCTCTTTGAAAAATGCGGCGGTGTGGGCGTCCCCCGGCACGGCCCCATCCGCCGCCGACAACGGCCCCACCCATCGCCCGAGGGCGACGAGGAGCAGCAGCAACAACCACGATGACGGGGCGAAATTAAGTTTCAGTTTTTTCATTCAGCGCGCGCTTGGACGCAGCCCGCCGGCAAATCAGGGTGGCGATTTCGCGCCGGGCATATCCCATCTGCTTGCAACAATCGGGCTGCGTTGGCGCAGTCCCGCAGGGACGACCGAAAATAGCCCAGCACTTCAGTGCTGGGTTGGCGGCCGGGGGGACTCGAAAGTCCCGACAGGGACGACAGAGGCGGGATGGCGCACCGTTTCTTTCGTCCCGAGCGGGACTTGGTTTGGCCCCGATGCGAACCCAGCACTGAAGTGCTGGGCTATTGTCTTTCGCCCGTTGGGCTGGGGATGGGAATTGGAGCGTGTGCATGAAACGGAGCTGCGTTCATTGTGCCCGGTTCGATCAGTCCCGTTCGTCCCGACCTCCGACGGATGTAGCCCGACATTCCAATTTCGAGCGTGGCCTGCCCGAGATCGCCGCGTTTGCGGGCGTTCGGTCTCGACATTGGAATGTCGAGCTACGGTGGCGAGCCATGGTAGCCCGACATTCCAATGTCGGGAGTGGCCCCCGAGGTCGTCGCGTCTGTGGGCGCTCGGTCTCGACATTGGAATGTCGAGCTACGGCACCCGCCCCTCACGCCAGAATCTCCCGCACCACGTCGCCGCTCACGTCGGTGAGGCGGTAGTCGCGGCCGGTGTTGCGAAAGGTGAGACCCTCGTGGTTCAGCCCGAGCTGGTGGAGAATGGTCGCGTGCAGATCGGGGACGGAGACGCGCTTGTCCACGGCGTTGTAGCCGAACTCATCGGTCGCGCCGTGGATCAGGCCGCCTTTGATGCCACCGCCGGCCAGCCACATGGTGAAGCCTTTGGGATGATGGTCGCGGCCCTTGCCATTCTCCGCGACGGGCGAGCGCCCGAACTCGCCGCCCCAGATGACGAGCGTCGTGTCGAGCAGGCCGGTGGCCTTGAGATCGGCGAGCAACGCGGCGATGGGCTGGTCGGTTTCGGCGCAGTGGAGGTCGTGGTTTTTCTTGAGATCATCGTGGGCATCCCAGGCTTTCGGACCTTCGTTGCCGCCGCTGTAGAGCTGCACGAAACGCACGCCGCGTTCGACGAGCCGGCGGGCCAGGAGGCAGTTGCGGCCGAAGTGCTGCGTCACCGGCCGGTCGAGGCCGTAGAGCTTGCGGATGGACTCCGGCTCGCGCGCGACATCCACGCACTCGGCGGCGCTCATCTGCATGCGGAAGGCGAGTTCGTAGGAGGCGATGCGCGCGGCGAGGCTGGTCTCGGCGGGATTGGCGGCGGCGTATTCCTCATTCCACTGCCGGAGCAGATCAAGGCGCGCGCGCTGCTGGCGGGTGGTGACATTTTTCGGCGGGGTGAGGTAGGCGATGGGATCGCCGGTCGAGCGGAATGGCACGCCTTGAAACGCGGCGGGCATGAAGCCGTTCGACCAGTTCATCGCCCCGTTCACCGGCGCGCCCTGATGATCGAGCAGCACGACGTAGGCAGGCAGATTCTCGCTCTCGGAGCCGAGGCCGTAGGTGATCCACGAGCCCATGCTTGGCCGGCCCGCCTGGGTGAAGCCGCTGTTCATCTGGAAGAGCGCGGGGCCGTGGTTGTTGCTCTCCGTGTGCAGCGAGCGGATGACGCACAGGTCGTCCGCGTGCCGCGCGAGATGCGGATAGGTCTCCGCGATGTCGATGCCCGCCGCGCCGTGTTTGGCGAACTGGTAGTAGCTCTTCATCGCCACGTTCTGCGTCTTGCGGCCCATGAAAGCGTCCTCGGGCTTCCACACGGGAATGGCTTTGCCGTGCCACTTCTCCAGCTCGGGCTTGGGGTCGAACAAGTCCACATGGCTCGGCCCGCCATACATGAACAGGAAGATGACGGCCTTGGCGCGCGGCGCGAAGTGCGGCGGATGCGCGGCCAGCGGATTCGCAGGCGGAGCGGCGAGCGCGCCGTCCGTGTGCAGCAGCGAGTTGAGCGCCAGCGCGCCGAAGCCGCCGCCGCTCAATTGCAGCATTCGTCGGCGGGTCAGGGGAGGC
This sequence comes from Akkermansia muciniphila, assembly GCA_945861535.1. Classification (GTDB taxonomy): domain Bacteria; phylum Verrucomicrobiota; class Verrucomicrobiia; order Limisphaerales; family BJHT01; genus BJHT01. The sequence continues at coordinate 9,775 of CAMAUZ010000104.1, read as the reverse complement.
ATGGGAGTTTTTGACAGAGGGAATTTTGGCAGGGGAATTTGGGGCAGGGTAATTTGGGAAAAAATTCCTTTGCCCCAAATTCCCCTGCCAAAAATTTGGGCTCTGCGTACGCGCGCTGCTCCGAGTTTGGTTTAGCGGTCATTCGATGGTGATGAATTCGCTGCTGTTGAAAAGCACGTGCGCGAGGTCGGTGAGCGCGCGGTGGCGGGGTGTTGGGGGCGCGTTCGCCTCCGCGGCGTAGCTCGCCTCGCGCGTCGTGACGAAGGCTGTGGCCTGCTTCAGGCGTTCCGCGGTCGGGAGGCGGGTGAGGGCGAGGAGGTGCATCCGCTCGATCACCTTTGCCACCTCCGCGCCGACCTCTGCCTCCACCGCGGCCCGCTGCGCGAGGAAGCCCGCGTGGTCTTCGACGAACTCGTCGTTCATCAGCACCAGCGCCTGCGTCGGCACGACGCTGATCGGGCGCTCGGCGCAACTGTCCGTGGTCGTTGGCGCATCGAAGAGTTCCATCATCGGCATGAGCAACTGGCGTTTCACATAGATGTAAATGCTGCGCCGCCACTGCTCCGGTCCCTCGCTTTTGAGCGCCGGCCACTTGTTGCGCTGGCTCGCCGTGAGCAGTTCGGCGCGGATGCGCGGCTTGATGCCCGGCCCGCCCGCCTGCGGATTCAGCTTTCCGCTCACCGCGAGAATGCTGTCGCGCAACGACTCGGCGGAGAGGCGCTGGCGGTTTGCGTGCCAGAGGAGGGTGTTGTCGGGGTCAAGGGTTGAAGGGGTGAAGGGGTGAAGGGTTGAAGCGGAGCTAACGCCGCCGGCCGGCACCGCTTCAACCTTTCCACGATTCAACTCTTCAACTCGGCTCGCCTGCCGATACGTCGCGGACATCACGATGAGCTTGTGCAACGGCTTCCACCGGCCGCCGTCCGCGATGAGCCGGGCGGCGAGAAAATCCAGCAGCTCGGGATGCGTCGGGCGCGCGCCGTTGAAGCCGAAGTTGCTCGGCGTCGCGACGAGGCCGCGCCCGAAGTGATGCTGCCAGATGCGGTTGGCCAGCACGCGCCACGTCAGCGCGTTGTCCGGTGAGCCGAGCCACGTTGCGAACGTGCGCCGGCGGCCCGAGGACTTCGCGTCGGCTTCCGGCTCGGGGAAGCGCAGCGGACTCGCCGTCAGCACCAGCGGCGCGGCGGGCGGCACTTCCGGCCCCTTGTTTTGCAGGTTGCCGCGTCGCAGCAGATGCGTCGGCGGCACCTTCGACTTCGTCTCGATGAGCGCCTGAAATTTCACCGGCTCCTTGGTCTTGTCCTTCGCGTCGCTCTCCTTCGGCACGCCCTTCTTCACCGTGCCGTTGAACACCGCGAGCAGGCTGTAGTAATCCGCGCTCGTGATCGGATCGTACTTGTGGTCGTGGCACCGCGCGCAGCCCACCGTGACGCCGAGGAAAACCATCGACGTCGTCGCGATCACGTCATCGAGTTCGTCGAGGCGGTACTGCTCCTTGTTGTTGCCCATGTTGTCGTCGTTGCTCGGGCCGTTGCGGCAGAAGCCCGTGGCGACCAGCGTTTCCTCGTCCGCGCCGGCGACCTCGTCGCCCGCGAGCTGCTCGGCGATGAAGCGGGCGTAGGGCTTGTCCTCATTGAAACTGCGGATGACGTAGTCGCGATAACGCCACGCGTGCGGACGATCGAGGTCGTTGTGAAATCCGCTGCTGTCCGCGTAGCGAGCCAGGTCCAGCCAGTGCCGGCCCCAGCGTTCGCCGTAATGCGGACTCGCCAGCAGCCGGTCCACGACGCGCTCCCAGGCCTGCGGCGATGGATCGCTTACAAAGGATGCGACCTCCTCCGGCGACGGCGGCAGGCCGATCAAGTCCTGCGTGACGCGGCGAATCAGCGTCGGCCGATCCGCCGCGGGCGAGGGGCGCAGGCCTTTGGCCTCGAGGGCGGCGAGAATGAAACGGTCCACGTCGTTGCGCGCCCACGCCGCGTCCTGCGTCGGCGGGAGGTGTGTCGTGCGCAAGGGCTGGAAGGCCCAGTGTTTGCGGCCCGTCTCGAGCGAGGGCGTCGCGGAGAAGCCGCGCGTCGCGGCTGCGAGGAGGCAGAGCAGCGCGAGTCTTAAGGTGAAATGCAGAGCGGTCACAAGCGGTGCGAAAGCTGGCGGGGAAGCGCCGACGGCGCAAGGCCCGGCTCGTGGCCGCGGGGCGCCGCCGCGCACTGCCCCTGTAGCGCAGACTTCCAAGTCTGCTGTGTCGCGGGTTTCCAAACCCGCGGGCGGTCCGGCCACCGGAAACGCTTCGGCAGGTCGCAGGCGCCCGAAACCCCGCGGCCCCTGCCGATTTGGAAATCGGCGATACAGCAGGTTTGGAAACCTGCGCTACGAGGGCCGTGCGCGACCGGGTTGGAGAGCCTGTGGGGCAGGCATCCTTGCCTGCCGGTTCACGGGGCATCCCTGCCCCGTGTTCCCACGCGGGGACCTGCCCGCCGTCGGCAGTTGGGAACGGGCGGCAGGATGCCGCCCGAACCGGCAGGCAAGGATGCCTGCCCCACAGGACCGGGGCATCCCCACCCGGTCGGGCCTACGGAACTGCGCCGACGCGCATTCATCATTGCAAGAAACTGAGATGCGCCCACTGGGACCGCGGGATGTAGCCCGACATTCTAATGTCGGGAGTGGCCCCACCGAGGTCGCCGCGGTTGCGGGCGTGCGGTCTCGACATTGGAATGTCGAGCTACGGCGAGCCGCCGCGCTCCGGTTGGGCTTTGCTGCCGCGAGGTTTTCTGGCCTCCGCGTTTCATGCGTGTTTCCTCCGTGGCGAAAACCAATCATCCTGCTCCCAATTGGGCGGCGAGCGCGCCGTGGCGCGACGGTTGTTCGTTTTTTGTTTTCGTTTGCTCGGTGATTTCGATGCGTGTGGTGCTGTTACAACTTTATCGGCTCGGGGTGTTGCTCGCGGTCGTGGCGATGGTGCGGGCGCATCATGTGCGGCTGCGGATCGAGGGGGATGCGCCGGTGGCGGTGGCGGAGGTGACGGGGTGGTTCACGAATGCGGTGGAACTGCAGATTGATGCAGGGGCGCGCGGGGGATTTCAGGTGCGCGGGGCGGCGGGAGAGGAGTTGGGGTACGTGATTCGCACGCAGCCGCAGGGGAACAAGATCGTGGGGTATTGCGGTATTACCGACACGTTGGTGGGGCTGGATCGCGAGGGGCGGGTGGTGGGGTTTCGGATTCGCAAGAGCGAGGACACGCGGACGCATGTGGCGGATGTGCTGGCGGACCGGCATTTCCGCAAGACGTGGAACGGGATGTCGTGGGAGCAGGTGGCGGGGATGGATTTGAAGGCGGCGGGCGTGGAGGGCGTGTCGGGCGCGACGTTGACGAGCATGGCGCTGGCGGAGGCGGTGGTGCATCGGTTTCGCGTGGCGCAGGGGGAGGCGCGCGCGCAGCCGTGGCGGGTGCGGTGGCGCGATGTGGGGCTGGTGGCGGTGGTGGGCGCGGGGGTGTGGCTGACGTTCACGCGGCGCGCGGGGCGGGTGCGGTGGCGGCGGTGGTTTCAATGGGTGGTGGTGGGGTACGTGGGTTTCGTGAACGGGGATTTGCTGGCGCAATCGTTGTTCGCGGGCTGGGCGCGGGCGGGCGTGCCGTGGCGGCTGGCGCCGGGCTTGGTGTTGCTGGCGGCGGCGGCGTTGGTGGTGCCGTGGGTGTCGGGGCGGCCACTGTACTGTCAGCAGCTTTGTCCGCATGGCGTGGCGCAGGAATGGCTCGGGCGCGTGGTGCCGGCGCGGTGGCGGGTGAAGGTGCCGGTGGCGTGGGATCGGGGGCTGCGGTGGTTGCCGGGATTGCTGCTGTTGTTTGTGCTGGTCGTGGTGATGTTGCCGCTGGATTTCGAGCTGGCGGGGCTGGAGCCGTTTGATGGGTATGTGCTGCGCGCGGCGGGCGGGGCGACGCTGGCGGTGGCGGTGGTGGGGTTGGTGGCGGCGGCGTTCGTGCCGAAGGCGTATTGCCGGTATGGGTGTCCGACGGGGGCGCTGCTGGAGTTCGGGCGCGCGCGCGGGGCAGGGGACCGGTTCGGAGCGCGGGAGGTGGCGGCGGCGGTGCTCGTGGCGGTGGTGGCGGTGATGTGGTGGAAGCACGCGTGGATTCACTCTTTTGTTTATGGCGCGGCGGCGTGAGGGAAATGGCGGGAGTCCGGAAATTTGTAGCCGCCGACGTGAGGAGGCGGAGGGTTCCGTGCGGCGCGTGATCCGCCTCCTCACGTCGGCGGCTACGGGGTGGGTGGTGGCGTGGCTGTGTGGATGCGCGGCGTGGGGCGCGGAGGGGACGCATGCGCTCAGCGGGGAGACGATGGGGACGACGTGGTCGGTGAAGTTTCGGGGCGGGGAAGTTTCACCACAGAGACGCGATGGACACAGAGATGGGGTGCAGGCGGAGCTGGATCGGTTGGAGGCGCAGATGTCGGACTATCGGGCGGACTCGGTGGTGTCGCGGTTCAATCGGGGGCGGGGGACGAACTGGTTTGCGGTGCCGGGGGAGACGGCGCGGGTGGTGCGCGAGGCGCTGGAGATCAGCCGGCGGACGGACGGGGCGTTTGATATTACGGTCGCGCCGTTGGTGGCGTTGTGGGGGTTCGGTCCGCGGCGCAAGACGGGCGTGGTGCCGCCGGACGCGGCGATTGCGGCGGCGCGGGCGCGGGTCGGGTGGCGGCATCTGGAGGTGCGCGAAACGACGGCGGGCGTGGACGAAACGGGCGCGATGGGCGCGGCGTTGCGGAAGGGGATTCCGGATTTGGAGATCGATCTGGGGGGGATTGCGAAAGGGTTTGCGGCGGACGCGGTGAGCGAATTGTTGTGGCGGCGCGGGGTGACGAATCATCTGGTGGGCATCGGCGGGGATTTGCGCGCGCGTGGGGCAGGGCCGGCGGGCGAGGGCTGGCGCGTGGGGATCGAGCGGCCGGCGGTTGCGCCGGCGGTGGTGGAGCGGGTGGTGTCGTTGCGCGATCAGGCGGTGTCCACGTCGGGGAATTACCGGAATTTTTTCACGGTCGGCGGGAAACGGTACGGCCACATCATTGACCCGCGGACGGGTTGGCCGGTGTCGGCGGGCGTGTTGTCCGTGTCGGTGGTGGCGAAGTCGGGGACGTGGGCGGATGCGCTGGCGACGGGGTTGCTGGTGCTCGGGGAGGCGGCGGCGGTGCGCGTGGCGGAGCGCGAGGGCGTGGGGATGGTGTTGGTGCGCGGGGACGGGGCGACTCGAGAGTGGTTGCGGGAGTGAACTGGGAGTCGGCGGGAAAATGGGGAAGCCCGTGACCGCGGATGGATACGGGTGTGCCCGGATGGGGAAGCTTTATTCGCGACGTTGTGGTTCATCTCGGAAGTGGCGGTTGGAACCACGAAAGACACGAAAAGCACGAAAGGGGACAGTTTGCGAAATCAGGAGTTGGCATCGGGCGGGTGCGGACGCGCTGCGACATTCGCACGGTGATGCGGCGTGAACGCCGCGCTCCTTGGGCGGCGGCGTCGCCGCGCTGTGCTGGAACTCTGCAAAATCCTCGCGCGCCGCGAGGATTTTTCCCGGAGCGCGGCTGTGTGCGCGGAGCACCAGCCGCAGCAGGTTGGTCGCACGGGAAGCGTCTGATTGCTAAGGGCGCCCACGATGTTTCGGGGCTGCTGCGGCTGGTCCTCGGCGGACACAGCCGCGCTCCGTAAGTTGCGGCTCCGCCGCGCTGGGTTCATTGTCTCTCTGGGGGTTAAGGAATTCGGTTCGACTGAATCGGTATGACTGAGGCGGGCCGTTTTTCTCGCGCACTTCACCCCGGGAAAAGGGACGGCTCGCCCCAAAATCACCGCACTTCCTCCCTCGAAAAATTGGTCCTGGAATTTCCGTGTTAACTATTTCTCGTCCAAGAACTGGACGGGTGGCAGGTGGCGCCGGGTTTTCAACGCGGATTTAACAAGGAGGTGGAGCGCCTCCGCCGGGACTGGCAGGTCCGGGCACTTACGAGGCGCTTGCCGAACCGCACCCGGCGCCGTCCTGCGCTGTTCAGTTCCGAGGAGAATTAAACGAAGCACGCCCATTGGCAGCCGCAGTCACATTCATTCACCCGCCGACTCCCACCCTAATCATGAAATCACGCAATCTGGTTCAAACCGTCGCCGCCATGTTCGTCGGCGCGACCCTTTCCGTCCGCGCCGACCTGGTCCTCGACTGGAACACGGCCGCCTTGGATGCCATCAAGGCGGACAAGACGGCGCCACCGATGGCAGCCCGCAACCTGGCGATTCTTCACGCGTCGATCTTCGATGCCGTGAACGGCATCAAGCAGCCGCACGAGCAGCACTACCGCTCCTACATGGTCAAGACCCACGCCAAAAGCCGGGCTTCGGAGGACGCGGCGATTTCGGCGGCGGCGCACCGGGTCATGGTGACGCTGTTTCCGGCGGGCACGGCGCAATTTGACCAGTATCTGGCCAACGCGCTGGCCGGACTCCCCAACGACCGCGCGCGGCAGGCGGGCGTGGCGTGGGGCCAATTGGTGGCGCGCACCATTCTCGCGGCGCGGGCCAATGATGGCGCGGCTGCCACGGTGCCATACACGCCGGGAAGTAATCCGGGGGACTGGGTGCCCACGCTGCCGGGGCTTAAGCCCGCGTTGCTGCCGCAGTGGCCGCAAGTGGCGTGTTTCGCATTGACGAGCGCAGCGCAGTTCCGCCCGCCCGCGCCGCCGCGGCTGGAATCGGCGGCCTACGCGGCTGATTTCAACCTCACCAAGCGGCTCGGGGGCACCACGAGCGCGAGCCGCACGGCGGAGCAGACGTTGGTTGCGACCTTCTGGGCGGATGGCGCGGGAACGGTCACGCCGCCGGGGCATTGGAATGTCATCGCGCAGGATGTCGCCCGGCAGCGGCGCCTGAATCAGGATCAGAATGCGCGTTTGTTCGCGCTGCTGAATCTGAGCCTGGCGGACGCGGGGATCGTGGCTTGGGACGCGAAGTACGCGTTCAATTACTGGCGCCCGATCACGGCGATCCAAAATGCGGATGCGGATCGCAATCCGGCGACGGAGCAGGACGCGACCTGGACGCCGTTGCTCGCGACCCCGCCGTTTCCGGAATATGTCTCGGGCCACAGCACGTTTAGCGCGGCGGGGGCCACGGTGCTGGCGAAGTATTTCGGGACCGACCGCGTGGCGTTTGTCGCGACTTCCGACGCCATGCCCGGAGTGACGCGGAGATTCCATTCGTTCAGCCAGGCGGCGGTGGAGGCGGGGATGAGCCGGATCTATGGCGGCATCCATTTCATGGCCGGAAATTCGCAGGGATTGCAGGCCGGGGCGCGGCTGGGCAGCTACGTCTGCAAGAACGCCCTCACGCCGAAAGGTCACCGTGGGGAAGGGCGGTGAGGAGATTTCCGCGGCGCCGCCCGGCGGGGTAACAGGGCGGGGTTGGGCCAAGAAAACAGGGGGGCGGGAAATAATCCGCCCCCCGATTTCTTTTGGGAAGGGCGCGGCGCTGATCGGTGGCGGAGCGAGACGGAGTGGCGGTGTTGATGATGATCGGGCGCAGCGGAGGGATTACCGAGCGGGTGGCGGGGGAATGGGTTGGTCCCAAGAACTGACACCTGGGTGCTCCAACCAGACAATCGTGAGAACCGCCCCCTTTTCATTCCCAGACCGTATCTCTGGCGGGGCAGTGCCGGGCCGCGCCCGGCCGCCATAATAGTTTGAAAAGAATTTGACGCCGCGAATACCCAAGTCCACAAAGGCCCGCACTCATCCAGCTATGCCCCACGGAGCACATCGACACCCGCCCCCGGCCTTTGGCTGCTCGCCTCACGCACGCCGCGTGCCGTCGGTCGGGAGCCGGAAGTCAAGGGTCGGGAGCCAGGGATTAGCCGGGATATTTCACGGCCGACGGGTGGCGCGGGCGACTCGCCGGTGCTGCCGGGCCACTGGCCCAGCGGAACGGAAGGAGACGTGCTTTTATACCGGCGCGCTTGGGCCAACACCGCGTCGCACCCATTCCGTCCGGCGTGTGTATCTGTTTAGCCGCCCCGCCGGTGTGGGGCAGGCATCCTTGCCTGCCGGTTCACGGGGCATCCCTGCCCCGTATTCCCGGTTCCGTCCCCCCCGCACGTCCGGCGTGGGAACGGGCGGCAAGATGCCGCCCGAACCGGCAGGCTGGAAGCCTGCCCCACACCCCTGGCGCGCGCGGCGGCCGCTAAACACATACCGGCGAGTCGCCGGACGGCACAGGCTGGTAGCCTGTGCTACCCATGTTTGCGTTGTTTCCCGGCCGCTGGGAACCATCCCCGGATAGCTCGGCATGACTCCCGAATCATTCTCCACCGGTTCCCACTACACCGACCCCGTGACCCTCGCCCCCGGCGTCGCGGCCATCTGGAAATACCGCGCCATCTACCTCAAAGGCGACCACGTCTTCGGTCAATGGAGCGACGTGGTGAGCATCGCCGTCACCGGCTGAAAGCCACCCCGCCTGCCAATGCACACTCCCCCCAGGATCTTCATCTCTGCCACCTCCGGGGATTTGCGCAGCGCCCGGCAGCTTGTGAAGGAGGCGCTGCTCACCATCAATTGTCATCCGGTCTCCCGGTCATGAACAAGCCACGCATCTTCATCAGCACCGTCACCCGCGAACTGAAGACCACGCGGGGGCGCATCGCCGACATCCTCCTGCGCAAAGGCTACGAGCCCGAGTGGCAGGACATATTCGGCACCGAGCACGGCGACCTCCGCGACATGCTCCGGCGGAAAATCGACAGTTGTCAGGGCCTCATCCAGATCGTCGGGGATGCCTACGGGGCCGAGCCTGCCCTGCCGGATGGCAACCCGCTGCCGGACCCGCAGTTTGGCCGCTGCTCCTACACCCAGTTCGAGTTCCTCTACGCCAAGGCGCAGGGGAAAAAGACATGGCTCCTCGTCGTCACCCCCGGTTGCCTGCGCGACACTGAGCTGGACAAACTCGACCTCCCCCGCGATGCCCGCGGCGCCCCGGACCACGCCCATCCCAACCCCGCCGCCTACCAGGCCGAGCGCCGCCAGCTCCAGCGCGACTACCAGCAGCGCCCCGAGTTCACCACGCATCTCTACTACACCGCCGAGAGCGACCTCGCCCTCGACCTCGCCGTCGAGCGCATGGACGACAAGCTGGAGGAGCTGCGGGAAGAGTTCCGCGTCTGGCAAGATGGCGTAACAAAACGCCTCGAAGGGGTCAGCAAAAGAGGCTGCAGGGTTGTTCTTCAAGTAAATCTTCTTCTTGCGGTTTCCGCAGTCATAATCTCGAGCGTCTGGTGGGCGAAGCACCGGCAAAGCGAGAACATCGAAAATCTCCTCGCCGCGCAGAAGTTCGCCGCCCCGCGCATCCGCGCCCACTTCGTCGAGAGCACCGAGCGCCAGCGCGATACCGACCTCGCCGCTGCGGACAAAGCCGCCAAGTCCGACGAGCGCCAGCGCCTCCGCGAGACCGCGCTCGCCGCCCACGCCGCCCGCCTCGCGCGCATTGATGACGCCGTCGCCCGCTTCGCCGAACTCGAAAGCGGCCCCGAGGCCACGCGCATCGGCCGCGAACTCACCCGCATCCTCACCGACGAGGGCACGGACGCCGCGCTCGCCTTCATCGGCCGGGAAAAGGCGGGCCTGCTCGCCGAGGCCGACGCGCAGCTCGCCGCCGACCGCGAGCGCCTGCGCGGCCGGCTCGCCCCGCTCCTCAGCGCCGCCGATTTGCTCGTCACGAAGGGCGACACCGCCGCCGCCCGCACCGCCTACCGCGA
>CAMAUZ010000103.1 GCA_945861535.1 Akkermansia muciniphila | reverse complement strand
GGCCAAAATCCAACGCGTCCTCGACCGCGTGTGGGGCAATGGTGCAGACTAACTCGCATCATGCCGCAGAACCCGGAACAAGTCGCGATTTACCACATTACGGATGTGGCGAATTTGCCGGGCATTATTGCGGAGAATGCCTTGCTCTCTGACGCGCAAATGGCGCAGCGGAACCCGGCAGTGGTCATCGGGTACGATCACATTAAGCTCCGGCGTATGAAAGAAATCCGGGTGGGGTGTTGCGGTGATCATTTTGTCGGCGAGTTCACGCCGTTCTACTACTGCCCGCGCTCGCCGATGCTCTACACGATCAACAGAGGCAACACGGGACGCCCCGAAGGATGCCAACGAACGATTGTCCATCTTGTGAGCACGATGGCGGCGGGCATCGCGACCGGAAGGGCGTGGGCGGTGAGCAGCGGCAACGCAGGGGCGTATCACACGACCTATAATTCCACCGTGGATGCTTTGGATGAGTTGGATTGGCAGGCAATTCGGGCAACAGATTGGAAGGGCAGGCAGCATCAGAAGGCTGCCGAGTTTCTCGTGGCGGATGCCTTTCCGTGGAATGGCGTGCACAGAATTGGCTGTCAAAATCCGCAAACTTTGCAAATGGTTCAGGGAATTCTCGCCGGTGCTGAGCACCAGCCCGCCCTCGAACTCAGACCCGAATGGTATTACTAATTGCCGTATGATTGAAATCGCACGAGGCAACCTGCTCACCGCTCCTGCGGAGGCGCTCGTCAACACCGTGAACACGATGGGAGTGATGGGCAAAGGGATCGCGCTGCAATTCCGGCAGGCGTTCCCGCAGATGTTCCGCGCCTACGAGAAGGCGTGCAAGGACGGGGACGTGAAGCTCGGGAAGATGCAAGTCTTTGACCTTGGTGGTCTGGTGGGCGGCCCTCGCTGGATCATCAACTTTCCCACGAAAGGGAACTGGCGTGCCAAGAGCCGGATCGAGGATGTGGAGCGTGGCCTCGCCGACCTCGTTGAGCAGGTGCGAAAGCTCGGCATCCGATCCATTGCAGTCCCACCGCTAGGTTGCGGCAATGGCGGGCTGGATTGGGCCGACGTGCATCCGCGGATCCAAAAGGCATTTGCAGAATTGCCTGACGTGAAGGTGCTGGTCTTTGCGCCTGTCGGTGCGCCGGAATCAGCAGCGATGCCAAACCGCACCGCACGCACCGAGATGACGCTCGGGCAGGCGGCACTGGTGAAGCTGATGGATCGCTACCTGAAGGGGTTGCTCGATCCGTTCGTGAGCCTGCTGGAGATCCACAAGCTGATGTATTTTCTTAAGGCAGCCGGTGAGGATTTGCAGCGGCTCACATTTCAGAAAAATCTCTATGGCCCGTATTCGCCCGACCTTCGGCATGGATTGATGCGGATGGAGAATCACCTGACGCGAGGATTCGGTGAAGGCAGCGATGACCCAACGACGCCCATCGAGCTTTTGCCGGGAGCCACCGAAGCCGCGGAGAGTTTTCTGAGCAATGCCCCTGAAACGAACAAGCGCATCGAGAACGTGGCCGCCGTGATCGAGGGCTACGAAGATCCCTACGGAATGGAACTGCTGAGTTCGATGCACTGGGTCATGCAGCATGAGCCAGCAGCACGCGAGAACGCCGAGGTTGCGGTGGCTGCGGTAAGAAACTGGAATGATCGCAAGCGTCGTCTGCTGAAACCCGAGCACCTCCGTCTGGCTTGGGAACGTCTCTGCAAAACGCACTGCGGACTGGCGGCGTAGGCACCGCTTTCCGCGAGTCACATGCCCTCCGAAGCCCAAGCCCGCATCACGATAAACAAGCTTCTCGAAGAAGCGGGCTGGCGTTTCCTGCCCGACGCGCAAGGGCGGCGCGAGAACATCGTGTGCGAGCATCGCGTCACGCGGCGCGCCTTTTCCCCCAGCCACGACCTGGGCAAGGATTTCGAGCACGCGCCGAATGGCTTCGTGGATTACGTGCTGCTGAACATTGACCTGCGCCCGGTGGCGGTCACGGAAGCCAAGCGCGAGGGCATTGACCCGCTCACCGGCAAGGAGCAGGCGCGCACCTACGCGGAGAGTCTCGGCGTCAGCCACATTTTCCTGAGCAACGGGCTGGTGCATTACTACTGGAATCTGCGGCAGGGCAATCCGGTGAAAGTGTCGCGCTTCCTGCCGCTGGAACAGCTCGGCAAGGCGGAGGAGTGGCAGCCCGATCTCGCCCGGCTCGCCGCCGTGACGGTCGATGAGAATTACATCGCGGTGTCGCAGGATGCCGCGTGGCTCTCCTATTCGCCTGCCGACCGCGCGAGGGAGATGGTGAACAAGAAAATCCGCCTGCTCCGCGATTATCAGGTGGACGGAATGCACGCGCTGCAAAATGCCGCGGCGCTGTTGCTTTATCGCTTTCTGTTTGAGATGGCGACCGGGACGGGGAAGACCCTCCTGGCGGCGGCGATCACCAAGTTATTCCTCCGCACCGGGAACGCGCTGCGGGTGCTGTTCCTCGTGGACCGGCTGGAGCTGGAGCATCAGGCGTGGAAGAATTTCAACGACTACCTTGCGAAGGACGGCATCAGCACGGTCATCTACAAGCAGAAGCGGCGGGACTGGATGCAGGCGCAGGTGGTGGTGACGACGATTCAAAGCCTCGCCGCGCGCAAACGGTTCCTCCACGAGTTCGCCCCGACGGATTTTCAGCTCATCATCAGCGACGAAGCGCATCGCACGATCAGCGGCAACAACCGGGCCATCTTCGAGTATTTCGTTGGTGCCAAGATCGGCCTCACCGCCACGCCGCGCGATTACCTGAAAGGATTGCCGAATGACGCCCGGCAGAACGACCCGCGCGAATACGAGCGGCGGCTGTTGCTCGACACCTACCAAACCTTCGGCAGCAAGGACGGCAGCCGACCTTCCGCTACACGCTGCTCAACGCCGTGCAGCACACGCCCGACCCATATCTCTGCAACCCCATCACGCTCGACGCGCGCACGGACATCACCACGCGGATGCTTTCGGACGAAGGCTACGCCGTCACGCTGCCGCCCGATGAGGACGGGCAGGAAACCGAAGTCGCCTTCGGCAAGCGCGACTACGAGCGGAAGTTTTTCTCGGATGAAACGAACCTGAGCTTCATCCGCTGCTTCCTCGACAACGCCAAGCGCGACCCCATCACGGGCGAAGTGGGCAAGACGATCATGTTCGCCGTCAGCCGCAAGCACGCGACGAAGCTGGTGACGTTGCTCAACGAGGAGGCGACCCGCCGCTGGCCGAAGGGATACGCCGCTGGCTCGACGTTCGCCGTGCAGGTCACGTCGGATCAAATCGGCGCGCAGCAGATGACCACGGAGTTCGCCGGAATCACCTCAAGGGCTGGTCGAAGTGGCGGGCGAATGAGTTTCGCGATTATCGCACCAGCCGCACGCGCGTGTGCGTGACCGTCGGCATGATGACCACCGGCTACGATTGCCAAGACCTCCTGAACGTCGCCCTGACGCGCCCAATTTTCTCGCCCACTGATTTCATCCAGATCAAAGGCCGCGGCACGCGGCTGTTCACCTTCACGCACGGCGAGGGCGCAAGCCAGCGCACGGCCAAGAAGGACGGCTTCGCGCTGTTCGACTTCTTCGCCAACTGCGAATACTTCGAGAAGGATTTCGATTACGACAAGAAGCTGAACCTGCCCAAAGGTCAACCGGTCGAGGGGGGTGAAGAGCCGGGAGGCGCCGGCGGCGGCAGCCGCACAGACGACTTCACCAACACCTCGCCCGACCCGCTGGCGGCGGTTGTGCGCGAAGAGATTGGCCTCTTCGGAATGCGCATTGACCGCGAGATGTATCGCGACCGTTTCGCGCAACAGGCGAGCGAGGCCGTGGCCACTGACCCGGTGCTGCGAAGCGCGTTCGATGCGGAGGACTGGCCAGCGATGGAGGCCAGAGTTCGCGGACTGCTTTTCGAGAAGCCGAAGGAATTCTGGAACCTTCCGAAGCTCCAGGAGATTTACAAAACGGACCGCCTGCCAAGCCTGCGGGAAATTCTGGCGGTTGTTTTTGGGCTGACCCCGGCTGTGGCCAATCGCGGCCAGCTTGCGGACGAGGAGTTTGAACGTTTCGTCGCCACACAGCCCGCGAACGCGGTGCATAGTCGCGAGTCGAAAGTGGTGTTCGTCGCGTTCCTGCTGGACGAGGCCAGCCGGTTTCTTTTGCAGGAAGGGAAGTTCGCCGAACTGCGCGCTCGCGATGCCAGCCTCTACGGCTCGCTGGCCCAACTCGAACCGCAGGAGCGGGAGCTGCTGATCGGCTATCTGCAATCGCAAGTGCCGCTGACGGAATTCAAGATGGTGGCGTAATCCCGCGCGGCACCATCAATCGTCAAGTCGAACAGCTTGCACGGAAGCGAGCGCCAGTCCGTAAATTCTCCGGTCCTTGCCGGAAAGCTGGAGCGCGTCAAACTCACCCTTGGCGAAATTTTGGAGCACCACGTCGGCCACGGCCATTGCCCTGATCGAAGAAGATTTTCACGATCCGCCGCCCGTCCAAATGATACCTCATTCGGACAACCGAAATCCGCTATCAGCAGCATATCTCTTCCCGACGGAGGAGCCTTTTCTTCAACACCAGCGGGAGCTTCAATGGCTTCGTTCTCCTGCTCGCAACAGGCAGAAAAAGCAGGTGACCGGCCCGCGAAAGTCGCAGCCCACAGTGTGATCAGGCGAACACAGGAGGGGGAAATGGCGACCCTACCGGGAATCGAACCCGGGCCACCGCCGTGAAAGGGCAGTGTCCTAACCGCTAGACGATAGGGTCGTCGCAGGAGGAGGAATACAGAACCGCGCCCGTCTTTGTCACGATAAAAGGCCAGCCAAGTGAAGATTCCCGCGCGCGGCCGACGCCCCCCGAAACGCTGCGACGCGCTGCAACGTTGCCCTCCCGCCGCCATGCGCCTACAAAACATCATGCGCTCCACTCGTTTTTCACCCGCCACCGCAGTGCTCATCTTGCTCGCCGCCGGCTTCTCCTTCGCCGCGTTCGCCGACGACTGGCCGCAGTGGCTCGGACCACAGCGCGATGGCGTCTGGCGCGAAACCGGGATCGTCGAAGCGTTCCCGGCCGGCGGGCCGAAGATTCGGTGGCGCACGCCGGTGCGGCCGGGCTTTTCGGGTCCGGTGGTCGCCGCGGGACATGTCTTCGTCACCGACCGCAAACTCGATCCCGGCGCAAAGGTCAATGAGGATGATCCCTTCGACCGCAGCGTCGTGGCGGGCACCGAACGCGTGCTCTGCCTCGATGAGAAAAACGGCCAAACCCTCTGGTCCCACGAGTACCCCGCGGCTTACGGCGTGAGCTACAACAGCGGCCCGCGCGCCTCGCCCGTGGTACGCGATGGCAAAATCTACACGCTCGGTACCGAGGGCCATCTCCTCTGCCTCGACGCGAAAACCGGCGGCGTCCTCTGGTCCCGCGCTTTCAAGAAGGACTTCGGCGCAAAAACTCCGCTGTGGGGTTTTGCCGCCCATCCGTTGCTCGAGGGCGACCGGTTGATTTGCCTCGTCGGCGGCAAGGGTTCCGTCGTCGTCGCCTTTCACAAAGACACCGGAAAGGAGCTCTGGCGCGCCCTCACCGCCCGCGATCCCGGCTATTGCCCGCCTGTCATCATCGAGGCCGCGGGCCGGCGACAGCTCATCATCTGGCATCCCGAAGCCCTCAGCGCGCTTGATCCCGAGACCGGCCGCGTGCTCTGGAGTCTCCCGCAGGCGATCCGCCAAAATGTCTCCATCACCATGCCGCGCCAGCTTGGCGACCTGTTGCTCGTGACCTCGTTTTACAACGGCTCGACGATGGTTCAGCTTGATGCCCAATCGCCCGGTGCCAAGGTTTTGTGGCAGACCAAAAAGATCAGCGAAAAAGACACGCGCCATCTCAACGCCCTGATGACCACGCCGCTCCTCGAGGGCGATCACATCTACGGCGTGTGCAACCACGGCCAGTTCCGTTGTCTCCATGCGCGCACCGGCGAGCGGGTTTGGGAAAATCTCGCGCTCGTGACCAAAGGCAAACTTCTGGAATGCGCCAACGCCCACCTCGTGAAACACGGCGACCGCAGCTTCCTCGCGCTGGAAAACGGCGACCTCGTCATCGCCCGCCTCAGCCCGCAGGGCGTGCAGGAAATCAGCCGCTGCCACCTGCTCTCCCCTACCCTCTCGTATCAAGGTCGCGACGTCGTCTGGTCGCACCCCGCCTTCGCCAACGGCTGCATCTACGCGCGCAACGACCGGGAGATTGTCTGCGCCGATTTGCGCAAATGAGCCCCGGTCCCGCCGCCCCCCGCCGTTCACGTCGCCGCCCATGCGGGCCGCCAGCCCGAAGATTTCATCGGCGGCCGCACGAACATGGGTGGCACAGGCTACCTGCCTGTGCCGTCCGGCGGCTCGCCGGACGGAAGGAGTGTGACACGATGTTGAACCCGGCCCGGTGACGTGCATCGTTCGGGCATGACAACGAAGACCATCACCCTTGAGCTGGACGCCTACGAAAAGCTCCGGCTGGCGAAACAGGCGGGTGAATCCTTTTCCGCAGTCATCCGCCGCGCCGGGATTTCCGCAACGCAGCCCATAGGAGCCAAAACTGGAGCCAAGCTCCGCGAGTATTTTCGGGTCGGCGGCAGCGGCGTGAGCGAGACCTATCTGGATTCCGTCGAGGACGCGACGAAGCATGATCCCGTGCCGCATAATCCATGGGACTGATGCTCGACACCAACTTCGTCATCGCGGCCGAACGCGAAGCGCGACGCGATTCACCCGGGCGGGCGGATGCCTTTCTCGCCCACCATCCAAACGAGACCTTCGTCATCACGTTCACCGTCGCGATGAATTGGCCTGCGGCCAGTCTGCCAGCAACCGTCCCGACTGGGAGCGCCTCTGCCGTCCGTATCTCATTCTGCCATGGACAATCGAGATCGCGTGCCGCTACGGCGAAATCTACCGCGCCCTCTCCGCCACAGGGCAACTCATCGGCGGGAACGACATGTGGATAGCCGCCACCGCCCGCGCCAACGGCTGCGGGGTTGTGACCAACAATCACGCCGAATTTAGCCGCGTCCGGGGGTTGGTGGTGAAATCTTTCTGAACAAGCGTGCCGGGATCGGAGCAACCCACTGCGGATTTTTCTGCTCCATGCTCCAACGCCTCGGGCTTGAAACTGACAAATTCTCCACCGCCAAGGGCACGATGCGCGGGCTGGAGATGGCGTGAGGCTCCTGCTAATCTCAGGCGACCACAGAGTTTCCCCGACCCGGTTCCTGCCAATTCCCATCGGCGGTAGCCATGACCCAGCTCACCGCTTCCACTCCGCCTGCGCCGCCGGCAGCCACTCGCGAATTTGTTGGATGCGCTTCTCATCCAGCGGATGCGTCCGCAAAAACCACGGCGTGCCGCCCCCGCCGTGACTCGCGTTATACGCCGCAAACCGCTGCCAGAAACCCACCGCCTCCGCCGGATCATAGCCCGCCCGCGCCATGTACCGGAGCCCGATCTGATCCGCCTCCGACTCCTGCGCGCGACTGTGCGGCAGCGTCCGCCCGAGCTGCGTCCCCAGTCCGTAGGCCGCCGTCGTCAGCGCCTGCACCTGCGGATTGGCCGAGCTCATCGCCGCCCCGAGCAACTGTCCGCCGGTCTGAATCATCATCCCCTCACTCACCCGCTCCGCCCCGTGCCGCGCCACCGCATGCGCCACCTCGTGCCCGATCACCGTCGCCAGCCCGGCCTCATCCTTCGTGATCGGCAAGATGCCCGTGTAGATCCCGACCTTCCCGCCCGGCAGACAAAACGCATTGGCATCCTTGCTCTCAAACACCACGAACTCCCACTGCGCCCCCGGCAAATCCGCCACCGCCGCGATGCGCTTCCCCACGCGCTGTACCATCTCATTCAGCTTGGGATCACGATTGATGGGCACACTACTCTTGGTCTGCTGGAAACTACTGAAACCCAGCTGCATCTCTTGATTTGCCGACAGCAAATTCAACTGTCGCCGCCCCGTGATCGGCACTGTCGCGCAGCCCAGCCACGCCAATTGGGACACGAGAAGGAGTAAGGTGAGAGCACGTTGGATTTTCATGGCCGGACTACAGCACCGACGCCTCACTGTGACAAGCTGCCTTTTCCAATCCCGGCGTGTTGGCCACCCCCGCAACTTCATCCAACAGATTTCCCATCTTATTAGCACCCGGCTTCAGAGCTTGTGTGAAAACGCAGCCGCCGACGCGAGGACACGGATGGAACTCACGCAGGATGCTGGGGAATCCGCCTCCTCACGTCGGCGGCTACGAGCCGCCCGCGAACTTTTCACGCAGCCTGTTCAGCCGGGTGTCTGGAGCCACAAACCGACACAACCGCTTTAACGGTTTTGCGATCTTGCGACGGCGCAAGCTTTCTCCGGTAAACCCGTAATCGCGACTGCCCAACGGCTCTCCCCAGCAACACCCGGCTGAAGACGTGCAAAAATGAAAAGTGCCAAAAACCCCAATCCATCACCACCTATGCAACCCCCGCCTCCATTCCCACCCCGAAATATCTTGTCACCACCCCGCCGCCTACGCTACTCACTCACTAGTAATCCAAGCCGACAGCGAGGTGCTTTTTCCCTCCGTGACCCATGAATGCCAGCCGACTCATTCGCGCCGCCAACGGATTCCGACGCAGCCGCTCCTACCCGCTCCGTCTCCGTGACCGACACCGGATCAGTGGCTGGCAGACAACCGTCCCGCAGGCTCCCGCGCTGTCCGCAGATTAGTTCCCAACCACAACCAACCAACCAAAAACAACCTATGTCCGCCAAAGGAGTCTCCCTACATATCGGCCTCAACCTCGTTGACCCCGTCCATTACCAGGGCTGGGACGGTGCCCTCGCCGCGTGCGAGTTCGACGCCAACGACATGCAGGCCATTGCCACAAAGCAGGGCTTCCAAACCACGAAGCTGCTCACCCCCCAGGCCACCGCCGCCAATGTCATGGCGGCCATCGAGAGCGCCGCCAAGACTCTCAAGTCCGGCGATCTCTTCCTCATCACCTACTCCGGCCATGGCGGTCAGGTTCCCGACACCAACAACGACGAGAAAGATCGCAAGGACGAGACCTGGGTGCTCTACGACCGTCAGTTGGTGGATGACGAGCTCTATCAACTCTGGGGCAAATTCAAAACCGGCGTTCGCATCCTTGCCCTCTCGGACAGTTGCCACAGCGGCAGCGTCACCCGCGCCCTTCCGGCCGCGCTCGGCGGCCCGCGCCAACGTCTCCTCCCGCCCGACGTCGCGCTCCGCACCTACAAGGCCAACAAGCAAGCCTACGACGCCATCCAAAAGACCGCCGGCCCCGCCGAACTCGCCAGACTCCGCGCCCGCGTCCTCCTTATCTCCGGCTGTCAGGACAACCAGACCTCCGCCGATGGCGACCGCAACGGCCTCTTCACCGGGACCCTTCGCAAAGTGTGGGCCAACGGGAAATACGCCGGCGGCCACAAACTCTTTCGCGACAAGATCGCCCGCCTCCTGCCACCCTATCAATGCCCCAACTATTACGTCGTGGGTGCCGCCAACCCTGCCTTCGAGACTCAAAAACCCTTCACCATCTGACCCGCCATTCCCGTGGCCAGCCGGTGGAACGGGCTGCCAACCCGTTCCACCGCGCTACCCAGCCACCGATACCCCCAATGGCTTTCTCCCACCATCCTCTTTCTCAACCCACGGTTAAATTCCAACGCGACTAACAATCTACGACCAATCACGAATCACTAATTACCCCCCCCTTCTCTCAATGAACCTCCGCGTCGCCCTCGACGCACCCAAGTTCAGCGGACCGCGCTGGACCTTCCAGACCGGGAGCCAGCAGCTCGACTATCTTCTCTGCCCGAAACCACTCTTCGCCAGCATTCAGTCCGTCGGCATCGAGCGCCGCGGCATCTATCATCCCACGAGCTACGGCGGGCAGTTCCCGCATTTCCATGAAGTCACCAGTCCTGCCACCCAAGCCTCGGACCACGCCGCCGTGTGGGCTGACTTCTCGCTCTGACCAGGTCCGGTGGGCACCGGTAGAGAGTAATTAGTAGTTAGTGATTAGTAATTAGTGGGAGCGCTTGAAAATTCGGTCGCAGGTGGCGGGGATGGCGGTAGCGAAGCTCCAAGTTCAAAGCTCAAAGCTCAAAGCGCAAGGGAAGCGCCAAACTCCAAGCACCACGAAAAGCCTGCCGGGCATCGGCGATCGCTGATTCATCAAAGTTTAATTCTTCGAACCGTTCTAAAATGTGCGGAGTCATATCTCAAATCTCAGACCCCAGACAACCTCTCACCGACTACTAATTGCCAATTACTCTCCACGCCCCGTCCCGCCCCCCAGACCATAAAGCCAAGACCCCAGACCCTAAACCCCTTGCATTCCCCTCGGCCGTCAGTGTCTGATTGCCCCATGAAAATTCCACGCGCCCTTGCCCTCGTCAGCCTCGTTGCCGGTTTGTTCGCCATCGCCGGGAGCGGTGCGGCGGCGGCGGAACCAGACGCCAGCAGCTATCTGGTTTATGTCGGCACCTACACCGGAGCGAAGAGCAAAGGCATCTACGCCTTCCGCTTCAATCCGACCACCGGGACCGCCACGCCCATCGGGCTGGTCGGCGAGACGACCAGTCCGTCGTTTCTCGCCATCCATCCGAGCCAGAAGTTTCTCTATGCGGTGAACGAGGTCTCGAACTTCGGCGGCAAGAAGGCCGGCAGCATCACGGCTTTCGCGATCAACGCCGAGTCGGGCAAACTCACCACGCTGAACCAGGCCTCCGCGGGCGGCGCGGGTCCGTGTCATCTTGTCGTGGACAAGGCGGGCAAGAACGTGCTTGTGGCCAATTACGGCGGCGGCAGCGTCGGCGCGGTTCCCGTCAACGCAGACGGCACGCTCGGCGAACCCAGCGCGTTCATCCAGCACACCGGCACCGGCCTGAGCGCGGGCAAGGTGAAACCGCCCCACGCCCACTCGATCAATCTCGATCCCGCCAACCGGATCGCCTTCGCCGCCGATGCCGGCCTCGACAAGATTTTCCTCTACGACTTCGATCCGGCGAAAGGCTCGCTCGCCCCGCACGCGACACCGTTCACGGCGGTTGCCTCGGGCAATGGGCCGCGGCATTTCGCGTTTCATCCGCAGGGCAAGTTCGCCTACGTGATCAATGAAACCGTGTGCTCGATGACCGCCTTCGCCTACGACGCCGCGCGCGGCGAGTTGAAGGACATCCAGACGCTCTCGACCCTGCCGGCCGGCGAGTCGGTCAAGCCCGGCTACAGCACGGCGGAGGTCGTGGCGCATCCGACCGGGCGGTTCCTCTACGGCTCCAATCGCGGGCACGACACGATCGTGGTCTTCGCAATTGATCCGGCGACGGGCAAGCTCACCTATGTCGAGAACACGCCGACCGGCGGAAAGATTCCGCGTAACTTCAATGTCGATCCCACCGGCGGTTATCTCTTCGCCGCCAACTCCAGCTCGGACAACATCGTAATCTTCCGCATCGACACGCGCACCGGACGCCTCACGCCGACCGGCCAGGTGCTCGCAGCGCCGTCCCCGGTGTGCGTGCGGTTTGTGAAGGTGCCGTAAGCCGCGACGGCGAGGGATTGCCGGGAAGGAACGCAAGGAAACGCAAAGCGGGAGCGGCGGCTACGGGGAAAAGTAGGGCGCGTCTGTCCCCAGCGCGCCGCGGCCCGTGTGTACGCGCAAACGGCGCGCTGGAGACAGACGCGCCCTACCAGCGACGGTGGATTCGCCCGCGTTGCTGTGATCGCGGTCGTGTGCGCCGTGCGGACGGTTCGGGGAAAGGTTACGGACGCGCAGCAGCGCGTCCCTACCAAGATGACAAATTGCTTTGCGCGCGGCGGGGTTTGCCGGAGAAGTGCGGGGTGCAAGCGCGATTCCTTCTCGGCCCGGCGGGCAGCGGCAAGACGTTCCGCTGTCTGGCGGAAATCCGCGCCGAGTTGTTGCGCGAACGGGAGGGCGAGCAGACCCAGCGTCCGCTGGTGTTGCTCGCGCCGAAGCAGGCGACATTTCAGCTCGAACGACAACTGCTCGCGGACCCGCAACTGGCGGGCTACACGCGGCTGGAGATCGTTTCCTTCGAGCGGCTGGCGCAGTTCCTCATCGACGAATTCTCGGAGACTCCCGTGCAGTTGCTGGCGGATGAAGGCCGCCTGATGGTGCTGCGCGCGTTGCTGGCGCGGCATCATGCGGAGCTGCGGGTGTTTCGAGCGACGGCGCGGCTGCCGGGGTTCGCGACGCAACTGAGTCTGCTGCTGCGCGAGTTCCAGCGGCATCAGCTTTCGCCGTCGCTGCTGGCGCGGCTGGCGGAGGATTTGGGCGATGCGCTGAGCGACAAGCTGCACGATTTCGCGCTGTTGCTTAGGGCGTACGAGCAGTGGTTGCGCGAGCACGATCTGCGCGATGGCAATGAAGTGCTCGATGTCGCCACGACGCTCCTGCGCGGGATCACGGACGAGGCGCGGCGTTCGGGCGGCGCGGCCCCGGTGCATCTGGCGGGGCTGTGGCTCGATGGCTTCGCGGAGATGACGCCGCAGGAGATTGATTTGCTGGCGGCGCTGGTGCCGTTTTGCGAGCAGGCGACGCTGGCGTTTTGTCTCGAGGGCCGGCCCATCGAGGAGCCGGGCTGGCTCTCGACGTGGTCGGTGGTGGCGCAGACGTTCCGGCAATGCCAGGCGCGGCTGGCGGCGGTCACGGACTGCGCCGTGGTGATCGAGGAATTGCCGCGCGTGGCGGAGCGCGGGCGGTTCGCGGGGCGGCCGCTGCTGGGGCATCTGGAGCGGGGCTGGGCGGGGGGGAGGGTGTACCCGAGCGCGGTCGCCCAACCATCGCGGAGCGCCGAGCATTGCTCGGCAAATGGCGAGTCTGACGGTTCAGGCCGAGCAATGCTCGGCGCTCCGAGCGACGCGTGCAGCGAGCTGGCGCTCTGGCGTTGCGCGAATCCCGAGGCGGAGGCGGTGCTGGCGGCGCGGGAGATTTTGGGGCACGTGCGCGGGGGCGGGCGCTGGCGGGATTGCGCGGTGCTGGTGCGGCAGTTGCGCGGCTATGACCGCGTGTTGCGGCGGGTGTTTACGCGGTATGAAATTCCGTACTTTTTGGATCAACGCGAGCCGGTGGCGCATCATCCGATGGCGGAGTTGACGCGGTTTGCGCTGCGCGTGGCGGCGTTTGGGTGGCGGCGGGAGGATTGGTTCGGCGCCCTGAAAACGGGCCTGACGTGCGTGGGCGACCAGGACATCGACTGGCTGGAAAATCTCGCGCTCGAGCACGGTTGGGAGGGCGAGACGTGGCGGCAACCGCTGCGGATCGCGGGCAAGGATGCGGTCGCGGCGCGAGCGGAGGCGTTGCGGCTGCGGTTGGTGCCGGCGTTCGAGCGGCTGGCGGCAGCGGTCGCTGCGGGTGAAGGCGGCAGCGGCGGCAGTGGCGCGGGCGTGGGAGTGGGCACGGGCGTTTCGGGCAAGGTGCTGGCGGAGGCGGTGCGCGAGTTTTGGCGGACGCTTGAGGTGGGGCCGGCGCTGGAGCGGTGGAGCGTGGCGGATGTGGCGCATCCGAAATTTCAGATCGACGAGGCGATTCATCGCACGGTGTGGCGGCAGATGACGGAGTGGCTCGAGAATCTCGATCTGGCGTTCGTCACCGAAGCGCTGCCGTTGCGGGACTGGCTGCCGATCCTCGAATCGGGGCTGGGCGGGCTGACGGTGGGCGTGATTCCGCCGGCGCTGGATCAGGTGCTCGTGGGGACCATCGACCGCTCGCGCAATCCCGAGTTGAAGCTCGCGCTGGTGCTGGGTTTGAACGAATCGATTTTCCCCGCGCCGCCCGCGCCGGGGGTGTTGCTGACGGATGACGAGCGGCTCGTGCTGGAGCGGCGCGAAGTGTATCTCGGCCCGAGTCCGAAGCAGCGGCTCGGGCACGAGCGCTACTTTGGTTACATCGCCTGCACGCGTGCGAGCGGACGCCTGGTGCTCACGAGCGCGGCGGCGGATGGCGAGGGGAAGCCGCTGAATCCGTCGCCGTTTCTCGCGCATCTCGGGCGGATGTTTCCGCAGATTCCGGTGCGGGAGGCGGCTGCGGTGGACTGGCGCGAGGCGGAGCATGCGTGTGAATTGCTCGCGCCGTTGCTGGAGTTGGACACGGCGGGAGCGCGGGCCGAGATGGGTACCGCAGGCGTCCTCGCCTGCGAGTTCGGGGGTCGTCTCGCCCCCAGAACCGATGACCGAAGCGTCCCCGCCCCAAGCGTTGGTACTGGCGGCGAGACGCCGCCAGAACTCGCAGGCGGGGACGCCTGCGGTACCCGAGGGGCGGGCGAGACGCCCGCGCTCCTAGGGTGGGAGGCGCTCGCGGAGTTGCCGGTGTTTGCGGGGTTTTTGGAGCGGGGGCGGGCGTTGCGGGGGTTGCTGGCGGATGCGCCGTTGGCGGGAGAGTTGGTGGAGAGTTTGCTCGGGCGCGTGCTGGAGACGTCGGTGAGCAAGCTGGAGGATTTTGCGGCGTGTCCGTTCAAATTTTTTGTCGGTCGCACGTTGCGGGGCGAAGAGCGGAAAGAGTTTGAGGTGGATGCGCGGTTGTCGGGCGAGTTTCAGCACGAGGTGATGAGCCGTTTTCACAAGCGCGTGACGGCGCGCGGGCAGCGCTGGTGTGATCTGGACGCGGGCGCGGCGCAGGCGCTGGTGCGGGAGATCGGCGAGGAACTGCTGCCAGAGTTTCACGAGGGCGTGTTCCGGGCGCGGGCGCGCAGCGAGTTTGCGGCGCGCGCGCTGATCGAGGGGCTGACGCGGCTGGCGGCGGCGCTGGTCGAGTGGATGCAGCAATACGAGTTCGATCCGGCGGCGGTGGAACTGGGCTTCGGGCTGAAGGACGGCGCGCTGCCGGGCTGGCGCATGGATCTCGGGAACGGGCACGCGCTGGTGTTGCGCGGGCGGATTGATCGCGTCGATCTGGCGCGGCCGGCGGGCGGCGCGGCGGAGGCGCCGCCGTTGGCGGTGATCATTGATTACAAATCGAGTGCGCGAAATTTCGATGCGCTGCTGCTGGAGCACGGGCTGGATTTGCAGTTGCCGGCGTATCTGAACGCGCTGCGATCGGCGGGTGATCTGGGCGCGGCGCTGGGCGTGGCAGGCGTGCGGCCGGCGGGTTTGTTTTACGTGGCGTTCCGCGGTTCGGCGGGCACGGGCAGGACGCGCGCGGAGGTGCTCGCGGGCGTGGAGGACGCGCGGCGCGCGGTGTTCCGGCATCTCGGGCGCTTCGATGCGGGCGTGGTGGCGCGGTTGGATAATCGTCCGGGCCAGCCGCCGGGGGATCAGTTTCGGTTCAAGTTCAAGAAGAACGGCGAACTGGACGCGCGCGGGTGCGATGCGCTGGCGGCGGAGGATTTTCTCGGATTGCTCGAGCGGAACGCGGCGCAGTTGCGGGAGCATGGGCAGGGGATTTTCGCGGGCGAAATCGGCGTGCGGCCGTTTCGGGCGCGCAAGCAGACGGCGTGTGATTTTTGCGCGTACCGGGCGATCTGCCGGTTTGATCCGTGGACGGATGCGTTCCGCATCTTGCGGGCGGGCGGGGGCGAGATCGCGAGTCTTGGTGCGGCGCAGGGATGAGTGGAATGACCTGAATGAAAGCAACCCGATCAATCTTGGCAACCGGGCCGGGCGATCCACCGCAGATGGTAGGGCGCGTCTGTCCTCAGCGCGCCGCGGGAGCGTACGACCGTCGCAGCGGCGCGCTGAGGACAGACGCGCCCTACCAGGTCCGGTTCGGTTCACACGACGGCGGAGAGCGAGTTTGGGCGCGACGATTTTTTCGACCACCGATTGATTCGACCGCGGCGGGAAAGGAGGCGATGTGAGCAATTTCACGTCGGCGCAGGAGGAGGCGATTGTCGCGCGCGGGAACGTGCTGGTGGTCGC
The DNA here is from genome assembly GCA_945861535.1 of Akkermansia muciniphila. Classification (GTDB taxonomy): domain Bacteria; phylum Verrucomicrobiota; class Verrucomicrobiia; order Limisphaerales; family BJHT01; genus BJHT01. The sequence continues at coordinate 8,641 of CAMAUZ010000103.1, read as the reverse complement.
GGGCGCGGGCACGGGGAAAACACGGACGCTGGTCGAGCGGTGTCTGCGGCTGGTCCTCGACGAGGGGTGCTCGCTGGAAAAATTATTGCTGGTGACGTTCACCGAGGCGGCGGCGGCGGAGATGCGGCAGCGCATCCGTGCCGAGCTCGTGAAGCGGTGGGAGAGCAATCCGGACGACCCGCGGTTGAACGAGCAGATCGCGCTGCTGGACACGGCGCGCATCGGGACGTTGCACGGGTTTTGTCTGCAACTGGTGCGACAGCATTTTCACGAGCTGGAGATTGATCCTCAGGTCGTGGTGCTCGATGAGGCGCAGACGCGGCCGTTGATCGAGCAGACGCTGGAGGGGTTGATCGAGTCGGCGCTGGGCGGCACGGGCGGGGAGGCGGAGGCGGTGCGGCAGTTGATTCGCGCGCATGGGCGCGGGTCGGATGGCAAGGTGCGCGAGCTGATCGTGAAGTTGCATCGCTACACGCAGACGCTCGGCGACCCGGAGAAGTGGTGGGCGGAGCAGGAGGCGATGTTTCAGCAGGCGGAGCCGGCGCAGTGGCGCGCGTGGTTTGGCGAGGGTTGCGAGGATTGGCGGGCGCGGTGGCTGCCGGTGCTGCGCGCGCAGCGGCCGGAGAGCACCGTGGCGGCGCGGGTGGCGCGGGTGCTCGAAGCGGCGGGGGATGGGGCGCGAGCGGGCGCTGCGAGCGGAGCGCCGGTCTCCGGCCCGGCGAGTTTGGGCGAGGGGGTGGGACGCGCCGGATCGGAGATCGGCGCTCCGGGGTGGGCGGACGTGTTCGCGGAGATCAGCGCGGCGGATGGGGCGTGGCCGAAGGGGAAGAAGACGGAGTTTCGCAAGCCGCTCGAGAAGTTGTTCGACGAGGCGGAGTTTCTGCAGTCGCTGTTGCCGGGCGCGGACGGGCGCGATCCGCTGGCGGAGGATTGGGTGTGGGTGCGCGGGCATTTGCGCGCGCTGCTGCGGCTGGGGCGCGAGTTCACGGCGGGGTTCAGCCGGGCGAAGCGCGAGCTGGGCGGCGTGGATTTCGCGGACCTCGAGCAGTTCGCGCTGCGGCTGTTGCGCGAGCCGGGGACGGGCGCGCCGACGCGGGCGGCGCTGCAGTGGCAGGCGCAGTTTGAGCATGTGTTCGTGGACGAGTATCAGGACATCAATGGCGCGCAGGATGCGATTCTCAGCGCGTTGAGCCGCGTGGGGACGCGGGCGAACCGGTTTCTGGTGGGGGACATCAAGCAGAGCATTTACCGGTTTCGATTGGCGAATCCGCGGATTTTTCTGGGCTACGAAGCGTTGTGGCGGGCCGACGCGGCGGCGGGGCGGCGGATTCCGCTGGCGGATAATTTCCGGAGTCGCGCGGGGGTGCTGGATTTCATCAATCCGCTGTTTGCGGCGCTGATGCGACCGGCGGTGGGCGGGGTGGTTTATGATGAGGATGCGAGGCTGAGGTTTGGGAAACGGGCGGGAGCGGGAGACGGGGGGACGGAGGGACGGAGGGACGGAGAGAGGGAGAGACGGGGAGAGGGGGAGACAGCAGGAACAGGCGGCGAGACGCCGCCTGAACTCGCAGGCGGGGACGCCTGCGGGACGGGGGCGGGGAGCGGACGCGCGGCCGAGGATCAGGGCGGCGGGGAGGCGGCGGATTCCGCGGAGAAAAAGTTAGAGTCTCCTCACGTCGTCTCCTACAAGGCGGCGCGGGTGGAGTTGCATTTGGTCGTGAAGCCGGAGCGCGGGGGCGGGGGCGGTGATGGTGACGAGGATGGCGGGTGGGGAGATTTGGAATCGACGGAGCGGGAGGCGCGGGTGATCGCGGCACGGTTGCGCGAGTTGCGCGACGAGGGGCATGAAATTTGGGACGACGAGGCGAAGTCCATGCGGGCGGTGCGATGGGGTGACATGGCGGTGTTGTTGCGGTCGCCGGCGTCGCGGGCGGAGGCGTTCGCGAAGGAGTTTCATCGCGCGGGCGTGCCGCTGGCGGTGGCGCGCGGGGGATTCTACGCGAGCCTCGAGGTGAGCGATTTGCTGGGGCTGCTGCGGTTGCTGGACAATCCGTTGCAGGATTTGCCGCTGCTGGCGGTGTTGCGTTCGCCGCTGGTGGGATTGTCTGCGGCGGAGCTGGCGCGGGTGCGCGTGGGACGGACGCGTGGGTGTTTTTGGGACGCGCTGCGGCAATTTCAACGCGAGGGGGCGGCGGTGCCGGCGGCCGCGGACGGCTGGGCGAAGGTCGATGGTTTTCTGAAACGGTTCGATGTGTGGCGCGAACGGATGCGGCAGACGTCGCTGTCGTATTGCTTGGAGACGGCGCTGGCGGAGACGCATTACGAGGCGCTGTTGCAGGCGGAGGCGCGCGGGGCGGAGCGGGTGGCGAACGTGCGTCGGCTGCTGGATTTGGCGCGGCAGTACGATCCGTATCAGCGGCAGGGGTTGTATCGGTTTCTGCGGTTCATCGAGGCGCAGGCGGAGGCGGAGCTTGATCTGGCGGCGGCGGCGGGCACGACGGCGGACGCGGTGCAGTTGTTGAGCATCCATCGGAGCAAGGGGCTGGAGTTTCCGGTGGTGGTGGTGGGGTGTCTCGGGGCGGCGTTCAATTTCCGCGCGCTCGAGGAGGACATTTTGCTGGATGAACATTTCGGGCTGTGTCCGCGCGTGGTGCCGCCGGACGCGGAGCAGTCGTATCCGAGCCTGCCGTGGTGGCTGGCGCGGCAGCGGGAGCGGCGCGAATTGCTGGGCGAAGAATTGCGGCTGCTCTATGTGGCGCTGACGCGGGCGCGGGACACGCTGGTGCTCGTGGGCAGCGACGCGAAGGGCGAGCCGTGGGCCACGGAAGCCGCGCGGGCATTGACGGATGCGGAGGTCGTGGCGGCGCGGAATTTTCTGCACTGGCTGCGCGCGTGGCTGCCGCAGGTGACGGACGCGGCGGATTGGGCGGATGATTCCCAGGGCGGAAATGGGTTGGTGCGGTGGTGGATTCATCACACGGACGGCGGGGCGGAGGCAGACGCCGGCGCGGGCGCGGAGGTGGAAGTGCCGTCGCCGGTCTTGGCGGAGGCGGCGGCGCTGGACGCGGAAGATTGGGAGCGGCTGGGGCGGCGGGTGACGGAGGAATATCCGTGGGTGGCGGCGACGCTCGAGCCGGCGAAGACGAGCGTGTCGGTGTTGCGGCGGCGGCAGGTCGAGGCGGATGAGGAAGCGAAGCCGTCGAAGTTCAGCCAACCGGCAAGCGGGAGTTTTGTTTTGAAGCGCGGTGCGGATGGCGAACTCACGGCGACGGAGCGGGGAACGGCGCATCATTCGTTCATGGAATTGGTGGAAGTGACGCGCACGGGGTCGCTGACGGAACTGCGGGCGGAGGGCGCGCGGTTGGTCGAGCAGGGGCTGTTGCGCGCGGCGGAGGCGGCGGCGTTGAACTGGTCGGGGATCGCGGGATTCTGGGCCTCGGAACTGGGCGACGCGGTGCGGCGGAACGCGGGGCGGGTGCAGCGCGAGCTGCCGTTCACGGCGCGGGTGGACGGGGCGGATTTGCTGGCGCTGGGGCTGCATCCGCCGGGGCCGCCGTTGCCGGCGGGGGAGTTTGTGGTGATCCAGGGCGTGGTGGATTTGGCGCTGATTTTGCCGGATGAAATTCGGCTGGTGGATTTCAAGACCGACCGGGTTGAGGGCGAGGAGTTGCGCGCGAAGGCGCGGGCGTACGAGCCGCAGCTCGGATTGTACGCGCGGGCGCTGGAGCGGATTTATCATCGACCGGTGCGCCGCAAGTGGCTCTACTTTTTGGAGTCCGGGCGCGCTGTGGAGGTGTATTAGGCCCGGAGCTGATCATTGCGACACCGCCGCCCCAGGAAAACATTGTGAAAAATACTGCGTCCATCCCGCCCCGGATTCTTGTCGTGGAAGATGACCCGGTCACGGCGTGCCTGTTCCAGAATTTGCTGACGACCGCCGGCTTCGAGGTCGCCCTGGCGGCGGATGGCGAGGAGTGTCTGGCCCGCGCGGAGGCGTGGTCGCCGGCGATCATGATCTTGGATTTGCTGATGCCGAAGATGCACGGCATCGACGTGCTGCGGCGGTTGAAGAATTCCCCGGCAACGCGGGCCATCGGGGTGATCATGTGTACCGCGCGGAGCTACAAGGCGGATGTGCAGCAGGCCCTGGCGATGGGGGCGTTTGCGGTGCTGACCAAGCCGGTGGAACGGGGGGATCTGCTCGCGGCGGTGCAGCGGTTTCTGCGGCATGAAAAGCCACCGCTGGACCGCACGCTGCTGGCCACGCCCGCAGCGTCGCCGGGGGAGATTTACGCGCCGGTGTTGCCGAAGGACCGGCCGTTCATCCGGTTCTGGGGCACGCGCGGTTCGATCCCCGTGTCGGGTCCGGGCTACATCCGGCACGGCGGCGACACGTCGTGCGTGGAGGTGGGACGCGGCGCGGAGAGCATCATCATTGATGCCGGGTCGGGCATCCGCGAGCTGGGGTTGCGGCTGGCGCAAGACGGGCCGCGGCGGGTGCATTTGTTCATCACGCACACGCACTGGGATCACATTCAGGGGTTTCCATTTTTCGCGCCGCTGTTCATCCCGGGCTTCGAGGTGGTGGTGTATGGCGCGTCGGGATTTGGGAAGGATTTGAAGTCGATATTTCAGGGGCAGGTGGACCGGGATTATTTTCCGGTGCAGTTCGAGGACATGCGGGCGAAGGTCGAATTTGTGGTGCTGACACCGGAGCCGGTGGAGGTGGAGAACCTGAGCGTGACCTGGGAATACACGCAGCATCCGCAGGCGACGATCGGGTACAAGGTGGAGGTCGCGGGGCGCAAGATTGGCTATGCGAGCGACGATGAATTTCTGATCGGCTATCACGGCGCGCCGCAGGCGATCACGCTGGACAGCGAGTGGATGACCCCGCACCGGCGGCTGCTGGAGTTCCTCAGCGACGTGGATTTGCTCGTGCATGAGGCGCAGTACACCAACCCCGAATACGGCGCCAAGGTGCGCTGGGGACACTCGTCAGTCTCGAATGCGTGCGTGCTCGCCAAGCTGGCCCGCGCCCGGCGCTGGTTGGTGACGCATCACGACCCGCTGCACGAGGATGCGTTCCTGGACGAGAAGCTCAATGTCACGCGCGAGATTTTGCGGACGCTCGAACATCCCGTGGAGCTGGCGAATTGCTTCGACGGGATGGTGGAATATTTCTGAGGCGGAGGCTCGGGGGGGCGGGCGATGGGTTGGTGCCACGGTGGGTGAATTGAAAGGAAGATTTTAACCACGGATGGACACGGATGGACACGGATGGGGAGGGACCGGGATGGGAACGGGGGCATTGGCGAGCTGGTGTTCAGCCGGTGAGAGAAACTGAAGGCAAAAGTTACTCGTGACGGGGGACTGGAAACCACTAACCGGCACTAACCAGCACTAATGAAAACCAATCCAAGCTGCACCCGGGGGGTGGTTTGGTTCGGTTTTATTAGTGCCAGTTAGTGCCGGTTAGTGGTGCTGACTGCTTCGTGGTTCGGCAACCGCGCTCCGGCGAGCGCAGTCGCATTCCGTTTTCTTCCCCCGCTTGTCGAACCTCGCGGCCTCGCGCACGCTCTCGCGCATGATCCACACGCTGCTGCTCCTGATTACCCTCGCCACGGCTTTTGCCGCCCATGCCCAGAACAACGTCCCGCTCGCTCCGCTCGTCGCGAACACCAACGCCCCCTGGCGCGTGGGCGTCGCGAGCGCGGTGATCACGCCCGCGCAGCCGATGTGGATGGCGGGCTACGCCAGTCGCACCAATGTGTCGCAGGGCAAGGCGCAGGATTTGTTCGTCAAGGCGCTGGCGCTCGATGACGGCGCGGGCGGGCGACTGGTGATCGTGACGATGGACCTCATCGGTGTGCCGCGCAGTTTGCGGAAGAATCTGGAGACGCGCCTGCTGGCGGCGCATCAGTTGCGGCCCGAGAATTTTCTGCTGAACGCGTCGCACACGCACTGCGGTCCGGAGTTTCGCGTCGGACACACGCCGGCGGATGACGGCGCGTTTGGCCCGACGCAGCCGAGCGCCAGCTACGGCGCAGGGCTTGAAGAAAAAGTTTTACAGGTCATCGGCGCGGCGCTCACGAATGCCGCGCCCGCCCGCACCGGCTACAGCCACGCGCGCTGCGGCGTGGCGATGAACCGCCGCCTGCCGAACGGGACCAATTATCAGAACAGCCCGTATCCCGACGGTCCGATAGATCATTCAGTGCCGGTGCTGCGCGTCGAGGGTGCGGATGGCAAGTTGCGCGCGGTACTGTTCGGCTACGCGTGTCACAACACGACGCTGGGGTTCTATCAGTTCTGCGGCGACTACGCGGGCTTCGCGCAGCAGTACCTCGAGGCGGATCATCCGGGCGCGACGGCGCTGTTTCTCACGGGTTGCGGCGGCGATCAGAATCCGTATCCGCGCGGCACGCTGGATCTGGCGCAGCGCCACGGGCGTTCGCTGGCGACGGCGGTCGAGGCGGCGCTGCTGCCGAAGCCGCGCGTGCTGACCGGCCCGTTGCGCGCGGCGTTCGCGGAAATCGAGCTGCCGTACGCGACCGCGCCGGGCCGCGAGGAGTTCGAGCGGCGTTTGTTGTCGAAGGACAAATACGAAGTTCAGCACGCCACGCGGATGCTCGCGGCGTTGAAGCAGGACGGGCAGTTGCCGGAGAAATATCCGTATCCGGTGCAGGTCGTTCGTTTCGGCAATGAGCTGACGCTGGTGGCACTCGGGGGCGAGACGGTGGTGGATTATTCGCTCCGCTTGAAACGCGAGCTGGCCGGCCCCGCCAGTGCGGTCGGCGCGGCCGGCATGGCCGTGTGGGTGAGCGGCTACAGCAACGACGTGATGGCGTACATCCCGAGCGAGCGCGTACTGCGCGAGGGCGGCTACGAAGGCGGTGGCGCGATGCGGTTCAGCACGACGCATCCGGGTCCGTGGGCGGCGGGGGTGGAGGAGCGCATCGTCGCGAAGGTGCGGGAGTTGGATCGGGGACTGCGGTGATGCGTGATCCGTGCTCCGTGATCCGTGAGGCGACGGAGGTGCCGACGGGAGGAGGCGGACCGGCAACCCTTGTAGGAGACGACGTGAGGAGTCTCTGACCTTTTTTGCGCGACCAGCGGGCAATGGTTCGTTGGCTGATTCGGGTGAGGCGCGTGGAACTGGAGTTAGGTTTCACGACGTGACGTGGGGAGGTCGGGACGGGCCTCTCGCGGAAGGAGGTTAGAGTCTCGTTACCTCGACTCCTACAAGGGCGTGGGCACGATTTTCTCCGCCGCCTGCATCAGGCCGCGCATGTAGCCGTAGGCGAAGAGGCGGCCCAGCATGGTGTAGCCCGGCTCGCCATTTTCTTCGCCGATGAGCTGCGGGACGTGGTCGGGGCGCAGCGGTCCGCGAAAGCCGACTTCGCGATAGGCGGCCATCGCCGCGACCATGTCGGTCGGGCCGTTGTCGTGGAAGGTCTCGACGAAGCGCGTCGGCCCGGCGGCCCGGACGTCGCGGAAGTGAACGTAGCGAATGTGGCGTCCCAGCCGACGGATGGTCGCGGGAATGTCCACGCCCATCGCGGCGAACGTGCCCTGGCAAAAGCAGATGCCGTTATGCGCGCTGGGCACGAGGCGCACGAGCCGCTCGAAGTTTTCCACCGAGTTCATGATGCGCGCCTTGCCTTGGAATTCCGGCAGCGGCGGGTCGTCCGGGTGCATCGCGAGGAGCACGCCGCACTCCTCGGCGACGGGCACGAGTTCGCGCAGGAGGCGCTCCAGATTCACCCACAACGCGTCGGCGCTGATGCGGTCGGAGGCGATCTGGCTCGCGGTGGCGCTCAGGGACATCGCGCGTTCGGCCTCGGCGAGATCGAAGCCGGTGACGCGCGCACCGCCGCGCTCGGGCAGGTCGAGCCGCGTGCGCACCCAGTCGGTGCCGGCCATGAAGTTGTAGCAGAGGAGGCGGATGCCGGCGCGGCCGAGATTGCGGATGAGCGCCTTCATCGCGGCCAGTTCGCGGCCGTCGTGATCGCGGCCGAGCTTCAGCAGTTCAATGGGGAGAAAGCCCTCGACGATGGCGAGCTTCAGGCCGTGAGCTTCGATCTGGCGCTGCAAGCGGAGCAGGTCCGCGAGGTCGGGGCCGGGATAGCGGACGGTGATGTCCTCGACGCCGCACTGCGCGGCGAGGGTGAGGTTGTAATCGTTGAGAGGCGTGAGGACCGAAGCGAGACGGAGGGAGGGTGCGGCGTTCATGGCGGGCAGTTTCAAAAGTGCGCGGGCGGCGGGCAAGGAGGAAGGCGGGGGCGCGATATTCGTAGGAGCTGACGTGAGGAAATCCCAGGGGCCGCCGCGACGCAGCAGGGTGCCAGCGTACTCGGAAGGCGGACGAGGCACGTTGGCCGACTTTGACCTTTTCCCACGAGCGGCAGGACTGGGCGAAAGCCGCGTGGGTAAACCCGGCCGCGACCGCTACAAAACTTTGTCGTATATGCGACAGAGTTTTGCAAAGCTGTCGTGTAGCACTCAAAACTGGAAAAGTGCGTGCGATCAAAACAGGAATGGCTTTGGACCCGCAGCCAAACAGTGCCGCGAAGGGTAGCGGTAGGCTTGTTTTAAGGGGTCCGGAGGGGAGTGGCATTGGATTTTTCGCATTGAAGCT
>CAMAUZ010000102.1 GCA_945861535.1 Akkermansia muciniphila | reverse complement strand
GCCTGTCCCAAATGCTACAGATTGTGAGCGTCAACGCGTTTGAGCAAGTGCCTATGGCTGAGCTGTTTGCCAATATCGGCTCTCAAGATGAGGCTACCGCCTCTCGTAACCAGTTGATGCTGTGGGACTAATATCCGGATGGTTATGGTCCGACCCGGCCTAATTGTTTGTCGTTTCCAAACAGCGCCTGGCTCACCGGTGCCATTCGCGCTAAAAAGGGCAGTTGGGATTATGAAATTCGTGAGCATCACGAAAGGAGAAGCCCTCGCAGAAATGGAAACTGCCATCAGCCACGTGAGGTAGCTCGGTGTCAGCCAACCACGATTCGGACCTTTGTTTTCGTGCCTTTCGTGTCTTTCGTGGTTTCAACTGCCTTTTCTAGGTTTAATGTCCACCCACCGGCTGAATGGAGACCCTGCGCATCTGCCAATTCTATCCGTGTCGATCCGTGGTTAGATATTCGTTGTTTTGAGTTTGTGACCTGGGCCGTCCTCTCGCCTTGCCGGCGGAATAACTCCCAGCCCTTAACCAGACTCATCGCTTTGGCGCCGTCGAGTTACTTCTCCCCCTACTTCACTTCCGGTTGCTGTACGGCTGGGGCGGGAATGCGCATCGCGGTCGGGAGCACCACACCAAACTGGGCCAGAAGTTCCGTGTGCGTTTTCGCCAGGGCCGCGTCTTCCGGCTGCGTTTCGAGTCGCGGGATCAGTTCGGAGAAGGCGTCGTAGAGGAGGTTCGCATCGCACTAGGCCTGCGTGGGATTGGATTTCGCTTCCCCCGCCAGGCGGGCGACCAGCCGGGCGGGGCGGGCACCGGCGGATGCGCCCGCCCGTGAGCGTGTCTTTGGCGGAAGATTCTTTGCCGGTGAGCGTCGAGATGGACCACTGATATTCGGTGTTCGGTTTGAGTCCCGCCGCCTGGAAATCGATCCGATACAATCCCTCGGAATCCATCCGCACCTCGGTCTCGGTGAACGGGGCGTTCGCGCGCACGGCGGTGAAGGTGAGGACGAATTTAATCACCTGCGCCCCGCTGCTGTAGCAATAAAGCACCGGCGACTTATTGATCGTGGACGCGGTCGCAGCGGGCGCGACCGCGAAAAGCGTCGGCAACCCTTTGGCCCCTTCGCGCGTGCCGCCAATTCGCACGATGCCCATGTACGGACCGAGCGGCGGCCGCTTCGTCAGCATCGACACGGGGGAGGGTTCGGCGACGCCGCCGGCACAGGCGGATCGGCGGCATCGACGGGCGTGGCAAGAACGAGGTCGGAGAGAAACAAATGGCGCACGTTTTTCATAAGACCGATGTCTGGGATTTTTCTTGGAAGACGTGCCAGGCCTTGACCGGGACGGGGATGCCTTTCAGGGACAAGGGCGGGGACAGCTCCGTCGCGTCGAACTGCGCCTTCACCAGTCGTCACGTCTCCTCGTTCACTAGCAGGCGAAAGCTCCCGTTCGGACGGGGCATTCCCCGGTCGGTGAGGTCCACGCTTTCCAGCCGGGCTGCCAGGTTCACCGTGGCCCCGATCACGGTGTCGATCACGACCGCCGAGCGCGGCGCCAGATCGGCAGGAAAAGTCACCCGCCGCCGGTCATCACAATGGGTTGCCTTTATGCCGGGGTAATACCCACGCACGCCGCCGTGTGCCGGTCCTGTTGGACGCAGGGGGTAGGCGCGCCCCGCCCCGGCGCGCGGCATTTATGCCGCTTCAGCGTGGAGCCTCCAGACGGGTGCGAACCCGGGGCGACGTGCGAACGCTGAAGCGGCGTAAATGCCGCGCGCCGGATGCGGCCGCCGAGTGCGGCCGTCCGCGGCCGCAGCGACGTCCGAACGCCCGGCGGCATCAGACTTCACCCGCGCCGTACTCCGCTCCACTCCGCTGCGACCGGTGACGGGCGCGCTCCGGCCTCGAAACGCCCCCCCGCCAAAAAAAACGCGCGCCGCAGCCCTGGCTGCGGCGCGCGCGAAGACTGTCAGGCGCGGCGGGTTCGCTCAGGAGAACATCGTCGTGCCCGGCATGGCCACGGGCGGCATCGGAATCTTCGAATCCCATTTCAGGTCTTTCGGGAAGGTGTCTTCCTGCGAGTTGAGCGCCATGTCCCAGGTGATCTCCTTGCCCGTGTAGGCGGCCATGCGGCCCATGATCGCGGCGAGAGTGGTCTTGCAAAACCGGTCGCCGGTGTTGATCGGATTGCCCGCGCGAATCGAGGCGTACATTTCGTCGTGCTCGGTCTGGTAGCCGTTGTTGACCGTGCCTTTCCAGCGCCAGGCGTCGGCGCCGCGGATGACGTGGCGTTTGCTGCCGCTCTCGCCTTCATACACGCCCTTGGTGCCGAAGACGGTGTCGGTGTTGGCGTTGTAGCATTTGTCGAACTGACGAGCGAAGAGGTAGCCCTTGGTGCCGTTCTCCCACTTGTACTCGACGCAGAAATGGTCGTAGATGTGGCCGTATTCCTCGCTCGTTTTGAGCTGCCGTCCGCCGGTGCCGATGCAACTCACCGGGGGCTCGTCCTTCATGGTCCACAGCAATTTGTCCACGCTGTGGACGGACTGCTCGACGATGTGGTCGCCGCTGAGCCAGGTGAAATAGTACCAACGACGCAGCATCCACTCGAGGTCGGTCTTGGTGTTGGTGCGGTTCCACTTCGGATAGCGGTCCACCGAACCGGTGTAATAGGAGGCATAGACGGCCATGATGTCGCCGATCGCGCCGTTGTGGATTTTTTCGTAGGACTCGCGGTTCGCATAGGTCCAGCGCCAGACGAAGCCGTCCACCAGCGCGAGTTTTTTCTCCCGCGCCTTCTTCACGCTCTCCATCACCGAGCGCAGGCCGGGGCCATCGACGGCCATGGGCTTCTCACAGAAAACATGCTTGCCCGCGTCGATGGCGGCCTTGATGTGCATCGGGCGGAAACCGGGGGAGGTCGTGAGAATCACCACATCCACACCGCTGTTGATGACCTTCTGGTACGCGTCGAGGCCGACAAACTTGCGCTCCTCGGCGACGTCGATTTTGCCGGGCTGGTCTTTGAAAACGGTCTTCAGCGATTCAAGGCTGGAATCAATTTTGTCGCGGAAGGCCTCGCCCATGGACCAGAGGACGACGTTGCTGTCGCCGCTGAGAGCTTGGTTGGCGGCGCCGGTGCCGCGCCCGCCGCAGCCGATGAAACCGATCTTGAGTTTGTCACTCGCGTTGGCCGCGCGCGACAGGCTCGGGAAGGCGATGCTGCCGCCGAGTGCGCCGCCCGCGAGGACGGCGGCAGTGGTGGAGGATTTCAGGAAAGTCCGGCGGGAGGCGGCCTGCGCCGCCGAGATGTTTGGATTCATAAGTGGCGCATTTAATGGGGAAACTTCGGCGATTTGTCCACCCCGCAAAACGGAATGCCGGAGCAGTGCGGCGCGCGTGGCCGGCAGCCCGCTCGCGGCCGGAGCGTTGGCGGCTCGCCCGCAAATCCGCCAGGAGCCAGTACTTCTCGAAGCGGTTGATGAACCACCCCACGCAGGCCACCTGTCCATGCCAGCGGGAAAACCTCGTCCCCAAACCGCCCAGTACGCGATGACTGAGCAAGAATACTCACTCACTGAGTATTGTGGAAAAAGGCCATCGCCCGGACTTCAGCCTTCGTGACCACCAGCTCTGCTGAAATCAGCGCGGCTGGCGCGCGGCGTTTGCGCCGCTTCACTGGCCAAACATCGCCGCGTGTTCGCACCCGTCCGGAGCGCCTCACGTTGAAGCGGCATGAATGCCGCGCTCCCGGCTCGCGACCGCCGTGCGCTCCTTGGTGAATAGGCCAATGCGGCGCAGCGTGGAATAGCCCATGCAATCCCGCCCTCTCGTCCGCCTGGTTTTCGTTTTTCTCGCCGGGATCTCTTTCGGCCCGCTGCCTTCTGCCCAAGAGCTGTCGCAACTTCCGCAAATCGAGGATCTCTACAAAACCGATGTCGCGGTCGAGCAGGTCACGCTGCCGGACGGCCGCACCACCTTCTACATCCGCCAGCGCGCGGACCCGCAGACGCGCCCGATCAGGCAATCGCTGTGGCGCGTGGATGAGGGCGGCGCGGCGCCCCGCGCGGTCGAGGCGGGCGAACCGGATGCCTTCGGGCTGCAACTCTCGCCGGATGGAAAATGGCTGCTCTTTCTTTCCACTCGTCCGTTCGCCGATGGCACCCCCGCTTTCAAACCGGTGCCGCCGTACTCGGACCCGGCGGCGGACATCTGGCTGCTGCCGGTGGGCGGTGGCGCGGCGATTCCGCTCGGCGGAAAGCTGAAGCCGTATGGCCGTGTCATCACCGACAAGTTTTACGGGCGCGTCGCTTTCTCGCCGGACGGACGGCGGCTCGTGTTCGTCGCGGATGACGGGCGTGATCCGCGCACCGAGGCCGAGCGCCGCAACAATGTCATCGTGGTGCGTGAGGATCAGGGCGAAGGCTACGAAGGCTACGGACCGATGCAGGTGTGGGTGGCGGATTTGGCGGCCGCGCCAGGGGAAATCGCGGCGACGCGCATCACGCGCGTGACGACGGACGAATTCTGGTATGGCGACCCGCAGTGGGCGCCGGACGGCTCGTTTCTCGTGGTTCATGCGAACCGCACCGCCGAGCAGGAGTCCGTGCGCTTCAGTGTGAACCACAACTACGACCTCTGGAAAATCACGCTCACCGACCGCCGGATCGAGCAGCTCACGACCGGGCCGGGGCCGGAGTTTTCCCCACGCATTTCGCCCGACGGACGGCGCATCCTGTGCCTGAGTTCGCCGCGGCGTGGGCCGCATCAGGACGTGTTCAATCTCACCGTCGTCGAGCTGTCGGCCGGCAGCGCGAAGTCGCGCGTGGTCTTCGATCATCACGCGCCCACCGCCGGTTCGCCGCCGCACCTCTCGCCCTCGCAGCCGCTCCCGGCGCAGTGCTGGCGCGATGCCCGGCGCGTGGTGTTCAACGGCATCAGTGGTGTGCGGACCGCGATCCAGCTCGTTGATCTCGACGCCGGTCCGGAGGCCATCGAGGACAAGTCGCCGCCGCCCGCCAGCCGTGGCCCGAAGCTGCCGCCGAACAATCCGCTCCTCGGCGCGCGCCTGCGGGCGACGGACGAGATCGTGCGCTGGAAAAGTTTCGACGGCCTCGAGATCGAAGGCGTGCTCACGCGCCCGCCCGAGTCGGTCGCGCGTCCGCCTTTCAAGCTGCTGCTGCATCCGCACGGCGGGCCGCATTCGCGCTCGACGGGCGGTGGCGGATTCGAGGTGCAGCTTTTCGCGGCGCGCGGGTTCGCGGTGTTTCAGCCGAACTTCCGCGGCTCGACCGGCTACGGGCTGAAGTTTCTCGATGCCGATCGCAACGACTTCGGCGGCGGCGACAGGCGCGACATTCTCACCGGCATCGAGCACCTCGTGCAAAAGGGGATCGTGGACCCGCGGCGGCAGTTCGTTTATGGCGCGAGCTACGGTGGTTTCATGACCTCGTGGCTCGTCGGCCAGACGCAGCAGTTCCGCGCGGCGGTCGCGCAGAACGCGGTCACGGACCTCAACACCATGTGGCATCTCAGCGACATTCAAAGCTGGACGGATTGGGACATGAGCGGCCGCCCGTGGGAGGTCGCCGCGCGCTTCCGCGAGCACAGCCCGCTCACGCACGCGCCCAAGGTCCGCACGCCGACGCTGATTCTGCACTCGATGAACGACCGCCGTTGTCCGGTCGCGATGGGTGTGATGTTTCATCGCGCGCTCAAGACCGTCGGCGTCGAGACCGGCCTGGTGCTCTATCCCGATGAAGGCCACGGCATCAAACAACTGCCGCATCGCGAGGACGTGCTGCGGCGCGTGCTCGAGTGGTTTGAGAAGCACGATCCGGGTCCGGCCGCGACCCAGCGCCAGCAATAGCGCCAGTCGCGCCCTGCCATGCACGGTCCCGAAACCCGAATTGGCAGACGAATGGGGACAAGGAAATGGGGACAGACAGATTCTTCATTCCCATTCGCCTGCCCCCATTCGTTTGCCAAAGGAGTTCCCCGGCCCCGTGCGCTCGGGGTTTACGCTGGTTCGCCGTTCGCACGTCGCAGCGGGTTCGGACACGCCGGAACGCCGCACGCTGAAGCGGATTAAATGCCGCGCTCCATTCGCGCCGCGCTCTCATCCGCGACTCATTGACCGGAAGTGTTCTGGCTGATTGTATAGCGAGGTATGCAATCAGCCACAACCAAACCAGCCCTGCCCCTCCGGCCCGTCGCCCGCCCGCTGGCGGACGTCCTGCATCGTCGCCTCGCCGGCTATCCGGTGGTCGTCATCACCGGCCCCCGGCAATCCGGCAAGACCACGCTCGCGCGCCTCGCGGCGCCGGACGCCCCGTATTTCTCACTGGAAGACCCCGATGTCCGCGCCTTCGCCACCGATGACCCGCGCAGTTTTCTCCAGCAGGCGGGGCGGCGGGCCATCCTCGATGAGGTGCAGCGGTGCCCTGCGCTCTTTTCCTATTTGCAGGGCGTGGTGGATGCCGACCCGCGTCCCGGCCGTTTCATCCTCACGGGTTCGAGCCAGTTTGAACTCCTGGAATCCATCACCCAAAGCCTGGCCGGCCGGGCCAGCCTGCTGACGTTGCTGCCCTTCTCGCTCGCCGAGCTGCAGACCGCGAAGCGCGCGCCGGCTGATCTCGACACGCTGTTGCAGGCCGGTTTGTTCCCGCCCATCCATGACCGCGCGGTGCCGGCCGCCGACTGGTTGCAGGACTACATCAGCACGTATCTGGAGCGCGATGTCCGGCAGATTCTCCGCATTCAGGACCTCGCCGCGTTTCAACGCTTTGTGCAGCTTTGCGCCGGGCGGGTCGGCCAGCTCGTGAATGTCACCTCGCTGGCCGCGGACGCGGGCCTCACGCGCGTCACGGCCGAAGCGTGGCTCTCGGTGCTGGAAGCGAGCCACGTCGTGTTCCTCGTGCGCCCGTGGTTCACCAATCTCTCCAAGCGGCTCATCAAGGCCCCCAAGCTCTATTTCTGCGACACCGGCCTGGCGGCCTGGCTCGTTGGCGTGCGGCAGCCGGGCCACCTGACCGCCCATCCCCTGCGCGGTCCGCTCTTTGAAAACTGGGCCATCACCGAGCTGCTCAAGGCCCGCGCCAACGCCGGCCTGCGACCCAACCTGCATTTTCTCCGCGACAAGGAAGGTCATGAAATCGACGCCGTCGTCGAGACCGCGCCGCAGGTGCTCGACGCGGTGGAAATCAAATCCGGCGGCACGGTGGCTGGGGACTTTTTCAGCGGGCTGGATTTCTGGCGGGAAGCGCTCGGCAAGGTGACCGTGCGGCCCTGGCTCATTTACGGCGGTGATTCCGCGCAGGCCCGTGAACGCGGCACCGTGCTGCCGTGGACGGGCCTGCCACCGTTGCTCCGTTCCATCACCCTCGCCGCGCCAGTTCCCCCGCAGAAAAGCTTGCCGTCGAAACGAACGCCGCCGTCGCCACTCAAACCTTCCCGCCCGACTCCGCGGGCGCGACCGAATGCGGCGGCAGCGCCGGGGCTGCGAAAACGTGGTTGAGGGTCGCGACGGTGGGAATTGTTTGTGCGCGGTGCGGCGGTTGGTTAATCCTCCGGCGCACGTCGCCATCACTCATTGCTTATGAAACTTTGCCGCTTCCTGAATCCGAAGAAACAAGTCCGCGTGGGTCTGACCCGCGATGACGTCACGGTGCTCGATCTGACCGCCGAAGGGATCGACCGGCTGTCGTCGCTGCTCGAATTCGAGGGGCTGGTGTCGCAGTTGACGCGCCTGTCGGGTCAGGGTTTGCCGCAGTATCGCGTGGACGAAGTGACCCTGCTCGCGCCGGTGGATCAGCAGGAAGTGTGGGCGGCGGGCGTCACGTATCTGCGCAGCAAAAAGGCGCGGATGGAGGAGTCGGATTTCAGCGCCAGCGCGTATGACCGCGTGTATGACGCCGTGCGGCCGGAGATTTTTTTCAAGTCGTTGCCGGAGAAAGTCGTCGCGCCCGGCGATGGCGTGGGCATCCGGCGGGACGCGCGCTGGAACGTGCCCGAGCCGGAACTGGCGCTGGTGCTCAATTCCCGCGGCCACATCGCGGGTTACACGATTGGCAATGACATGAGCTCGCGGGACATCGAGGGCGAGAATCTGCTGTATCTCCCGCAGGCGAAAACCTACCTGCGTTCGTGTGCGGTCGGCCCGTGGATCACCGTGAATGCGAGCGAGGCGGAGGCGCGGGAATGGAGCATCGGCGTGCACATCCGGCGCGCGGGGAAGGTCGAGTTTTCCGGCGAGACCAGCGTGGGGCAGATCAAGCGCACGTTCCCGGAACTGGCGGAGTTTCTCTTCCGCTGCCAGAGCTTCCCGCACGGGGCGATCCTGCTCACGGGCACCGGCGTCGTGCCGCCGGATGGCTTCACGCTGCAGCCCGCGGATGTCGTGACGATCCATATTTCCGGCATCGGCACGCTGGAAAACCCGGTGGTGCAGGTGTGAGCGCGCGGCGGGTGTAGCCGCCGGTCTGGTAGGAGACGACGTGAGGAGTCTCTGACCTTTTCTGCGGGAGCGGCGCGGTTGGGAGAAAGGAGGTTTGCGTCTCCTAACGTCGTCTCCTACGAGGTCGCCTGGGCTGGCCGCCTCAGAGGCGTTTGGGGGAAAGAAACCATTTCAGCGCGCCGGTCCGGCGATTCGCCGTTTCCACACACGCCAGCGCGCCTTTGGCCATGCCGAGGGCGTCGGGCCGGATCATGCCGAGCAGGTGCCGCACGCGTTCGGAAATTGTCGGCTCATGTCCGACCAGGAGGACGTGGCGCGCCGTCGGCAATTGACTCAGCCAGCTTTGAAAGGCCGTGGCCGAAGTGCCGTTGGTCATCGCTTCCACCAGTTCCAGCCGCACGGGCTGGGGGCCGCCCGAGTGCTGCAGGACGATCTCCGCCGTCTCCCGCGCACGCACGAGCGGACTCGCATACGCCCGGTCGAACTCGATGGCGTTGCGCTTCAGGAACTGGCCCAGCTTGCGTGCGTCGCTGCGACCGTCATCGGACAGGGGGCGCGCGCCGTCATCCATTCCGTCGAGGGCTTCGGTGTGGCGGAGAAAGTAGAGTTTCATGGAGTTGAAAACGGCGGCCAAACTCGCAGACCGAACGAGTTCGCGCACCGTCACTGCGGCGCAACTATGTCCCCGGCCCTTCGCAACTCAATCCCGGAGATGCCGGTGCCGGGCGTGGAGCATCCACTGCCACCGGCTCAGCTTCGCCGGTCGGGTTCCGGCCAACCCGCGCTGCGGTCGCGGGCGTTCGCTTGGCGGCAACTGTGCGGCGCGCGGCGATGTTCGCGCCCCCGAAAATGGTGCTGGACGGAGTACCGGGGCATCGTTACAGAGAACACGCTTTTGGTTGGCGCATGGTTGGAAACCGCGTCAAGACCAGCACGGAAACAGCAGCGAAGAACCCGGGCTTGACGCTGGTTTGGCCCTTACTCAGGCACTCGAAAAATACAGGAATCATCATGGCATCTGAAAAACAATCGATCGAAGAAAAGGTCAAAGCAATCATCGTGGAGCAGTTGGGCGTCAAGGCCGAGCAGGTCGTCCCGGATGCCAAGTTCATCGAAGATCTCGGGGCCGATTCCCTGGACACCGTGGAACTGGTGATGGCGCTCGAAGAGGAATTTGGGATGGAGATCCCCGACGAAGAAGCCGAGAAGCTCCAGTGCGTCGGCGACGTGATCAAATACATCGAAGACAGCAGCCGCGACGCCAAGTAATCCCCCCAGTTTACCCAGGGCAGCAGCGCTCCTCACGGTCCGGGCTGCCCTGTACTTTTTATGTCATCGGTGGGCGCTGGACGCCGTGTGGTCGTAACCGGAATCGGGATCGTCTCCTCGTTGGGGAACGATATCCAATCCTTTTGGGATAACGTCCTGCGTTCGCAGTGCGGCATCGACCGCATCACGGCGTTCGATGTCACCCAATACGACTGCAAGATCGCCGCCGAGGTCCGCAACTTCGACGCCACCCCGGCGCTGCCGTCCCCGAAGGAACTCCGCCGCACCGACCGCTTCGTGCAGCTCGGCGTCTATGCCGGCTGGCGGGCATTGCAGGATTCCGGCCTTGATCTCGAAAAGGTGAACCGCGACGAGGTCGGCTGCTTCATCGGCTCGGGCATCGGCGGCCTGCAAACTGTCGAGGACCAGCACAACGTTCTCCTCGCCAAAGGCCCCGGCCGCGTGTCGCCCTTCATGATCCCGATGCTCATCCTGAACATGGCCTCCGGCATGTTCTCGATGTACCATCGGCTCCGCGGCCCCAACGTCGCCACCTGCTCCGCCTGCGCCACCTCCACCCACGCCCTCGGCGAAGCCTGGCGCACGATCAAAATGGGCGATGCCCAGGTCATCTTCGCCGGCGGCACCGAGGCCACCATCGTCCCGCTCGGCATCGGCGGCTTCTGCGCCATGCGCGCGATGAGCACCCGCAACGACGATCCCAAACGTTCCTCCCGCCCCTTCGACAAGGACCGCGACGGCTTCGTCATGGGCGAAGGCGCCGGCGTGATCGTCCTCGAGGAACTCGAACACGCCAAAGCCCGCGGGGCGCGCATCTACGCGGAGATGGTCGGCTACGGCAACACCGCCGACGCCAACCACATCACCGCCCCGGCGCCCGATGGCGAAGGTGCCGCGCGCTGCATGAAAATGGCGCTTCGCTCCGCCGGCCTCAATCCCACCGACATCTCCTACATCAACGCCCACGGCACCTCGACCCCGCAGGGCGACATCTGCGAAACCCTCGCGATCAAATCCCTCTTCGGCGACCACGCCCGGAAGCTCGCCGTCAGCTCCACCAAGGGCGCGACCGGCCACATGCTTGGCGCGGCCGGCGCGGTGGAAATGGCCCTGTGCTGCAAAGCCCTCGAGACCCAGATTGCCCCGCCGACCATCAACCTCGACAACCCCGACCCGCAGTGCGACCTCGACTACATCCCGCACACCGCGCGCCCCATGCGCATCGAGGCGATTCTGAACAACTCCTTCGGTTTCGGCGGCCACAACGCCACCGTGGCGGCGAAACGGTTCGTGGGATAATCGGTTCGGCCTGCAGCAGCGGGGGTGGCAGGCGGACCCGTGGATTGTCAGTGCCCACCGTCTGCTGGGAGAATGCTCACGGCCTGCGGTTTCGCGCAGCCTCCGCTGCGACCCAACCCGCCGGGACAGACCCTGACACACCTCCTGTTTTTTGCCCCTCTCGTTAGCGCCCGGCTTCACCGGTTGCCAATGAGACGGGCAAGAAACTGAGCGGTGCCCGAACTCGCTCCTCTTCCGGCTTCCGCCTTGGATAAACCTCCTCCGCTCGCCACTGTCGCGGCATTGATTTGATGAACCGATTTATTCCCGGACAACGTTGGATGAGCGAGGCCGAGCCGGAGCTGGGGCTGGGCGCGGTGCTGAAGCTGGCGGGCGCGACCGTGACGGTGGCCTTTGCCGGCGCGGGGCAGACGCGCACGTATGCGGCGGATAACGCGCCGCTGCGGCGGGTGCGGTTTCAGGCGGGCGAGACGGTCAAGGACACGGCGGGCGCGAGTCTCGTGGTGCGCGCGGTGGTCGAGCGCGACGGGTTGCTTACGTATCTCGGCGACGGCGTGACGCTGCCGGAGGCGCGGTTGGCGGATGCGCTGGCGTTCGCGTCGCCGGAACAGCGATTGGCCAACGGCCAGGCAGATGCGAATGACGCGTTTGAACTGCGCTGCGAGGCGTTGCGGCACTGGCATCGCATCCGGCAATCGCCGCTGCGGGGCTTTGTCGGCGGGCGCATTTCGCTGATCCCGCATCAGCTTTATGTCGCACACGAGGTCACGGGCCGGCGGCGTCCGCGCGTGCTGCTGGCGGATGAAGTGGGGCTGGGGAAAACCATCGAAGCGTGCCTGATTTTGCACCGGCTGTTGCAGACGGGGCGCGTCGAGCGGGCGCTGGTGCTGGTGCCGGAATCGCTGGTGCATCAGTGGTTTGTCGAGCTGCTGCGGCGGTTCAATCTGTATTTCAAAATCTTCGACGAGGACCGCTGCGAGTCGATCGAGACGCCCGACCCGGAGGCGAATCCATTCCTCGATGACCAGTTGATTCTGTGCAGTGTGAACTGGCTCGCGGCCAATGAACGCCGCGGCAAACAAGCGGTCGCGGCGGGCTGGGATTTCCTGATCGTGGATGAGGCGCATCACCTCGGCTGGACGCCTGCCGCGGCGAGTCCCGAGTACACGCTGGTCGAGGAGCTGGCGCGCGGCACGGGCGGCGTGCTGCTGCTGACGGCCACGCCGGAGCAACTCGGGCCGGCGGGACATTTCGCGCGGCTGCGGCTGCTCGATCCGGATCGCTACGCGGATTTCGCCGAGTTTCAAAACGAGGCGGAACATTTTCGCGTCGTCGCCGAAGTCGCGGATCAACTGCTCGCGGGCAAGGCGCCGGGAAGCGCGGAGATCGCGGCGTTGCTGCGCATTTTCGCGCATGAATCGACGGGCTTCCGGCAGCGGCTCGAGTCGCTCGCCAGCGCGGATACGGCGGCACGCCACGCGATGATTGCGGACCTGGTGGACCGGCACGGAACGGGGCGCGTGATGTTCCGCAACACGCGCGCGGCGATTGCGGGCTTCCCGCAGCGGCTGCCGCAACTGGTGCCGCTGGAGGCGGTGAAGGACGCAGAGGAATTGCTGGAGAATCTGGCGGCGGAATTCGCGGGGGATGACGCGCCCGCGACGGCCGATCCGCCGGAGTTTGATTTTGAAAACGATCCGCGCATCGACTGGCTGGCGGGGCTGTTGCGCGAACTCGGCACGGCCAAGGTGCTGCTGATCTGCCGCACGCGGGCGAAGGTCGAGGCCATCGACGAGGCGTTGCGGCGGCGGATCACGGTGCAGTCGGCGGTGTTTCACGAGGCGCTGCCGCTCATCCAACGCGACCGCAATGCGGCGTGGTTTGCGGATGAAGATGGCGCGCGGATTCTCCTGTGCTCGGAGATCGGCGGCGAAGGGCGCAATTTTCAGTTCGCGCAGCATCTCGTGTTGTTCGATCTGCCGCTGGACCCCGAGGTGCTCGAGCAACGCATCGGGCGGCTCGACCGCATCGGGCAGAAGGGGGACATCCGCGTGCATGTGCCGTTCGTGCGGGGCGGCGCGCAGGAGGTGCTGGCGCGGTGGTTTCACGAGGGGCTGGGGGCGTTTGGGCGCAGCCTGCATGGCGGGGCCGAGGTGCGCGAACGGTTCGGCCGCGCGGTGCGCGAGCTGGCGGCGGATTTTCACGAGACGCACGACGAGGCGGGGCTGGCGGCGTTGTTGGCGGAGACGCGTGCGTTCGCGGAAGAACTGGCGGCGCGGCTGGCGACGGGGCGGGACCGGTTGCTGGAACTAAATTCGTTCGATGCGGCAATCGCGGGGCGGTTGGTGAAGGAGATCGCCGCGGTGGATGCGGATACCTCACTCGAGGCGTTTTTGATCCGCGTGTTCGACGACCGCAGCATCCGCGCCGAAGCGGTGACGGGGCGGACATTCCTGCTCGGCGGCGGCGATCTGGTGGTCGAGCACTTTCCCGGTTTGCCGGAGACGGGGCTGATCGTGAGTTGTGATCGCACGACGGCGTTGAGCCGCGAACACTTTGGTTTTCTGACGTGGGATCATCCAGTGGTGGGCGGGGCGATGGATGCGGTGCTCGGTTCGGAGCGGGGCAATGCGGCGTTTGCGTTGTGGGAGGATGCGCGGTCGCGGTCGCTGTATGTCGAGGCGGTGTTCGTGCTCGAATGCCTCGCGCCGGCGCGGTTGCACGCGGAACGGTTTCTGCCGGCCACGCCGGTGCGGATACTGGTGGACGCGCAGTCGAAGGCGTGTCCGGCGGTGCTGGTCACCGACAAGCCGCGCGGGCCGCTGCGCGACATTCCCGCGCATCGGCTGCTGGCGCGACCCGAGCTGACGCGGACGCTATTGCCGAAGCTGCTGACGCGTGCCGGCGAACTCGCGGAGGAAGCCGTGCCGGCGCTGGTGAAGCGCGCGGTGGCCGCAATGGAGAAGGACCTGGATCACGAGCGCGAACGGCTGATCGCGCTAAAGGCCGTCAATCGGCACGTGCGACAGGAGGAGATTGATCTCGCGACCAACGAGCGTGCGGAGTTGGGGCGGCATCTGCGCGCCGCTCGGCTGCGGCTGGACGCAGTGCGGATCGTGTGGCGCGGGCCGGCGGAGTTTTTTGCGGATTGAGGTCGGGGTCCACGGTGGAGGGACGCCGTCCCTGTAGCGCAGGCTTCCAAGCCTGCTGTGTCGCAGGTTTCTAAACCTGCGGGTGTGGGATTTACGGACGTGCCCGAACTTGCGGACGCCCCGCCGACTTGGAAGTCGGCGACACAGCAGGTTTGGAAACCTGCGCTACAGGGCTGGCCGTGCGCTCCCCGGCCGGCCGAGCTCCCGGTTACATCCCCATGATCTGGTAGCCGCAATCGACGTAGAGCACCTGGCCGGTGATGGCCGCCGCGCCGTCGCTGGCGAGGAAGGCGCCGGTCGCGCCGAGTTCGTCGGGGACGACATTGCGTTTGAGGGGCGCGTGGGCTTCGTAGTGTTTCATCATGTCCGTGAAGCCCGCGATGCCGCGCGCGGCCAGCGTGTTCATCGGGCCGGCGCTGATGCAGTTCACGCGGATTTTTTTCGGACCCAGATCGTAGGCGAGGTAGCGAGTGCTGGCTTCGAGGGCCGCCTTGGCGACGCCCATGACGTTGTAGTGCGGCACGACTTTTTCCGCGCCGTAATAGGTCATCGCCACGATGCTGCCGCCGTCGGTCATAAGCGGCGCGGCGGAGCGGGCGAGCGCCACGAGGGAGTAGGCGCTGATGTCGTGCGCGACGCGGAAGGCTTCGCGCGAGGTGTTGACGAAGAGACCTTCAAGGGCGTCTTTCGGCGCGAAGGCGACGCTGTGGAGGAGCAGGTGGAGCTTGCCGTATTTCTCGCCGACGACCTTGAAAACATTGGCGATCTGCTCATCGCTGGTGACATCGCAGGGGAGGATGAGCGTGTCGGGGCCGAAGGTGCCGGCGAGTTCCTCGACGTTCTCCTTGAGGCGTTCGCCCTGGTAGGTGAAGGCGAGCGTCGCCCCGGCCTTGGCCCACGCCTGCGCGATGGCCCAGGCGATGGAGCGTTTGTTGGCGACACCAAAGACGATTCCGATTTTTCCAGCGAGTTGTGACATAAATAAGCGTTCCGAAGTTGGCGGCTAGGAGTAGGGACAATCGCGGGGCAAGGCAAGGGGGAAGCTCGGGCGGGAGAGGGCAGGGAGCAGGAATCAGGGGACAGGGGGCAGGGAACAGGGGGCACAGTCTGGTGCCCCGGGGTCGGCTGTCAGGTGTGGGCGCGTTGGGAAGATGCGCCGGAAGGAAGGCCGAAGAATGCGGCGCTCCGGGCTTGAACCCGAAACCTGAAGGTTCGATGGTCCGGCCTTGAATCCATCGCCAGCGACGGTCAAGCCCGGTTAACCTCCAACCATGAGTGCCACTGAAGTTATCGCCGAAATCAAGGCTCTGTCCGAAGTCGAACGCGACCGGGTCTTCCGGTTGTTGATTGCAGACCAGACGCTGCGGGAGGACCTGGAGGACAGCCTTACCTTGAACTCGCGTCGTGGGGAACCGAGCCGCCCGCTGGCTGACGTTTTGAACGACCTGGGCATCAAGCCGTGACCTTCACGGTCGAAGTTCAACGGCCGGCCGAGACGGAACTGGCCCAACTTTCCCGTGAGGTGCAAAAGCGCATCGCCCGGGCGCTCCTCAAATTGGCCGACCAGCCGTTTCCCGCCGGCTGCAAAAAGCTGCTCGGCGCGGAGGGATACCGCATCCAGGTGGGCGATTACCGGGTGCTTTACACCGTGGATGCGGCAGCCGGGAAGGTTGTCGTTTCGGCACTTGGTCATCGCCGGGAGATCTATCGGTAGGCGATCGCCGTCTGAAATTCTAACTGACAGCCAACATGAATCTTACATTTGCCAGAACGCACGCATCGGTGCCGCCACCCAACCGCACCGGATCCCGCAAGATTTTCAGCAGGTCGGTGGCACTGGCTGGTGAGTTCCTTTTGGATCGTCGCGTGGGCGTGATTCGAATGCTGACGGTGGTGGCAGTCGTGTTTGCTGCCACCGTCCTTCAACTCCGCGGCGAGGTGCCCGCTGAGTTGAAGATCACGGGCGATTGGGAGGTGCAGGTGAGCGTGCGTGAGCCGCAGGTGGTGGAGGCCGTGGTGAAGATTGCGCCGCCGGAGATGCTCGCGGTCAGCGCGGAGAAATATGACTCGCTGCCGCTGTTCAATCCGCGGGCCGGCGGCTGGGTGAAGGGCGCGCAACTGCGGGCGTTGCGCGCGCAGGAAACGACGACGCCTTATTTGCTCGAACCCGCGAGCCTCGTGGTCCGCGCCGGGGCGGGGGCGGAGGCCGAGGTGTTTCGCAAGGGTGAGGATTACGAGGCGGATTTGAGCTGGGGCACGTTTGGGCGTTTGGCGAAGGGGCGCATCAAGGAAGGGCAGCCGGTTTTCGTGAGCTATCGGCACGCGCTGTTGCGGCTCGATGCGGTGGTGCTGGGGCGCGATGGGCGCATCGTGGTGCGGCGGGGCGAGCCACGCGCCGCTGCGCCGGCACCGCCGAAGGTTGAGGCGGGCGAGCGGCATCTGGGCAACGTCTGGCTGCCGGGGCGTGTCGCGAAGCTCGCGCCGGAGCATTTGTTTGTCGTTTCGGAGACGGCGTTTCCCGAGCCGCCGAAGGCCAATCCCAGCGTCGCCGAGCAGTTGGTTCCCAAGGCGCTGAAGAAGCTGCGCGCGGGTGAGCCGCTGCGGATTCTCGCGTGGGGCGACAGCGTGACGGTCGGGACGTATGTGCCGAATCCCGCGACCGAACGCTGGCAGGAGCAGTTCGTGGCGCGGCTGCGCGAGCGGTTTCCGCAGGCGAAGATCGAACTGGTCACCGAGGCGTGGGGCGGGCGCAACACGGGGAGCTATCTGAACGAGCCGCCGGGCAGTCCGCACAATTATCGTGAGAAGGTGTTGGGCGCGAAACCGGACCTCGTGGTGTCCGAGTTCGTCAACGATGCGGGGCTGAATCCGCAGGCGGTCGAGGCGCGTTACGCGAAGTTGCTCGCGGATTTTCAGGGCATCGGCGCGGAGTGGATCATCCTCACGCCGCATTACGTCCGCCCCGACTGGATGGGCCTGAATCGCGAGCGCGACGTGGACAATGACCCGCGTCCTTACGTCGCCGGCCTGCGGGCTTTCGCCGCGAAACACAACGTCGCGCTCGCTGATGCGGCACTCCGCTACGGTCGCCTGTGGCGGCAGGGAATCCCCTACAGCACGCTCATGCTGAACTCGATCAACCACCCCGATGCACGCGGAATGAAGATTTTCGCGGACGCATTGCTCCAACTGTTCCCTTAAAATTTGATCATGAACTCCGCCTTCATCACCCAACCCTCGCGCCGCGGCTTCATCCGCTCGCTCGCCGGCAGCTCGCTGCTGCTGCCCGGCATCGTCTCCGAAATGCTCCGCGCCGACTCCGCCCGTGGGGCGATCACAGCCGCTGGCGATCCCGCGGCACCGCGGGCGTCGCATTTCACGCCGAAGGCCAAGCGGGTGATTTTTCTGCACATGAGCGGCGGGGCGTCGCATGTGGATTCGTTCGACTACAAGCCGCGGCTGATAGCCGATCACGGGCAACCGTACGAGGTGCCGAAGAAAATGCTGGAGGCCTTCGCGCTGAACAACCGCAGCGAGGTGAAGTATTACAAAAAGCCGGGCTGGGAGTTCAAACAGCACGGGCAGTCCGGCCTCTGGATTAGTGACCTGTTCGCCAAGACCGCCGAGCGCGCGGACGACATCTGCCTGATCCGCTCGATGTTCAACGACCACGCGGATCACGCGCAGGCGACGCTCGGGATTCACACCGGGTCGGTCACGTTCACGCGGCCCAGCATGGGTTCGTGGGTCAGCTACGGACTCGGCACGGAGAACGCGAATCTGCCCGCGTTCATGGTGATCGCGCCGGCGCTGCCGTATGCGGGCGGGCAGGTGTGGTCGGCGGATTTTCTGCCGGGCGCGCATCAGGGGACGCGCGTGGTGCCGGGGCCGGAGCCGGTGCCGAACATCAGCCGGCGGCTGCCGGACGCGGAGTTGCAGGAAATGGAGCTGGGTCTCGGCGCGGCGTTGAACCGGCGGCATCTCGGCGCGCGCGGGAATGATCCGCAGCTCGCCGCGCGCATCAAGGCGTTCGAGACCGCCTACGGCATGCAGGCCGCCGCTCCCGAGGCGTTTGAGCTCGCGAAGGAAACCGACGCGACGCATCAGCTTTACGGATTGGCGCGCGGCAGCACGAAGGGTTTTGCGTGGCAATGTCTCATCGCTCGGCGGTTGGCCGAGCGGGGCGTGCGGTTCATCGAACTCATCGACACCGGCGCGTCGGGCAACTGGGATTCGCACGGTGACATGGGCGCGCACGGGCCGCTGGCGCGCAATGTGGACGGACCGATCGCGGCGTTGCTCGCCGATCTGCGCTCGCGCGGGATGCTCGATGAAACGCTGGTGGTGTGGGCGACCGAGTTTGGCCGCACGCCGTTCAACACGAGCAAGGACTCGAAGGGCCGCGAGCATCACGCGCAGGCGTTCACGTGCTGGATGGCCGGTGGCGGCGTGAAGGGCGGCTACAGTTACGGTGAGAGCGACGAGCACGGCAATGCGGTGGCGCACAATCCCGTTCACGTCCACGACTTCCACGCGACGATCTTGCATCTGCTCGGGCTGGATCACACGCGCCTGACGTTCCGCCACGCGGGGCGGGATTTCCGGCTCACGGATGTTCACGGGAATGTCGTGACGGACGTGCTGGCATAGGCGGGGCATGGTTTTCCGGCCCGTGGCGGGTGGCGCGTCACGACATTGTTACCAAACGTTGGTTGCCTCCGGCATCGGCCAGCCTAGCTTCGGAAGCGACCGGATTTGGTCGGCGCTTCCGTTCGCTTGCGTCCAGTTAAACCAAAAACCTATGCCCACGAAAATTGCCTCCCCTACGTCTCGCCCGCGACGGATTGCGGCGTTCACCCTCATTGAACTGCTGGTGGTCATCGCGATCATCGGCATCCTTGCTTCCATGCTCCTGCCGGCGTTGGGCCGGGCGAAGGACAAGGCCAAAACGGCGGTATGCTTGAATTCGATCAAGCAGTGGGGGCTGGCACAACTGCTCTACTCGGGAGACTACAACGACGGATTGCCACGCGATGGCATGAATTCGGGCGGCACCTATGGCAATGCCACGGGAAACCCGGGGGATGCGGCAGCGTGGTTCAACCTGCTCCCGCCCTACATGACCGACCGACCGCTGTCGAACTATTGGGCGGCGGCGAACTCGCCGACTTACAGTGTCAATCAGGCCAACATGCCTTTTCCCGGTGGACCGGTCGGCAAATACTGGCACTGCGGGGCGGCGAAGCAGGGAATACCGCCGAGCGCCAACGGCCAGAACGGTTTTTTCAGCATCGTGATGAACATCGACCTGAAAAAGGCGGATGCCGCCGGAGTCGCCGGTCCGAATTTGGCCTTTCCGGCGATGCCACCGCTTTCCGCCTTCACGCAACCAACTCGCACGGTGTTGATGTTTGATTCGGTTTTTGACCCGGTTACGGAAGTCGTGAACGGGAGCCCGCAATTCAACTCGGTCAATCCGGCCAATCGCTGGCGCAGTTTCGCCGTGCGGCACTCGGGCAACGCCGGCAACATTGTGTTCATGGACGGTCACGCCTCGATGGTGAACACCAACACAATCCTGCCGCAGCAAGCCAATGGGAACGAGAAGCTGGGCGTGGAGGTGATCTGGAACGCGCAATATCGCGCGGTGAATCCTTGAGCCAAGCAGGCTCCGGCGAGGGCAACGGTCCCCTCACTTCCCCATCAGCCGCTGGTGTTCCAGGGTGGCGTAGCGGTCGGTCATGCCGGCAAGATAATCACAGACGGCGCGGTGGAAGCCGGCCGTGGCGACGCGCTTGCGGGACTGGCGACCGATCTCGTCGGGATGGGCGCAGAAGTAATGGAAGAGGTCCTCGAGCTTCTTCACTGCGGCCATGTTCGGTTCGTGGACGACCGGGTTGTAGTAGAGATTTTGGTAGAGGTATTTCCGCAACTGGAGGTTGAGGGTGCGTCGTGCGGGGCTGTAGCGGACGAGCGGGGCGGACTGCTGGCGGACCGCGTCGGCGGTGGCGACGCCGGAGTCGCGAATGCTTTGCTCGGTGGTCGCAACGACATCACGGACCTGGCCATCGATGAGGCAGCGGATGGTGAAATAACGGCGGCATTCCTCGTCGAGATCGCCGTGCTGGGAGCGCACGGTCTGCTCGGCGTCGCGCCAGAGTTCGACGTCGCGGCTCAGTTTCTTTTCGTCGAGCAGGCCGGCGTCCAGGCCGTCGTCGAGGTCGTGGCTGTAGTAGGTGATCTCGTCGGCGAGGTTGGCGAGCTGGGCCTCGAGGGACGGCTGGCGGAAGGAGAACTCGGCCCGGTGGGCTGGCAGGTCGTAGGCGGTTTTGTGTTTGCTGAGGCCCTCGCGCGTTTCCCAGGTGAGGTTCAGGCCGCTGAAGCCGGGATATTTTTGTTCGAGCTCCTCGACGATGCGGAGGCTCTGCTGGTTGTGCTCGAAGCCGCCGTGGCCGGTCATCAGGCGGTTGAGCACCTCCTCGCCTTTGTGGCCAAAGGGTGAATGGCCGAGGTCGTGGGCGAGCGCGATGGTCTCGGCGAGGTCTTCGTTGAGGCGCAGGGCACGGGCGATGTTGCGGCTGATGGCGGCGACTTCCATCGTGTGCGTGAGGCGGGTGCGCAGATGATCGCCGGTGCCGTTGAGAAAAACCTGGGTCTTGTATTCGAGCCGGCGGAAGGCGCGCGAGTGGATCACGCGGTCGCGGTCGCGCTGATACTGGGTGCGCCACTCGGGCGGTTCCTCGCTGTGTTTGCGCCCGCGGGAATCGCCGCTGAACTGCGCGTACGGCGCGAGGATGGTGCGTTCGCGTTGTTCCAGTTCGGTGCAGGTGCAGGGCATGGGCCGGGGCGTGAAATGCGGACTGGAGCGGCGGCAATTCCGCGCGCGATTAGAGAAGCTCCTGCACGGCGACGCCCTTCAGCTCGAACAGGCGGCGGATGGCGTCCTCGATGAGGTTGTTCGGGCACGACGCACCGGCGGTGATGCCGACGGTGACCTTGCCGGCGGGCAGCCAGTTGCGCGTCTCG
Source organism: Akkermansia muciniphila (assembly GCA_945861535.1). Classification (GTDB taxonomy): domain Bacteria; phylum Verrucomicrobiota; class Verrucomicrobiia; order Limisphaerales; family BJHT01; genus BJHT01. The sequence goes on along the minus strand of CAMAUZ010000102.1, from coordinate 3,944 downwards.
ACTTCGGCCTGCTGGTGCTGGTCGTAGTGCTGGATGAGGCCGGTTGAAACCATCTTCGCCGCGTTCTTGATGAAGAACGTGGGCAGTTTCGCCTCGCCCATTTCGGCGAGGTGCGAGGTGTTCGAGGAGTTGTAACCGCCGATGACGACCAGCAGGTCGAGCGGTTCGCGGAGCAGTTTTTCCAAGGCGTCCTGCCGGTCCTGCGTCGCGCCGCAGATGGTGTCGAAGAAACGGAAATGCCGTTCGAGCTGGGCGACGCCGTACTTGGTCGTCATGGCCTGGCGCAGGCGACGCTGCACTTCCTCGGTCTCGCCGCGCAGCATCGTGGTCTGGTTGGCCACGCCGATGGCCTGCAAATGCACTTCGGGATCGAAACCCGCCGAGCACGCGCCTTTGAACTTCGCGAGAAATGCGTCCTTGTTGCCACCGTTGAGGATGTAGTCGCAGACGTAATCGGTCTCCGCGAGGGTGAAGACGACGAGATAATGGCCGCCGGTCGCCTGCGAGCTGGTGGCCTTGGTTTCCTCGTGCCAGGCCTTGCCGTGGATGATGCTGGTGACCTGGTCCTTCGAGTATTGGCGCACGCGTTTCCACACGCTCATCACGTCGCCGCAGGTCGTGTCCACGAAGAGGCAGCCCTTTTCCTCGAGCTTCCTTTTCAACGAAACTTCGGTGCCGAACGCCGGGATGATGACGACATCGCCGGCCTTGAGATCGTCAATGTCCGCGGTCTTTTCCTTGCCCGAGAGCGACTTGATGCCCATCGCCAGAATCTGGTCGTTCACCTCGGGGTTGTGGATGATTTCGCCGAGGATGTAGAGCGGCTTGTCGGGGAAAACTTTGCGCGCCGCGTAGGCCAGGTCGATGGCGCGCTCGACGCCGTAGCAGAAGCCAAATTCCTTCGCCAGCTTCACGGTCAGCACGCCGTCGGCGGAGAGGACGTGGCCGAAGGCGCGGATGCGTTCGACCAGTTCGCTGCGGTAGTGGGACAACACCTGGGCCTGCACGGCCTCCATGATGTCGGGGCGGCGGAGATTTACTTTTTGGGGAGCGACGGGCGCTGCGATTGCCATAGGGTGGCGAGGCTAACAGCGGTCAGAAGAGCGTCGAGGAGAAAGGCCGGGGAACACGACGGGCCGGTGCCGCCGGCACCCACCGGAGCGCAGCGTTTACGCCGCAGAAATGTCCGCATGGAACGGGAGTGCTCAGAAAATCCGCCACCGCTTTCATTTCCCGCCGCAGCGGCGTGAACGCCACGCTCCTTCAACCCAGAGAAAGCAGTTGGAACTGAAGAGCCACGGATAAACACCGAAAAACACGGATGGATACCGATTTCCGTTGCCTCACTTTTTAGATGACCGCGGGACTTTTGGAATCCCCGTTCCCATCCGTGTTAATCCGTGTCTATCCGTGGTTGAACTGCGGTTTTTAGGTTCAAGTGCGGTGCGCAAATGCCGCCGCCCCCACCTCACGCCACCGCCCACGCGAGGATCACCTTCTGCACATGCAGTCGGTTCTCGGCCTGATCAAAAATCGTCTGCGCGTGCGCCTCGAACGTCGCGTCGTCGATTTCTTTCCCGCGATATGCGGGCAGGCAGTGCATCACCAGTGCGCCGGGCTTCGCGACCTTCAGTACTTCGGCATTGATCTGATACCGCGACAAATCCCGCAGCCGCTGCGCCGACTCGGCCTCCTTGCCCATCGACACCCAGACGTCCGTGTAGAGCAGGTCCGCGCCCGCCGCCGCCGCCTTCAAGTCCTCGTGGCAGATGATTTTCCCGCCCGACGGAAAATCAAAATGTCGCGTCAGCACCGGACCCGAACCGGTCGCAAAAAAGTGCGTCGCACCCGCGCGCTGAAAAAACACTTCGTCCGGCTGATACGCCCGGGGCGCGGCGATGCGCAGCTCGAAGCCCAGTTTCGCCGCCGCAAACACCCACGACAGCGGCACATTGCACGCGCCGTCACCGACGAACGTCACGACCTTCCCGCGAATCGGCCCGCGCTGTTCCTGGAAGGTGAAAATGTCCGTCAAAATCTGGCACGGATGCTCGTCGTCGGTGAGCGCGTTAATCGTCGGAATCCCCGAAAACGCGGCGAACTCCTCGACATCGCGCTGCGCGAACGTGCGGATCACCGCGCCGTGGATCATCCGCCCGAGCACGCGCGCGGTGTCCTTGATCGGCTCGCCGCGGCCGAGCTGGATGTCATTTGCATTGAGGAACAGCGCGTCCCCGCCCAGTTCGCGGATGCCCACTTCAAACGACACCCGCGTGCGGGTGGATGACTTCGAGAAAATCAACCCCCAGACCTGCCCCCTCAACGGTTGGTGCGCGTGCTGACCGCGCGAACGCTTCATGTCCGCAGCCCCGGCCAGAATCGATTCCAGGTCCGTCGCTGACACCGTTTCCAGAGACAAAAGATGCTTCATTCAGGTCAAAAAATTGCCCCCGCCCGGCGCGAGGAAACGCGGACCATACTTACCGAGCAAAAGAGTGCAAACCATACTGCGCGGCGTATTGTTACGCACTTTTGGGGCCGTTCAGAACGGAAAAAATCATTCGCCATCCCGGTGCGCCCCGTGTTTCATCCGGGGCCGTTTTAACACGCTTTTCGCACATGCCCAAACGCACCGACATCCACTCCGTCCTCATCATTGGCGCCGGCCCGATCATCATCGGCCAGGCCTGCGAGTTCGACTACTCCGGCACCCAGGCCTGCAAGGCGCTCCGCGAAGAGGGCTACCGCGTCGTCCTCATCAACTCCAACCCGGCCACCATCATGACCGACCCGGAGTTCGCCGACCGCACCTACATCGAGCCGATCACGCCCGAGTGCGTCGAAAAAATCATCATCCGCGAACTCGCCGAAATGAAACGGCTGGGCGTGCCCCAGACCCCGGACCCCGGACCCCAGACCCCGCACAAACTCGTCCTCCTCCCCACCCTCGGCGGCCAGACTGCGCTCAACACCGCCATGGCCCTGCATAAAAGCGGCGTCCTCGAAAAATACGGCGTCGAAATGATCGGGGCCAAAGCCGAGGCCATCCACAAAGGCGAAGACCGCCTCGCCTTTAAGGACCTCATGCTGAGCATCGGCCTCGACGTCCCCATCTCCGGCGTCGCCCACAACCTCGACGAAGCCCGCGCCGTGGCGGAAAAGATCGGCAAGTTCCCGCTCATCATCCGCCCCGCGTTCACGCTCGGCGGCACCGGCGGCGGCATCGGTTACAATCGCGACGAATTCGAGGAAATCGCCAAACGCGGCATCGAACTCTCGCCCGTCAACGAAGTCCTCATCGAAGAATCACTCCTCGGCTGGAAGGAATACGAGATGGAAGTCATGCGCGACAAGGCCGACAATTGCGTCATCATCTGCTCCATCGAGAACTTCGACCCCATGGGCGTCCACACCGGCGACAGCATCACCGTCGCGCCCATCCAGACGCTGACCGACAAGGAATTTCAGATCATGCGCGACCAGAGCTTCGCCGTCATCCGCGCCGTCGGCGTCGAGACCGGCGGCTCGAACATCCAGTTCGGCGTCAGCCCGGAGAATGGCCGCATGGTCATCATCGAGATGAACCCGCGCGTCAGCCGCAGCTCCGCGCTCGCGTCCAAGGCCACCGGCTTCCCCATCGCGAAGATCGCCGCCAAGCTCGCCGTCGGCTACCTGCTCGACGAACTCAAGAACGACATTACGCGCGAAACCCCCGCGAGCTTCGAGCCGAGCATTGATTACGTCGTCACCAAGATCCCGCGCTTTGCCTTCGAGAAATTCCCGCAGGCCGACCCCACGCTCACCACGCAGATGAAAAGCGTCGGCGAAGCGATGGCCATCGGGCGCACGTTCAAGGAGAGCCTGCAAAAATGCCTGCGCTCGCTGGAGATTGGCCGCAGCGGCCTGGGCGGCGACGGCAAACCCTGGCGCATCGGCACGGAAGT
>CAMAUZ010000101.1 GCA_945861535.1 Akkermansia muciniphila | reverse complement strand
AGCCTGTCCCAAATGCTACAGATTGTGAGCGTCAACGCGTTTGAGCAAGTGCCTATGGCTGAGCTGTTTGCCAATATCGGCTCTCAAGATGAGGCTACCGCCTCTCGTAACCAGTTGATGCTGTGGGACTAATATCCGGATGGTTATGTCCTCACTCCCATGAGCGAATTCGACTACGACCTGGCCGTCCTCGGCGGCGGCAGCGCGGGCTACGCCGCGGCCCGCACCACGGCGGCCGCCGGCTGGAATACCATCGTCGTCGAGGGCGGCCCCGAGATCGGCGGCCTCTGCATTCTGCGCGGCTGCATGCCCACCAAGGCGCTGCTCTACGCGGCGGATGTCCTCCACCTCGCGCGCCACGCCGCGACGTGGGGAATCACGACCGACCCCGTCACCTTCGACTTCGCCCGCGTCATGGCCCGCAAACGCGCGATGATCGAGGACTTCGCCAGCTATCGCCGCCAGCAACTCACCGGCGGCAAGTTCGCCTTCCACCGCGCCACCGCCACGTTCACCGATCCGCACACGGTGCAACTCAGCACCGGCGAACGCATTCGCGCGCGCCATTTCCTTCTCGCCACCGGCTCCGTCGTCGCGTCCCCTCCCCTGCCCCACCTCCGCGACATCGGCTATCTCACGAGCGACGACGCGCTCGAACTCACCGCGCTGCCCGAGTCCCTGATTGTGCTCGGCGGCGGCGCGGTCGGTGTCGAGTTCGCGCAGTTCTTCCAGCGCTTCGGGGTCGCCGTCACCCTGATCCAGCGCGGCGAAACCATCTTGCGCGACTTTGACACCGATGCCGCGCTCGAGACCGAAAAAGTCCTGCGCCGCGAAGGCATGACCGTCCTGACCAACACCCGCCTGCTCGACGCCCGCCGCGAGGGCGGCCGCAAAATCGTGACCTTCGAACACGACGGCGCGCGCCGCGAAGTCGCCGCCGCAGAAATCCTTTTCGCCCTCGGGCGCACCCCCAACACCGCCTCCCTCGGCCTCGCCCACGCCGGCGTGGTCCTCGACGGCGCGCGCATCGTCAGCAATGCCCGGATGCAAACCAGCGCCCCGCACATCTACGCCGGCGGCGACTGCACGGGACCGTACGAGATCGTCCACATCGCCATCCAGCAGGGCGAGATCGCCGCGCACAATCTGCTCCACCCCGACCGCCCGCGCGCCATTGACTACCGCCTCCTCACCAGCGTCGTCTTCACCGATCCCCAAGTCGCCAGCGTCGGCCTGACCGAGAAGGCCGCGCGTGCCGCCAACCTTCCCTATCTCACCGCGAGCTATCCCTTCAACGACCACGGCAAATCTCTCATCATGGAAGCCAAGGATGGCTTCGTGAAATTGCTGGCCCATCCGGTCACGGGCGAAATCCTCGGCGGCGGCTGCGTCGGTCCCATGGGCGGCGAACTCATCCACGAAATCATCGTCGCCATGGCCGCGCGCATGACCGTCCACGAACTCGCCGCCGTGCCGCATTATCACCCGACCCTCGCGGAAATCTGGACCTATCCGGCCGAGGAACTGGCGGACAAGATCAAGCTCCGAAAGCGGTAGGAGAGTCATGCAGATTCTTCAGCGAGCCGTGCGCGCGCTCGCTGAATGTCACGGAGGCCCGCCGTCGCTGTCTGCGATTATGCGGCCGCTACTCAACTCATCTTTCCCCACTTCGTTTTGTCTGCCCCGTTTGGTTTGCCGCAATCGTGGTCGCAACCCCTCCCTGCCCCCACGATTTGCTCGCGGCTGTGGCGGGGAGAGCCGCGACGGCACCGAAGAAAACGGACGCCTCCGAACCAAAGAAATCCGAGGACGATCTGCTCGACTTGGTCGCGACGAAGACCGAGGGCGGCACGGTGTTCGCGCTCGTTGATACACAGGAGCCGACGTGGCGGCTGGGGACGAATTTCTGCTGGCGCGCGATTCCCGGCCAAGTCGCGGCCGCGACTGCGCCGGTGCGCTTCCGACTCGGCGGCGATGATCTGATCGCGCCGCGGCTGGCGCGACGCTGGACGATCTCGTCGGCGATTCCCCCACGGCCGGCGGCTCGAAACAGGACCCGCAGCTCTGCCGCTGGAACAGCGAACCCGACCAGGTCGCGGGCCGTTGGCTCAAGCCGAGTCCGAACCCGTTCAACGTGATCGACGACCGCCGCTACGGGAACGAGCGCTTCCCCGATTGGAAGACCGGCAAAGGCACCTAAACCGTCACCATTCAGTCGAACCGAATTGTTTGACCACAGAGACGCGATGAACACAGAGAAAACAGAGGATTCTCTGGCCGACATTGACTCACTAACAGGTGACTCTCCGGCACTGACGCCGGCCCGCTTTTTTTCTCTGTGTTCATCGTGTCTCTGTGGTTCTCACATCGGTTTCCACTGCATAGATACGGCTAAGCCGGCGCCTGGATCGTCATCGACCTTGGCAAAATCCCCCCCCGTCCAGCGCGTCGCGACCTACGACCGAGCGAGCAAACAATCCCAGCTCAAAACCCGCCTCGCCATCTTCACCGACTTCGATCCGAAAGAATCCGAAAGCGGCACCATGCTCGCCGCCAACGTGGGTAACGACCAATTCTGGCGGCTCTTTCCGTTGCGTCAGGTGGCGGCGGCGGCTCTCCGCACCGTCGGCATCCACTGCCACGCGGGCGGCCGACCCGAGGGGCTGAGCGAGGTGGAGGTTTATTGAGGTGGGAACCCTGCCTCTGCGGCTAGCCTCGAGCCGGACCAGCCACGTCAGCGGGTCTGAGCGACTGGGGATGACGGAACCGAAAATCAGGCGATCTTCAGCGACGCCGTAGAGGACGAAGAACGGGAACGATCGGAGATTGCGACGGCGAATTTGACAGGCTACCGGGGACGGGAGGTTGAGAAAGTGACCGGCGCTGGTAGGTGCCCGCATGACGGTATCCACCGCCACATCCAGTTCGTCGCGAAACCGCAGCGCCAAGCCCGGAGCGAGGGCGGCTTCTTCGGATTCGAACCGCCGCACATCCTGCGGAAAGGCAGGATGAAACCAGACCGTCATGCCAGCGCGGTGCGGTATTGTTCCTCGGTCAAACCGGGGGTGCGTCCGGCAGCGACATCCTCAATCCGGCGGATGCCTTCGCGCATCGCTTCGATGAGCGGCTCAGGGGACACGACGCTCTCAACGAGGCGGCGGGCGAGTTCGAGACGCTCTTCCGGTGGTAGGTCAAAGACAGTTTTGGCGAGGTAGGGTGATTCCATGGGAGCAGCCTACATGGAGCGTTCCGTCGGACAAGAGCGGGAAGTGGTGGGTGCTCGGTCATCTGGCCGAGGATGGTCGGGAGCCATCCCGAGTGAGCAGCAGGACGCGTGGTCCAGCGGCTTCCACCAATCCTTCACCGGGCATTCCTGAAGGATTTTCACCCAGGACTCCCGCAGCGGAGGTTTCTCGTCTTTCATCTGCACATGATATTCGCCCGAGCCCAGTCGCTCGCTTTCGCAGTGCTGACCGGGGTTAAGCGCATCGGCTTGGCGAAACACTTCGGGGATCTCGATCAACCCGTTGGCAGATAGGCTGGTTGTCATGGGCGGAGGCTGTGAATGGGACTGCGAGGCGTCAACGGCCACGGCGGGGACTTCCGGGATGCCTATTGTCAGACCCACGCCTGCGCGGCACAGTTCGACCACCATCGAACTGAAATGCCTGTGTTCACTATGAAAACCATTCGCCTGCTTTTGGTCGTGCTCGGGACGGTCACGCTGACTTCGGCCGCAGCCAGCGCCGCCGGACCAATCTCCCGCTACACCGAACTCATGCTCGCCGACAAACCGGCCGCCTACTGGCCGTTGCGCGACGCGGACGCCAAATCCATCCAGAGCCTCGCGACGGGCGAACACGCGAGCGCGCTGCGCGGGACGGTCAGCGGCAAGGTCGCGCTCGGTCGCGCCGCGCAGCCGCCGCCGCAGTTTCCTGATTTCTCCCCCGATGGCACGGCGGTCACCTTTGGCGAGGCCGCCGGCCATATCCGCGTGGCCGATCCCGGCGCGAACAGTCCGCTGGATTTCGCCAAGGGCGACAGCCTCACGCTCGAAGCCTGGGTCTCGCCGACCGAACTCAAGAGCGGGCAGATGGTCTATGTCATCAGCAAGGGCCGCACGGGCGCGAAGGGCGCGGCGGTGTTGAATCAAAACTACGCGCTGCGCCTGAGCGAACAGGGCGGCGAGGCGCGGCTGGCCTTTCTCTTCCGCGACAACGAAGCGCCGAAAGCCACCGACGCCGCCGATGCGCACTGGCATCGCTGGACCTCCGAAACAGGCTTCGCGCCCGGCTCCGGCTGGCATCACATCGCCGTGACCTACACGTTCGGCAAAGGGGACAGTCTCCGCGGCTACATTGATGGCGAGGTCGTGGCCGGCGTGTGGGACATGGGCGGAAAATCCGACGCAGCCCCCGTGGTGGATGACGATGATCTGTGGATCGGTTCGGCGATGGGCGGAAAGCTCGACGCCACGTTTCACGGGCAGATCAACGAGGTCGCGATCCATCGGCGCGCGCTGGCGGCGGCGGATTTGCGCAAGCGCTTCAACTTCATCGCGCCGCCAGCGCCCGCGCCCGTGGTCTCGCGCAACCTGCCGCCCGGCGAGGTGCGCGTCGAAATCGTCGAGAACATCGGCTCGACCACGTCATGGAACTTCGCCGCGCCCGCACCGGTCGAGAGCTACACGGTCCCGGCGTTCGGCTTCGCGGGATTGCCGCTGAAGTATTCGGAGAAAGGGCTGCGCACGGACCGCTCCGCGCCGTTTCTGCTGCGGGCGTCGGCGCTTGTGAAGCTCGGGCAGGGCGAACACAAGCTGCTGTTCCGCGCCTTGCAGAGCGCGCGCTTGACGGTGGATGGCAAGGTGCTCGCGACCACGAAATTCATCAAAGGCAGCGGCGACGGGCACGGGGCCGTGCCGGAGGTGCCGAAGAATCTGCCGGAGGGATTGCGCTATGCCCGGCTCGCGCACGAGGAGGTGACGCTCACGGTGAAGTCCGACGGACGCGAGCATCTGGTCGTGCTCGAGGCGTTCATCGGCGGCAAAGGGCTGCGGCCCGAGGTCGGCGAATTGAGCGTCACGATTCAGGACAAGGACGCGACCTTCTGGCTGCTCGCGCCGAAGGATAAAGTGCCGCACACCGACGAAGGCTGGACCGCTTACATCGAGCAGCAACGCGCTCAACTCACCGCCCGCAACGCCGCCCGCCGTCGCGAGGCCGCCGCCGCCGAAACGACGCACTGGGCCGCGCGTCACGAGTTCGCGCGCAAGCTGGTCGCAGCCACGCCCGCACCGGCAGCGCCCGCCGTCGCGGCGACCACGCCCGTGCAAAACGAGATCGACCGCTTCATCGGCGCACGGCTGGAAGCCGCCAAGGCCAAGCCCGCGCCGCTCACGGACGATTACGCGTTCCTGCGCCGCGTCACGCTCGACACCATCGGCCTGCTACCCACGCCGCAGCAGATTCAGGAGTTCATGGCCGACACGAGCGGGAAGCGGCGCGCCAACGCAATCGAGCGGCTGCTCCGGCATCCCGGCTGGGCCGATCACTGGGTGAGCTACTGGCAGGATGTGCTCGCGGAAAATCCCGGCATCCTCAAGCCGACGCTCAACAACACCGGGCCGTTCCGCTGGTGGATTCACGAGGCCTTCGCCGACAACCGGCCGATGGACCAGTTCGCCACCGAGCTCGTGCTCATGGGCGGCAGCGTCTATGGCGGCGGCCCGGCGGGCTTCGGCCTCGCGACGCAAAACGACGCGCCGATGGCCGACCGCGCGCAGGTGGTTTCGCAGGCATTTCTTGCGATGAATCTCGCGTGCGCCCGCTGCCACGACGCGCCGTATCACGATTTCAAACAGAAGGACCTCTTCAGCCTCGCCGCGATGCTCAATCAAGCGCCGCAGGAAGTGCCCAAGAGCAGTTCCATTCCCGCCAACGCCAACATCAAGGTCGGCCGCGTGGTGCAGGTCACGCTCAAGCCCGGCGAGAAGGTCGCGCCCGTGTGGCCCTTCGCGAAGGGCGGGTCCGCGCCGCTGCCCGACAGCGCCGCGCGCGGGGCGAAGGATCATCGCGAGCAGCTCGCCGCCGCCATCACCGACCCGCAGAATCCGCGCTTCGCCAAAGTGATCGTGAACCGGCTCTGGAAGCACTATCTCGGCCTCGCTCTGATCGAACCCGTGGACGATTGGGAATTCGCCAAGGCCTCGCATCCCGAGCTGCTCGACTGGCTCGCGCGCGAACTCGTCACGCACGATTACGACCTCCAGCACGTCGCGCGGCTGATCTTCAACTCGCACACCTACCAGCGCGTGGCGGGCCTGAATCCGCCCGCGACCGACAAGGCCGAGGACCGCCTCTTCGCCTCGCCGATGCGGCGGCGGATGAGCGCCGAGCAGCTCGTCGATTCGCTGTTCGCGGCGGTGGGCAAGGAGTTCAACACCGAGCCGCTGACCCTCGACAACGACAACCGCCGCGCGGCGAAAGATTTTCTGAACCTCGGTGCGCCGCGGCGCGCGTGGGAGTTCGTGGGCTTCGCCAATGACCGCGACCGTCCCGCGCTCGCGCTGCCCAAGGCGCAGGCCATCGCCGACGTGCTCGGCATGTTCGGTCGGCGCGAATCCCGGCAAAGCCCGCTCAACGCCCGCGACGAATCGCCGAACGTCCTGCAACCCGCCGCGCTCGCCAACGGCGACCTCGCCAACGCCCGCGCCACGCGCCTCTCCGAAGACTGCGGCCTCACCGACCTGTGCGTGAAAAACCAGCCGCTGCCCGCATTGATCGATCAGGTGTTCCTGCGCCTGGTCTCTCGTCCGCCGACCGCGTCCGAGCGCGAGCTGCTCGGGCAATCGCTCGAGCTGGGCTACGCCGACCGCGTCGTGACCGGTGCCGTCACCAAGCGCAAAAAGGAATACGACCCCACGCTGCTGTTGAGCTGGACCAACCATCTCAACCCCAAAGCCACCGACCTGAAAATGGCCGCCGAGGAGCGCGCCCGCCAGGGCGACGAACCCACCCCGCGCCTCCAGCCCCACTGGCGCGAGCGGATGGAAGATGTGCTGTGGGCGCTGGTGAACTCGCCGGAGTTTGTGTTTGTGCCATGAAGCCGATTGAAGCCCTGAACGCTCCGCAGTAGCGTGCTCCCCATGACAGCCACGATTGAAAAACTAAAAACGGAACTGGCCGAACTCTCGGTATGCGACCGCGCCCACGTTGCGGACTTCCTGCTGCAATCCCTCGAAGGCGAGCCGGAGGCAGGAGCTGAAGCCTTGTGGGATGCGGAGTTGGAGCGGCGGTCGGAGCTGATCCGCACGGGCAAAGCAATCGGTGAACCCGCGGAGCAGGTGTTTGCCGAATTGCGGCAACGGTTCTCGTGAAACCGGTGGTCATTCAGAACGAGGCCAAATTGGATTTGGCCGAAGGGATGGCGTGGTACGAGTCGCGGTCTCCGGGTGTTGGGCTGCGATTGCAGGCGGAAGTGGAGCTGGCCATCGCCCGATTGCAACGCCGCCCCGAGTGGTCCATGCCATACAAAAGAACCGGGTTCCGAAAACAAACCGTCAACCACTTCCCTTACTGCGTCTTCTTTATGGAATTGCCCGACTGCCTCTGGGTGGCTGCGATTGCGAACATGAACCGGCGCCCGGATTACTGGCGCGACCGAAAGTGGGAATCGGAGTGAAAACTCCAAGCTGGCAACCCGGGATCGATCACGACCGGTAAAGTCGCCACAAATTTTGCTCGTGCCATGACAACAACCTCCCAATCGCAGCCAGCTCCGACCTCGCCGCAACTCGGTTCATCGGCTGCGGTCTGTCTCCGAGTTCCAGCCCAGCGGGCGAAAGAGAATAGCCCAGCACTTGAGTGCTGGGTTTGCGCCGGGGAAGAACCAAGTCCCGTCAGGGACGAAAGAAACGTCGCCCCCACGCCTCTGTCGTCCCTGACGGGACTTTCAGGTTCCACGGCCACCAACCCAGCACTCAAGTGCTGGGCTATTTTCGGTCGTCCCTGCGGGACGGAGCCAACTGAGTCGAGTCGCTGGGCGAAGCGGAGACTTGCTAGTCTGAGTTTCGTGTGGCTGCTCGCCTTCTTGGTGAGCCTTGAAGGTGTTTGTTGGCGCGCGGCGGCCGAAATCTACGAGGTAGATGGCAAGAAAATTGAGGTGAGCCTGCACTTTGAAAAGCCCTCGATGATCCTGGGCGAACCCACCTGGTTTACATTTCGCGTCCAGAATCATTCTGCCGAAAATCTTGAGGTGCTCGTCGGCGGAGACTACCGAAACGCCGTGGGGCGGCCGAACAGTTTTAAGATCAAGGTTGTTGGGAGCGATGGTTCAACAGTGTCACAACCTCCCGTAACGAAGGAGATGGGGGGCATGTTCGGACCGCAGAAATTGCCAGCCAACGGCAAGTACGAATTCAAACTTTTCATGCCGCACTGGGCGACTTTTGAAAAACCCGGACGCTACACGATCAACTGCGTACGCCAGCTTTCGCTAAGCAAGGAAGGATCATTCTCCTCAGCAGACAGGAAAAGTTTTCAAATGGACACACAGACGTCGGAAAGCTTGGAGGTCCTGCCCGCTGACGAAAAGGCGATGGGAGCGGTCATAGCGGCTCTCGGAAAAAAGCTTCGAGACGGAACGTGGGACGAAAAGGAAAACGCCGCGCGAACCATGGATTCGATCAAGGATCCAAGGGTCATTCCCCATTTCAGACATGGACTTAAGACCAGGTATTATTCGCTGATGTTTTTTGCATTGTGGGGCGTCGCCAAATTCCCAGGCGATGATGCTTTCGAGATACTCAAGGCCGGCATGGCGCTGACGGGTGCCGATGTCGATTATGCCACAACGCCAAGAATGGCGGCTCAAAGCGCCGAATTATTGAGAGCCGCTGCTGCCTCAGGCCTGGCCCGAAGCCCACATCCCGACGCGATTCCATTGCTTCTGAAACATTGCAATGACCCTTCGGAGGGCGTCCGGACCACCATCCTGAGCGTCCTGGGAAGATTGGATACGCCGGAATCCCTCGCGATGATCGAAGAAATGACGAAAGACAAGAGCGAGTGGGTAAGCAAGCAAGCGAAACGCTACCTCGAAATGCGCACGAAACCGAAAGCACCCTGACCTCAACGCTATGAACACGATTACCCGAAGGCGATTTATCACACACACCGGCTTGGCCGCTTCGACGGTCACCCTCGCCGGCCTTCCCACCCTCTCCCACGCCGCGCCGAAAGAGCGCCGCGAGTATCCCAAGGGCAAGGCTGAGCATTGCATTTTCATCTGGCTCGGTGGCGGCGCGGCGCACATCGACACCTGGGATCCGAAGCGGCTGGGCGACCCGGTGAAGAAGATTGCCGGCTCGGCGTATCCGGCGATCAAGACGGCCATTCCCGGCGTGCAGGTGTGCGAGCATCTCAAGCACACGGCGGACGTGCTCGACCGCTTCATCCTGTTGCGCACGGTGAATCACACGATCATCGACGAGCACTCCGCCGCGACGAATTTCGTCCACACCGGGCGCAAGCCGACGGGCACCATCGCGTATCCGTCCATCGGCTCGCTCGTGGCGCATCAAAAGGGGAGCGCGGGCAGCGGGATTCCGCCCTACGTGCTCATCGGCTATCCGAACCTCATGCGCGGCCCCGGCTTCCTCGGCGCGAAGCATGGCTACGTGTATCTCACCGACACGGAGAAAGGCCCGGCCGGCCTGACGCGTCCGCCCTACGTCACCACCGCGCGCCAGTCGGATCGCGAGCGCCTGCTCGAGCAATTCCGCACCGGCTATCGCGCGCGCAATCCCGACGACAAAACCATCGCGGAATACGACGACGCCATCGGCGCGAGCTTGAATCTCACCAAGGGCGACTTCATGCGGGCCTTTGAACTCAGCGCGGAACCGTCGTCGCTGCGGCAGAAGTTTGGCGAGGAATTCGGCCAGCGCTGTCTGCTCGCGCGGCGGCTGGTGCAGACCGGCGTGCGGTTCATCGAGGTCTCCTTCAACTTAAATTTCATCAACGGTACCGGCTGGGACACGCACAACCTGGGGCAGAAAAACCAGCACATCCTCATCCAGCAGCTCGACCAGGCGCTGGCGATGCTCGTGCTTGATCTGGAGAAAAACCGCCTGCTCGACAAAACGCTCGTGGTCGTGGCGAGCGAGTTCGGGCGGCCGCCGGAATTCGATGGCGGCGGCGGGCGCGGGCATTGGGCGAAGTCCTTCACCATCGCGCTCGCCGGCGGCGGCCTGAAGCTCGGTCAGGCCATCGGCGAAACCGACGAACTCGGGAAGCTGCCGGTGAAACAACCCCTCTCCGTCCCCGACGCCCACGCCACCATCCACTGCGCCCTCGGCATCAATCCCGCGCGCCTGCTCTACGACGGCGACCGCCCCGTCCCGATCACCGACATGGGCGAACCGGCCGCGCAGGCGTTTGCGTAGGCTGCAACTGCAGAAGCTCAGCAGCTTCGCAGCCACGCCTGCAAGTCGTCGTGGGTCATCACATCGTAGGCGGTGAGCACTCCTTTCTCGGCGAAGAAGACGATGCGCCAGCGCAGACCGGCGCGGCACTCGAACAAATCTTTTCGCAGCCGCCGGATGCCGAGTCCCGAGTGCAAATGCGGACGCCCGAATCCGTCGGCGAGGGCGCGCAGCGCTGCCGAAATCTGCTCGCGCTCGGCGGCGCTCAAGCCCTGGGCGCGCTTCTGGAGCCGCGGATGAACCTCGATCTTCACAGCTTCCCGCTGAACGGCTTCGTTTCCCCGCGCGCTCGGGCCTTGCGCACGTCGGCTTTCACCGTTTGAAACGCACGCTCGGCCTGCGGATCGCTCACGCCGTATTCGCGCAGGAGATAGTCGGACGAATGCACCTCCACCGGCCGCAGCGCCACCACCCGTCCATCCACGACAAAGCCAATGTCGTCACCGAGCAGGGCTCGTTTCAGCCAGACCCCGAGATTTTGCCGTCCTTCAGTCACCGTGAGAGTTTTCATAAGCGCAGGATAAACACTTTTTGGAGACGTTCAATAGTCGGTAATCCGATGCTAGCTCAGCACGCCGAGACCGCATTGCGAGCGATGGCATCCAGCAACCGGCGGCGGCGCGACGCAAATGGCGGCGTCTTGGAGTTCAACGCAGCCCGCTGGAATCCGGTCATGGAGCGCCGCGCATTGCTTGGCAAGGGGGCGGGAGGTGTCCAAGCCGAGCGATGCTCGGCGCTCCGATTCACGGTCGCACAGCCCGCCGTCCCGCGGCCGTAGCGTCAGCCGCCGGATTCGCTCGCTTCCGCCGCTACCGAATCCCCCAGCAGAACGGGTCCTGCTCATCCAACAGCAGCGTCGCCTCGCCGTTCACGAACGCCTGGCCGGTGATGGTCGGGATGACAATGCCGGACGCCCGGTCGGCCCAGCGGTAGGAGCCGGTGAAGGCGCTGCCGATGATGCTCTCCTGCACCCAGCGTTCGCCTTCACGCAGTTTTCCGTCGGCGGCCAGGCAGGCGAGTTTGGCGCTGGTTCCGGTGCCGCAGGCCGAACGGTCGTAGGCTTTGCCGGGACAAAGGACGAAGTTCCGCGAGTGCCCGCCGGGCAACTGCGGCGGACCGAAGAGTTCGACATGATCCACCTCGGGAAAGCCCTGCGCATTGACCGCCTGCCGGATGCGCCACGCGAGGTCGGTGAGTTTTTCCACGTTGGCCAGCGCAAGCGTCTGGCGGTGATTTTCCACGAGGTAAAACCAATTGCCACTCCACGCGACATCGCCGCTCACCGGACCGAAGCCGGGGATTTCGACGGTCGCCCCTTTGGCCTTCCGATGGCTCGGGACGTTCTCGACGGACACGCTGCCATCGTCGTGCAGCGTGGCGGTGACAATGCCAACGGAGGTCTCGATGCGATGCGCGCCGGCCCGAATGCGCCCGAGATGCGCGAGCGTGGCGACGAGACCGATGGTGCCGTGCCCGCACATGCCGAGTGGGCCAACGTTGTTGAAGAACATGGCGCCCGCGACGCACGACGGATCGGCGGGTTCCACGAGCAGCGCGCCGACGAGCACGTCCGAACCGCGCGGCTCGTTGACCACGGCGGAGCGGAAGCGGTCGTGCTGTTCGCGGAAAATCTTGAGACGGTCGGCCACGCTGCCGCCGCCGAGATCGGGCGCGCCGCCGATGACCACGCGGGTCGGTTCGCCGCCGGTGTGGGAGTCAATGACCTGCACGGCGTGGGGTTTCGAGGAGTTCATGGGAGTGCGGAGATGGTGGAGGAGTCGGGGTTTCTCTATTTCGCAGAAAAGCAATCAAGTCGCAGCGCCCGCCGCGCCGCCCGTCGGCGGAGCGGATTGGTAGCGCGTGGCGATGACCGCGAACAGCGCGGCCACGAACAACATCAGGCCGGCGTAGAAACAAAACTCCGCCGCGCCGCTGGCGTGGACGAACCGGCTGTTGAGATTCGTGATCACCGCGACGAGGAAATTGCCGATGGCGGTCGTGCAAAGCCAGAGGCTCATCACCGTGCTCTTCAACTGCGGCGGGGCCTGCGAATAGGCGAACTCGAGGCCGGTCGCGCTGAGCATGACCTCGCCAAGCTCAAGCACGACGTAGGGCACGAGCTGCCACGCGAGGCTCAGCTTCACGCCGGCGTCCAGGCGCGTCTGCAGCCAGGCGCAGATCAGGAAAGAGATGGCCGCGCACACCATGCCACCGCCCATTCGCCGCAGCGCCGAAGGCCGCCAGCCGCGTCGCTCGGCGAAGGGATAGCCCCAGACCGCCAGCACCGGCACCCAGATCAACACGAGCAGCGCGCTCGCCGACTGCATCCGCTCGGCATCCACCTTGTAGCCGAGAATCTCGAAGGGCGTCATCTTCTCCGCCTGAAACACCCAGCTCGAATTGATCTGATCGAAGAGCGCCCAGAACACCGGCACGGGCGCGAGCACAAGGATGATGCGCCAGATCGCGCGGGCGTTCGCGCCGGGCGGCAGCGGCGGTTGGTCCGGTGTCGGGAGCGGCGCGGCGCAGGCCGGTGGCGTGTGGCGGTAGTGGCGTGAGCCAAGCCAGAAAATCAGCGTCGCCAGTCCCATGAACACGCCCGGGATGCCAAACGCCCAGCGGTAGCCCCAGTGATCGCGCACCAGCGGAATCAGGGCGAACGCGAACAGCGCGCCGATGTTCACAGCCCAATAGAACAACCCGTAAACCTTCGGCAGCAGCCCGTGCTGCGCGGCGGTGAACTGGTCGCCGACAAACGCCGACACGCACGGTTTGATCCCGCCCGCTCCCAGCGCGATCAGCGTCAGCCCGACGTAAATGCCTGTGCGCGTTCCCTCCAGCAACGCCAGCGCGCCGTGGCCCACGCAGTAGAGCAGCGAGAGCCGGAGGATGGTCTGGTAGCGGCCCCACCAGCGGTCGGCGATCCACGCGCCCGCCAGCGGGAGAAAATAGACCGCCATCTTGAAAAGATGGACGGACTCCTTGGTTTCGCCCTCGCCCATCGCCAGCACGTTCTTCAGGTAGAGGGTCAGGATCGAGAGCATCCCGTAATAGCTGAAGCGTTCGCACGCCTCCGTGATGACGATGTAGCGCACCTGGCGCGGCAGTTCCGAAGGCATGTTCGTGGGAGAAAATCCGGGGCGCGCGGTTTTCAACCAGGCGGCGCCGGGCGAAGAGTCTTAGCGGGCCACCGGGATCAGCCGCACCTGCCGGATGTCCATCACCGCGCCGCCGCTCTTGGTCTGCGGCCGGACGGCGAGGGTGTGCGTACCCGCGGCTTTGAGCGTGACCTCGCCAATCGCACGCGGCTTGAAGTTTTGGAAATGGCCGGTGTTTTCCACGACGAACTCGAGCTTCGTCCCGCCCGCCTCGACCTGCACCTTGCTGCCACCCCCGGCGCAGCCCTGCGCCACTTCCACGGTGAAAATGCCGGGGCGTGTGACGGCGAATTCCCACTCCGCCCAGTCGTTCGGGTTCGCCCAGTAGCCCAGGCAGTTCTTCTTCTCGGCCGGTTCGTAACGCATCAGAACGCTGTGCGTGATGGCGTTGCTGGACGCGAGCGTGATGAGGCCGGTGGCGTCCTGCACGATGGGTTCGCCCTCGGGCGCGGGCAGTAGAGTTACCGCCTTGAGATTGGCGACCGCCACGCCCTTGAGCGTCGCGCAGCCGACCTTGACGGTGAAAGGCTGCGACTTCTCGAGATAGAACCGCCCGACCGGCAACGTCGTGTAGCGATACCAACTGCCGGTGCTCGGCCGTGCGACGGTGAAAGTCTTCCCCGCGATTTCGACGAGCAATTCCGTGCCCTCCCCACCCGCGGCCGAATAGGTCACCACGACATCGTAACGGCCCCAGCGCGTCGGTTTGAAATCCCAGCTCACCGCGTCCGTGGCCTTTGCCCAAAAGCCGATGCGATGGTTTCCCGGATGACTCTCGAGCTTCGCCTGCGTGCCGAGCACTTTGGCATCGAGCGCGGAAAAGGTGATGCGCCCGCCGGCGAACTGCGCGGTCTTCTCGGCGGTTTCCAGTTCGATCAACGCCGGCGAAGCGGCGGCGGCAGGAACCAGGGCGGGCGCGACCGGCAGTTCAAGGAAAAGTTCCGTCGCGTCGGCATTGAAGAGCCAGCGGAGCGGTTGACGTTGGCGACCGTTGATGAGGTGCGCCGCCGTGATGTGCGGGAAGGGCGTCGGCAAGGCAAGACGACCGCTGGCCGGCCACTCGTGGACTTCGAGCAGAACGAGGCCGGTGCCGTTGGTGAGCGCGGTGAGGCGGCCCCACGGCGGCTGCGGCAGGGCCACGGGGCCGAGGTCCGCGGCGCTGCAGCGGGCGACGGCGACGGCGGCAAAGAGGAGGGCGAAAGCGATAAGTCTCATAAACGCGAGGGAGTTCAGTGCTGGATGGGGTGGATGGTGCCATTCACGGCGGCGAGTTATACCGGCGTGCGTGACGCTGTCGAATCTGGTTTTCCGTCCGAGAAAGCGGACCCCGTCGCGCCTTGTAGGAGACGACGTGAGGAGACTCTAACCTCCTTCTACGCGAAGCCCGCCCAAACCCCCAGCACGCGCGCCCATTGTAGGAGTCGAGGTAACGAGACTCTAACCACCTTCCGCGAGAGGCCCGCTCAGAAACACCGCAAGCCGCGTCTTGCAACCAGGTTCCCGTCCCGCACGCCTCGTCCAAGTCAGCCCACGAAACTCAGTCCGCGCCTCCCGCAGAAAAAGTTAGAGCCTGCCAGCGTACGGTACCGCGACCTCGGCCCGCCCGCTCGCCGCGCCTTACGCAGGTACGATGCCCCCATGTTGAGCCTTCTCTTGGCGCTCGGGTTCTCCTCACGTCGTCTCGTACCAGGACTGGGTGCCGCCGCGCGCTACAGCTTCCCCGCATCGGCCTGGCGCAGCGCCTCCAGATCGGGATCGATCGCCGCCTGCTCCTTCAGTTCCTGCCCGCCGGGCAAGGCCAGTGCAGTCGCGAGCCATTCCCGCGCGACGTCGAGTTGGCCCATCCGGCAGGTGAAGCAGGCGAAGTTGTAGGGAATCACCGGATTCGTCGGGAACTTCTTCCAGCCCGGCAGCAACTGGTCAAAAGCCTCCTGGTAACGCCCGAGATAATGCAGCGCGTTCGAGCGGTCGATCCAGCAGCCCGGATGCTCGGGCATCAGCTCGACCAGCCGCTCGCCGACGCCCAGTGCCCGCGCCCAGTCTTTGCCCGTCGCCAGGATGCGAAACTGCAACGCCAGCACGTTCGGGAACTCCCGCAACTGTGGCGCGACGCGCCCGAGGTCCGCCTCCGCTTCGCGCCAATTGCCCAGTTCGAGCCACCCTTCGGCGGCGCGCAAGTGATGACTGTCGGGTGGTTCGATTTGCATGGGGCACAAGATAACGCGGGCAGCAGTGAACGCACGGGCGGCGGGGCTGTCACTCTCAAACGCGGAGCGGGGAAAAAAGCTCAAAGTTCAAAGCTCAAAGCTTAAGGGAATGAACCAAGCGCCAAGGGCCAAGCGGCCGAGGGCTTTCTCTGAGTGCCATCTTGGCACCGAGGTTGTTCGCGGAGCGGTCGATTCAGTTTCTGAATGATGCCGGTGCGATTGGCCCTTGGGGCTTGGTTCACTCCCTTAACCGGGGCTATGCAGTTGGGACGGAAGTTGCGACCACAGAGGCACGATGGACACAGAGAAAACCGGAAGAGGCAGTGACCAAATGCAGTCACCATTCAGTGACTGATGACCGACCAGAGAGGTCTTGTCTTTCTCTGTGTTCATCGTGTCTCTGTGGTCAAAATGAATCGGCGCAACCGAGTAGTTACGGCTTAAGCTTTGAGCTTTTATTCTTTGAGCTTCTCCCCCGTTCCGTTCCCTGCAAATCGCACTCGCATTCCCCCCCGCTCCGCGCCAACGATCCGCCCCGTGTTACCCCGAACTTTTTTCCTGCCATGAACCCAGCACCCGCCCAGCACCAACCCGTCAGCCGCCGATCGTTCCTCCACGCCGCCACCGCCACCTCCGCCGCGGTATGTCTCGGGGCCGCGTCCGCGCGCGCCGCCGCCGCCCTCGCCGCGCCGCTCACGATCATCGACACCCACACGCATTTCTACGATCCCGCGCGCCCGAAAGGCGTGCCGTGGCCGGGCAAAGGCGACGCCGTCCTCTATCGCACAATGCTGCCGAAGGACTACCGCGCTCAGCCCGTGCCGCAGCCCGTCACCGGTACGGTTGTCGTCGAGGCCAGCCCGTTGCTCGAAGACAACCAATGGATTCTCGACCTCGCCGCCAACGACCCGTTCATCGTCGGCTTCGTCGGCCATCTCAATCCGGGCACGCCCGAGTTCGCCGGCCATCTGAAACGCTTCGCGGCCAATCCGCTTTTTCGCGGCATCCGCATCGGCCAGGGCGTGCTGGAAAAAGGTTTGGCGCAGCCGGCGTTCCTCGAGGATTTGCGCCGGCTGATCCACCACGATCTCGAGCTTGATGTGAATGGCGGCCCCACCCTGCTGCCGCTCGCGGCACGGCTCGCCGCCGCGCTCCCCGCCCTGCGCATCGTCATCAACCACAACGCCAACGTAAAGATCGACGGACAGGCCCCGCCCGCAGCGTGGCGTGAGGGAATGCGCGCCGCCGCCGCCCACGCGAAGGTTTTCTGCAAAGTTTCCGCGCTCGTCGAAGGCACCGGCCGCAGCGACGGCACCGCGCCGCGCACCGTCGAATTCTACCGTCCCGTGCTCGACACCGTGTGGGAAGCCTTCGGCGAAGACCGCCTGATCTACGGCAGCGACTGGCCTGTCAGCGAACGCTTCGCCTCGCTCGCCACCGTGCAAGCCATCGTGACCGAATACTTCACCGCCAAGGGCAATCGCGCTGCCGAAAAGTTTTTCTCCAAGAATGCCCTGGCCGCTTACAAGTGGGTGAAACGGTAGGAACAAAAAACCCAAAGCTCAAAGTTCAAAGCTCAAAGTTCAAAGAAAGCCCCAAGCCGCAAGCTCCACGGGATGCCGGTGCCAGTCACCGGGGGGCAGTGGAGCTTGGATGTTGGATCTTCCCTTGAGCTTTGAACTTTGAGCTTTGAGCTTTGAGCTTTGAGCTTTGTCCTGCTCCCGCCGCGTCCGCTGGGCGGCGACAAAACCGACCAAAACACTCTGATTGCATCCCTTCCTTCGCCCGTCGTCCCTCCCCATGAAACGCCCGCTCGTCCTCCTCCTCGCTGCTTTTCTCCTGCTCCCGCTCGCCGTTCACAGTGCCGAGTCCATCTGGCTCGAGGCCGAGCATCTGGTCGGGATCAAGGGCTACTGCTGGCCGATGGGGCCGGAGAAGGGACGCCAGACCGCGGGGCACTGGGCGTTGTCCGGCCCCGGCTGGGCGGCCGAGTGGAATCAGGGCGGCGAGAGCGGCTTCCTCTCCATCGCGTGCGGCGCGGCGGACGATCACGCGTCCGCGACAGCGCAGCTCGAAATCCCCGCGGCCGGCGAATGGTTCGTGTGGGTGCGCTACGCGGACTGGCGTGAGAAGACGGAGCGCTTCCAGACGAAGCTTGAACAAGACGGCCAGCCCGCGTGGGAAGGCCGCTTCGGCGAACAGGCCGTCGTCGAGGAAGACAACGAGATGAAGCTCTACTGGGGCTGGGCGTTCGGCTGGGATCGCCGCGCGACGAAGCTGACCAAAGGCCCCGCGCGCCTCACGCTCCTCGCCACGACCAAAGACCCCGAGCCGCGCCAGCTCGACGTGCTCGTGCTCACGACCGACCCGAGCTACCGGCCCCTGATCAAGGATCGTCCGCGCCATGCCACGGGCGATTTGCTCCAGGCCTGGCGCAGGGGAATCCCCGACGGCCTCGAACCACTCACGCGCCGCGCCCCGAATTTTCAGGCTCCGGCCGCGTGGCAGCCCAAGACGTTTCGCGACGGCGGCTTTCGCTTTTTGTGGAACGCCGATGACAACCGCTGGTGGGATCCGACCAATGCCGTCGGCGTTCCCTACATGATTCGCGACAAGGACACCGCCGCGGCCTTCGAGAAAAAATACGCGGGCGCGACCAATCTCCCGATCTTCACCGATTCGCGCATCGTCCCGACCTTCCACGGCACCGGCCCGCTCAAGCCGCTCGACACCGGCTCCGACAAACCCGCCGCCCGCGCCGACGCGCAGCAAATCCAGCGCTGGCTCGACGCCGATCCCAAGCGCCTTTTTGCCTCCCTGATCAACTACCAGCCCGACACGCCCATGAACGAGACGGCCCGCGCGAATTTCCTGAAATATCGCGACCGTTTCGTCGGCCGCATCTCCGGCGAAAATCTCGGCTACTTCAATCTCGACTCGAAGGCCCTCGCCGCCGCGCTGGCTGGCGTGAAGACGCGTCGTGAGTTCGCCGACGTCTTCGGAAAATTCGCGATGGCCGCGGACGCGGCGAAGTGGCGCACCGTGTTCGGCGGCGATCTGCCCGAGCATTATCGCGACACGATTCCCTGCCAGTCC
The DNA here is from genome assembly GCA_945861535.1 of Akkermansia muciniphila. Taxonomy (GTDB): domain Bacteria; phylum Verrucomicrobiota; class Verrucomicrobiia; order Limisphaerales; family BJHT01; genus BJHT01. The sequence goes on along the minus strand of CAMAUZ010000101.1, from coordinate 6,293 downwards.
ATCGAGGCGATCACGTTTGCGCCGCTGGCATATCAGTGGGGCGCACGTACGGTGGGCATCGAGAACACGTCCTGCACGGCGGCGCTGCTCGGGATGCGCTGGGCATTCCTGCGCGGCGCGGCCCGCCAGCACGGCGGCCTCACGGCGACCTACCGCTCGTGCAACTTCGGCGATTCGGCGACGATCTTCAGCGACGCCTCGACCTACAGCCGCCCGCGCAACCTGCTCGACAATTACTACTCCGTTTACTCGGGCGCCGGGATGACGTGGTACAAATTCGACATCTGGCATCAATACATGTCGGGCGCGTCGCTGTTCTATCACGAGCAGGGCTTCGATGAATTCTGGATGCCCGGCGGCACCACGGCGGCGGGCGTTCACGAGGTCCAGCTTTCCCCCAAAGGCAAGCTCGTGGACCGCTTCCTGCGCCTCACCGCGCAGGAGCCGGACCGCGGCACGCCGTTTACGCCCGTCGCCTTCCTGCTCGACTACGCGCACGGCTGGGAGCCTTCCACTTATCAGCCGGTGAAATTCGGCGTGACCGGCCAATGGGGCGGTAGTGAGGCCGCCCGCCTCGGCGAGCACGAGGCGATGCTCCAGGAATATTTCTGGACCGCCTACCATCCCATCGGCCCGAAGAGCGAGGAGCCGATCACGGGCACGAAGGAAGTTTTTGTCCCCGGCATTTTCGGCGACATCTTTGACTGCGTGTTCGCCTATCCCGACCTGAAGCTGTGGCGCACGCTCGACACGTATCCGGTCGTGATCGTCGCCGGAGACATCGAACTCACCGCCCCCGAGGGCGAACGCTTGAACCAATACCTGAACGCCGGCGGCACCGTGCTCCTCACGGACGCACAGCTCACCGGCCCCGGTGTGAAAGCCCTCGCCCTGCCCGAACTCGGCGCGAGCACCGAGGCGACCGGCTACCGCTGGCTGACCGCCACGAATGTCGAGCCGTCGCAACGCTATCGCTTCAAGCCCGTGAGCGGCGGCAAACCGCTGGCGTTCGCGGCGGATGGGTCGGTGGTTTGTGCCGCCTTCGAGCGCGGGCAGGGACGGCTCGTATTCCTCTCCGTACCGCGCGGGCTGGGCATCGACCGCCGCGCCACGCCGCTCGTCGCGCTTCTGTTCGCGCATCTCACGCGCGGCCTGATGCCGGTCGAGGTCGAAGGCGAAGTCGAATGGCTTGTGAACCGCGCGGCCAACAGTTGGCTGGTCACGCTCCTGAATCCCGCCGGGGCCGAGAAACCGCAGCAAGGCATCACCCCCACCGACTACCGCCAGAACAAATCGGTCGTGATCAAATCGCGCGTCCCCGTGGCCTCCGCGCACGACCGACTCCTCGCCACCGACCGACTCACCGTCCGCGACAACCGCGTGGAACTGACCGTCCAGGCGGGTGCCGTGCGGATCATCGAACTGAAGTAAGCCGGGCGGCGGAGCCGCCTTCGGGGAGCGCGGGAGTCCCCGCCCGCAGCGGCCCCGATCTCGCCTACACGTTGGAAAACTCCGAGCGCCCTCTCGCCGATGCCGCCGCTGCGACCAAGGACCGGTCGCGCGCCGGCCGGAACGCCCGCTCACTTCTCCCCCATGCAGCACAGATGCCCCAGCAAGCGGAACTGCATCCGCGTCCCCTCGAAAGTCGGCGTGGCGTGCATCCGTGGCTGCTCCTTGCCGTCCCGAGTAACGCCAGAAAGCTCCGCGCGATCTCGCGATATTCGCGGCCGGGCGGGATGACCAACGTGGTGCCCTGTTTTTCCAAGCGGTTGATATTCCGCCCGAAGAGCGTGGGGCTGGCCGAGCAACCGCCCAGTTCCAATACAGCGCAGGCGGCTTCAACGTCCACGTGTCACAGCGCGTTCGCACCCGCGCCGACGCTCACGCTGAAGCGGCATAAATGCCGCGTTCCGCGCGCCAGCGCGCCCCGGCGCGCGGCGTTTACGCCGCTTCAACGTCCAAGCGTTCCACCGTGTCCGCACCCGCGCCGACGCTCACGCTGAAGCGGCATAAATGCCGCGTTCCGCGCGCGCCGTCTCGGGAATCGCTTTTACATCGCCCCACCCCCGGCTAACTTCGCGCCGTGATCCTGTTCCCCAGTCGCCGATCCCGCCGCACGCTGGCCGCGTTGCTCGCCTGCTTGGGCTTCGCAGCGGCGCTGCTCGCGCTGTTCTCGTCGGGCTGCCTGGCCGCGCCCGCCGCGACGCCCCCCGCTGGCGCGGGCGTGACGTTCGAGAACGATGTCGAGGCCGTGCTCGCGAAGGCCGGTTGCAGCCTCGGCACCTGTCACGGCAATGCCACCGGCAAAGGCGGCTTCAAGCTTTCCCTGCGCGGCTTCGATCCCGACTTCGATTTCGCCGCTCTCACGCGCGAGCAATTTGGCCGGCGCATCAACGTGGTCGAACCCGACCGCAGCCTGATCTTGCGCAAGGCGCTGGCGCAGGTCGCCCACGAGGGCGGCCAACGTTTCCCGGCCAATTCGTGGGAACACCAGACCCTCCGCGACTGGATCGCCGACGGTGCCCCGCGCGCCACGGCCAACGCCCCGCGGCTCGTGAAACTCGAAGTCACGCCCGCCGAGCAAATCCTCCTCGACCCCGCCGCCACCGTGCAGATCGCGGCCCGCGCGATTTTCTCCGACGGCTCGACCCGCGACGTCACGCGCACGGCGTGCTACGAGGCGGTCAATGTCGGTCTCGCCGCCGTGAGCGCGACCGGCAGTGTCACGCGCCTGGGCTTCGGTGAAACGACCGTCCTCGTGCGGTTCCTGCACCTGCAACAACCCGTGCGCCTCGCCTTCGTCCCCGCGCGTCCGAGCTTCCGCTGGAGCGCGCCGACGCCGCGCAATTTCATCGATGAACACGTCTTCGCGAAACTCCAGACCCTGCGCCTGAACCCCTCGCCGCTCGCGCCGGACGAAGTCTTCGTGCGCCGCGCATTTCTCGATTTGCTGGGCATTCTGCCCACGCCCGAAGCCGCCCGCGCCTTTCTCGCCGACCCCCGCCCGGACAAGCGCGCGCAGCTCGTGAACCAGTTGCTCGAACGCCCCGAGTTCGCCGATTTCTGGGCGCTCAAATGGGCCGACCTCCTGCGCGTCGAGGTCCGCAGCCTTGATCCCAAAGGCGTGCAGGCGTTTCACCATTGGATTCGCGAAAGCGTGGCGGCGAACCGGCCGCTGGATCAGTTCGCCCGCGCCATCCTCACCGCGCGCGGTAGCACCTATGCGAATCCGGCGGCCAATTTCTACCGCGCCAGCCGCACCGCCGCCGTGCGGGGTGAAGCCATCGCGCAAGTCTTCCTTGGCACGCGCCTCCAATGCGCCCAGTGCCACAACCACCCGTTCGACCGCTGGACGCAGGACGACTACTACGACTGGGCCGCCGTGTTCGCGAAGCTGGATTACAAGGTGCTCGAGAACAAACCGCTCGACCGGCTCGACAAGAACGAGTTCCGCGGCGAGCAGATCGTGTTCCTGAACCACGACAAAAACGTCACCAACCCGCGCACCGAAAAATCCGCCGCCGCCCGCCTGCTCGGCGTCCCCGCCGCGACCGCGACCGTCGGCACCGAACTCGAAGCCCTCGCCGACTGGATCACGCGGCCGGACAATCCCTTCTTCGCCCGCGCGCTCGTGAACCGCGTTTGGTACCACCTGCTGGGCCGCGGCCTCGTGGATCCCATTGATGATTTTCGCCCGACCAATCCGCCGTCGCATCCCGCGCTGCTCGAGGCGCTGGCGGCGGATTTCGTGAAGCATGGCTACGATCTCCGGCACCTCATCCGCACCATCACCGCCGCGCACGCCTATCAGGTTGCCAGCGAACCCAACGACACCAACGGCGACGACGAACTGAATTATTCGCGCGCCATTGTGCGCCGCCTGTCCGCTGAGCAGATGTTCGACTGCCTGCACCAGGTCGCGGGCGTGACTCCGGAGTTCAAAAATTATCCCGCCGGCCTGCGCGCCGCCGAACTGCCCGCCGAACGCACCGAGAGTCGCCGCAAACGCAAGGTCGAGACCACCCCGGACCAGTTCCTGAGCCTGTTTGGCAAACCCCAGCGGCAACTTGTCTGCGAATGCGAGCGCTCGGCGGAAACCTCGATGGGCCAGGCCTTCCAGATGATCTCCGGCCCCGCGGTCAACGACCTCATCTCCCGCTCGGACAACCGCCTCAACGCGCTGCTCGCCGGGGATCGTCCGGCGCGCCAGATCGTCGAGGATTTGTATTGGTTAGCCCTCACCCGCGCCCCCTCCGCCGCCGAGCAGGCCGCCGCCGCCCGGCATCTTGAAAAGACCAAGGACCGCCGCGTCGCCCTCGAAGACCTGCTCTGGGGCCTGCTGAACGCGAAGGAGTTTATTCTCCGGCGCTGATCGGCCGCACGGCGCGCGCGCGAGGAAGGTTCTCCTCGGGCTTCGCAATTCTGGTTCAACTTTCCAGCACCCACCGCGCCTGCCGCAGCACCGAGCGCGGCGACCCTTTCATCACTTCGTACCACACGGTCACGAACGAGCCGTCCGCCAGTTCGACCGTGCTGGGATAGCCGAGATCGCCGCCTGCGCCGTCGCCCGAAATGATGAACGGCTCGGACCAGGTGCGGCCGTGATCGGCACTGAGACGCGCCTGATTGCCAAAGGGCGCGCGCCGATGCCCGTAGGTCATCAGCAGGCCCCCGTCGCGCAGGCGCGTGAGAAACGACGGCAGGCCCCACACACCGATGGAGCGCGGCACCGACCACGTCTTGCCGCCGTCGGCGGACTCGGTCTGCAAGGTCTCGCCCGCGTTGGGGCGGTTGTGATTGCGGATGTGAACGACGATGCGCCCGTCGCGCGTTTCCACGGCATTCAGTTCATGATATTCCGCGCTCGCGTCGCCGGGGCGCGGGGCGATGTCCGCCAGCCAGCGCCACGTCACGCCGTCATCCGTGGACTCCACGACGCCCGTGCGTTTCTGCCCGGTCCACAGTTCCTTCCCGGCGTACAGCAGGCGTCCGTCGGCCAGTTGGATCGGCCCGTGCGGACTGTTCACGATCGAAGAATACCGCGCCGACCACGTCACGCCGCCATCGGTCGAGCGGGTCATCCATTGCCCCAATTCCGACCGCCGTTGCTCGGCGGACAACCGGCCATGCGCCGCGCGCCACGCCTGCAAGCGCGGGGCGACCCACGCGCCCTTGTCGCCGGGTTGCTTGGCGTCCGCCGATTTCAAAATGGATTCGTAGGCGAGCGACGTGAACGTGGTGACCAGCAGGCTGCCCTTCGCCGTTTCGACCACACCGGCGTCGCGGTCGTCGATGGCGCTGTCGAGCAACACCTGCGGCCAGCCCCACGTCTCGCCGCGATCGTGCGACACCAGCAACTCGACCCGGCCAAACGGGCACACATGCGCCTCGCGTCCGCCCGAGCACGCCACCAACAGGTCGCCGTTCTGGCGCTGCGCCAGCGTCGGCCATCCATTGTAGCTCTCCGGTTGATGGCTGATTACCCTCGTCTCCCGCACCTTGATCGTCGGCGTGGCCGCCCGCAGGCGCAGTTGAAAACCAAACGTCGCCGCCACGGACAGCGCGGACGTGGCCGTGAGAAAATGCCGACGGGTGAGTGGCAGGGACGAAGTTCGTGATTTCATAAGATGATTACGGTGGAAAAAGAGTGCGCGATGGACGCGGCGTCGCCGAGCACGCTTCAGGCATGTAGGCGGGAAGAAGTGCGAAGCTCAAAGCTCAAAGTTCAAAGCTCAAGGGAAGCACCAAGGAAAAAGTTCCAAGCCGCACGCCAGGGGTGCGGTCATCTTGTGGCCCACCCATCGCAAACCCGCGTGGGCAACATGTGAACAGCGGTTTCCAGCGCCGACCGGCCGATTGACCCGGCACTGGAGACTTGGCCCTTGGCGCTTCCCTTGAGCTTTGAGCTTTAGCCTTGGAGCTTTCCCGCCCCCGCATCAGTTCGGAAACTACCCGAACAACTACGCGAAACTCACGCCCAGATCCCGAGCTTGCAACGCTCCCCTACTGCCCCAACGCCCAATAATAATCATTGGTCCCGCCGAACGTGATCGGGCTGCTCTTGGCGACCATGTCGGCGTGACCATCCATGAAGGTCATTGGGGTGCGGTTGGCGTGATGCAGGCCGATGTTCGGGGTGTAATACCAATCAGTAGCATCCGGATGTTGTGATAGGTGCCTGTCGTAACGCATTGGTCCGCAGCGGAGTGCGTTGACATCAGGGTGTGAGCGATTTGAACTTTTCGCCAGTTTTTCTGCGTCTTTGCTTTCAGTTTTTGCTTGCCAGAATGCTG
>CAMAUZ010000100.1 GCA_945861535.1 Akkermansia muciniphila | reverse complement strand
AGCCTGTCCCAAATGCTACAGATTGTGAGCGTCAACGCGTTTGAGCAAGTGCCTATGGCTGAGCTGTTTGCCAATATCGGCTCTCAAGATGAGGCTACCGCCTCTCGTAACCAGTTGATGCTGTGGGACTAATATCCGGATGGTTATGACTTTGCATGATGGAAACTTGGAACACACATCGGGCAGGCCGCATTACAGTTTCACCGCTTTCCCCGTCGCCGCGGACTTGTCGGCGGCGAAGAGGACGCGGTGGCTGGCGAGGGCGTCGGCGAGGCTGGTGAGGGCCATTTCTTTGCCGGCGTCGAGGGCGTCGAAGAAGGCTTGGAACTGGGTTTTGTAGGGATGGTCGGAGACATCGCCGGAATCGAGCATCTTCATGGAGAGTTCGCTCCATTTGCTCTTGTTGAGACCGTCGAGTTTCATGGAGTGGAATTTGTTGTCGAGCAGACTGCCCTCGCTGCCGACGAGATGGGTGTGGAAGTAGTAGGGCTGGAGACAGTCCACCACCGCCGCGCATTTGCCGATGCGGCCATCCTTGAACTTGAGGATGGTGACGCTGCTGGTGGTGTATTCGTAGGGGGCGAAAATCGGACTCTTGGATTTCGTGTCGTAGCTCGTGACTTCGGCGACGTCGCCCGCCATGCACAGCAGCAGGGCGTCCAGCGCGTGACAGCCCGCGGTGAGGAGGGAGCTGCCGCCGGCATCCTTGCGCGTGTTCCAGCGGAACTGCCCATACCACGGGCCGATGCCGTGATAGTAGTCCACCTCGCCGTAGTGAATCTCGCCCAGCAGGCCGCGGTCGAGGAGCGCCTTGGTGGCGAGGAACTGGCTGGAGTAGCGGCACTCGAAACACACGCAGACCTTCACGCCCGCCTTCTTCACCGCGGCCTCGATGGCGAGGCAGTCCTTCCACGACAAGGCGAGGGGCTTCTCGATGATGATTTGTTTGCCGGCCTTGGCGGCGGCGATGACGTGGGCGGCGTGCTGGTAGGGATAGCTGCAAATCGAGACGGCGTGGATGTCGGGGTTGGCGAGCATGGCGTCCAGGTCGGTGTAGGTGGTCACGGGCGAGCCGTACTTGGTGCTCAACGCCGCGGCGTCCAGCGGTCGCGAGGAGTAGATGGCCGTGACCTGGGCCTGCTTGGATTCATTGATGGCGGGAATGTGGGCCGTGGCGACCCAGCCGTGTCCGATGATGCCGACGTTGTATTTTTTCATGGTGATGGAGGTGGTGGAGAGGTGAGGTTTTTCAGTGAGATTTCGGGGGAGATGCTCGCGATTTGGCGGTGGGTTTGTCAAAGGCAAAGGCGGGGAGTTTCGGGCGCAGGGGCGTCGCGCGGTTGCAGGAGAGTGGGGCGGCACGACGGGGGGCCGTGGGGAATGAGCGGGCGGATTCTCGGTCACCCCGGCTCAGATTGGCAGGGGAATTTGGGGCAGGGTAATGGGGAGGGGGGGAAATCTCACTTTTTCTGCGGGAGGCACCGGCTTGGCTGAAAGGAGGTTAGCGCGTAACCATTCAGAGAGGGCGCAAGGAGCGCGGCCTTCAGGCCGCAGAAGCGTGCGTCCTGTAGAGGGCGAGCGAATTTCCGAACACTTTATGGAACTCGCCAAATGGTGAGTGGGAGGACGCGTCCGTAGCGTGTGCCACGGTCGCTGCGGGCGGACGTTTCTGCGGCCTGAAGGCCGCGCTCCTGTCGCCCTCACTGAATCGTTACGGGTTAGAGCCTCCTCACGTCGTCTCCTACAAGATTACTTGGTCAAGACGCGTTCGCGGACGGCGGGTGGGCTGGGGTTGCCGAAGCGGTCGATGGCGGTGATGGCGAGGAAGTCGGGGCCTTTGCCGGCGCCGGTGCCGTGGCGGGTGATGATGCGGGAGGTTTGCGTGCCGGGGAGGATTTCGGTGGCCCAGCGTCCGTCGGCTTTGGCTTGCAGCACCCACCACGCGATGGGCTTGGTGTCGGTGGACTCCCAGTACAGTTCGAACTGTTTCGGCCCGGCATCGTGGCCGACGTGGAGACGAGGTTTGGCCGGGGGCTTTTTGTCGAGCCAGGGCGAGGCGGGGACGAGGGCGGGCTGGGTATAAACCTGTTGCGCGAGGGTGTCGCCGAGCTTGCCGTTGTTTTTCGTGAGGGTGTTGGCGCTCCACAGCACGTTGCCGGTGACGCCGTCGGTGGAGCGGGAGCGGCGGATTTGATTCACGATTTCATCGGGCGTCCAGGCAGTGCCGACGCGGGCGGCGTTGCTGCCCGGCCAGAGGTGGCGACCCTGCACATTTTGTTCGGCCCACCATTTCAGGAGCACAGGGTAGCTCTGGGCTTTGGGTTCGATGGCCCAGTAGAGCTGGGGCGAGAAATAATCCACCCAGCCGGAGTTCAGCCATTTGCGGGAGTCGGCGTAAAGCTGGTCGTAGGCCTCGAGGCCGCGGATTTGCTCGGGCTGGCCGGCTTTCCAAATGCCGAAGGGGCTGAGGCCGAACTTGACCCACGGCTTGACGGACTTGATGGAGTTGTAGAGGCGCTCAATGAAGCCGTTGATGTTGTCGCGGCGCCAGTCGTCGCGCGGAAGGGTGCCGCCGCGGTCGAGATAGCGGGACCAGCTCGGCGCGTCGGGGAAATCGACCAATTTGCCGGCGGCATCTTTTTCTTTGTAGGGATAAAAATAGTCGTCGAGATGCACGCCATCGATGTCGTAGCGGCGGAGGACATCGAGGATGACGCGCAGGGAGTGATCGGTCGCGTCGCGCTCGCCGGGGTCGAGCCAGAGCTGCTTGCCGTAGGGGCGGACGAGCCGAGGCTGGGTGCGGCTGAGGTGCGTGGGGGCGGCCTCGGATTTGCCCGAGGCGTGGCGCACGCGGAAGGGGTTGAACCACGCGTGCAGTTCGAGGCCGCGCACGTGCGCCTGCTGCACGGCGAAGGTCAGCGGGTCGTAAAACGGTTCGGGGGCCTTGCCCATCTGGCCGGTGAGATATTCGGACCACGGCTCGTTGGGTGAGGCGTAGAGCGCGTCGCACGCGGGGCGGACCTGGAGGATGACCGCGTTGAGGCGCAGTCCCGCCGCGCGGTCGAGCAGGGCGAGGAGCGAGCGTTGTTGTTCCGCGACGGAGAGGCCGGGTTTGCCGGGCCAGTCGATGTTCGAGACGGTGGCCACCCAGGTGCCGCGGAACTCGCGGGGCAGCGTGGGCGGGCCGGTGGTCGAGGTGATGTAATGCTCGGCGGCGCGCAGGGCCGGCGCCGCGAGCAACAGCGGTACCAGCAGCGGCAGGACGTGGCGGGCGAGTGATTGGCGAACGGTCATCACGATGCGAACGATGGGCGGAGGCTAACGGGGGAGCGGCGCGAAACCAAGTTTCATTGCCGGGGCATGGGGGCGTAGTGCTGTAGGCGGAGTTGGCGTGCCGCCTTCGCGCCACTTCGGTGTTCACCTGTCGCCGTGCGTTCGCACCGCTTCGGAGCGATCGATGCTAAACCGCTCGGAATGCCATCGGGCAGTTCACCGCTCCCGGCGCACGCGAAAGACGCCCATGCCACTGCCCAAGTTTGGAATCCACGACTGCGCGGCGTTGGTCACGGCGGTCCAGTGGATAAGGTTGGTCGAGTAGTCCAGCGCGCCGCCGGCCCAGTCCACGACGAGCGTGGGGCCTTGACGGCGGAGGTTGAGCTGCATCGGCAGGTAGGTGGGCCAGTCCACCGCCGCGCGGTTGGCGATGTGCGGGGCGTTGAGCAGCGCGGTCACGTTGGTTTGGTCCACGAGCGCGTAGCGCGTGAGCGGCGCGTTGCCGTTCTTGAAGGACGACCAGGCGCAAAAGTAGGACGCGCGCGGCAGCGTGGTGGCGAGGTTTGTCGCCAGGATGTTCAGGTCCCACGCGTTGGTGTTGGCGACGGCGGCGCTGGCTTCGGTGAGGCCGAAGGCTTTCGGGTAGGCCCGGAACAGCTCATCCATCGAGAAGGGGAACTGGAAGGTCGAGTGGTAAACACTCGGACCGATGAGGTCCACGACCTCGTCACCGGGATAGTAGTAGTCCATCGGGAGCAGGTCGTGCGTGGCCTCGCTCGGGTGGAAAATCCAGAGCAGGTTGTTCAAGCCCCGGACGTTCGTGAAGTAGTCATGGACGCCGCGATAGAGCGCGACGTAGTCCGCGCGCGGGCGCTTGTGCCACCACAGCCAACTGCCGTTGTTCTCGTGCAGGATGGTGAACAGCACGACCACGCCGGCGTCGCGCAACTGCTGGAGGCCGTCGGCGCACAGGTCGAGCGAGCGCATCCAGTTCGTGTGCGTGGCGGTGCCGGGCGTAAAGAGCGTGGAGAGGTTCACCACGTTGGTCGTGTCGCCAGGATGGCCGTTGCTCACGGGGTTCGGGGGCGCGTAGTGGACGAGCACCAACCCGCCCGCCTGCCAATGGCTGATGCCCAGCGGGTTCAACGCAGCGAATTGCACATTCGTGGGCGGCACCTCGTAGGTGAGTTGCATCACGGCGGGCGTGTGGCCGGTTTGCTGGGCAAGGTTGAGGAAGAAGTTCGTGTACTCGGCCTGCACGCCGCCGTAGCCGCCGGTGATGGTCTGGCCGGAGAAGCAACGGTTTGTCGGCTGGCTGGGCGCGAGCGCGAGGCGCAGAAGCACCTGGCGCGCGGCATCGGTCGCGTTGGTCACGGAGGCTTTGGCAGGGAAGCTCGCGCGCAGCGTCGGGTCGGTCGCGGCCCAATACTCCTGCAAGTTCGTGTAGCCATCGCCATCGCGGTCCCATGCGGCATCGGCGGCGGCCAACGGGTCGAAGCCGTGGCGAACTTCCCAGCCATCGGGGATGCCGTCGCCGTCGGTGTCGGCGAGCAACGGGTTGGTGCCGAGCGCGAGTTCCTCCGCATTCGCGAGCCGGTCGCCGTCGTTGTCCGGCTGGAGGGAAACGTCGTCGAGCAGGTAGGGCGGGAAGACCTTCTCCACCAACTGGCCGGTCTCGAAGTAAAGCAGCGCGTTCGTCGGCGGGTTGTTCCAAGTCACGGTCTGCACGCCCTCGATGAAACTCCACTGATTCGTCTGCCCCTCGCGGAGCTGCCGCTCGGCGAGCAGGAAGCGGCTCGTCACGCCGCCGGGTTCGGTTAGCACGAGCCGCACGCGGACGCTCATGGGCTGGTCGCTCTTGAGCCACGCGCGCGTCACGTAGCGCTGGCCGGAGCCGTTGGCGAGCAGCGCGGCGAGCACGTTCTGCGCGAGGCCGTTGGTTGCGCCGGTGCGGTTGCTGATGGAGAGCGCGCTGCCGCCGGTGTGGCCGGGCGACACGGTCGTTCGCACGGTCGCGAGCGGGCCATAGTTCACCCAGCCCGTGAGCGCGGACTCGAAGCCGCCGTTGGCGACCAGTTCCGCCGTCGGCAACGGCGGCGAGGGCGGGGGCGTGACGGCAGGCAACTCCGCCTGCCAGTTCACTTCGCCGCGCGTGATGACCAGCGGGTGAGCCAGCAGGTTGCTCGCGTTCAGGTTGTCCACGATGGCCAGCAATTGCGTGTTGGTGCCGGCCCTGATGTTGTTCCACGGCACGAAGAAGGCGCAGCGGGAAATCGTGTTCGTGACGCCGTTGAGATAAGTCAGGTTGTCGAACGTCCCGTCGCGCTTCTGGTGGCTTGGCCCGGCCTGCGGCACGGCGAAGATTTTTCCGTAGCGTTCCCAAATGAGGTCGCTGCGGTAGGGCAACGCCCAGTCGTCGTCGTAGAAGTTGTGCCCCACCACGTCCACCACGTCGTCGCCGGGATAGTAGTAGTCAATCGGCGTGCCGGAGCTGGTCGAGCCGCTCACCAGATGCACCGTCTGGTCCGGCTCGAAGACCCAGAGCAGATTCGTCAGGCCGCGCGTCTGCGTGAAGTAGCCGTGCAAGTCGCGCCACAGCGAGATGTAGTGGTCGCGCTGGAGGTTTCCCCACCAGAACCAAGTGCCGTTCATCTCCGCAAACGGCCGCCAGAGCACCGGCACGCCGGCGTCGCGCAAGGTCGTGAGGCTGTCGCCGATGGTCTGCCGCCACGCGAGGTAATTGCTGCGGGCGACCTGGTTTGTCGCCAGCGCGGGCGCGGGGTTTAGCAGTTCGGGAATGTCAATGAGCGTGGGTACCGACGCCGCGCCGAATTTGCCGCTCCACGGATTCCACGGCGCCCACTTAATCAGCACCAGCCCGCCGTTGGTCCACGTCTCCAGCGCATAGGGAATGATGCCGGCGGTCTGGACGGGTGTGTTCGTGACGCTGCTCTCGGCAGTGAAGCTCACCAAGCCCGGCCATTGTCCGGTGAGTTGCTGGAGGCGCATGACGAGGTTGGTCCACTCGGGCGCGGTGTCGGTGAGATGCTGGCCGACGAGCACGCGGTTGGTCGTGGCGAGCGGGAGCTTCGCCAGATACTTGAGCACCGCAGTGGCGTTGGTGGTGAGCGCGACGTGCGTGGGCTGGCCGGGGAACGAGAGCGCGTTCGTCGCACTCGTCGCGGTGCGAAACTCCTGCCAGTTGGTGAAACCGTCGCCGTCCGGGTCCGCCGTCGCGTCGGCCACGAGCGGGTTGGTGCCGGAAGAAACCTCCCAGCCATCGGGCAAGCCATCGCCGTCGGTGTCGGCGTTGGTCGGGCTGGTGCCGAAGCCGCCTTGGGCCACGGGCACTTCCTCCTCGTCCCACAGGCCGTCGCCATCCGCGTCCGGGCGAATCGCAAAGTCATCGAAGATGGCGTCGGGATACGCCTTGCCGGCCGCCTCCTGCCTCATGCCGCACTCGACGTAGAAAAGCGCGTCCATGAGCGCGCCCGGCCACAAAATGACCTTTGTGCCACTGACTTGCTCCCACGTGTTCGTCGAGCGCACGACGCGCTCGGCGAGCAGGAGGCGGTTCGTCACGACCACGCCGCCGTTGTCGCTCGTGATGCGCACCCACGCCCGGACCGTCGTGGGCGCGGCGACTTGCACGGCGAAGCGCGTGGTCCACGACCCGCCGTTGGCGGCGGCGGCGAGCGCGGTGGTGACGGTCTGCTGCGGAGCGTTGGTGAAGTTGGCGCGGTTGAACACGCGCAGCGCATTCGTGCCCGCGTAGGCCGTCGCGACCTGCTGGTAACGCGGCGCGCCGCCCGCAAGCGTCCAGCCCGTGACGGCGGACTCGAAGGAGCCGTTGGTGAGCAAGTCCGCCGCGACGGCGAAGGTGTGGGTGAGGCCGAGCAGACCAAGTGTGAGCCAAGTGCGCATTTTCATCGCAAGGTCATAGCACGCGCGGGAAACGGTGTTACACGCAGCGGCTCAGGTTTTCTCTGTAGGCGCAACCCACCGGAAGGAACCTCACGCAAAGGACGCGAAGGACGCCAAGGGGAAAGAGGCAAGCACACTGTCGCCACGCAGATGACACTCGTCGGCTGACGCTTGGTTGTGAACGCACCTTCCCAGCTCCTTTGCGTCCTTCGCGTCCTTTGCGTGAGGCTCGCAGCTTTGAACTGCTGGGCTCCGCAGTTGCCGTGAGAACACTCAGCCGGAACGATGCAGTGGGAAGGGGAGACCAGACCGCTGGCCTGCTGGATTGGGCGGCCCGCCCAATCCCCTCGTCACTCCATCTCCCTCCCCACCGAACGGTGCGGAATAGAATGGTGGAACGAAGTCGTCGCCGGGCCGGCGACGACTGCACGCAAGCCGCCTGCGCTCCCCGGGCCATGGCATCGTTCCGGCTCAGCGCGGCACCAACTCCGGCGCGGGTGGGCGGCGCGGAGTGCCGCCACCGCCGGGAGTTTCCGGCGTGTTGTTCACGACCACTTGCAGCAGCGGCACGAGGCGGTTGAACGCCGCCTGCTCCCACTCCGCGCCGGGACGTTCCTCGCCGAGCAGCACGAGAAACGGCTCCGGCCCAAAGCCGGTGACATAAACCCCAAAGTCCTGCAACGCGCGCGCCAGCTCGAAGCCCGGCCCGCTCTCGCCCAGACCAAGCGCGCGCACATCCACGTCGGGCGGCAGCGCCAGCAGACTGCCGATGCGCAAGTTGCTGGTCGCACTGCCGAAGCCCGGCGGCACGGCATTTCCCTTGGCCGGCCAGGTCGGCGGTGCGCCGCTGCGCAAGCGGTCGGAACTGACCCGGGCGGAAAGCGCGTGGGGGATGCCCCTGTTTGGTTCGCCGAAACGCAGCAGTCCGCCCAAGCCGGAAACGCCGAACGGTCGCAAGCCGGGTTGCGCCCGCCCCAGCCCCGAACCGGCGAGGTCCAACGTCTCCACCACCGCCGCTTCGATGTCGCCGTCGGGACGGACTTGGATGCCCAACAACTCCAGCGCGTGCCGACGCGCCGGTTGCAAGATGACCACCGGCTCATTGCGGACGCGCGGCAGGGAGTTCACGTCGGTCAGGCGAATGTCACCGCGCCAACGCCCGTTTTCCCACACGCCCCGCAGCGGTCCGCCGGGGTCGGCGAGGTGCGGACGGCGGCTGCGCGTCGGATTCAGAAGCGGGCCATCCGCCGTGAAGGGTCGCGCGCTCACCGGCTCGAAGCGCGCGGCCGAGCCGAGCGGGCGGTTCCACACGCTGTCGCTGGCGAAGGGCCAGTGCAGCGGGTTGCGCGGGAGTCGGGAAGCCCGCGGAACTTGGTCCCGCGAGGCCACCGCCGCCTCGCCCGCGCCGACCATGAGCGCGTGGTCGGTGAGATTGCGCGCCAGCTTCACCGCGCCGGAGACGACTTCCAACTGAGTGTTCGTGCCCGCGACACTCAGGCCGAACTCGGTGCCCACCACCGTCACGACCGCGTGCGGCGTGTGGACGCGCAGCGGGCTGGCCGGCGGCTGCGGTTGGACCTGCGCCGTCAGCGAGCCGGCGATAAGGCGCAACTGCTTGCCGCCCGCGAAGGCGGTTTCCGCCGGCGCGCTGAACTCAATCACCGTGCCCGGGTCCAGTTGCAGCGCCGAACCATCGGCGAACGCCAGCGTGGCGGGTGCGGTGGTGGGCAGTTGCAGGCGCTGGCCAGGAACCGCCTGCCAGCGCGCGGCGTCGGTCTTGAGTTCATCCCACACTTCACGGGTGGCAATGAGCCGGGCTGGCAGTTCGAGGCTCGCAACCGACACGGCGCGGCGTGGCGCGGGGGAACTTGCCTTCCAGAAAACGAACGCGAGCAGAATCACAAGAGTCGCCCCGGCCAGCGCCGGCAGCCGAAAGGCGCGTGACCACGCGAGCGCCAACGATTCGGTCCACGAGCGGGCGCGCCGCAGATGCACGGTGTCGGAAAGGACACTCTGCTTGAGCGCTGCCTCGGTCTGGCCTTGCACCACCGCCAGCACGGAGCGGCGCACTTGGGCGACGGCGGCTTCGTCCCCAAGCGCCGCGCGCAACGCGCCTTCCATGCGGGCCTGTTGCACGAGTTGCCGTCGCAGCGCCGGGTCGCGCTCCGCCTCCGCTTCGAGCCGGGCGCGCTCCGCCGCCGGGAGTGTCCCGTCGAGATAAGCGGCCAGTTCTTGCTCGGTGGGCATGGTTAAATGGGCGAAGTCTCCGTGCCGGCGGGAGCGGTTTTGTGCTCGACGCATTCACGGAGGAGTTGGCGGACGCGGAAAAGCGAGACTCGCACCCACACGGCGCTGCGGTTCAGGTGTGCGGCAATTTCCTCGCCCGAGCGCTCCTCCTGATACTTGAGCGCCACAAGCTGGCGCAGCGGCTCGGGCAGTTCGCGGATGCAGTCGAGCAAGTGCTCCGCCGCGGCAGACGGCTCGGGCGCGGCGGCGTTCCATTCCTCCAGTTGCCACGCGGCGAACCGTTCCAACTGCACGCGCTCGCGGGCGAAGCGCTGGACCTCGGCGCGGAGCAGGTTCCACGCGATGGCCCGCAGCCACGCACGGAACGAGGTGTCCGGGTCGAACTCGTCGAGGTGCCGGTAGGCAAAGACAAACGTGTCATGCGCCAGCTCATCCACGAGCTGCGGCACGGGGGCCTTCAGCGCGAGGAAGGTGCGGACGTGGGGCAAATGGCGGTCCAACAGCGCGGCGAAAGCGTCGCTGTCTCCGGCGCGGGCGGCGCGCGCGAGCGGGGCATCGACAGACTCTGGCGCCGGGGTGGCAGGTGCTGGCATCAACGGGAAGATAGCCCGAAACGGGGGCGTTGTTACAACCAGTCTGGTAAGCGCTCCCGAACGGCCGAACCGAGCGTGCCGGCAGCGTTCCTCACCCCGAACGTTTCGGGCGGAAGCGGCATAAATACCGCGCGCCATGCGCGCCGGAGCACCGGCGCGCTCTGAAAAGAAAGGAAACGTTTGCGCCGCCGGCCGGAAACCGAATATTTTTCCGCCCATGGTTCAATCCGTTGCCGGCGTTCAGGGTGCGTCCGTGGTGTCGTCACTGCGCGAGGGCATCGTTGCGGCGTATCGGTGGATGCTGCTGGCGCGGGTGCTGGACGAGAAGTTCGCGAGTCTTTATCGGGCGGGAAAAATTCACGGAGGGGTGTACCTGGGCCGCGGGCAGGAGGCGTTGAGCGCCGCGGTCGGGATGTCGCTGCGGCCGGGGGATGTGTTCGCGCCGCTAATTCGCGATGGCGCGGGGCGGCTGGCGTTTGGCGAGACGTTGGTGGAGGCGGCGCGGACTTATCTCGGCTCGGCGCTCGGGCCGATGCGCGGGCGCGACGGCAATGTCCACCGGGGCCGTCCGCGCGACGGGTATCTGCCGATGTTGAGCCATCTCGGCGCGATGATTTCAGTGGTGAACGGAATGCTGCTGGCGCGGCGTTTCAAGGGCGTGCCGCAGGGCGTGGGCGCGGCGTGCATCGGCGAGGGCGCGACTTCGACGGGGGCCTTTCACGAGGCGCTAAATCAAGCGGCGGTCGAGCGGCTGCCGCTGGTGCTCGTGGTGGCGGATAATCAATACGCGTATTCGACCCACAGCTCGCGGCAGTTCGCCTGTCGCTCGCTCGTGGACCGGGCGGTGGGCTACGGCGTCACCGGCGCGACGCTGGATGGCACCGATGTGGCGGAGTGTCTGGCCGTGGTGGGCAAGGCGGTGCGGAATGCGCGGGCGGGCGGCGGGCCGCAGCTCGTGGTGGCGCGGTTGCTGCGCCTGTGCGGCCACGGTGAACACGATGATGCGGGCTACATTAATCCGGCGTTGAAACAGTCCGAACTGGGGCGGGACTGTCTGGCGGTAGCGGAGGAACGATTGCGCGTGGATGGCTGGGCCACGGACGCGGAATTGGAAGCCTGGCACGGCGAATCGGTGGGGCGTGTCGAGGCGGCGGTGAACTCGGTGCAGCGCGAGCCGACGCCCGATCCGTTTCAGGAAACGTGGTGCGCGCTGGCGACGCCGCGATTGAAGGATGGCTTCCCCGCCGAACCGTCGGCGGCGCGGGCGGGCACGGTCGCCGAGAATCCCCCGGTGGCCGCGGTTTCCGCAGTGCCCGCACCATGAGCATCACGTATCTCGAGGCCATTCGCGAAGCGCAGGCGCGCGCGCTGCGGGACGATCCGCGGGTGTTCATCTACGGGCAGGATGTCGGTTCGTTTGGGGGCGCGTTCAAGGCGACAAAGAATCTGGCGCAGGAATTTCCCGGGCGAGTGATTGACGCGCCGATCAGCGAGGACGCGATGGTCGGCTCCGCGATTGGCGCGGCGATCGAGGGCATGCGGCCGATCATTGAAATGCAGTTCGCGGATTTTTCGACTGTGGGTTTCAACCAGATCGTGAATCACGCGGGCGCGTTTCATTGGCGGACCGGCGTGCCGTGTCCGATCACGATCCGGCTGCCGTCGGGCGGGACGACGGGGAGCGGGCCGTTTCACAGCCAATGTTTGGAGGGCTTGTATGCGCTGTATCCGGGGCTGGTGGTGATGACGCCGGCGACGGTCGAGGACGCCTACAGCATGTTGCTCGAGGCGGTGGCGATTGATGACCCGGTGATTTTTTGCGAGCACAAGTATCTCTATTATCACCTCAAGGCCGAGGCGCTGCCGACGGAGGCGCTGCCGGTGGGCAAGGCGCGGATCGCGCGCGCGGGCCGCGACGTCACGATCGTGGCCTACAGCGCGATGGTTCACGAGGCGATCGCCGTCGCGGAGGAACTGGCGGGCGAAGGCACGGAGGTCGAGGTCGTGGATTTGCGCACGGTGAAGCCGCTCGACACGGACACGGTGATCGCGTCGGTCGCGCGGACGGGCCGGCTGCTGTGCGTGAGCGAGGCGTGGCCGTGGGGCGGCGTGACGGCCGAGGTGATCGCACGCGTGGCGACCGAGGGCTTCGGGTTGCTGGACGCGCCACCGCAGCGCTTGAACGCGAAGGACACGCCCGTGCCGTTTCATCCGAATCTGTGGACCAGCCATCGGCCCACCGCCCGCAGCATTTGCGAGGCGGTGCGCCGGTTGCTCCAGCTTTAGGCGCAGCTACTCAGTCGAGCCGAATCCTTTGAACCACAGAGACACGATGAACACAGAGAAAACCAAAGCCTCGCTGGTCGCTCGTCGCTCGCCGATTGGTGACTTCCCGGAGCCGACGCCGTCGCTCGTTTTTCTCTGTGCTCATCGTGCCTCTGTGGTTTTCATTCCAGTTTCAACTGAGTAGGAACTGTTAAGCCCATGCCGCACATTCCCATCATCATGCCCCAGCTCGGCGAATCCATCGCCGAGGCCACCATTGTGCGTCTGCTCGTCCAGCCGGGTGACGACGTGCAGGCCGACCAGGACCTGCTGGAAGTGGAGACCAACAAGGCGACCATGACGGTGACCGCGCCGTGCTGCGGACGCGTCACGAGCATCAGCGCGCGGGTGAATGAGAGTTATCCCGTGGGCGTGGTGCTCGGGCAGATCGAGGCCACGGCGGAGGAATCGGCGCGGCGCGGGCTGGACCCACGCCCGGCGGCGGCGTCGCCAGTGGAAAACTCCACCGGCCCCGCGCACCACGGCGCGAACACCACGGCTTCGGCGGCGCGCGCGAGCGTGGAACCGACGGTGCGCGGCCTGCCCGTGCCCGCGCACGCGGCGGGCGCGAGCTTTCTGTCGCCGCGGCTCAAGGCCCGGATGCAGGAACTGGGCCTGCACGCGGCCGATCTGGCGGGCGTGGCGGGCAGCGGCGCGGCGGGGCGCGTGACCATCCAGGACTTCGAGTTGTTCGTCGCCAGTTTGGAAAAACACCGGCTCACGGAGGCGTCCTCGATGCGCGTGGCGGTGGCCGATGCGATGCGGCGGAGCTGGACGCGCCCGCTGGCGACGGTGGGCCTGCCCGTGGCGCTGGAACGATTGCTGGCGCATCGCAGGCGCGGGGAGCGCAAGGCCGGACCGGCGTTGTATGCCTTGCGCGCGCTCGCGCTCGCGCTCGCGGAAAACAGCGCTCCGGCCGGGCGGCTCGTCGGAAACAAGATTGTGCATCCGCTGGCCATCGATCTCGGATTCGCCGTCGAGGCCGAGGACGGCGTGCTGGTGCCGGTGCTGCGGAATGTGGACCAGACGCCGCTGCGGGAACTGGTCGGGCGTTACGATGAATTGGTGGAACTGGCCCGCCAGCGCCGCCTCCCGCCCAACGCCACCGGCAATTCCATCGCCACCGTCACCAACTTCGGCACGTTCGGACTCACCTGGGCCACGCCCATTCCGCTGCCGGAACAAACGCTCGTGCTCGGCCTCGGCGCGGGACGCAAGACGCCGTTCTGGGACGAGGCGAAACAGCAGTTCGTGCCCGTGATGGAAGCAAATCTCACCCTGAGCTTCGACCATCGCGTGCTCGATGGCGGCGCCGCGGGGCGGTTGCTCACGCGCATCGCGGCCTTGCTGCAGGAGCCCGAGAAGCTCTGAGGCGGCCCGGGAACGAAGTTCAAAGTTCAAAGCTCAAGGGAAGAACCAACGAACAAGTGGAACGGCGGACCTTTTACGACGGAGGAATAACTGGCGCGTGCGCTCCTGGTTCAGGTACTGCGGGTGCCAATGCCGCCCCCTCATTAGCACCCGGCTTCAGAGGGTGTTAGCGAGCGAACGGTTCACAACCGCTTCAGCGGTATGCCGCGCGCTCGGGGAAGAACCGTTAAACCGGTTTTCCTGACGCCCGCCCACCAACACCCGCCTGAACAGACTGGGTGAAAACTACGTTGCTTCCCTGTAGCCGCCGACGTGAGGAGGCGGATTTCCCCGCATTTCGGGCACGTCCCATCCGCCTCCTCACGTCGGCGGCTACGTTTTCACACAGTCTGTGAAGCCGGGTGCTGAGGAGTGGTGCAAATGACGGCGAAACACTTCGCCGCGAATGTCCGGATGATATGGGCGTTGTCTGCGCACCCGTTTCGCCGTATTCCTCGGCCATGAAAATTTGCGCCACCTTTTTCACTTCCACCCTTCTCCTGATTGCCGTCACCGCGGGCCTGAGCCCGTCCACCGCGCTGTCCGCCGAGCCGCGCCCGAAGGTGCTGATCCTCGGGGACTCGATTTCAATCGGCTACACGCCGGAGGTGCGCAAGTTGCTGGCGGAGTTCGCGGACGTACAGCGACCGGCGGAAAATTGTCAGCACACGGCGCATGGCTTGAATCGCATCAAGGCGTGGCTGGGCACGAACAAATGGGACGCGATTCATTTCAACTGGGGCATCTGGGACACGCACTTCCTCGATGCCAAGGGCCAGCTCGTGCGCAATGAAAACGCGGCCGCCGGACCGTTGCACATCCGCCACACGCCCGAGCAATACCGCACCAATCTCGTGAAGCTGGTCACCGCACTGGAAGCCACCGGCGCGCGGCTCGTGTGGGCCAGCACCACGCCGATCATGTCGCGCACCGGCAAACGTTTCGATGACATCAAGGCGCTGAACGCCGTGGCCACCGAGGTGATGCGCGCGCGGCGCATTGCGATCAATGATCTCTACGAGTTCACGCTGCCGCGCGTGGCGGAGTGGCAATCGGGGGACAAGGTTCATTTCAACGCCGTGGGCAACCAGAACCTCGGACAGCGCGTGGCGGAGAGCATCAAGGCCGCGCTGAAGGAGCCGGCGGCGAAGCCGTGAGGTGCCGGAGTGCGGGCGTCCGCATCGGATCAGCCGCACCGCAGTGTGGGGCAGGCATCCTTGCCTGCCGGTTCACGGGGCATCCCTGCCCCGTGTTCCCGGTTGCGCCGCGCCGCACACCCGCCGTGGGAACGGGCGGCAAGGATGCCGCCCGAACTGTCAGGCTGGAAGCCTGACCCACAAAACCGGCGCGCGCCGCCAGCCATGTTGACGCCGCGACTGAATTGTCACGGAGCCAGTTGAAAAAACTTCACGGCGCTTCGAGAAACCGCCGGAAGCCCGCGGTTTCGGTGGTGTAAAATTTTCCCTCCGGCTGGCTGTGGATCCGGGCTTCTACCCCGCGGGTGCGCCGCACGAGCGCGAGACCGGCTTCGGGTCCGAGCACGCTCACGGCGGTCGCGAGGCTGTCGGCGGTCGTGCAGTCGCGGGCGATGAGGGTCACGAGGCTGTGGTCGGTGACCGGTCGTCCGGTGCGCGGGTCGAGGATGTGCGAGTAGCGTTTGCCGCCGAGTTCCAGGCGCTGAAACAGATCGCCGGAGGTGGAGAGCGCGGCATTGGTAAGCAGCACGAACTGCGCGGGCGGCGCGCCCGGCACGTCAAGCGACGGCACTTCGACGCGCCAGCCGGGTTTGCCCGGCGGAGCGTCCCCAGCGGTCATGTCGCCCGCGACAGCCACCAGCGCGCGGGTGATGCCGTGGGCGCGCAGGGTCTTGAGCGCCTCGTCGGCCGCGTAGCCTTTGGCGATGCCACCGAGATCGAGCTGCATTCCCGGCAGCTTCAGCGTGGCCGTGTGATGGCGCGCATCGAGTTCCAGATTTTGGTAGCCGGTGACTTCGCGCGCGGCGGCGAAGCGGTCGAGTGACGGCATTTCGCGTTGTCGCCGCGCCCGCCGCCAGAGCTGCACGAGCGGGCGCACGGTGACATCGAACGCGCCGTCGGAACGCGCGGAGAGTTTTTGTGCCGCGGCGAGCACGTTCCACAAATCCGGCGCGACGGGCACGGTGCGTCCGCTGCCGGCGGTTTTCGAGAGGCGCGAGATTTCACTGTCATCCTCGTAATCGCTGAGGGCCGCGTTGAGGGCCGAGACGCGGGCGAAGGCCGCGGCCGACGCTGTGTCCGCCTGCGCCGCCGTTTCCGCGTAGAGCACGATGCGGAACGGCACGCCCATTTGCGGGCGCTCGAACTCGAAGCGGGTGAGAGGTGGTGCGACGGAGGGTGTGCGACAGCCCGCCAGCGTCGTGAGCGCGAGCGTGATGGCGAGGAACGCCGCGGCGAAAATGCGGGAATGAATCATCGCGGCACCGTAGCGGGCGGGGGACGGTGCAACAGCGGAAAACCTGCGAGGTGCGCGGCTCTGGACTGGATTTTGACTGGCGACTGGGAACTGGCGACTGGGGAAGCGGAGGCGGTGGCCAGGGGTGATGACTGCAATTCCGGACGGGTGGAAAGGCCAGCGATGCGGGGGCTTTTGGCAGACGAATGGGGACTGGCGAATGGGAGTGCCGAGCGGGGAGGTCCCGTTCTGTGATCATGATTCGGAGCGTGCTGCGGGGTTTGGAAAAGAGCGGGCGTGACTCGCCTCCGGTCGTCTCCAAGCGGGGCGCCGGGACGGACTGTCCGCAGTTCGTGCCGGCTTTGCCCGCGCGCAGAGGTGCCGCGGCGTGACATCTGCGCGCCCGTGCCGTATCCCTCGGCGCGCATGAATTGCATCCTGGTCCTTTACGATTCCAAGTCGGGCAATGTCGCGAAGATGGCGAAGCTGGTCGCCGAGGGCGCGGCCACCATTCCCGGCACCGAGGTGCGCCTGCGCTCGGTGGACGAGGCGACGGCGGACGACGTGGTCTGGTGCGACGGGCTGGCGGTCGGCAGTCCCACGAACATGGGGATTCTCTCGTGGAAGATGAAACGGTTCTGGGACGAGACGATGTTCGATCACTGGATGAAGGTGGATGGCCGCATCGCGTGCGCGTTTTCGTCGGCAGGCGGCTGGGGCGGCGGGATGGAGCTGGCGTGTCAGTCGATTCTCACGGTGCTGATGAACTTCGGCTTTTTGGTCTTCGGCGTAACGGATTACGCGGCGAAGGCGACGACGCTGCACTACGGCGCGGTGACGGCGCGCGAGCCGCGCAATGTTGAAGATCAGGTCGCGTGTCGGCTGCTCGGGCAACGGCTGGCGGAATGGACGGCGGTCTTTGTTCACGGGCGCAAGGAGCAGCATCCGGGCGGCAAGCTCGCGGAGCGCGGGCAGCCGGGGTGAGCGGGGGCGTGTGAGCGGGGGCGTGTGAGCGTGCCAGAGTGCGAGCGTGTGAGGGAGGCGCCGGTGAACTCCGAGGGATGGCGACTGCGAATCTCTCGGCCCACCGTGAAGTTCTTGGGTAGGGCGCGTCTGTCCTCAGCGCGCCGCGAACCGTGCGCACACCCAAACGGCGCGCTGCGGACAGACGCGCCCTACCGGACGGAGATCGGTTCCGAGGTTCCGTGCGCGAAAGGACGAATTCGACGAGTTCCCCCTCCCGCGCTTTCCCGCTCGCACACACTCTCACCCTCACACACTGGCACTCTCACACGTCCTGCGGCGCGCTGAGGACAGACGCGCCCTACCCACCGCTCACTCCTTTGGCGTTTTCGGCTTGTGCCGGCCCTTCATTGCGAGGCGGGTTTCGGAGTGGAGGATGTCGAGTTCTTCCTGCAGCTCGGCTTTTTTGGCGGCGGTCATGCGGTCGATGAAGAGGATGCCTTGCAGATGATCGGCCTCGTGCTGGACGGCGCGGGCGAGGAGTCCGCCGCACTGGAATTTGATCGGTTCGAATTTCGCATTGAGCGCGCTGACCTCGACGGATTCAGCGCGGGCGATGTCGGCGAAGATTTCCGGGAAACTCAGGCAGCCCTCGGGTCCGAGGACGGGCTTGCCGATGGGCGTGACCACCGGGTTGATGAGCACCATGGGCATGAGCACGGCGGGATCGGCCGGGGTGCCGTTGAGAGTGAGCGTCGAGGGGCGGTCGGGCGCGGCGGGGCGCACGTCGAGCACGGCCAGTTGCAGGGCGTGGCCGATTTGTTGGGCGGCGAGGCCGATGCCATTGGCGGCTTCCATGGTGTCGAACATGTCGGTGATGAGCGCCTCGATTTCGGGCGTGAGCGCGGGAATGCGCGCGCCGCGCTGGCGGAGGATCGGTTCGCCGTATTGGGTGATGCGGAGGATCATGGGTGTATGACGGTTGGGGGTTGAAAGAAAGTTACACGGGCCAGTTCTCAATCATGCCGGCGAGGTCGGCCACGGTCGGGCTGCGACCGGTGCTGACGTAGAATCCGCTGGTGGCGCCGGCGACGAGCAACGCCGGCGCGTTGCCCAGCCCAAGCAGTCTGGCGAGGCAGAAGCCGGAGTTGAAATGGTCGCCCGCGCCGGTGGTGATGACGACCGTCTTGAGGCGCGGGCCTTCGACCAGCTCGGCCTGCCCGCGGCTGACGGCGACGGCGTAAAAGGTGGGATGCACGACGACAGTGTCGATGGCCAGCCGGCGCTGGATTTCAACGGCGAAGGCGGTGATGCCGGCGGGGGTGCTGGCGGGCACGGCGATGCCGAGGGCCTCGCCGACCGCCCCGGCTTCCCGCTCGTTGAGCCCGAGGATCACGTCGAAATACCGGCTGAAGCGCGCGATCAGTTCGGTCGCGCGAATGAGGTCGGCGCGGGTGCGTTTGGCGGGATCGGCGAGGTCGAAGAAAATTTTTCGGCGCGGTCCGGCGAGGATCGGGCACAGCTCGTCGAGCAGCGCTTCCCAGATGTCGCTCATGTTCGGGAGCATCGTCCAGTTGACGAAGCCAACGAGCTGCGCGGTGCTGAAGTGCTCGAGGAAACGGTCGCCGCCGAAACGCTGCTGGAGGTTGGCCCAGGTGATCTCGGCGAACTGCGCGTATTTGCCGAGCATGAGTTTGCCGTCCTCGAATTCGAGCGCGTCGGTGACGCCAGGTTCGTTGATGCTGTGGACGTCGGCCCGGCGCGCGAACTCGTCGAACACCGGATGCAGCCGCGGATAGCCGAGCGCGCCGAGGCAGGTGACTTTCAGGCCAAACGTCGCGAGCGCATTGGCCATGATAGGGCCGTTGCCGCCGAGCTTGGTGCGCTGGCGGACGAGTTCGATGTTGGCGCTTTTGCCGGCGGCGGCGGCGATGCGTTCGCCAAAACTCGCGATGGTCGGGATGCGCTGGAAAGACGTGGAACTCTCGCGTTTGTCCACGACGTGCAGGATTTCATCGACGAAACCGTCCAACCCGACGAACGCGGTCAGTTCGGCGACACTCCCGGCGGCGGCCCGGAGGCGGGCGGAAGTTTCAGCGCGCAGTGCGGGAGTGTTCATGCGGGAGGTGAAACGCGACTCCGTGAGTTTCCAAGTGACCGCTCAGTCCACCTTGACGCCGAGGACGTCGAGGACGCGTTCGAGGTCTTCGTCGTTGAAGAAGCGGATTTCGATGGCGCCTTTGCCTTTCAGATAGCGAAGGGAAACCTTGGTGCCGAGGCGGGTTTGCAGCTTGTTCTCGAGGTCGTTCACGTGGGCGTCGCGGGGCTTGGCGGGCGGTCCGCCTTTGGTGCTCGGGAGGGCGGCGCGGGCGGCCTGGAGATTGGCGACGAGAGCTTCGGTCTGGCGGACGTTGAGGGCGTCCTTGACTACTTTGGCGGCCGCGTGCCGTTGGTCGTCAGGCGAGGTGAGGCCAAGGATGACCTTGCCGTGGCCGACCGAGAGGCTGCCCTCGCGCAGGCGGACCTGCACTTCTGCGGGCAGCTTGAGCAGGCGCACGGCGTTGGCCACGACGGTGCGGCTGCGACCGACCTTGGTGGCGACTTCGTCCTGCGTGAATTTGAACTGCAACGTGAGCTGCGTGTAGCCGAGGGCTTCCTCGATGGGATTGAGGCCCTCGCGCTGGAGGTTTTCGATGAGCGCGAGCTGGAGAACGGTGCGGTCATCGGCCTCGCGGACGAGCACGGGGATTTCCCGCAAGCCGAGCAGTTGCGCGGCGCGCCAGCGGCGTTCGCCGGCGATGAGTTCGAAGCCTTGTCCGCTGGGTCGGACAATGAGCGGCTGCACGATGCCCTGTTCCTGGATGGAATCGGCCAGCTCGCGAATGGCGGCTTCGGCGAAATCTTTGCGCGGCTGAAACGGACAAGGGTGAATGCGGTTCAAGGCCACGCGCTCGACCCGCTCGCGGGTGTCGGCGGGCGGCGGCGGAGACGCGGGCGGCGCGGGGGGTGCGGGTGCTGCAGCCGTCCCCGGTGGTGCCGTCGGTGAGATCGGCGCGGATGCCGGCGCGGGTGCCGACACGGACGGGCCGCCTCCGAGCAAGGCCCCAAGGCCGCGTCCTAAAGCTGGTTTTGCCATCGCGCGAGAGTGTTACGGCGGGTGCGGCGTTGTCAACTTTGGCCGGGGAGCGCCAAGGGCAAAGCTCCAAGGCTAAAGCTCAAAGCTCAAGGGAAGGACCAAAACGGGACAAGTCTCAAGATCGCCAAGGTAGGCGAGCCGTTTGGGTTGGCTGGCACGGCGCACTGCATGGAGCTTGGAGCTTGGAGTTTCCCTTGAGCTTTGAACTTTGAGCTTTGAGCTTTTTTCCCAACTCTCCGCCAATATAAACACTTGGTTTCGCGCGCCGGGTTGGTAATCGTTGAACCATGAAAGCTTTCCTGTTGTTTCCGCTCGCCCTGGCACTGGTCGTGACCGGGTGTGGCGACAGCAAGCCGGCGGCGCCCGCGGCCGGTGCCGGCAGCCCGATCACCGCCCCGGTGGATTATCTGGGGGCGCTGAACAAGGCCAAGAAATCGGCGGAAAAGACGGTTGATCTCTCGGTCATCACCACCGCCGTCAATGCCTTCAAGCAGGAGGAAGGGCGCTTCCCGCTGGACCTCACGGAACTCATGAAACACAGCTTTCTCCGCAGCATCCCGCCCGCGCCGTACGGCATGAAGATCGTCTACAACCCGACCAATGGTGAGGTCGCGGTCGTGAAGGCGACGCCCCCCCAACCTTGAGACCAGCTCCAACGCTTCGGCCGTTGCGCCCCGAGTGGCGGACGGCCTTTCTTTTTTCCCCTTTGAACTCATGAACGAACAGATTGTCATCCTCGACTTCGGCTCCCAATACACACAGGTCATCGCCCGGCGCGTGCGCGAGTGCCACGTGTACTCGACCATCGTCCGCTACGACACCCCGGCGGCCACCATCGCCGCGATGAACCCCAAGGGCCTCATCCTCTCCGGCGGGCCATCGAGCGTGTATGCACCCGATGCGCCGCTGCCGGACAAGGCGATCTTCAAGCTCGGCGTGCCCATCCTCGGCATCTGCTACGGCGTCCAGCTCCTTGCCCAGTTCCTCGGCGGCAAGGTCGAGAAAGGCCAGAAACGCGAATACGGCCGGGGCACACTCACCGTCCTCGATCCCAACTGCGCGCTCTTCGAAAACCTCCCCGAGTCGCAGCAGGTGTGGAATTCGCACGGCGACAAACTCACGCGCCAGCCGAAGGATTTCGTCGTCGTCGCCACCACCGAGAACAGCGACTTCGCCGTCATCGAAAACCGCGAGCGCAAATTCTTCGGCCTCCAGTTTCATCCCGAAGTCGTCCACACGCCCCACGGCAAGGAACTGCTCGCCAACTTCGTCCATGGCGTCTGCGGCTGCGGCAAGTCCTGGACCATGCGCAGCTACCTCGACCAGGCCGTCGAAGACATCCGCAAACAGGTCGGCAAGGAACGCGTCATCCTCGGTCTCAGCGGCGGCGTCGATTCCAGCGTCGCGGCGGCGTTGCTCCACAAGGCCGTCGGCGACCAACTCACCTGCATCTTCGTCAACAACGGCCTCCTCCGTTCCCGCGAGGCCGAAGTCGTGCAGGAAGTCTTCGGCCGCAACTTCAAGCTCAAGCTCCAATACGAGGACGCCTCCGCGCTCTTCCTCAGAAAACTCAAGGGCGTTTCCGATCCCGAGAAGAAACGCAAAGTCATCGGCAAAACGTTCATCGACGTCTTTCAGGCCGCAACCAAACGCGCGGGCAAGGCCAAATTTCTCGCGCAGGGCACGCTCTATCCCGACGTGATCGAATCCGTCCCCATCGCCGGCAATCCCGCCGCGCTCATCAAGAGCCATCACAACGTGGGCGGCCTGCCCAAGAACATGAAGTTCCAGCTCGTCGAGCCGCTGCGCTGCCTCTTCAAGGATGAAGTCCGCGTCCTCGGCCTCGAACTCGGCCTGCCGCGCGAGATCGTCTATCGCCAGCCCTTTCCCGGCCCCGGCCTCGCCGTGCGCGTCCTCGGCGCGATCACGCCCGACAAGCTCCGCATCACCCGCGAAGCCGACGCCATCGTCGTCGAGGAAATGAAAAGCAGCGGCATGTATTACAAAATCTGGCAGAGCTTCGCCGTCCTCCTCCCCTGCAAGAGCGTGGGCGTGATGGGCGACGAACGCACCTACGACTTCACCATCGCCATCCGCGCCGTCGAGTCGCAGGACGGCATGACGGCCGACTGGGTGAAGCTTCCCTACGAACTCCTCGAGAAACTCGCCAGCCGCATCATCAACGAAGTCAAAGGCGTCAACCGCTGCGTCCTGGACATCACCAGCAAGCCGCCGGGGACGATCGAGTGGGAGTAGGGAGCGGACGTGTCTTCCTGAGCTTGGATAAGTTCGTGCGTCACTAAGTCGTTTCGCACCCGTCACACCGCCGCCAGCTTGGCTTTCTTCTGCCACGCCTTCTCAGCAAAACGCCCCGCCTCCTTCGCCCCTCGCAGCAGACAATCGGAACTAATATCGCAATCCAGCTTCGGCCAGTGGACGGCGGAGTGGCAGATTTCAAAGATGGCGCGCTCCCGGCGCGTGGCCAACAGAAGCGTGGGGTAGAAGGCCAGCGGCACGCTCACCGTCCGCCCGTCTTCGAGGTCGAAGGTCAGCCGTTCGTCCGTGAGATGCACCGCCATGATGTCCGGCGGCGGGGTGTTAACCGGTTTCATTCCAGGCCTCAATCAGTTTGGTTTCGTTCGCTGCCAAAATCCGGGCGATGTCGCGCAAATCGCTCTCGCGAAAGCCCTTGTTCCAGCTCAACCGCACCGGTCCCAGCCAGAACTTGGCCTCATGCCCGGCTTTATGCACAGGCACATGAGCTGGTTCGTCCGGTTCGGAACCATAAAACCCGATTCGAAACCCGCGGAGGCGCAAGAAAGACGCGAGAGTCCACCAACGCCCCCCCTTCCGCCTGCCGAGCACGACGGCCCCGAAACCGCGCCGTTTTCCTGCCCCGGGTTTTCTGCACGTCAACGGCAGCGGCGGGCAATCAACCGCTTCGTGGCCAACCTGAATCTGCCCCCGTGCCCGAAACGGATTTGGCAAAGGAATGGAGGCAAAGGAATGAAGACAAAACGGTTTTCCGTCCCCATTCCTTTGCCAACAATTCCACTGCCCATCGCCAGTGGTCCCGTCAGCACCGCGCGGCTCCCTGCCAAATGCCTTGCCTCGCATTACCGAGCATCTTGGCCCCATGCTGCGCCGTTGCGGCGCTCGGGTTCTCCCGACGTCGTCTCCTTCAACGGCGAAGCTACTTCGCCACGAGGGTCACCAGCTTGTCCTCGGGATTCTTCGTGAGCACCAGGCCGCGGAAGCGAAACTCCTGCGGCTTGGCATTCGAGTGGATTTGCAGGCCGAGCGGCGACTCCCGGAGCATCTCCGGCTTGTCCGTGAAATCGAATACCAACGCGCCGTTGGCGACGCAGCGGATGCGGTTTCCGACCACGAGGAACTCCACCAGGTTCCAGTCACCCTTCTTCTCGACCTTCGGCCCGGCCCCGACGGGCGCGACGCGGTTGCGCCGGTAGGCGTCCCAGATGCCCCAGTCGTGGCAGAACATGAGCAGCGGTCCGCGAAAGCCATGCGCGTTGTTTCCCTTGTCAGTAAAGCGCTCGCCCAGCGCGGCGACGGCCGAGTGCATCGTGGAATGCTGCGGCGAGAGCGTCTGTTTCACCTCGAACAGGAGCCGAAAATTCCGGTAGCTTTCCTTGGTGAACAGATAGGTGCTCGTCGGCACCGCATTGCTATTGGCACCTTTGATCGCGTCGCCGTCCACCGACCAGATGCCAGGCGCGCCATCCCAGCCGGTGAGGTCTTTGCCATTGAACAGGCGGATGGGAGTTTCCGAGGCGGGGAGTTGTTTCACCAACGCCTCGATGGCGGAAGGCGGAACGTCTGCCGCACGCGCGGCGGGTGAGCACAAGACAGCGGCGGACAGGAGGAGAGCAGACCAGAGGGTGGTAGTCATAAGAGTGGTGTGAGGTTAAGCCGAATCTATTCAGTTGAGCAGACTAAAATGAACCACAGAGACACGATGAACACAGAGATGACCAAGAATTCGCCCTGCGGGATTGGGTCACTGATGGGTGAGTTCCTGGAGCCGACGCCGTCCATTGTTTTTCTCTGTACTACAACTTTTCCAAAAACCTCGCGCGGCGCGAGGATTTTTCCCGGAGCGCGGCTGTGTGCGCGGAGCACCAACCGCAGCAGGTTAGAAGCAAGGGACGTCGCAGAGTCAAACGGGCGCCTGTGCGGTTTCGGGGCCGCTGCGGCTGGTCCTCGGCGGACACAGCCGCGCTCCTTGGGTTGCGGCTCCGCCGCTCTGTGTTCATCGTGTCTCTGTGGTCCACAGTTTCCATTGCATGGCCACGGTTGGGTGGAAATGAAAACGGCGGCGGCGAAGAATCGCCCGCCGCCGTGAGTAGGGTGCGGAAGATTACTTCATCAACTCGGCGAGCTTGGCCGCGATGCTGTCAGCCCAGATCTGATAGCCCTTGGTTGAGAGATGCAGGAAGTCCGGCATGACCTCCTTGGTCAGCGTGCCGTCGGGTTGGAGGAACTTATCGCCAATATCGAGATAGAAGACGCTCTTGCCGTCGTCGAGCTTGGCGATGGTGGTGTTGACTTCCTTGAGCTTCTCGCGCTGCGGATTGGGTTTCTCGCCGCGCGGGAACACCGCCAGCAACAAGATTTTCGTGTCGGGCAGTTTGGCGCGGATGCTCTCGACGATCTTCGTCACGCCCTTGGCGATGCCGTCCGCGGGATCGGACCCGGAGTTGTTGGTGCCGATCATGAGCACGGCGGCCTTGGGCTTGATGCCGTCGAGTTCGCCGTTGGTGATGCGCCAGAGGACGTGCTGCGTGCGGTCGCCGCCGATGCCGAAGTTGGCCGGGCGATACATGCCGAACGCCTTGTCCCAAATCTCCTTCTTCCCGCCCCAACCCGCCGTGATCGAATCACCGAGGAAAACCAGGTCCGTCTTCCCTTCCTTGGCAATCGCCACAAATCTCTCGTGCGCGCCCACAAATCCCGGCTGCGGCTTCCCATCGTTCCCCATCTTCGGCGCGGCGACATCCGGTGCCTGCGGCGGCAGCTTGACGGCGGGCGCAGCGGGTTTGGTCGCGGCAGCCGGTGCAGCGGCGGCCTTGGGCGGAGCCTGGGTTTGAGCTTGAGCAATGAGAGCGACGAACAATGCCACCGCAGTGGCCAACGGGGTTAATTTCATGGCGCGACTGTGGCGGGCACGTGGGATGATGCAACGGAAATGTCGCGGTAAATCCCGATCTATCGCCACCCAATGAAATCGCACCCACAGTTCCCGCTGCCATCATTTTGCCTGCTTCCACCCGCCTTTGCTTCACCACCACCCTATTTCCCCTCACTTCCGACCCATTTTCTCTGCCCGCTCCCGCCGGATGGCCTCCATCCAACGCTTTGCGTTTTTGGTATCCGGATGTTGCACGCCAAGTTGGGTGCGCAATCCCTGCTCAGCACGCTCGGCCAGCCGCTCCGCCTCCTCCAACCTGCCCTGCGCATGGCGTAACCCCGCCAGATTGCCTACTGAGATGAGGGTGTTCGGATGCCCTGTGCCCAACATGCGTTCATGGCCCTCCAGCGCTCGGCGAAGGAGCGGCTCCGCCCCAGCCAGATCGCCCTTGGCTTGGAGAAAAGCTCCCAGATTTCCAAGGCTGGTATGCATCTCAGGGTGCTCGTCCGGATGCACCCTTTCTTGGACTCCAAGTGCTCGGCGAAATAGCACCTCAGCCTCTTTCAATTCACCTTTGATCCACAGCAATCCGGCCATATTAGTGACACTCGTTAGTGTAGTGTCTCTCAAAACTATACTCATAATTCTTTCGGCGCGGAATTTGCGGCGGCCCGCGCCCGCTGAATCTTGGCCAGGATTTCCTCCCCCGCGGCTTTCCAGACGTAGCGCTTGGGGCGGAGATTGCGTTCCCGCAGGTAGC
>CAMAUZ010000099.1 GCA_945861535.1 Akkermansia muciniphila | reverse complement strand
ATAGGGTGATGGCGGGGCGAATGTTGGGGGGGATTCTGCGCAAACACCAGGAAAGTCGCGCGAAATGATTCCACATTCGCACCCGCAGAGAGCCGCCGAGACCAATGTTTACAGGCCGATGAATCCATGTCGGCCCGTCACTAGTTACGGCTTAGGCAGACGGCACGGAAATCCGCCTGCCAACGTACCATCCGTCAATCTCCCTTTTTTCTGCCGTCCGCGCGGAATTGAAAACCCACAAAAGCTCAGCAAACAGGGGGCTTTACAAAACTTTGTCGCATATGCGACAGAGTTTTGCAGCGGTTGTCGCGCGTTTTTTTCGCTGCTTTCACTCCATCCCGCCGCTCTGGGGGAAAAGCTCAGATTCTGCCAACGTCCCCTGGTCGGCGTGCCGATTACGCCCGGACCATGCTGCGCCGACGGGGTGCTCGGATTCCCCTCACGTCGGCGGCTACGGCCCCGCGAGTCATCGGTCGCTGCCGCTCACTTCCCACTCCCCCGCCGCTGCTCGCATCGGCGCAGGAATTCTTCGAGGCCGGCCACGAAGCGGGAGCGGTCGGCCTCGAGCGCTTCGTTGTGACCGCCGCGCAGTTCCCACAGCAGCTTGGGTTCGTTCGCCGCCGCAAAGTTTTTTTCCGCGTGATGGAAGCCGATGAGTTCATCCTGGCGGCTGTGGAGGAGCAGGACCGGCACGCGGAGGCGCGGGAGCCGATGCACCGTGTCGTATCGAATCGTCGAGATCAGGCGGACCGGCAGCCACGGGAAAATTTCGCCGCCCAGATCGGGAATGCTGGTGAAGCTGGACTGCAACACGAGGCCGCCGACCGGCTCGTGCAGGGGCAGTTCGCTGGCGATGCCGCCGCCGAGGGATTCGCCCCAGAGGAAGATGTCACCTGGGGCAAACCCTTTGGCCCGCAGCCACGCGTAGGCGGCATGGGTGTCGCGGTAGGTGCCGGTCTCGCCCGGCGTCCCGGCGCTGCGGCCGTAGCCGCGGTAGTCGAAGGTGAAGAGGTTGACCCCGGTTTCGCGGATGGCCTGATAGTAGCCGGGACGCGAGGTGAGGTTGCCGGCGTTGCCGTGACAGAAGAGCACGGCCAGATGACGGCGGGGCGCGGTTGTCGCCGCGGGAATCCACCAGGCATGCAGGCGCACGCCGTCGCCCGCGGTCAGGGTGACTTCCTCGACGGGCAGTTGGAAATCCGCCGGGTGACAATCCACGCCCCGGCCGGGCCGAAAAACCTGACTGTGCTCAAACCAGCGAAACAGCATAAATCCCACGAGCGGCCACGCGGCCAGGCGAACCCAAAATTTTGTTCGAGGTTTCAACTGAGAAACCAATTCTTAACCACGGATGGACACGGATGGGAACGGATGGGAACGGGGAGATGGCGACTCGTTGCGCGGCCCGAGCGTGCGGCGGCAATGGCCGCGATCGGTCCATGTTTATCGGGCGTAATCCGTGATTTTTTCGTTCCCACTGTTTTCCAAGTTCAACCCGCGCTGGTCGTCCACCGCCGCATCGTGGCAGGAATGCCCGTGACTGACGAGGGCCGACTGCGGCCTGCGCGCGGTGCGGCGAGTGCGACAGGAGCGCGGCCTTCAGCCCGCAGAGACGTCCGCCCGCAGCCACCGCCCCAAATAACCCGGACGCGTGCGGTCACTCACCATTGGGTGAGTCAGAAAAGCCGGTCAGAAAACTCGCCCGCCCTTTGCCAGCCGCACGCTTCTGCGGCCTGAAGGCCGCGCTCCGGCTTCATCAGCACGGCTCACGCGAGCAGTTCCTTCACCACGTTCCCATGCACATCGGTCAGGCGTTGGTCGCGGCCCCCGTGGCGGAAGGTGAGGTGCTCGTGGTGGATGCCGAGCTGGTGCAGGAGGGTCGCGTGGATGTCGTGGATGTCCACCGGGTTCGCCACGACGCCGTTGCCGAACTCGTCGGTCTCGCCGAACGCGAAGCCGCGCTTGAAACCGCCGCCCGCCATGAAGATCGAGTAGCCGTTGACGTGATGATCGCGGCCGCAGCCGGCGGTGACGCGCGGCGTGTGCGGCGTGCGGCCCATCTCGCCGGCCCAGAGGACGATGGTCTCGTCGAGCAGCCCGCGCTGCTCGAGATCGAGGATGAGCGCGGTGACGGACTGTTCGGTGATGCGCGCGTTTTTCTCGTGGTTCACCTGGAGCTGGCCGTGCTGGTCCCACGGCGAATTGTTGCCGTCAAAACTCGGGCAGGTGATCTCGACAAAGCGTACGCCGGCCTCGACGAGCCGTCGCGCCCGCAACGCCTGCGTGGCGTAGAAGCGTTGATGCTGGTCCGTGGAATTGAGGCCGTATGCCGCGCGGATGTGCTCGGGTTCGCGGCTGATGTCGGCCACGTCGGGCACGGTGCTCTGCATGAGAAAGGCGGTCTCGTAGCTGGCAATCGCGCCTTCGATGACTGTGGCATCGGAGGTTTGCGCGGCGAAGGCGGTGTCCTGCGCGGCCAGCAGCGCGAGCTTGCGGCGCTGGCGCACGGCGGGATCGGTGGGCGCGATGTTGTCCACCGGCACGCCCTTGGCGCGCATCATCGTGGCCTGATGACTGCCGGGGAGAAACGAACTGCCGAAATTTTCGAGGCCGCCGTTGGGCACCCAATCATTGTTGAGCACGACGTAGCCGGGCAGGTTGCGGTTCTCCGTGCCGAGGCCATACGAAACCCACGCGCCAAAGCTCGGGGCCTGGCCGATGATGCGGCCGGTGTGGAGCAGGAGATTCTGCTGCCCGTGCAGCGGCAGTTCACCGACCATCGAGCGGACCACGCACAGATGGTCGGCGACGCGCGCGAGGTTCGGAAAAAGCTCGCTCACAGGCAGGCCGCTCTGACCGCGCTGCCGGAACTCCCACGGGCTGCCGAACCAGACGCGCCCGGCATCGGACGACTGCGAGCGTTTCGAGAACGCGCCACTGCCAATGGGTTTGCCCTCGTGCTTCTTCAGCATCGGTTTCGGGTCGAATGTGTCCACATGACTCGGCCCGCCATCCATGAAGCAGAAGATGATGTTCTTCGCCCTCGCCGGCAGATGCGGCGTGGGCGCAGCGGCACCGGCGGTGGCGGCGGCGGTGGCGACCGATGTTTGGCGGGCAAAGAGGCTGCTCAACGCGAGCCAGCCGAAGCCGACGGAGGCCGAGCGCAGGATGTCGCGACGGGAGCGGAGAGTTGGCTGCGGGTTCATGTTCGGGAGGTTATCACAGTGGGCGCGATACGGGAGAGAAGATACTGGCGTGAACCGGACTTGGAAGCGGCGTGAAGGCACCGGAGATGGCCGCTGGACGGGACTGCGAGCAGGACGGGCCTGCGAGAGATTTGGAATGTTTCTGACGTTCCATTGGAGTTGTGGGCATCGCTTTCTTTGCCGATCCGAATGCGCGAAAAATGCAGTTTCGTCGGTATTTTCTGCAACCCGAACGCGGAAGCCGAATGGGAAGCGCACCCGCGCTCGGGTGCCGTTTTCCGCGCTCTCGCGGCAAACGCGCATGGCACGCAATCGTGGAGAGGTTTGGGCCGGGGTGCTTCCGCTGGAGCTGGCTGCGAGGGCGCATCCAGCGACACCCGAGGGAGTATCCCCTCCCCCGACTTCGGCGTTCCGATGCAACGCCACCCGCCCATCCGTCACGGCGTCGCCGTCCCCACCTGCCACACATCCCCTGCCTTCTTCAGCGACCACAACTGCTCGGTGAACTCCACCGCTGGCGGCTTTTCGGTTTTGGTCAAAATCCCGCGAAAAAAATACCCGCGCCCCGCCAGCATCAGGCGCTGGTCCTTCTCATCAATTTTCCAGCGCTGCACCACCAGACGCCACGGCTGCGTCTTCGCGCCTTCGCCGGTCGTTGCGCCTTTGCGCCACATCATCGTGACCGAGTAAACATCGCTCTTCGGCTCGTCGAGATAGACCGCGAGCACCCGCCGGTCGTCGTAGAAATCCTCCGTGTACGTCATGTTCGTCCGCACCAGCGCCAGCAGTTTTTCATCCACCGCCTTGGGCCAGCCCACGGTGATCTTGTCGCCGCTGTGCTGTGCGAAAAACATTCCGTTGCCCAGCGGGGACGGCATCGTGAACACGTCCGGCTGGTCCGTTTTCTTCGCGTCGAACGTCATCAGCGCGCCCCACGTCACCGCCGTGATCGCGCCCTTCTCGGTCAGCGGCGACCGCAGCCGCACCCGGATGGTTTCCTCCGTGTCCACGGCTGCGTCGGTGAAGACAATCTGCGAGGGATACAACAGCGACTCCATCGTCTCGCCCTCCTTCCCCTTCTGCTTGGCCAGCAAAATGACCTTCGAGTTCTGCGTCTTGCCCTCGATGTACATCACCGTCGTGTAGAGATGGCCGACGATCTTTTCGTTCGAGGGCAGGATGAGCGTCGTGGTCAGGCTGCGGATCGGATACGGCTTGCCGAAGAATTCCTTCCGCGTCTGCCCCGCCTCGGCGAAGCGCCACTTGCGCTCCAGCTCCTCCGTCTCCGGCGCGAACCGAATCTCGCGCACACGATCCAGCGACAGTGTCCGAATCTGGTCGCCGTTGATGTGCATCTTCAACTGCGCCCCCGGTGACAGCGAAATCAGCCCCTCGACCGTCTCGCCATTCGACCACTGCACCCGCCCCGCGCGCTTGATTGTCTGCGCCTGGCCGACGCTGGCTAGAAGGAGGAACAACAGCGCCACAACCAGCGCGCGGCACACCCAGCGCGTAGGACGCCCCGGAACCGCGACGGAGCGCCGAGCATTGCTCGGCCTGAGCCAATCCGCCTGGTTCGTGCCGAGCACTGCTCGGCGCTCCGCTAGGTAGGGCGCGTCTGTCCTCAGCGCGCCGTCTGCGTGGTCGCACAGTCCGCGGCGCGCTGAGGACAGACGCGCCCTACCCGCTGCCGTCCTCCCTCCGCCCTCTGCGCCCTTCCCCTCTCTGCGGTGTTCTGTTCCCGTTTCCGCCAACCCCGCCCCCGGCCTCTCACTCGCCGCGCCTTCGTTCGCCTCCCCTCCCCATCCGTGTCCATCCGTGTCCATCCGTGGTTCAAAAGCCATTTCCCTCTTCATAACCAATCCTCAAAACAAATTCTGCTTCCGTCGCAGCACCCACTCCACGATCAGGATCAGCACAAACAGCAGCGCGAAATACGGCCCCGTCTGCACCAGCGACGCCTCGACCGCCACCACCTTGCGCCACAGCCCCGCCGTGATGCGCTTCACGAGTTGATCCGCCTGATCCTCCTTGTAGTAGGCCCCGGAACCGCGTTCCGCGAGCTTCGTCAGGAACGCCTCATCCAGCTCCAGATGCGCGCCCTCGTCCACCATCGGCGCCACGCGCAGGACCTTTTCAT
Source organism: Akkermansia muciniphila (assembly GCA_945861535.1). GTDB lineage: Bacteria > Verrucomicrobiota > Verrucomicrobiia > Limisphaerales > BJHT01 > BJHT01. The sequence goes on along the minus strand of CAMAUZ010000099.1, from coordinate 21,082 downwards.
ACGATTCCAAAATGTTCTCCCCGCGATACGCCACCAGCTTGAAGCCATACTCGCCGCGCTCGCGCAGCCGCACCTTGGTGAAATAAGCCCCCGTCTGTCCCTGGATCGGCTCCACCGTCAGCGGCGTGGTCTGCTTTTTGTACGTCTGCGTCGCGACCCAGCGGATGCCCTCGGCGTTCTGCTGCCCCGCCACGCGAATCTCCGGCACCGCCTGCTCGCCCGGCCGATACGCGTCCTTGTCCCACTTGATTTTGAACACGCGCCCGCCCTCGTCCTTGCCCGTCATGTTGCGAATCGCCTGCCGCCAGAAAATCCCGTACGCCGCGCGCAAATTCTCCGACTTCGCCGCCCATTTCCACAGCGTGTTCGAGGCCACGCCGAGCACCTTGCCGCGGTTGTAATTTTGCAAACCAACCACCGTGATCAGCCGCCCGCCCGCCCGCGTCTCCAGCAGCGGCGTCGCGCCCACCTTGAGATCGCCCACGAGATTCACGCTCTCGATCACCGCGCCCTGTTTGATGAGCTGATCCTCGACGCCGTACAAAATCGGATGCCCCGAGGAAATGCTCGGCGTCTGCACCTGAAACGTCCCCAGCGAATTCTCCGGCTCGCTGTCGGAAATCTTCCACGGAAACACCGCCGCCAGCGGCGTCTTCGCGTAGCCGCCGCGCCCGAACGACCGGTCGCCGCCCATGAACACCACCACGCCGCCGCCGGAAATGTACTTCAGCAACGCGTCCAGTTGCGGCGGCGTCCAGTCCTCCGCGCCGAAACTGCCGACCACCAGCACGTCGTAGAGTTGCAGCGTTTTCTCGCTCGCCGGAAAGCCCGACTCCAGCTCGACGTCGCCCGGCTGCCGGTCCCCTTGCAGCGTGAACCGCTCGCTCTGCGTGCGGAACAGCGCGGTGAACGAGATGCCCGGATCGCGCCCCAGCTCCGAGCGGAACAGTTTGAAATCCGCCCCGATTTCGCGCGTGTAGTAGAGCAGATGCAGCGTCTTCTGCTGCACCTCCACGATGAAGTTCCGCACGTTGTTGAGCGCCGACAATTCGCCCGGCACCAGTTCGGCCGTCACGCGATAACGATACGTGCCGAGTTCCTTGTGCAACGCCTTGAAATTCACCCGCGCCTGCCGGTTCAGCAGATCGACCGTCTTGTCGCCGACCCGCTCCCACCGGCCGTCCTTCTCCAGTTCGAGCTTCACCGGCACCTTGATCAGGCCGCGCGAAAACGCCTGGTCGCCGCCGCGATACGCGCGCAAATCCACGTTGATCTCGAACTCCAAATCCTTCTCCACCGACGCCGGCGCCTGCACGTCCGCGACGCTCACGTCGTTCCATTTCGTCGGGTCCGTGCCGAAGCCCGCCACATACAACGGCACCGACGGCAGCGCCGCGCTGTCCACCGTCTCGTCGCCGCCATCCGTCAGCAGCAGCACGCCGACATAGGAGGAAATATCCTTGCGATCCGACAGTGCGACGAGCGAGCCGCCGAGGTCGGTGCCGCGCACCTGGTTCGTCGGCATCGGCGCGGTCGCCGCGCGCATCTCCGAATCGAACACCAGCTCTTCGACCGTCACGTCCGACGGTAAATCTTTCTTCAACTTACCCAGGAACGCCTTCGCCCGTGCGACGCGGGCCTCCTTCGGGCTGTCCACCACATCCATCGACGACGACACATCGAGCAGCGCCAGCAGCTTGCCCTTGGTGGACTCGCGTTTCTCGACCGTCCAGATCGGCTCGAATAACGCCAGCAACAGGAGAATGAGAATGAGCAGCTTCGGAATCAGGAGCATCTGCGCCTTGCGCGGCGGTAGACGCAGCAACAGCCGCCGATACAGGAACCAAACCCACACGCCCGTCCCCAGCACCAGCAACCCGCACAGCAGCGGGTTCAGATGTGGACGCCATTGAAGTAAGGCGAAGAGCGTCATGGGGTTTTCAGGAAATCATGTAGCCGCCGACGTGAGGAGGCGGAGCGCCGAAACGCGCGGCATGGGGCCATCGCACCCGTGTGGTGCTCCGGGAGCCGAGGCGACGACGTCGGGGGTACCGCAGGCGGGACGCCTGCGAGTTTGGGCGGCGTCTCGCCGCCCGTACCAACTCGGGGCGAGACGCCCCGCGAACTCGCAGGCGGGACGCCTGCGGTACGTCTGCGCGACCGTACGCTCGCAGGCGGAGCGCCGAGCATTGCTCGGCCCGACCGACCGGGTTGCGCCCCATGCCGAGCAATGCTCGGCGCTCCGGTCCGGCGAACGCAGCGCAGCCAACTTGAATCTGAACCCCAATCCCCGAAACCGATTTGGCAAAGGAATGGAGGCAAAGGAATGAAGACAAAAAGATCCCCTGTCCCCATTCCTTTGCCTCCATTCCTTTGCCCAAATTTCCCCTGCCTTACTCCTTTGCGCCCGTCAGCACGGCACCCCTGCGGTGCGGCGCAAGCCCGGGCCGTCCGCCTCCTCACGTCGGCGGCTACCAGATTTTGCGGGGATTTTGCCAATCCCCGAACCACTTGCAGTTCGTCGCAGCGCGTCATGGTCAGGCTTTCACCGCGGCTTTTTCCGGCGGTTTCACTGAGACTTTCATGAACCCAAACTCATCAGGTTTCGCGACCGTCGCGCCATCGAGCGGGTTCGGTTTCGCCGGCGGGGCCACGGGTTTCATCGGCTTCGCGTTGGCGAGGAACCCTTCGATCATCAAACACAGGAACCCCAGCAACAGCGCCGGCAGAAAGAAATCCACCGCGCGACTCAGCTTCCGCACCTCGGCGAGAATCGCGTCCGCATTGTCAAACGTCCGCACCACATGCGCCACCGTCCCGAGCGCGGGCACGGTGGCGCCCTTCACGAACTGCGCCTCGCCCTCGCGCGGCGATGACCGCACCGACGCGTAAATCGTCTGCGCGCCCAACTGCGCCGCATACACCCCCGCCAGCGGAAAAATCGGCCGCTTGTTCGGTTCGCCCTTCCAGTCGAGCAGGTTCCCGGTGATCGATTGCAGATGGAGATTCGTCGCGCCCGGCGGCACGGTGAGCAGGCGGTCGCCTGCGGTCAGGCTCACCAGATTCTCCTCGCCCGCCTCGCCGCCGAGCAACGCCATGCTCTGCGCCAGCGCGAGGAATCCACCCTTCAACGGCAGCGTGCTCCACAGCGGATCCAGCGCCAGGCCGCACGTAAACACGAGGCCCTTGCCCACCGCCCGCTCCGCCAGAAACGCCCGCCCGTCCTCGAGTCCAAACAGCGCCGTCGTCTTTTCCTCCAGCTTCAGCGGATGAAATTTGAACGCCTTCAGGTTGCGCAGAAAAATATCGCCGCGCTCATCCTTCAGCTCGACGAACACCGCCGCGCCCTTCTGAAACGCCAGCACCGGAAAGCCCTGCTCCGCCTGCACCAGCGGCTCCGGCGTCGCGCCCAGCCACTCGATCGTCGGCGTCGGCGGCCCGCCCCCGAGCGACGACGGCCCGACAAACAAACTGCCCCCGCGCTCGACCCACACCTTGAGCGTCGCCGCCGCCGCGCTGTCGCCCGCCACCGCGCCCATGGCCGCCCAGTTCACCGCCACGAGCGCCGGCTTCTTCTCATCAATCGCCTTCACCAGCTCCGCCGGCGTCACAAACACGGGGAGCAACCCCGAGAACCGGCCGTCGCCGGACGGGCTGATCGCCATCGGAAACAAACCGAAATCCTCGTCCTTCCCGACGAACAGCACCGGACGCTTCTCGGTCGTCGAGAACGCCGCCGCCGCCTTGTTGTCCGAGGGAAACCCATCGCCCTCGACCCACACATTCACCCAATGAATGCCCGGCGTCGCCGGCTCGAAACCGAGCACCACGGTCTTGTCCTCGCGCTTGGGCACGGGCACTTCCTGCGTGCCCTTGTTCCCGAGATCATCCGCCCAGTTCAGGCGCACCGAGCCGTCGATCTCGCTCGTGTTCCGCAGCTCGACCCGCAGCGGGAATTTGCGGCCGACGAGGATTTTTTTCTCGGGCAGAGCTAGCCCCGTCACCGCCACGTTGGCGTTGGCTGTGGCGAGTGTGGTGATGCGATGCACGTACACGCCCGTGCCCGAGCGGGGGTTCCGCAGCCCGACCGGCGCCTTGTTCCACTCGACCTCCTGCGTGTCGGTGAGGATGTGAATTTCAAACCGCGGCGACGCGCTGTTCTCGAACATGGCGATGGCGCGCTCGAAGGTCTGCTGGATCGCCCCGGACGCCTCGGTTTCCTTGATGCGCGTCACGGCCCCGAGCAGCTCGCTCTTCTCCTTTTTGTCCGAGGTCAGCCCGGTCGGGAGCGTGACGTTCGGATCATTCACCAGCAGCACGACCGCGACGGAATCCTTCTCCCGCTGCCCGCCGATGAGCGCCTGCGCGGCCTCGACCGCGACCTGCATCTTGGTTTTGTCGCCGCGCGCGATGCCCGCCATCGAACCCGAGTTGTCGATCACGATCACCTGCGCCACGCCGCCCGTGCTGCCGACGCCGTACCAGACCGGCCGCAGCAGCGCGAGCAGCAGAAAGAGAATGAGCAACGTGCGGAGCAACAGCACGAGCCACTCCTTCACCTTGCGTCGCGCGCTCAGGCGCGGGCTGATGCGCTGGAAAAACATCAGCGTCGAGAACGGCCGTTGCCGCTTCCGGATGCGCAGGAAGAGATGGAAGATCACCGGGGCCGCCACCAGCGGCAGCAACCAGGTGAACAGCGGGTTGAGCAGGACGAAGTTCATCGCGTCGTCGCTACACCATGGTGGCCCGCGCGCGGATCACGTCGTCGATTTCCGCCTTGGTGCTGACGAGCTGGTAGTCGCCGCGGCAGTCGAGACAGCCCTTGCGCAACTCGCCGATGAACCGCTGCACCTCGGCCGCATAGGCGTCCTTGAGATCATCAACCTCGATCACCATGCGCTCTCCGGTCTCCAGTTCCTTCAACTCCGCCAGCCCCGTGAAATTCAGATACATCTCCGCCGGATCGAGCACCTGCAACATCGTGACCTCGTGGCCGTTGTGGTGCATGTGGCGGACGCCCCGGAGGATGCTCGTCGAGTCCGCCAGGCAGTCGCTGATCACGATGAACAGGCTCCGCGTTTTCACCTGCTCGGCCATCTTGTGGAGCACGTCCTCGATGTTGCTGCGGCCCGTGGGCTTGATGCCCTCGAGCGCGAGCAGGAGCGGCCGCAGATTCGCAATACTGCGCACCGGCGGGAAGCTGTTCTTGATGCCCTCGTTGAAAATCACCAGCCCCGCGGAATCCGCCTGCGAGCAGAGGATGTACATGAAACCCGCGGCGAGGTAGCACGCGTAATCCATCTTCGTGTGCGCGCCCTCCTCCTTGAACGCCATGCTCTCGGACGTGTCCAGCAGCACGAACGCCCGCAGGCTCGTCTCCTCCTGATAGCGGCGGATCACGTACTTGTCCGAGCGCGCATACACCGACCAGTCGATGAGCTGCGGCGAATCGCCGCGCACGTACTCACGGAAGTCCGAGAACTCCACCGACGCGCCCTGATGCGGCGACCGATGCGCGCCCTGCGTGCCGCCCTCGACCCGTCCGCGCACGCCGAGGCCCAGGCCGCGCAACCGGTCCGCAAACTGTGGCGGGAGGAATTTGTAAGCGGAAGTGCTCATGTGGCGGCGGGGGCGTGGTTCGCGAACGAGCGCCGGGAGTTTTCGTGGCGGGAAGCGGAATCGACGCGCCGGGCGAAGCTCAAAGCCCAAAGCTCAAAGCTCAAGGGAAGGGACCAAGCGCCAAGCTCCATCAGGGTTGGCGGATATTTTCGGGGCGACGCGATCGCGGTGCCGCGCTCCGGATGGGCCAATGATCCGCATTTCTCCAATCCCGCTGCCGCCCTCTCATTAGCACCCGGCTTCACAGACTGTGTGAAAACTCCGTTGCTTCCCTGTAGCCGCCGACGTGAGGAGGCGGATTTCCCCGCATTTCGGGCACGTCCCATCCGCCTCCTCACGTCGGCGGCTACGTTTTCACACAATCTGTTGAGCCGGGTGTTAGGGAGCGAACGGCCCACCACCGCTGCAGCGGTTTCCCGCGCGCTCGGGGAAAAACCGTTAAAATGGTTTGCGTGGCGTCGCTCGCGCAACACCCGGCTGAAGCCGGGTGCTAATGAGAGGGGAACGGGACAAGGCGGAGCCGGCCGCGAAGTTACGGATGCAGGCGTTGCGGCCATTGCCATCAATTGTTGCGAAAGTCCGTGTCCGGACCTCTGTAACAAGTAGTGCGTCCGCCTCCCTCTCCCCGTGAGGCACGAACGGGGAGAGGGCCGGGGAGAGGGGTGCCTCACCATGGCGAGCGGCCCAAACTTGCGGAGCGCCTCCTCTCCTCCGTTCCGAACGGAGGAGAGGGAGTCGGAGGCCCCGGCGCGGACTGCACGAACTTTCACCAAGTCGGCTAACAAAACCGGATGCTTGGTACTCACGAGGGACCAAGCGCCAAGCTCCGTCACGATGTCGCTGGAGCTTGAGCCTTGAAGCTTCCCTTGAGCTTTGAGCTTTGAGCTTTGAGCTTCGCCCCCCGTCGCCCCCGGTTCGGCCCGCTCAATCCGCCATGCCTGTCGGTGTTTCATCCGTGGCTAAAAAATGTCCCCGCTCAGCCCGCCTTTGCGTACGTCGGCTCCTTCACCGAATCGAGGATCTTCTTGATGATGTCGTCGGTCGAGATGCCTTCGCTGGCGGCGGCGAAATTGCAGAAGATGCGATGCCGCAGCACCGGCAGCGCGTGCGCCCGCACGTCCCCGCACGCCACACTGAACCGCCCCTGCAACAGCGCGTGCGACTTGGCCGCGAGCAGCAGATATTGACCCGCGCGCGTGCCGGCGCCGTAGCGAATCCAGCGCTTCACGTAGTCCGGTGCGTCCGCCTCGCCGGGCCGGGTGCCGCGCACGAGATTGAGCGCGTAGAGCGCCACGTGCTCGCTGACCGGCACCTGCCGCACGAGCGCCTGAAAGCGCAGGATCGCCTCCGCGTTCAGCACTGCCTTCACGTCCCACTTCATGTCGCGCGTCGTGTCGATCAGCACCCGCTGCTCCTCGGCGGGCGAGGGATACGTGAGGTTCAGGCAGAACATGAAACGGTCGAGCTGCGCTTCCGGCAGCGGATAGGTGCCTTCCTGTTCGAGCGGGTTTTGCGTCGCGAGCACGAGGAAGGGATTCGGCAGCTCCATCGAATCGCCCGCCACCGTCACGCGCCGCTCCTGCATGGCCTCGAGCAACGCCGCCTGCGTCTTGGGCGGCGTGCGGTTGATTTCGTCCGCCAGCAGCAAGTTGGTGAACACCGGCCCCTTGTGGAACACGAACTTCCGTTTCCCCGTCACCGGGTCCTCTTCCAAAATGTCCGTGCCCGTGATGTCCGACGGCATCAGGTCCGGCGTGAACTGGATGCGCTTGCTCTCGAGATCGAGCGCCCCGCCGATCGCGCGCACCATCAGGGTTTTCGCCAGGCCCGGCACGCCGATCATCAGGCAGTGACCGCGCGCGAACATCGCGGTGACGATCTGTTCGAGAATGTCCACCTGCCCCACAATGGCCTTGCCGATTTCCTTGAGAATGTTCTTCCGCGCCTCGCCCAGCAGCGCGACGGCGGCCTCGGCATTCTCCAGTTTCTCCAATGGAATCAGGGGTTTGCTCGCTGAAGCGGCGGCGCTGACCACGGCGGGCGCGGCGACCACGGTGGGGGGCGCGGCGGCGGGTTTGACCAACGTCTCCGCGGGGAAAAGCGTGGGCACGGCTTCGTCCGTCAGGAACGTGAACTCGACGACGCCCAGCGAAAACGTGGTCCCCGGCTCGAGCGTCACGGTGGCCACGCGCTGGCCTTTGACCATCACGCCGTTGGCGCTGCCGTTGTCGCTCAGCGTGTAAGTGCCCGTCACGCCGTCGCGCACGATGAGCGCATGATGGCGCGACAGGGCGTCGAGCGGCACGCAGATTTCGTTGTCGTCCGAGCGCCCGATGCTGGTGCGGTCCTTGAGGGACACGCGATATTCCTTCTGCTCGTGGGTATAGCGTAGTTTTGGCATAAGTTCAGAATTTCAAAAAGGGAGGGCGGTTTGGCACGGACGAAGCGGGTAGGGCGCGCCTGTCCTCAGCGCGCCGGTGGGATGTTCGCACGGGAGTGGGGCACCGGAATTACGGCAAAGGAATGGAGGCAAAGGAATGGAGACAAAAAAATTCCCCGTCCCCATTCCGTTGCCTCCATTCCATTGCCCAATCAGTTTCGGGAAATGGAGTTGAGGTTCGGCTTGGCCAAGGCGCGTTCGCAGGACCGGCGATTCGGGGAACGCGTAAGCTAGGGCGCGTCTGTCCCCAGCGCGCCGCAGAACCGTACGAACACCCCGGCGGCGCGCTGAGGACAGGCGCGCCCTACCATCTGGATTCGCGTGTGCGATTGGAAAAATCACTGGCCTTTGGGTGGGTGAGTGGGTGGCACTCGCGGGCGGGCCGCCCGCGCTCCCGCGGATTCCGTTCTCAGTGCGTCACCGAATACATCACGATGTTCATTCCCAACTGCATCGCGCCCTCGGGTTCGTACGCCTTCGCCAGCGGATGCTCCATCCCCTGCCAGCCGGCCTCGAGATCGAACGGGCTGTAGATCACCTTCAAATCGCCATTGAGCGTGATGCCCTCGAGGTGCGGCACCTTCTCGTCGATCAGCTTCCGGTTCGGCGTCAACCGCTGCACCGCTGTCGTGTATTGCGGCTCCTTGATTTTGTGAACCGCGCTGAACAGCGGGTGATCGCCCGGCACCACCTTCAGTTCCGACCCCGGCAAGACCGCCTTCAATTCCCGCCGCACGGCCTCGTCGAACGTCCGCATCCCCAGCCCGTTGTTCACGAGCAACGTGCCGCCCGCGTTGAGGAAATTCCGCAACGACGCCACCGCCGCCGCATCAAACTTGAAGTCATCGAGACCGGTCAGATACAGGAACGTGAAGTTCGACAGGTCATCTTTCCCCGGCGCGACCGGCACGCGCTTGAGGCTCACCTTTACCGACGTGTCCCGCCGCATCCGCTGGAGCAGCGCCGCCGCGCCGCCCGCGTGCGCATTCCACGCGCCCTCGTGCTTGATCTGCGCGAAGACGAACTCATCCGTCGGCCGCTTTTCATCCACCGTGCCGAACAGCTCGGGCTTGGCCGATTCGCGCGCCACGTTCGCGTAGCCCACGATGTAGGCCATGAAGTTCATCCCGATCTTGCTCGCCGACTCCGGGTCGTAATAAATCGCCTTGGTCTTCAGCTCCTCCGTCAGCCACGGCTCACGATTATCCCAGCCGCAGCCCAGGCCGTACTTGGACACCACCACGCCCAACCGCGAGAAAACGTACATCGCCTCCAGCACCGGCTTGTCCGATTTGAGATTGCGCGGGTACTTCACCGTCGTGACATCCGTGACCATGTGATACACCGCGTGATCCTCCGGCACCGTGCGCCACGCCTGCTCGGGAAACGCCCGCTCCATCGCCTTCTTGAAGGACTCGTAAAAATGCGGCGAACCAATCACCGCGTCGCCCATGATCACGCCGCCCCGCATCACGTAATTGCGCAGCAGCTCGATCTGCTTGTCATCGAATTTGATCGTGCGGCTGCCGCTGAAAAACAGCATGGGAATCTGCACCGGATCGCCATTGAACGCCGACAGGTTCATCGCATCCGCCGTGTAAGGCGTCATCAGCGGCCCGCGCACCTTGCCGAGAATCTGCTGCACATCCGCCGGCGCCTGGTTCCAATCCGACACCGACGCCGACAACCCGCCCTCGTGTTTGAAGTCCGCCGTCTCGCCCCACATGATCTTGGCCATGATTTTCTGCGGACTCGGCTCGCGCTTGTGCTCCGACCGCCGCAGCGGCGTCGCCGGCAACGGCAGCGGCGGCACCGCCTCGCCCCCCGACATTCGCTGCGGCGTCGCCTTGGGCGGCGGCGCGAGCGGCACCAGCCATTCGTTTTCACCGGCGGACAGGTCCGGCGCGAGCGCCAGCAGCAAAGTGAGGAGCGAGAGCGCGGTCAGCAAAACGCGCGCGTGGATCAAGGAAACAGGTTGCTTCATAATTCAATTCCGACGGCACCCCGGCCGGCCATGAGCCTCCGTGGACGAAGGGGGGCGGCTTGGGGTGGCATTCGATTGACCGGGAACCTGCCCGCACCCCGAAATTGTTTCAACACCTTTGAACCTGAAGCGATCACGAGCCGCGAGGCCGTTCGGTGCGGCGCGACCGGAGCTGTCAAGGCGGGCGATGGTGGGTAGTGATTTCGGCATGAGCACGATCAACGCAACGATTGATGTGGGCGACGACAGTGCCGGTGTGATCGCCGGACTGTTGACCGGTTTTCCCAAGGGCCGGCGGGTGCGCGTGGCAGTGAGTGAGGATCCCGAGCCCGGTTATTTCATAGTCCCATTGGAGTCGCGGTCCGTCCGCCCATGTAGCGCAGGTTTCCAAACCTGCTGTGTCGCCGACTTCAAAGTCGGCAGGGCGTCGGTCTCGCCGAGCGGGCGGCGGGTTTAGAAACCCGCGATACAGCAGGCTTGGAAGCCTGCGCTACAAAATGAGCATGAAATATCCCGGCTGGGCTCCGGCACCGGTGCCCACACTCGCCGAGTACATGACCCGGCTCGAAACGGCCCGCCGCCTGGCACCTCCGTGTCCGTGGGAGACCACCGAAGCCGCGCTGCGAGCGCTGCGGAAGGGGGAGCAGGACTGAATGGCCTGGGTCGTGGATACGGGTGTGATTGATAGTGGGTGAGGGGGGCGGGAATTATGGAGTGCGGTGGCAAGTCGGACGCGACACCGATTTCGGACGCGCCAGGCCATTAAAAAGCGGTGTCGCGTCCGACTTGCCACCGCACTCCACATCGCCCTCGGCGGCTGTCAGCTCCCATCCATGGCGACCCTCACCTGCTTTTAATCACACCCGGTGGCTACCTCGGTGGTGCTGGACTTGGTGGTCATCAACGCCACCGGGCGAAACGCCTCCGCCGCCTGTCTGCAGCGGCATCTGGCCGATGGCTTGTGGGTGTGCCCGGTAACCTTCGTCGAGGCCGGCCCGGCTTTCGGTGGCGACCCGCGGGCGGCCGAAAGTTTTCTTCACGCCTTGCCCATCATGACCACCGAACCTTGGACCGCCGCCGACTCTGATGCCGCACATCGCCTGTGGCACCATTTCGAGGTGCGCCGCCGCGCGGCGCACATTTCCAAACGACCGGTGGCTGATGTGCTCATCGCGGCCTTCGCCGACCGATTTCAAGGGATCATCACGCGGAATGCCTCCGACTTCCGCAGCATTCTTCCAGCGCTCACGGTGATCGAGTCGTAAACACGCCAGGGTCTCGGTTCCGCCGCTTGCGGTCATTTTTGACAAACGACAGTCCGTTCCCGTTTCGAGCGGTTAGGGAAGTAACTGGCGCAGCCGACGCCAGGCGGTTGGCAGACCAATGGCGCGGCATCCGTGTTTCGGAACTCCAGCGTCGGGAGATTCGATGCGCAGCGGACGGGGCCGGGGCGGGTTTGAACGGGAGCGGTGGATGGGAGAGAAACCTGATTGCTCGTTGTGAGAACGTGCCTGATTCATCACCTGATTGAGTTACTACCCTCATGACTACCCTCTCTTGCGAGTAACTACCCTTTTTCTCAATACGTAGTTTAATACCTAGTTTACGAGTTAGTACCTAGTTCAGGGTTTTCTCCCATTGTGCGCTCCGGCCTGTGCCGAGGGACTTGATCTTCTTTTCCTTTTGCAGCCGGGCCAGGAGCCGACGGATCAAATCCAGACCGACACCGGGACAGGCGGCCTGCAAATCAGCGACACGAAAAATGCTGATCTGCCGATCAACGGCGGCGAGCACGGCTTCGGTCTTTTCGCCACGCGGCGATCTGAGGTGGCCGACGTGCTGCTCGAACTCCTGGCACGCCTGCGTGAGGATGAAGAGCAGGAAATTCATGGTCGGCCACGGGTCGTGTTTGCCTTCGTGCCAGCGCTGGGAGCTTTGTTCGAGGACCTCGTAGTAGCGCTCTTTGTTGTCCTCAATGATGCGTTCGAGACTGATGTAGCGTCCGGCTTCGAGGCGCAATGGTAGCAGGCAAGCAGGAAGAGCAGACGCGAGGCGCGGCCATTGCCGTCGCGGAATGGATGGATGCACAGGAAATCAAGGTTCAGGGCGGCGGCGAGCACGAGCGGTTGCGCCCATTTCTCGCGCATCCCGCGATTCCAAAGCTCAATCATCTCGGCCATCGCCTTGGGCGTCTGTTTCGCGGGCAGGGTTTTGAAACGCACACGGCTGCGGCCATCGGCAAAGGTCTGGATGATGTCCACGTCCTTTACCTTGTAGCTGCCTGCGTCCCAAATCTCGCCGCGCGACAGCTTGTGGAGCTTTTTGATGGTGGCTTCGGAGATGGGAAGTTTCGCGCCGTTTTGGTGGATGAGATTCAACGCGTCGCGGTAGCCGCGTACTTCCTCTTCGTCGCGGTCGCGCAACGCGGGTTTGCCGAACATGAGCGTGGCGATACGTGACTTGTCCACTTCCACACCTTCGATGCGGTTGGAGGAAACGGAACTTTCGATGAGCGCGTGTTCCCGGAGCACTTTGACTTTCTGTGGGGACTGACGGGTGAAAAGCTCCTGCCTGCCTTTGGATTCGGCGAGGTCGGCCAGATACCAACTGGCGCGCGTCGGAATGGTCGGCGGTTCGGCAGAGAGTTGGCGCAGGGTCATCATAACATTGTCAGGATTGCGGTTCGGTGAAACTAACGGGTAAGAGCGGTTTCGCGTTCGCGGCGGAGTCACTCGCGCACCTCGGCGACGGCGGCCTGGGCTTGCTGGTATTCGGCGAGCAGTTCGGCGGGGCCGCGGTGGCGGCGGAAAAATCCCATTTGCTGATCGTGAGGACTAACCCATTTGTGGGGCACTCGCATTGAGCACCGTCAATCTCTCAACAATGTGTAAACTGCCTGATAGTTTGGATTCGACTCCAAGATGACGCGTGTTTGAGATGAAGTCCGTTCGTAGAAGGCCAGATAAGATCGGGATTGCGTGATTATGATTTCAAACATGTCCCGGATTTCGGGAGTCCCTTTCACTACTGAGATTCCAAACTGGTGATACCGTTTTTTAAGGAAAGATTCACAATCTTCCAAGAAACCTACTGTTAAGGCGCTCCATTCAAGGATTGCTATCGCCAACGATCCCGTCTCAAACCAATCTTCCAAAACATAGAAGTCGCCCCCTTCGTGGCCGGTGTCATCGACTTGACCATGCTTGCAAAGTAGCTTCACCAGGTCGTTGTGAGCTTTTGACCACGACTCATAAGGATAGCGTGCGCCATTTCCTCGGAACGCTGACTCGCCGTTGCGTGCCAAGCTAAACTCCGGGTAGTCCAAGCACTCAATTTTCATAACTCGACGGCTCCGAAGCGATGGTTTTGCTCTGAACATGGCAGACATGGAGCATGTTCTTCGCATGTATCCAAAGGACAACGAGCATTACAATCAGGACGTATCTTGGCGCTGGGACCATAACCTGAGCGGGCGCAACCGGAGGGGAGGTTACGGACGCGTGGCAGCGCGTCCCTACCGGTTCAGTTCTTCCCCAGCCGCGGGTCGGGGACTGAGGGGGCCGCGCCTTGGGCATCGACGCCGCCGTTGATGAGGAAGAGGACGGCCATGCGGACGGCCAGGCCGTTGGTGACTTGATCGAGCACGACGGAGCGGGCGCCGTCGGCGATCTGGCTGTCGATCTCGACGCCGCGGTTGATGGGGCCGGGGTGCATGATGAGCACGTCGGGCTTGGTTTTTTCGAGGCGTTGCTTGGTCAGGCCCCAGAGCGCGGTGTATTCGCCGATGCCGGGGAACATGGTCTTGCGCTGCCGCTCGTGCTGGATGCGGAGGAGGTTGATGATGTCGGCGTTTTCGATGGCTTCATCGACCTTGTGGGTGACGCGGCAGCCCATGTCCTCGAACACGCGCGGGACGAGCGTGGCGGGGCCGCAGAGGGTGACTTTCGCGCCGAGCTTGGTGAGCGCCCAGATGTTCGAGCGCGCGACGCGGCTGTAGAGGATGTCGCCGAGGATGGTGACGTTCAGGCCGGCGATGCGGCCTTTTTTTTCCAGAATGGTAAAGGTGTCGAGCAGCGCCTGGGTCGGGTGCTCGTGCGCGCCGTCGCCGGCGTTGACGACGTGGGCATCGAGGAAGCGGGCGAGGAAATGCGGCGCGCCGGCGGCGCTATGGCGGATGATGATGATGTCGGCGCTGAGGGCTTCGAGGTTGCGCGCGGTGTCCTTGAGGGTCTCGCCTTTTTTCAACGAGGAGCTGTCGGTGCTGAAGTTGATGACGTCGGCGGTGAGGCGCACGGCGGCCAGCTCGAAGCTGATGCGGGTGCGGGTGGACGGCTCGATGAAGAGGTTGATGACGGTTTTGCCGCGCAGGGCCGGGACTTTCTTGATGGCGCGTTCGCCGACCTGTTTGAAGGAGCGCGCGGTCTCGAGGACTTTCATGATCTCGGCCGCGCTGAGGGACTCGATGTCGAGCAGGTGTTTGCGGTTCCAGTTCATGGCTTGAGGAGGGCGACCTGATCGGTGCCGGCGGCTTCTTTCCAGTGGACGTCGATGCGTTCGTTGGCCGCAGTGGGGACGTTTTTTCCCACAAAGTCGGCGGTGATGGGGAGTTCGCGGTGGCCGCGGTCGATCAGCGTGGCGAGCTGGATGCGGCGCGGCCGGCCGAGGTCGTTCAAGGCGTCGAGGGCGGCGCGGGCGGTGCGACCGCTGAAGATCACGTCATCGGCGAGCACGACGACCTTGCCGTTGAGATCGACCGGGATGTCCATCGGATGCACGTCGGGGGTGGCGCGCTGGTCGAGGTCGTCGCGGTGCATCGTGACGTCGAGGCTGCCGACGGGGACGGGGTGGCCGCAAATGCCGGCGAGCACGTGCCCAAGGCGTTGGGCGAAAAAGATGCCGCCGGTGGGGATGCCCAGGAGGACGAGGTCGCTCGAGCGCGGGTTGCGCTCGGCAATCTCGTGGGCGATGCGGCGGATGGCGAAGTCCATCGCCGTGGGGTTCAGAATTTCAATCGGTTCAGCCATAAAAAAAGAACCGGCAACGTTCAGGCGCGGCCGGTTCTCAGTCGGGAAAAAGGTTCGTAATCAGCCCTGGGCGCCCCGGGATTGTTCCTGGGCCTGACGCGTTTTCCGCCACTTGGCGCGGTGCTTGACGATCCACTCGGTGAGCGCGCGCTCGAAGCCGATGTCGTAGCCGGCCTTCTCGGATTCGAACCATTTGTGTTTCAGGATTTCTTTGCGCTCGGCGTGAAATTCTCGGTAAAGAGTGGAGTTCTTTACCATTTCGACGGGACTCGATTCGTTCGGGCTGTTGGGCGGCATAAGGTCTTACAACTGTCTGCGGTTTTGTCTCCGGAAAGTAACATTGAGCAAAGTCGTGACAATGAAAAATTTTGTGAGTCGGGGAGGCTCGCAGGTTAAAAACGGGCATCCGCCGACGCCGCTCAACAGTTACGACCGAGTTGGGCCAATCCGGTTGCAGGCGACCGCCGCTTTGGGATGGGAAGTTGAGACGCAGGGCCTAGTTTCGGCGGCATGACTGTTTTGGAAACGATCCGCAGCGGGGCGGAACGGCTGGCGGCGGGCGGGGTGGATTCGCCACGGCTGGAGAGCGAATGGCTGCTGGCGCATGTCCTCGGCGTGCCGCGGCTGCGGTTGGTGCTCGAGGCGGGGCGCGTGGTGACGGCGGGCGAAACGCGCGAGTTCGCGGGGTTGGTCGCCAGCCGGGCGACGCGACGGCCATTGCAGCATCTGCTCGGGAGCGTGTCGTTTTGCGGGTTGGAGTTCGCGGTGAATGCGAGCGTGCTGATTCCGCGACCGGAGACCGAACTGCTGGCAGAGCGCGCGTGGCAGTTGCTGCTCGGACCGCCGCCGCCGTGGGCGCATCGGCCGGTGGTGCTGGATTTCGGCACGGGCAGCGGGTGTCTCGCCGTGACGCTGGCGGTGAAGTGTCCGGCGGCGGTGGTTCATGCGGTGGATATTTCGCCGGACGCGCTCGCGGTGGCGCGGGGGAATGCGGTGCGCCATGGCGTGGATGGGCGCGTGAGTTTTCATCTCGGCGATGGTTTTGCGGCGCTGCCGGCGGACGTGCGGTTCGATTTGTTGGTGGGGAATCCGCCGTACATTCCGAGTGGCGAGATCGCGACGTTGCAGCCCGAGGTGCGCGATCACGATCCGCGGCTGGCGCTCGATGGGGGCGCGGATGGACTGGATTTTTATCGTCGGATCGCGCGCGCGGCGGCGGCGTGGCTGCGGCCGGACGCGCGGGTGATGCTGGAGTTTGGTGACGGCCAGGGCGCGGCGTTGCGCGGGTTGTTCAGCGGCGGGCCGTGGCGATGCGAAGGGATTTTTCCCGATGATTCGGGCCGCGAGCGAATCCTCATTGCGGCGGTGGCGAGGGCGTGAAAAGGTCCGCCCGCTCGTAACGAAACCGAACTATTTTCATGGACAGTTTGTTGATCAAAGGCGGGATACCGCTGCACGGGGAAGTCACCATCAGCGGCGCGAAGAACGCCGTGCTGCCGATCATGGCGGCAACGTTACTGACGGGTGAGCCGTGTGTGATCCGGCGCGTCCCGGACCTCAGCGACGTGCGGTTCATGGGGCAGATCCTCACGTCGCTGGGCGCGACGGTGGAGTTCGACGGCGACTCGGTGCGCATCCAGGCGGCGAAGATCAAGCCGCATGGCGACTACGAACTGATCCGCAAGATGCGCGGCTCGATCTGCATTCTCGGGCCCCTGATCGGCCGGCAGCACCGGGCGAAGGTGTCGATGCCCGGCGGGTGCGTGATCGGCGCGCGGCCGATTGATCTGCACTTGAAGGGGCTGCGGGCGCTGGGGGTGAAATTCACGATGTCCGAGGGCTATGTCTGCGCGCGCGCGCCACGGCTGGTGGGCACGGAATTGTTTCTCGGCGGCCGGTCCGGGCCGACGGTGCTCGGCACCGCGAACGTGATGATGGCCGCCGCGCTGGCCGACGGCGTGACGGTGATCGAGAGCGCGGCGTGCGAACCCGAGGTGACCGATCTGGCGAAATTCCTCGTGGCCATGGGCGCGAAGATCACCGGCGCGGGCAGCCCGACGATCACGATCACGGGCGTGAAAGAACTGCACGGTGCCGAGCATGAAGTGGTGCCGGACCGCATCGAGGCCGCGACGTTTGCCATCGCGGCGGCGGCAACGAAGGGCGAGGTCAAGCTGCTGGGCGCGCGGCCCGAGCATCTGCACGCGGTGCTGGACAAGCTGCGCGAGGCGGGCGTGAAGATCGAGCGCAGCGGCAATTCCCTGACCGTCCGCCGCACCGGGCAGGTGAAGCCGGTCGATATCACGACGCTGCCCTACGCGGGTTTTCCCACGGACGTGCAGGCGCAGATGATGTCCCTGATGCTGCTGGCGCCGGGAATCAGCATCATCACCGAGCGCGTGTTCGAGTCGCGGTTCATGCACGTGCCCGAACTCGGCCGGCTCGGCGCGGACGTGGCGATCGAGGGGCCGAGCGCGATTGTGAAGGGCGGCAAACCCCTGAGCGGCGCGCCCGTGATGGCGAGCGACCTGCGCGCCTCGGCGGCGCTGGTGATCGCCGGGATGGTGGCCAAAGGCGCGACGCAGGTGAACCGCATCTATCACCTGGACCGCGGCTACGAAAAAATCGACGCCAAGCTCGCGGCGCTCGGCGCGCGGATCCAACGCGTGAAGGGGGAATGAGGGCGCGGGCGCACGCGGCCCCCGTAGCGCAGGTTTCCAAACCTGCTGTATCGCCGATTTCCAAATCGGCAGGGGCCGCTCTGCTCGGGGCGCGTAAGACAAGCCGGAGCGTCGCGGGTTGCCGGAGCGCTCGCGGGTTTGGAAACCCGCGACACAGCAGACTTGGAAGTCTGCGGTACTTGGGGCAGTGCGCCGCCACCCCCGGCCCATGACCGCCGCCGTTTATTTTCTGGAACTGCCCCGGTGCGGTTCGTAAAGTTCTCTGAATTCAGCAATCGCATCCCGACTTATGGACATCGTTTTCAACTGCCCCTTCTGTAATCAGGAACTCTCGGTGGACGAAACTGGCGCTGGGGCGGAGATACCCTGTCCCTCGTGCAGCGAAGTCCTGCTGGTCCCCTCGAGCGAGTTTTCCAATCTGGTCGCCAGCCCGTCGGAAGACCCGCCGGAGCCGGCCACCAAGAAGGACACCCGCGCCATCGCGCGCGCGGCGGAAAACGCCGCGCCGGCGCAGATTCTCAAACCCAACCGCCCGCTTGACGCGACCGCCAAGGGTGACAAGAAGCCCCGCCTGAAAACTTTCCGCCGCCAGGATTGTATGAAGGACGGCAAGGACCGCTTCGATGAGGCGGTCACGGAATTTCTCCAAAAGGTCGGCGCCGACAATATCGTCAGCGCGCACCCGATCAGCTACAGCTACGTGGCCAAGGAGGGCGGGCAGATTCTCGCCGATTACGGGGTCGTCGTGATCTATCGGAGCTGAGCGCGCCCGCGCCGCCGACCGCCGTCGCCGGGGGCTAATTCCAAAGCGAGGGCGGCATCGGCAGCCGCCGAAGGTGGGCCAACGGCGGGCGCCCGGCTTTTATCCGCTCCACGGCACCGGTCCGCCGTGCCGCCGGTTCCGGTGCTTCCTCGGAGTTTTGCACCTGGCAGTTTGCGCTTTCCGCTTCCCCGCCGCGCGGTCCGTGGCACAACTCCCGGCGGCAAGAAAATGTTCCGCGTCATTCTTCATTTGGACATGGATGCGTTCTACGCGTCGGTCGAGCAGCGCGACCTCCCGGCATTGCGCGGCAAGCCGGTGATCGTCGGCGCGCCGCCGACGCAGCGCGGCGTGGTGGCCGCGTGCAGTTACGAGGCACGCAAGTTTGGCGTCCACTCCGCCATGCCCAGCGCCACCGCCGGGCGCCTCTGTCCGAGCGGCGTTTTTCTGCGCCCGCGCATGGAGGCCTACAAAGCCGAGTCGCAGGCGATCATGGCCATCGTGCAGGAACTCGGCGGCGACCTCGTCCAGCAGGTGTCGATCGACGAGGCGTATCTCGACGTTTCCGCGCAGCATCAGGGCGCGACCGCTGACGCGAGTCTCGAACTCGCGCTGCCCCTCGCCCGCGCGCTCAAGCTCGCCATCCGCACCCGCCGCCAGCTCAACGCCACCATCGGCGTCGCACCCAACAAGCTGCTCGCCAAGCTCGCCAGCGATTTTCAAAAACCCGACGGCCTCACGCTTATCCGCGAATCCGAGAAGGTCGCCTTCCTGCGCCCGCTGCCCGTGCGTGCGCTGCACGGCGTCGGCAAGGTCACCGCGGAAACGCTCGCCGACGGGGGCCTGCGCACCGTCGGCGATTTGCAGGACTACACCGGCGACCTGCGCGCGCTCGTCGGTTCGTGGGGGCCGGAATTGAAACGGTTCGCGCTCGGCCAGGACGACCGCCCGCTGGATCTCGACGACGACATCAAGAGCATCAGCAGCGAGAATACCTTCCTTACCGACACCGACGACCGCCGCGTCCTGCGCGCGTGCCTGCACGAGCAGGCGGATGACATCGCCGCCAAGCTCGCCCGCCGGCAGCTCGCCGCGTACACCGTGGTGGTCAAGGTCCGCTACGGCGATTTCACCACTCTGACCCGGCAGATTTCCGTGTCCGAGCCGCTCGCCGACGCGCAGGAAATCTACCGCCTCGGCTGCCATCTCCTCGCACGCCAAAAACTCGTGAACCGTCCGCTGCGCCTGCTCGGCCTCGGGGTCAGCGGCCTGCTCGCCGACACGCTGCAGCAGATGAAGCTGCCGTTGGGGGAATGAGCGGGCCGGGGGGAAGAGTTGCGGCCCGCGCGTCACCGCCGGAGCGCGACCGGTCCCCGGCCGCAGCGCGGGCGCACCCGAGCGGGCGGCCCGGAAACATCCCGGCCCCAGTTGCGAGTTCGCTGCCGCTGCGGGCGGGGACCACCCCGCTCCTCAAACAATTTCCCAACTCCAGAGCGGGCGGGCGGTCCCCGCGTGCAGAGCGGCCGCACCGATCCCCCCTCGGTGGCCGATTGAGCCGTCGCCGGAACCAAGTCATGCGACCTGCCGCTGCTCCGTTCCCACGACTTAAGAATCGCCCGGAGTCTGCCGATAAAATCAAAAATCCGGTTGACTCGCGGACACCAAATCGTTACCCCTTTCCGAAGTCAGCGGTTAAACAAACTGAACAACCAAAAAAAGTTATATGAAACTCAAGTTCCTCACCTCCCTCCTGGCCGCCGGCGTCATGCTGGTCGGCACCTCCGCCTTCGCGCTTACGGCCGCGCAGCAGGCCGCGATCAACACCGCCATCAACGGCGCCTCGACAGCCAACCTAGGCAGTGCCGCAGCCGCAGCCCTCGCGGCCATTCCCGCAGCCGATCAGGCTGGCGCCGTCGCTGCCATCATGAGCGCCGCCAAGACCAAGCTGGGAGCTAACGCCAGCATCGCCAGTGTTCGGAACTTGGTGAACGCCCTCGTTGCAGCCAACCCATCCTTGGTCCCGACCATCGTCAGCAGTGCCGGTAGTGCTTTCTCCGGAATGAAGGCCAACATCGCCTCCGCCGCGCAGGCCGGACTCGCGACTGCCAGCTCGACCGGTGCCATCTCCCCGGCCCAAGCCAATGTGCTTTCGGGTCAGGTCAATTCCGCTGCCGGAATGAGCAGCCCTGCTGCCGGCGGTGGTACTGGCGGTTCGCTCTTCCAAGCGAATCAAGTCGCGGCCAATGCCGCCGCTCGCGCTGAGTTCCAACGCAGCAACCAGAACAACTACTCCGCGCCCTGATTAGTCCGCGTCCGCGTTGTTCAGCTCTTGGGCCTGAGGTTTCCTCAGGCCTTTTTCTTTGCCGTGATTCGTCGCACGGAATCCTGCTCGGGTGCTCCGCCGTTTTGCGTGCGCTGGCATTGGGGAGCGAAGCACGGTGACTTGGCCGTTCTCATTGGCACCCGGCTTTGCAGACTGTGTGAAACCGGAGCCGCCGACGTGAGGAGAACCGCAGCGCCAAAAGAAGGCGCACCATGGGGCCATCGTACCGGCGTGGGGCGCGGCACGCGGGC
>CAMAUZ010000098.1 GCA_945861535.1 Akkermansia muciniphila | reverse complement strand
GAGCATTTGCAGCGCAAGGGTGAGCGCACGTTGAGCGAGCGGGACCTGAACCTCCTGATCGCGCAGCACGAGGCGGTGGGGCATCTGAGCAAGCTGCACTTCGGCGGGCGCTCGTTGCTCAACCGCAATGCGGACGGGCACTACCGCTTTTCCCATTTCTCGATCCAGGAGTTTCTTGTGGCGCAGAAGCTTCTCGAGGACGCGCGCGAGCAGGAGCGCGTGGTGGTGCCGGAGACGGCGACGGAGAAGGTGATCCGTTTCGTGTTCGATGGGCGCGCGGGCGTGTGCCGGGGCAAGCCGCTGACGCTGCGGGGGCTGAACCTGCGGCGGTTTGATTTGCGCGGCGCGGAGTTGCCGGGCGCGGACCTGGCGTTCGCCAAACTCGCGGGCGCAAATTTGTCCGCGGCGAACTTGGCGAATGCGGACCTGACCAATGCGGACCTGACCAATGCGGACCTGACCAATGCGGATTTGTCGAAGGCCAATCTTTCCGGTGCGAAGGCTGACGGGGCGCGGTTTGAAAATGTCAAAGCCGAGGGGCTGGTGCTCACCACGCCGGTGGCTGGATTGCCGTTTTCATTCCCGCTTCGTGGCGCAGCAAAAGCGGTGCTGATGGAGATGGTTTGGATTCCGGCGGGGGAGTTTCAAATGGGTTCGGCGACGGGTGGCGAGGACCGCGAGCGGCCGGTGCATCGGGTGACGATTTCGCACGGGTTCTGGCTGGCGAAATATCCGGTGACGAATGCGGAGTATCAGAAATACCTGGAGGCGAATCGGGAGGCGAAGAAACCGGAGTATTGGGACAACAGCCAGCTCAACGACCCGCGGCAGCCGGTGGTGGGGGTGTCGTGGCACGAAGCGCAGGCGTTCTGCGCGTGGGCGGGTTGCCGGTTGCCGACGGAAGCGGAGTGGGAATACGCGTGCCGGGCGGGAACGCGGACGCAGTATTCTTTCGGCGACGATGAAGGGCTGCTGAAGGATTACGCGTGGTATAGCGGGAACAGTGGTGGGAAGACGCACGCGGTGGGGGAGAAGAAACCGAACCCGTGGGGCTTGTACGATATGCACGGCAACGTGTGGGAGTGGTGCCAGGATAGTCCGCGTACGTATGAAGCGAAGGCGGTGATCGATCCAGTGGGGCCGGAAAATGGCAGGGCCCGCGTGCTCCGCGGCGGGTGCTGGCTCTACTACGGCAGGCGCGCCCGATCCGCCATCCGCAACGGCCTCGCCCCGGGCCTCGGGTCCGACAACTTCGGCTTCCGCCCCTGCCCCAGTTCCATCAGCCCAGCCAGCCAAGGCGGCAAAGCGGAGGCGGAGCAAGGACCGGAAGACGGAGGCTGAGGGACGAAGCCGGAGTCGGCCGGGCCGTGCGACGCCGGAGCGGGACTACCCTGCGTCTCCGGCCCCCCACCAAATCCGCGCAGCGGAAATTTTTTGGCGGCAGAAATCGGACCGGCAGAAAAATGGGACGAGGCGGGAGCGGGGCGGGGGCTGTGATACGGAGTGGGACGGGCGACGCGCTGCTCGTCCCGGAGGGACGCCGCAGGAGATTAGCCGGGGGCAAGTGCGCGCCAGCGCACGCAGCCCCCGGAAGCATCGGAAAGAATCTCCGTGCCCCAGCGGGGCATCGCAGAAGAAGGGCCGGGGAGTTCGAGACTCGGCGGCGGTCCTCCGGTCCCCGCATTGGTTCCCCACGCTTGGGGAGACGACGAACCGGCAGCGAGCAGCCCGCAGCGAAGGCGCACGCGAAGTTTCTCCGATGCCCCGCTGGGGCATGGCCCGCATGACCGCTCAACCGGGGGCGGCGTCCGCTGGCGCGGCCTTGCCCCCGGCTAATTTCCTGCGGCGTCCCTCCGGGACAGGGAACCGAGCGCTGCGGGGAAAAGGTTACGGACGCGCGGCAGCGCGTCCCTATCGAAGCGTGGTAGGGCCGCGCTGCGCGCGGCCCTGACCTGTCCTCTTCGGCGCGCGTGGGGATTGCGACGGGGCCGCTTGCCCGCAGGTGCGTCGGTCCGGGGAAGGGTCACGGACGCGCAGCAGCGCGTCCCTACCGAGAGGCGGTCTGTTTCACCGGCCCGACGGAGAAGGTGCGTTCGAGGCGGGTGAGGTTGCCTTGCTTGTCTTTGACGGAGACGACGAGTTGGGCGCGGGCGAGGGGCGCGAGGGGGCGGACGAGTTGAAGTTCCCAGACGCCCTGGGTGCGGGGTTTGAAGTGGGCGGCGAGGTTTTTGCCGGGGGACTGGCCGTTGATGGGGATGTCGGCGGTGACGGTGATGGTGGCGAGGTCGAGGCCGGAGTAGTAGTCGTGCGCGCCAATGAGGATGCGGTCGAGGGCGGGGTTCGCGCCGGCGACGGGGGCGGTGATGGTGACGGTGGGGCGGAGGTCGTCGAGGAACCAGCCGCGGCCAGGTTTGCCGGCGAGGACGGCGGCGTGGTCGAGGTCGATGGGACAGCCGAGGTCGATCCAGCGGACGAGGGTGACGCGGTCTTCGTCGGTGAGGGCGGGGACTTTGATGGCGCGGCCGTCGGGGGTTTTGTAAGTGCCGGCGAGGGCGGCGGGCGGGGGCATTGGCGTGCCGAGGTAGTCGAGGTCGTAGCGGTGGCGGGCTTTGTCGGTGGGGATGCGCTGGCCTTTTTGCGCGAAGTAGCCGGCGCCGGGTTCGGGTTCGGAGGGGTGGTCGTCGTTGGTGAAGCCGTCGAGGCGTTCGCCGAAGATTTTCCAGACGAGGAGGGAGCGGCGGGATTGGAGTTTGCGGAGGTAGCGCGAGGCGTTGGGGTAGCCCCAGGAATCGTAGCCGACGGGTTTGTGGCCAAACTGGGCGCGTTCGTCGAGGGCGAGGCGGTAGTAGGTGCCGGGGAATTTGCCGGTGTTCTCGCGCTGTACGAGCTGGTCGTCGGCGTCGAGGTCGAGGCGGCTGGCGGGTTCCGCGCCGTTTTTGGAAGTGTGGCAGGCGACGCAACTGCGCTGGAGGATGGGCTGGATGTCGCGCCAGTATTCGACGTCGTGCGCGGGGGATTTGGCGAGGCGCAGGCCGGTGGTGTCGGCGGCGTCCCATTTTTTCCCGGATTCATCGGCGCGTTTGGTGGTGAGGAGCGGGCGGGTGTTGACGAGGTCCCAGACGGGGTAATCGGGGCGGGCGGCGGCGGTGAGGGCGAAGTCGGTGGGCTGCTGGCTGTGCGCGTGGCAGCCGCCGCAGTCGTTGCGAATCTCGCCGGGGCGAAGCTGATGCCACGTCTGCGAGGTGTTCAGCACGAGGCCGCGGCGGTCGAGGGTCTGGAAGGTGAAGGCGGTGTCGGCGGGGATTTTGGCGAGGAAGCTGGTGTCGGGTTCGCCGTCGGGGTCGCGGGGCTGGCCTTTGACCAGGTCGGCGGCGGACGTGGTCGAGGGCGCGCTGAATTTGCGGACGGGGATTTCGCCGAGAATGCGGAGGCGTTCGTTGGCATGGTTGTGGAACCGGCGGCCGGTGTCCGCGCCGCCCTTGCGGTCGGTGGTGGGTTCCATCACGAGAATGCGCAGGGCGTGGATGTCGCTGTTTTCGTAGAGGCCGACGTCGCCGCCTTGATTGTGATGATTGAGGGGCATGCCGTTGCCGTGGCTGGTGAAGGCGTCCAGGCTGCGCCAGGGATCGTTGCCACCGGCGTAGGTGGCGGTGACTTTGCCGGGCGGGACGAGGCCGTTGGGATAGCTCTCGCGTTTGTAGAGACTGGAGGAACCCACGAGGCCGAAGGGCGTGCCCTCGGGGAGATGCTTCGAGCGCGAACCGTCGTTGGCGAGCGGAGTGAGTCTCTTCGGTTCCTTGATACCATGGATGCGTTCGTAGGGAACGAGGGCGCGCGGCCAGCTTTCGTTGTACTTAGGATCGTTCTTGATAAGTCGGAGCTGCGCGGGTTCGTCGATGGCCGCGCCGCCTTTGAGGAGATAGAGGCCGCCGTCGATTTGCGGGAGGTGCTTGTATTGATGATTGGCGGGGCCGGGGGAATAGACGGTGAGGAGATGGTTGTCGGGCGCGCCGGAGGGATGGGTGAACTTGCCGACGGCGGGAGATTTTTTATCAGCGAGGCTCGAGGGATCGGCGGGGCCGTCATCGACGCGGGCGAAGCGGGTTAGGGATTCGGAGCCTGTGGGCATGAAGGGCATGCGATACCAGACGCCCTTGCCGTTGTAATGGCGCCCGAAGCGCCAGGGCTGGTTGCTCGCCATGTGACCGGGACCGAAGGCGGGCTGGCCGGCGGGAGGCACAGGCGGGAGCTTGATGTAAGCGCCGAAGCCGGAGTTGTTCTGGTTGTAGTATTCCTCGACGACGAGCGAGTGGTCGGAGAGCTGGGTTTGAAAATGGAAACCGTTGGGCGCGCCGCCGGGATCGAAGGCGCTGACGAGCGGCGCCCAGCCGGTGCCGTCGGGATTGATCGTCCAGATGCCCCAGAGGATGTCGCCGCGGACGCCCTGGGATTCGAGGGAGCTGAACATGATGCGACCGTCGGCGAGCACGACGGGATGGAGCGCGCAGGCGAGGTTGAAGTGGCCGATTTTCTCGACGTTCGCGCCGAGGCCGGTGTCAGAGTCATCCATCACGAAAAGTTGCAGGGCGATGGCAGGATAGCCTTTGGAGGGACGGAAGCCGTCGCGATTGCTCGTGAAGACGAGGCGTCCGCCGGGGAGCGGGTACGGTCCCATGTTGAAGACGCCGTAGTCGAAATGCGTGCGGCCGGGTTGGGGTTTGCGGAAGTCGTCGGACCAATTGGCCGCGCCGGTGTTGGGCGTGAAGGTCTGATCGGTGAGGCGGACGACGCGGCGGGTTTTGACGTGGATTTTGAAAATGTCCGCGCCGCCGCGGGGCGGGGACCATTGGTTGGCTTTTTGTAAGTTGTAGAGATGGGAGAAGTAAACCCACTGACCATCGAAGGAAACCACCGGGTCAGTGATGGAACCTTCGCCACCGGCGACGAGGAGTTCCTCGGTGCCGTCGGGGTGCAGCAGCATGAGGTCCGCGCCCGGCTCCATGGTGACGGGCGTGGAGAAGTCGGTGTAGAAGCGTTTGTGAATCTCATCGCCGGCGCGCGGGGCGCGGACATAGACAAGGTCGTAGTCGTAGCGCACGGATTTGTCGGTGGAGACGTGCGGGATGGTGAGGTTCAGGTTTTCGCGGAAGAGGGGTTCGGCGGCGGCGAGTGCGAGCGTGGTGACAAAAAGGGCCGAGAGAGCGGCGAGGCGCGCTGGTAAGGGGTGCATGGTGGGAGGGTTGGCCGGGCGGGTGGGCGAGTCAAGAAGGGGATTTTACCGGTAGATAAATGGGGGGACCGTTCAGGCTTAAACCTGGAGACAGAAGTTCGAACTCGGAAACCACGGATAAACTCGGATGAAAACTGGCGTCGATGGTTTCATCTGCTGGGTGAGCCAAGTATTTCCGAAGCTTCTATCTTATCCTTGTTAGTCCGTGTCCATCCGTGGTTGGACTGCTGTTTTCGGGTTAAGAAATCCTTCCTTGTTTCCTCCTCGTCTTGGGCGCCCGCGACGGTTACAAGTCCCAGAACCAACACCACCCTGACACCATGAGTACGCACCCCAACACCCGCTGCCGCATCGTCCTCACCGGCGGACCCGGCGGCGGCAAGACCACCGCCGCCGATCTCTTCCGCCGCGAGATCGGCGAGAAGGTCGTCATCGTCCCCGAGGCCGCCACGCTGCTCTTCTCCGGGGGCTTCCCGCGCACCGACGAACCCACCGCCATCCATGCCGCCCAACGCGCCATCTTCCATGTCCAGCGCAACCTCGAAGATGTCCAGTCCGCGCTTTACCCCGACCGCATTCTTCTCTGCGACCGCGGCACCGTGGATGGCGCGGCTTACTGGCCCGGCGAGTCGCACCATTTTTTCCCCGCCGTCGGCACCACGCTCACCGCGGAACTCGGCCGCTACGACGCCGTCATCTTTTTCGAGACCGCGGCCGCCGGCGGTCTGAGCATCGAAACCGGCAACCCCATCCGTACCGAGGACAACGCCCAAGCCGTCGCTCTCGACCGCAAACTTCGCGCGCTCTGGTCCCAGCACCACCGCTTCGTCCTCATCCCGCACAACGCCTCCTTCTTCAAAAAAATCTCCTTCGGCCTCGCCGTCCTCGACGGCATCGTCTCCGAACTGAAAAACCGTCCCAGTCGCGCCGCCTTACCGCCGCGCCAGCAACCCGCCCGGCGTCCCAGTCGTAAGCGGTAAGTGATGCTCAAAATTCCAAGGGCAAAGCTCCAGCGGGGCGGTTCGGAAGTCCTTCCGACGGGTCGGCGGCCAGACACATGACTGGGTTGATGCGCCAACTCATCCGGGCCGCGTAGGTGGAAAAGGTGCGGTCCCGCTTCCACTGCGGGCCTCGTTTTGCACCACGCCCATCGCAGCATCCCCAGCACGGGGACCGCGTGGGGTTGGCGGCCGCGGCATGCGGGAAAGGTATTTTTCCAACGGCACGTTGCACGTTGTAAAGGCGCATCGGCCGGTTGAACCAGCAGCGGAACATCGCCCATTGGGGCCGGGAGTTGGGCCCCAGCAAGAAACTGAGCTACGCTCGCGGCACTGGTCGCCAGCGATGGCAAAAGATAATTGCCGATAGTTATTGCTATCCCCCCGCAATGAGTGATGCTGCGCACGTCTGTAAGATAGCTTGTCTCTTTCAAGGCATGGTAAATCCTCAGGTGAACTTAGTTCAGTGATGATTTTAGCCCCGGCGTTCGGGAACAGTCTGTGGAAAGTAACGGTTAGTCGGACAGTAAAACATCATATGAGCAATAAACTGTTTGTGGGAAATCTTTCCTTCAATACCACTGAGAATGACCTCCAGGACGCGTTCGCCGCGCATGGTACGGTCACGGAAACCAACCTGATGATGGATCGCATGACCAACCGCCCCCGTGGCTTTGGCTTTGTGACCATGAGCAACGCAGCCGAAGCCGAGAAGGCCATTGCCGCGTTGAACGGCAAGGAAATCGACGGGCGCGCGCTGACGGTCAACGTGGCCAAGCCGCGTGAAGAACGCACCGGCGGCGGCGGCGGTGGCGGCGGTCGTCGTGAATACGGCGGCGGCAGCGGTGGTGGCGGCGGCGGCGGTCGCGGTCGCTATTAAGCGAATTTAGTTTTCACGGCGGGGTCCGGCAGGTGCCGGACCCCGCCTTTTTTGTTTTCCGGGTCGATTGGAGAGGCAGGTGAATCTCGTGCTCCGGAAATCCGAGCGGGCAGAAAAATAGGGGGCAGAGGGATACCCCGGGGAGAGTGATTGTTTCCACTCCTGTCAGTGAGTTTGGGGCCCTGGCTGTGAGGTTGTTTCAGACCACCTCCCAGCGGGTGAGGTGACGGTAGGCTGCCCGGTCCTCTGTCTGAGATGGTGGTCAGGATTTCCCAAAGCAGCCGCGATGAATGCGAGGGTGCCTCGGACAGCCAGAGAGCCGAAAGGGTAGGGGAAACTCACTCTCAGCCTTTTTTTTAGATGGTTTGTGTATCTAGCGGCTCGTCCGAATCGCGGTTTTTAGGATGGGAGTTGTCGGGTTGGGGCGGCCCCACCCCCGGAATATGCGGGGCTTCGGCGAGGGTGGGGCGACATTTCGAACGGTGTGGCCCGGCATCAAATCGCTGTTTCTTCCGGGTTCGATCCGTGGCTACATCATCCGCATGATCAAGCCAGTGTTGCAGGATGATGGGTTGCTCGCGGATGTGGCGGCGGCGCGGCGGGAGGTTGGGAGTCTGCATCTGTGGTGGCTGGGGCAGAGCGGGTTTCTGGTGCAATGGCAGGGACGGCATCTGTTGCTGGACCCGTATCTCTCGGATTCGCTCACGCGGAAATATGCGGGCACCGACAAGCCGCATGTGCGGCTGACGGAGCGCGTGGTCGCGCCGGAGCGGCTGGGTTTTGTCGAGGTCGTCACGTCGAGTCACAATCACACGGATCATCTGGATGCGGAGACGCTGGGGCCGATCCTGCGGGCGAATCCGGCCGTGGCGGTGCTGGTGCCGGAGGCGAACCGGGCGTTCGCGGCAGAGCGGTTGCAGGTCGCGGCGGCGTCGCTGCACGGACTGGATGCGGGGCGGTCGGTGACACTGGGGGGCTTTGTTTTTCACGGCATTCCCGCGGCGCATAACACGCTCGAAAAAGATGCGGCGGGCCGGCACAAGTTCCTCGGCTACGTGATCGAGT
The DNA here is from genome assembly GCA_945861535.1 of Akkermansia muciniphila. Classification (GTDB taxonomy): domain Bacteria; phylum Verrucomicrobiota; class Verrucomicrobiia; order Limisphaerales; family BJHT01; genus BJHT01. The sequence continues at coordinate 18,567 of CAMAUZ010000098.1, read as the reverse complement.
GCGGGCCGTGGCGGATTTATCACTCGGGCGACACGCTGCACTACGAGGGCATGGAGGACTGGCTGCGGCCCTTTGGCATCCAGGTGGCGCTGCTGCCGATCAATGGCGACAAGCCCGAGCGCCACGTCGCCGGGAATCTGGACGGTCGCGAAGCCGCGCAGCTCGCGCACGCCATCGGCGCGCGCGTGGTGATTCCGTGTCACTACGATCTGTTCGCCTTCAACACGGCGACACCGGGGGAATTTGTGGAGGAATGCAGGCGGCTGGGGCAGGGCTGTTGTGTGTTGAGGAATGGGGAGCGCTGGAGCCAGAACTCTGTCGAGTTGTGACTTTGCCGAATCAAACCAAGCCGCGTGGACAGCGAAAGACCTTTTCAGCAATGGCATGTTTCAATATCAACAACCGGTGCATTTTCGCGTCCCGCGGCCAGGTCGCTGAACTGGAGTCATTGAGTTCTGTTTATCCGCTACAGTAATCGACACCCATGAAAGAATACCGCCGAACATGTAAGGTTTGTGGCAAGGTCTGGCATTCCCTCGTCGAGCGTGAACAGAAAATCGCTGAAAGCAGCAAGGAGCCTGGCGTTTGCTCCACTTGCAGCAACGAGCAGGCGGAAATCGCAAAAGGGAACGCCGCCACAAACGAATTCGAACTTGCCCGCCTCCGGCAGTGTCCAGATTGCAAATCCGCGAACTACGATGAAACGGTTGTTGACCACAGCGCTCCGCCTCCCGTCTAGAATTACCGCTCTAGCGATACATTGTTTTTGGCAGCGTGGGGTGGGAGAATACTATAATCGACGGTTTGGAATACTCTGTCGCTTTCATCCATCGTGTTCCGAGTATTCCATTCAGGCATTAAACAAATACGGATTGCGGCGTGGCTTAATTCTCGCCCGCCGTCGCATTCGCCGCTGCACCTTGTCCAATACCGAGTCATGTATCGACTTCCCATAGTCGAAACGCACCTTGCGAGAAACGGAGGGCGGCCCAAACACCTGGATGAAGCCGGGTGCTAATGAGATTGGAATCGGTTGCTGGAAACTAAGATGGTCCCGTTGCCCAGCTCTATTCGGTGCGCAGGTTGACAAAGTGTTCAATTTGCACAACCCTGCTGCCATGACTAAAACAACGAGACTGAGCATCGAGATCGATCCGGAAAGTCATCGCCAGATCAAGACGCTGGCGACCTTTGCTGGCATGTCTATCAAGGACTACATCCTGGCCAAGACGCTCCCACGCAAGGCTGCGCCAAAGGACGCCACGGCGCAATTGTTGGGCAATGCGAAGAATGCGGCGCGATTGCGGAAGGCCATCGCCACCCCCCGCTCGGAGCATGTCGGTTTTGAAACCTTGGAGGAACTCAAGCATGCGCTTGGAATTTAAGCCCCAGGCGTTTGAGGATTTGCAGCATTGGGTTCAGTATCAGCCGAAAATGGCGAAACGGTTGCTACGCCTTATCGAGGAAACACAGCGCAATCCTTTTGAAGGCATCGGGAAGCCGGAACCGTTGAAGAATGAGCTTTCCGGGTGGTGGTCCCGACGCATCGATGGGGAGCACCGGCTCATTTACAAAATTCAGGACGAAGTCTTGATTATTGCCCAAGCGAAGGGGCACTACGAGTAAGCGGCATTTCGGGAGTGGGTTGTGATTCTGTAAGTTGGTCAGTTGTTGAGTGGAATCAGTTCCGCCCCTCCGAGCGAGCTATCGGGGGCCACGGCTCGCACCGGTGGAAAGCCGTGCTGAGGTCCATCGCTCCTGAAGCGCGCGCGTCGGCCGGTCATTTGGGGAAGAGTGAGTCCAGAACCAGCGTGAACTCAGGCAGAACCGTGCTGGTGAGCGTTCCACCGGGTCCGTAAACGGTGTGGATCGTGAACTGACCCGCTTCGGGTTGCCGGAAGACTGCTATCTGCTTTTCGGGACCGAGGACGAGCCAGCATTCCTGAACGCCGGCGCTGGCGTAGGCGGGAAGCTTGGAGCGGTCGTAGTCGTGACTGGTGAGGGAGACTTCGATGACGAGTTCGGCGGTGTCCGGATGGTCGGTGAGAAAATCAACTTCGGTTCCACGCACGATGGAAATGTCCGGCTCCGGTTCGGAGTCGAGGCAGGTGATGGGTTGTTCCGAGCGGACGAGGTGGGTTGGCGGCGTGGCAGCGCGCAACAATCGAAGCAGGCGCGCGACCAGAAAGCTGTGAAGGGGTGACTTGGACATTTTCGTATAGACGAACCCGTAGAGAAGCTCGGTGTTTTTAGGGATCAATCCCGCCTCACCGAGCGCGCGGTAGGCGGCGACGGACAGGGGCCAGAGGGGCGCGTTGCGCAAGGGGGTCGGGGGAACTGCAACGGTGTTCATCAGTGGGTGGATTCTAGGTGCGCTGGCGGGGAGCCGCAAGGCGGCAGATGGGGAAACTCGGAGCGCGTTTTAGAACCGGTGGCGCGGGCGACTCGCCCGCCCCGGTCGGCGACTCGCCGACCGGAACGGCGGAGCGCAACTTGACCAAGAGGCCGTCTTTATTGGCTCGAAGCGTTTCTCCCATTCCGTCGGGCGGGTCGCCCGACGGCACAGGCGGGTCGCCTGTGCTACCCGGAGACGACTTTCCAAACACGCTCTCACTTATTCCGTTCGAGGAGATAGTGCGCGAGGGCTTCGAGGGCGGCGGCGCGGCCGTGGAAGGGTTGGAGGGCGGCGAAGGCTTTGGCGGTCAATTGCTTCGCGATCTTGCGGGATTTATCGAGGCCGATGATGCGGGGGTAGGTGGCTTTTTGGGCGGTGAGGTCTTTGCCGGCGGTTTTGCCGAGTTGCTCGCTGGTCTGGGTGACGTCGAGGATGTCGTCGATGACCTGGAAGGCGAGGCCGACGTGGTAGCCGAAGTCGGTGAGGGCTTGGAGTTGCGCGGGGGTGCAGTTGGCGCTCATGCCGCCAAGGCGGGCGGAGCAGCAGAGGAGGGCGCTGGTCTTGCGTTCGTGGATGTATTTGAGCTGGGCGGCGGAGGTTTTCTTGCCTTCGCCTTCGAGGTCGGCGACCTGACCGGCGATGAGTTGGAGGGAGCCGGAGGCTTCGGCGATTTCGAGGATGAGGTCGCGGTGGGAGTAGCGGGGCCAGCCCTCGGCCTGGGCGGCGATCTCGAAGGCCTGGGTGAGGAGGGCGTCGCCGGCGAGGATGGCGATGCCTTCGCCGAAGACTTTGTGATTGGTGAGCTTGCCGCGGCGGTAGTCGTCGTTGTCCATCGCGGGGAGGTCGTCGTGGATGAGCGAGTAGGTGTGGATGCACTCGACGGCGCAGGCGAGGGGGAGGGCGGCGGCGGCGGTGCCACCGCAGGCGGCGGCGGCGGCGAAGCAGAGGGCGGGGCGCAGGCGTTTGCCGCCGGCGAAGAGCGAGTAGCGCATCGCCTTGTGGATGGTGGCGGGCTTGGTGGTGGCGCGGGGGAGGAAGTGGTCGAGGGCGGCGTTTACGGCGGCGGTGCTGGCGGCGAGGAATTCGGGGAGGTCGAAGGGTGCAGGGGCGTTGGCGCGGGTGGTGGCGGGAGTGGCGGAGGTGGCGGGGCGAGTTTTGGCGGACATGCGGGGGTTTGTACGAAAAGTGGTGCGGGGGTGCAAGGGCGCAGCGTGGTTTTTTTCCGGGGTGGGTAGGGCGCATCTGTCCTCAGGGCGCCGCGGAGATGAAGGTGCGGTCGGCGGCGCGCTGGGGACAGACGCGCCCAACCTGCTGCGGTTCGATGGTCGGATGCGGGTGGAGCCGTCCGCCTCCTCACGGCGCCGGCTACGGGGGCGGGGTTCAGCTTTTTTTGCGGAAGATGATGATGTGTTGGCGGGGGAGGATGGGGTTGGTCTCGACCCATTCGAGGGGGTGGGCGGTCATCTCTTTCACGACTTGCAGCTCGGTCATTTTGTGGAGGAGCTTGATCGGGACGTTGGGGTCTTCGCGGCGGTATTCGACGAAGACGACGCGCCCACCGGGTTTGAGGCCGCGGCAGATGGCTTCCATCATTTCGAAGGGGTGGTCGAACTCGTGATAGACATCGACCATGATGACGGTATCGACGGTGCCGGCGGGGAGCTTGGGATCGGTGATGGTGCCGAGGACGGGTTTGACGTTGGAGACTTTGGCGGCGGCCATTTTCTGCATGAGCAGGTCGAGCATTTCCTGCTGGATTTCGACGGCGAGGACGCTGCCTTCGGGGGCGACTTTGCGGGCGATGCGTTTGCTGAAGTAGCCGGTGCCGGCACCGATGTCGGCGACGACTTCGCCGGGGCGGAACTTGAGGGTCTCGACGAGGACCTCCGTTTTTTCCTCGTCGTCGCGCTCGGGGCGTTCGAGCCAGCTTGCGCCTTGATGGGTCATGTAGTGGGCGATCTCGCGGCCTTTGTAGAATTTGCCGATGCCGTCGCGGTCGTGGACGCGACGGGTTTCGTAGCGGGGGGGGGCGGGTTCGGCGGCGGGTGCGGCGGTGGTTGTCGCCGCGGTGGGACCGGGCGCGGCTTGGGAGCGGGCGTTCAGCGGCGCGAGGCCGAGGAGGAGCAGGGACAGGAGCGCAGAGAGATTTGGGATTCGCATGGGGCGAGCATAGGAACGGCGGTGGGAAAGTTCAATCATGGGAAAAAAGGAGCGCTGGAAGTGAAAAGTTGGCGGGCAGCAGTGGTTGGGGGGCGGGTGGATTCGCCGGAAAATCTCACGTTCAGAGGGAAGCGTGGATTTCCCTGCCCGGTGAATAGCGGTGTCTAAACTCGCGGCGGGCCGGGCAACGCGGACGCCGTGCCGACTTAGAAGTCGGCGACACAGCAGGTTTGGAAACCTGCGCTACAACGGCGCTCGGGCGTACCTTCGCGCGGCGAGACGCCGGGCGAACTCGCTGGCGTGGACGCCTGCGGTACCGGGGCGGCGCGCGGTTGCGCCGCTTGGTTTGCTCGGCGCATTTGAGGCTTTGTGCGCGACGTGTCCTCCGGCATGATCGGTTTTATGTCAGGATTAATTGCCATTGTGGGCCGGCCGAATGTCGGGAAGTCCGCGTTGTTCAACCGCATCGCGGGGCGGCGCATTGCCATTGTGCATAACGAGCCGGGCGTCACGCGGGATCGCGTGACGGCGGAGGCGGAGTGGAATGGGCGGCCATTCACGCTGGTGGATACGGGCGGGATCGGGCTGCTGCGCGGGGAGAAGTCGGCGGATGTGATCACGCGCGCGGCGTTTGATCAGGTGCAATTGGCGATCGAGGCGGCGAACGTGATCATCATCGTGGTGAACGTGCAGGAGGGCGTGGTGCCGCTGGATCGCGAGGTCGCGCAACGGCTGCGCGAGTGCGGGAAGCCCGTGGTGGTGGCGGTGAACAAGGTCGATAATGCGCGGGCGGAGGGCGGGCTGAACGAGTTCGCCGAGCTGGGGTTCGCGAAGATTTTTCCGGTCACGGCGATTCACGGTTACGGGGTCGAGGCGCTGATGGATGCGGCGATTGCGTTTATCCCGGCGGCTCCCGAGGGGACGCTGCCGCTGGCGGACAATCCCGATGTTGCACCGTGGCCGACGGGGCCGTTGAAGCTCGCGATCGTGGGCCGGCCGAATGTGGGGAAGTCGTCGATCATCAATTCGCTCACGCGTTCGGAGCGGGTGATCGTGAGTCCGATTCCGGGGACGACGCGGGATGCTGTGGATGTGCCGTTCGAGGTCGAGACGGATGGGGTGCGGCAGAAGTATGTGCTGATCGATACGGCGGGCATTCGAAAATCGCGGCGCGTGGATGATTCGGTGGAGTTTTTCAGCGTGAAGCGCTCGGAGGATTCGATTGCACGGGCGGACATCGTGGTGTTCGTGCTGGATGCGGAGTCGGGCATTCTGGAGCAGGACAAGAAGATCGCGGACAAAATCATCGAGAATCACAAGGCGTGCATCCTCGTGATCAACAAGTGGGACCTTGTGGACGAGCCGGTGCGCAAGGCGCAGGAGGCGGAGGTGGAGCGGCGCGCGACGTTGAAGAAATATGAGCGCGGGCCGGAGGTGCTGACGACGTTGTCGGAGTTCGGGTCGTGGGTGCAGGAGAAGCTGTTCTTTCTGGATTATGCGCCGGTGATTTTCACGTCGGCGAAGTCGGGGTTCAATCTGGACCGGCTGTTGGAGGCGGTGCGGTATGTGGCGGCGCAGTTGCAGCAGAAGATTCCGACGCCGCTGCTGAACCGCACGTTGCGCGATGCGATCGAGCGGCGGCAGCCGGTGAGCGCGGTGGGCCATCGGCTGAAGTTTTTCTATGCGGCGCAGGTGCGGCAGGCACCGCCGACTTTCTTGTTGTTCGTGAATCGCGATGAGCTGTTTTCGGATGTGTACTCGAAGTATCTGGCGGAGCAGATGCGGCGGGCGTTTGGGTACGAGGGGTGTCCGTTGTTGATGGTGGCGAAGCCGCGGCCGCAGACGATCGAGCCGTTCCGGCGCGAGCAGCCAAAGCACAGCAAGCCGGTGAAGCGGGGGCCGCGCGGGGAGAGCCGGAAGCGTACGGCGGGGGTGGATCGGACGCATCGCAGGCCGAGGAAGTAGCGGGACGGGGCCGGGGGGCGGGGAATTTGAAATCTGAGATAGGGCTATGTTCCAGACTCAACCGTCAGCTACGCCTCGACGTTTTGACCCCCAATCGTGCCGTCTGTGGTGACAAGACCAGCGTGAGTTGCGGCATGGGGATGGCCCTCGTGTCTTTATCTTTTACCGCCCATCTTTTACCAAAAACCTCTCCGGAAACTTCCGCATGAGCAGTGGCCTGGCCGTCGCCGAGTGATCGCCAAGAAAGCCGCCATCGGCTGAACTTTTCACAATCACGGGGCTGCTGGACCGGCTCGACCAGTTTGCGGCGAATGCGCGAGAGCCAATTCAGCGCACGACACCGAGGTGATGGTAAAAGATGAGGGGTAAAAGATGGGAAAGCTCTGATGTTTTTCAGAGCGATGTCCTTGCTTCAACCGCCCGCTACGCAGCGACATTTGTGCAGCCAGTTGCGCTATTTGTCGCAGCCGGATCAACGTGAGTTGAGAGGCGTTTGCAGGAATGGACAGGTGCCGCGCGTCTGCCGTGCGAGACTGGTCCCCGGTCGCAGCGAGTGCGACGGGGACGGGGGAAAAACCTTCGCCACCGCTGCGCGTTCAAGGCTGCTCCGGGCCGCCCGACCGCGCCCAGCTCACGCCTTCCGCGGGGAGCGGCGGAAACCGTTTTGCGCGAGGAGCCGCCAGACCATGAAGAGCGCTTCCCGCATGATGGCACCGGACATCTTCGACGTGCCCTGAAACCGGTCGGTGAAAATGATGGGCACCTCGACAATCTTCATCCCGCGCCGCCACAGCTTGTGCGTGAGTTCCACCTGGAAGCTGTAGCCATTCGAGCGCACGGCCGCGAGATCGATGCTCTTCAGCGCATGTCGCCGGAAGCATTTGAAACCGCCGGTCGGATCGCTGATGCGCATGCCGGTGATGATTCGCACATACTGGGCGGCACCGAGGCTCAAGACGAGCCGGTTGAGCGGCCAGTTGATCACGCGGATGCCGTTGCAGTAGCGCGAACCCAGCGCCAGATCGGCGTCGCGCGCGGCGGCGATGAAGCGGGGGATGTCGTCCGGGTTGTGGGAAAAATCGCCGTCCATCTCGAGGATGAACTCGTAGTTTTTTTCGAGCGCCCACGCGAAACCGGCGCAGTAGGCGCGTCCGAGGCCGTTCTTTTCCTGGCGATGGAGGACGTGGATCGAGGGATGTTTCGCGGCGAGTTCGTCGGCGATCCGGCCGGTGCCGTCGGGGGAATTGTCATCGACGATCAGCAGGTCCACCGGCCCCGGCAGCCCGAGAATGCGTCCGGCCAGCGGGACAATATTGTCGCGCTCATTGTAGGTCGGAACGATGACTAGGGCTTCGGCTGGCATTTCCAATGCGTGGTCGCGCGGGGAGTTAATCCGCATTCAGGCTGCGACTTCAAGCGGCAAACCGGCGCGCGAGGCGAAACGCCGCGGACGGTGCGGACACCCAACCGCCGCGCTCCGGGACGTGGTCACGGGATCAGCGGATTTTTCCAGCGCAGTCCTGGACAATGGGCGAAGTCTGTGTCGTTGGTGTGCAGTTCGCAGCCGTGCGCAAGCGCGAGCGCGGCGCGGTGGGCGTCGGAAACAGCGGGGCCGGTCCAGTCTAGTTTCGCCAGTTCAATCCAGTGCTGATTCGTTACCGGCAGGAGGGTGATGTTGGGTGCATTCAGCCAGCGCTGCACTTGAGCGACGGCCTCGGTCAGAGACATCGGTGGCTGGATAATTCGGGGGGTTTGTCATCAAGCGGACGAATCCCAGCGCCACGGTGACGGGAAGGCCAATCGGTTCCTGTCGGGTCATCAAATCCTCCCACCAAGCTCGCGCGGACGCATGATCGGGGGCACCCAGGTTGTGGGCGTAAATGAGGAGATTGAGGTCGGGCAGAATCATGATGCCTGCCGGGCGAGGAAGGCCTCGGTGTCGAGTTCGTCAGCGAGGCGATTCATTTTGGTGAGCGGCACACCCGGCGCGAAGGTGCCGTGGTGCGGGTGGATGCGGTAGGGTTCGGCCGGAAAAGAGACGGGGGTGGGAGCGGGGGCGGATTTGCCGAGGGCGGCGCGCAATAAATTGGCAGCGACTTCGGTCACGGGTTGGCCCTTTTGTTGCGCGGCGGCGGTGAGCAACCGGGCAAGGTCGTCATCCAGTGTGAGTGTGGTTGGCATGAGGAAAGGCTGCCATAAGTCGCGGATGCGCCCAACGGAAATCTGCCAATCGGGCGAGGCAGCGAAGCCGAGAATAGCGGGCGAGGGTGCTCTCTGGGATCGCGGCATTTATGCCGCTTCAATGGGGGACACTCCGGGCGGGTGCGGACGCGAGACGACGGGCGAACGGTGAAGCGGCGTGGACCCCGCGCTGCTACCCCACCGCCTTCGCCACTCAAGGATCGTCGAAGACGAAGGTCCAGCCGGCGCCGCGCTGGAAGTCGGGGGCGTTCTGTGTGGCCTGCTGATACTCCACATGCGTGTCCACAAACGCGTTGTTCCCGAAGCCCAGCCGCTTCTTGTCGTGCCAGTAGGAGTATTGGAAAACGGCGCTGTTGAGCGCATGCACGTTGAAGGAGAAATCGTTCACCAAGATGACGCGGTTCGGATTGTTGATGTGGCCGGTGCGCTTGCGAAACAGGCCCCTGACCCCGTCGTTGTTGATCGCGCCGGTGTTGTAGAAATGGCTGCTGCCGAAGGTGTCGTAGATCGAGGGCTTGCGGTTGCTGGGCCAACTGCCGGCCGTAGCGCCGTTGTCGCTGGGGCAGCGGAAGACCCGCTCGGCGCCCTCGCTGTTGGTGCTCACCGCGCCGCTGATGGTGACGTAGGGATTGAGCAGCCGGTTGGTGACCATGTACTCGGTGCCCTGCTTGCCGCCGTAGGCGTAATAGGTGGCGACGACATCCGGCGCACCGCCCGGACCGCGCGCGGTGGGAAATTCATCCTGGTAATCATCGCGATACATCGTGTTGGCGAGGCCCTGCTGCTTCAGATTCGAGAGACACTGCGTGCGTTTGGACTTCTCCTTCGCCTGTCCCAGCGCGGGCAGGAGCATCCCGGCGAGGATGCCGATGATGGCGATCACCACGAGCAATTCGATCAAGGTGAACGCCGGCGGGCATGGGTGCGGCGGCGCGGCGGCGGCGTGCGCGGGCCGCGCGGCGCGCGAAGGAAACGCCGGGTGAGCGAAGCAGGAGTCGGGGATTTTCATCGGAACAGAATGGTTGCTGCCGCTGGGATCGGAACTGGGATTACGGCCGACATCCTCTGGTAAAACTTTTTGGCGGTCAACCATTCGATGGCCACCGCGGCGGCCGCGTTGAGCGCGGTTCGGCCCGTCCTGTCGGGGCCAAATCGATACGAGAGCCGCGCTCCGGTCCGGCCTGCGGCATTTCACCGAGGTTCACGGTCGGCAGCCCTATTTCGGCTCACCGACAATGCAGAATTGCGCCTCGGTAATTCTTGCTGCTTCCACCGCAATCATTTTGCACCTTCGCCCGGCGGCTGCGTCCAACCACCTGCTCCATGCAAAACTTGAAACCGAATTCCCTCTCCCCGGTGCGACGGCTGTTCGCCGTGGTCCTGCTGATGTCGGCCGCGTTGAAGTTGTCCGCGGCGGACGGGGCAGGGCAGGGGGACCGCGATACCACGGCGTTCATCCAAGAGCATTGCCTGCGCTGCCACGGCGAGAAAAAAGCCAAAGGGGATTTGCGCCTCGATAAGTTGGAATCCGATTTGTCCAAGTCCGCGACCAGCGCCCGCTGGCGGGAGATTCTCGAACGCGTGCGCTCCGGCGAGATGCCCCCCAAAGACGAACCGCGCCCCGACTCCGCCCAAGCGCAGTCCTTCGTCCGCCGCCTCGACGCGCGCCTGGCCGAAGCCGCGGCCAAGCGCCGCTCCGAAGGCCGCGTGGTCCTCCGTCGCCTCAACCGCACCGAATACGAAAACACCGTGCGCGACCTGCTCGGCGTCGCGACCCCGCTGAAAGACCTGCTCCCCTTCGACTCCTCGTCCGACGGCTTCGACAACATCGGCGAGGCGCTGCACACGTCCTCCTTCCTGCTCGAAAAATATCTCGAGGCGGCGGACACGGCGTTGAACCAGGCCATCGCCAACCGCCCGCAGCCCAAGTCCACCACCACGCGCCATCTCCTCACCGAGTCGCATCAGGTCCGCTCGACGACCGAAAAAGTCTTCCGCACCAACGACACGGGCCGCGTGGTCGCGTTCACGTCCTCCGCGTGGCAGGCGCTGGGGCCGACGAAGTTTTATCCGACCGAACGCGGCCGCTATCGGTTCCGCATTTCCGCGGCGGGCATCCAGAGTTCCAACCAGCCCGTCGTCTTCCGCGTGTGGTCCGGCTCCGGCGGAATGGGCGGCGCGCGCGGGCATCTCGTCAGCTACTTCGATGCGCCGCCGGACACGCCCAAGGTCATCGAATTCGTGGACCACATGGAACCGCGCACCTCCATCACCATCCTGCCCTACGGCCTCGCCTCCTCGCAGACCGTCCACAAAACCGGCGCGGACACCTGGGACGGCCCCGGCCTCGCCATCGACTGGATCGACATCGAAGGCCCGCTGAACGAAACATGGCCGCCCGAAAGCCACCGCCGCCTCTTCGGCGAAATAAAGCAAGGCCCCGCCCCCATCTACAACTACCGCGACCGCGTCGAAGTCATCTCCACCGAACCGCTCGCCGACGCCGACCGCATCCTGCGCCAGTTCGCGCGCCGCGCCTTCCGCCGCACCGTGACCGACGCGGACGTGCAGCCCTTCGTCGCGCTCTTCACCGCGAAGCTCGCCGAGCAACGCACCTTCGAGCAGGCCATCCGCACCGCGCTCGGAGCCATTCTGATCGCGCCCGACTTCCTCTTCCTGCGCGAGCCGCCCGGCAAACTCGACGACTTCGCGCTCGCCAGCCGCCTCTCCTATTTCCTCTGGAGCACCATGCCGGACGAGGAATTGCTCGCCCTCGCCGAACAGGGGGCGCTGACCGGGCGACGGAGGGACGGGGCGGCGGAGAGACCGAGAGACGGAGAGAAAGAGAGAGGGAGTGAAGGGGAGAAAGGTACAGTCTCACCGTCCCTTTCTCCCTCCGTCTCTCCTTCTCTCCGTCCCTCCGTCGCCCCCTCCCGCCCTCCCGCCCTCCGCGCGCAAGTCGAGCGCCTCCTCAGTCACCCCAAAGCCGCCGCCTTCACCGAAAACTTCACCGGCCAGTGGCTCGGCCTGCGCGACATTGATTTCACCGTGCCCAGCCACATTCTCTACCCCGAGTTCGATGACATGCTGAAAGTCTCGATGCTCCGCGAAACCGAGCTGTTCTTCACCGAAGTCCTCCGCCACGACCTGAGCCTCACCCACTTCATCGCCTCCGATTTCTCGATGCTCAACGGCCGCCTCGCCCGGCACTACGGCATCCCCGGCGTGAGCGGCTGGGAGTTTCGCAAGGTAATACTACCGCCCGACAGCCATCGCGGCGGCCTGCTCACCATGGCCAGCGTGCTCAAAGTCACCGCCAACGGCACCGCCACCTCCCCCGTGCTCCGCGGCGCGTGGGTGCTCGACCGCATCCTCGGCACCCCGCCGCCCAAGCCCCCCGAAAACGTCGGCACGCTCGAACCCGATACGCGCGGCACCAAGACCATCCGCGAGCAACTCGCCAAACACCGCCAGCTCGACTCCTGCGCGAGCTGCCATGTGAAAATGGACCCGCCCGGCTTCGCGCTCGAGAGCTTCGATGTGATCGGCGGCTGGCGGGAATTCTACCGCACCAGCGGCAACGGCAAGCCCGTGACCCTCAACGGCCGCAAAATGCCCTACCTCCACGGCCCAAAAGTGGACCCCGCCGACACGCTCCCCGACGGCCGCGCCTTCCGCGACAGCGACGACCTCAAGCAACTCCTCCTCACCGACCCCGACCAACTCGCCCGCGCCCTCACCACCAAGCTCCTCACCTACGCCACCGGCCACGCCCTCGAACCCGCCGACCACTCCGCCGTCCGCGACCTCGCGCAGCAGATAAAAGCGAAAAATTACGGCTTCCGCTCCCTCATCCACGCGGTGGTGGCCAGCGAGATGTTTCAGAGCAAGTGATTGAAACGGGTGCGGCGCCTCCGCGTTGGCGCGGGAAAGGGCAGTTCCGCCGTCCGTTATCCCTCCTCGCTCACCGAGATGTCCAAAGTCACCAACAGCGCCGTCTCCAGTTGCCGCAGCGCCGGGCGCGAGAGCGTGCCCATCCGCCGGACCAGCCGCGTGGCATCAATCACCCGCAACTGATGCGTCAGCACCGCGGATTCATTGGTCAGCCCGCCCTCCCCGGCTCCCAACCGGACGCAGTGCGGGAACTCCGCCCAGCGGAGATTCGACGTGCCGGGAATGACCACCGCCGTGCGCAGGAAGGAATTGAGCGAATCCGCTTGCAGCACGATGACCGGGCGGGTCCCCGCCTGCTCGGACCCACGCACCGGGTCCAGGCTTGCCATCCAGACCTCGCCGCGCTTCATCGCTGGTCAGCTCGGGTGAGATCGCACTGATAGTCGCCCAGACCAGACTCCGCGAGCATCACGTCCTCCGCTGCGAGCGATTCGTAGAGCTTCGTCAGCCCCGTCTCCGTGAGGCGGCGGCGCAGTTCCTCGACTTCGAGGTAGCGGCGGAGCAATCCCGTGGCCACCTCGCGCTCGCCGTGCCCCTCCGCGCGGCAGGCCCGGACGAACTGACTGGCCAGCGCATCTTCCAACTCCAATGCAACGGTTGTCATGCCGGCACCCTACCATCGCCCGCACGCCAGCAGCAATGCCGGAAGCCCCGCCCGGGCGTAGCTCAGTTTCTTGCCGCGACGCGGCATGGATTTGGCAGTCCCGCATGGACGACCGACAATAGCCCAGCACTTGAGTGCTGGGTGTGCGGCGATTTCACCCCCCACAAGTCCCGCAGGGACGACTGAGTCAATGGCAGCTTGGTCGGCTCCGTCGGCCGTCCCGGTCGGGACTTGATTCCTCCCCCTCGCTGCCCCGGCACTGAAGTGCCGGGCTATTTTCAAGCGTCCCTGCGGGACAGCCGGGACCGGGCTGCGCGTGCCAAAAAAATGAGCTGTCCGCGCTCCGCCCGGCCGCATCTTGACACACTGCCCCCGTTTGGAGTCCCGCCTTCAGGCGGTTCGGCGGGTTCAAGCAACCGGGCCGCATCAATGCGGAACTCCAAACCCAGCACCAGCGTTCCTCGGGGGCAGTGTCGAGATGCGCCGCCCCTCGCATCCCCCCCCGAACGGAATTGCACTCCCTCCCCGCCATGGCAAACTGCCCCCGTTTCCGCCACCAGTCAGTCACGACGTACCTCCCGTAGTTCCTCAGTATTGCCGGCGAACTGAGCCGGAGTTTTCCGCGAACTTTTATGAGCGATGCGCCAAAACCAACGGAGCCAACCGTTCCCCAACCGGGCCAGCCGCGACCGGAAACCGCTGCGGCCCGCAACTGGCTGCTGCGGCAGGTTCGCCCCCTCCCCGCCGAATTCATCAAGCTCCTGCGCGCCACTCTGGAAGCCTTCGTGCAGGGGCCTTTCGGGCTGTTGTCCGAAACCTGGGACCGTCAGGCCATGGACCGCGACATGCACCAGGGCGAGCAGTTTTACGCCGCGCAGGATTTCGCCGGGGCCGAGATCCGGTATCGCCGCGCGCTGGCGACCGGCGACCGGGTCTTGGGGCCGGATCATCCGCAAACCCTGTTGGCGCTGCACAATCTCGCCGTCTGCCTCCATGCCGCCGGCGAACTCGGCCGCGCCGAGGCCCCGTTTCGGCGCGCGCCAGTCGGGGAGGCCCGCCGCCTGCGCCCCGAGCATCCCGCCACGTTGCGCAGCCTCGACCTGCTCGCCGGCATCCAGTGCGACCGGTGCGACTGGCCCGCCGCCGAGTCAACCCATCGCCAGATCCTCGCGGTTCGCGAACGCACCCTCGGCCCCGAGCACCCCGACACCCTCCGCAGCCTCCGTCATCTGGCCGACCTGATCGTCGCGAAGAACGACATGACCACCGTGGACGTCATGGTTTCGGACATAACCGCGCGCGGCGATCCCCACGGCGACCCCTACGACCCCAAGCCGCAGTTCACTGCGTCGGAATATGTCCGGCTGGCCACGACCGCGCGTGAACTCGCCGAGGCCGACACCCTGTTACGCCGCGCCTTCGAGACCGGCAAGCGCACCCAGGGTCCCGGCCACGCCGACACCATCGCGAGCCTGAATGCCCTCGCCGAAGTCCTCCAGCACCGCCGCCGGTCCGACCGCGCCGAGGCCCTCTACCGCCGCATGTTGGCCGTGCAAGAGCGCACGCTCGGCCCCGAGCACCCGGCCACGTTGAACAGCGTCCACTGCCTGGCCGCGGTGCTCGCCGCCCACGGCGAAACGACCGAGGCCGAGACCCTCTTCAACCGCGCCCTCGAGGCCCGCGGCCGCATCCTCGGCCTCGAACACCCCGACACGCTCTCCAGCCTCCACGGCGTGGGCGACTTCCTCTATGCCAGGGGCGATGTCGAGGCCGCCGAGCCGCTGCTGAACGTTGCGCTCGCCGCCCGCACCCGCATCCTGGGACCCAAACATCCCGCCACCTGCCTCAGCCAATACACCATGTCCCTCCTGCTCCGCACCCGCCGCGAATTGCCCTCCGCCGAAGTGCTCGCGCGCCTGGCCTACGACGGCTGGCTCACCAAATTCGGGGCCAAACACGCCCACACCCGCATCGCCCGCCGCCTCCTCGACACGATCCTCGAAGAACTCCCGCGAAAATAATTCCCCGTCGCCTGCCACGTTCACCAACCTCCCTCCCCAACCCAGAAAAAGCACCCGCCCATGGACCCCGCGACCACCGCAGCCACCCTCGTCACCCTCCTCTCACCGCACCTCCCCGCATTGTGGCAGCTCGGAGACAAGTTTGCCGAAGGCATGGTCAAGAAACTCGGCGAAAAGGCACCCCGGGGAATGCACGCGGCCCGCATTAATACCGGGGAGCGCACGCGGCCCGCGTGCCGATTTGGGCGGCCCCGCCCAAATCGCCGATCCCCGCTCTAACCTCTCCTTCGCTCCCACCCCGCGCGCGTGAAATGGCCTTCTCACCCCGCCCACCTTTCCCCACACTCCCCCCACCAACACCACCGCCACCGCCGCATGGATGCCCGGCCCCAAATCTTCATCTCCGCCACCAGCGCGGACCTCCGCGAGGCCCGCGACCTCGCCGCCAAGGCCATCCACACCCTCGGCGGCACGCCCATGTGGGAGGACACCTTCCCCACCGACGGCGGCGACCTCCGCCAGGTCCTCCGCGACAAGATCGACCCCTGCCAGATGCTCCTCCAGCTCGTCGGCCACCGCTACGGAGCCGAGCCGCGCGCCATCGACCCCGCCCACGGACGCGTCTCCTACACCCAGTTCGAGGCCCGTTACGCCCACAAGCGCAAAATCAAAGTCATCTACCTCCTCCTCGCCCCCGCCTACCCCACCGCCGCCTGCCCGCCCGAACCGGACGACGTCCGCCACCTCCAACTCGCCTACCGCCAGTCCATCCTCGCCAGCGACGACCTCCACCACGGCACCTTCGGGGGCCGCGACGGCATTGCCGACCCCGTCGAACTGGAAAATCATGTCCTGAAAATTCCCCTCCCCGCCGCCCCAGCCCCCGCCGGGCACCTCGACCTCCCCTGGTCCCCGCCCCCGCGTGCGCCGGGCTTTGCGGGACGCGTGGAGGACTTGGTGCAAGTCACCGACTTGCTGAAAAACGAACGCTGCGTCGCCCTCACCGGCCCCGGCGGGATGGGGAAGACGGCGCTCGCGGCGGAAGTGATCTTCCAGCTTGCGCCCGCACCCGGTCCGCAGTCCCGCTGGCCCGGCGGCATCTTCAGTCACGACTACTACCGCGCCAGCTCCCACCCCTCCGCGCTCACGGGCTTGCTCGGGCAGGCCGGCATCGACCTCCGGCAGGTCACGGATGCCACGGGCGAGGTGCGACGTCTTTTCAGCCAGCCCGGCGTGCTGCTCTATCTCGAAGGCTGCGAGAAGGCCGAGGACCTCACCGCGCTGCTCGACCTCACCGGCCGCTCCCAGGTGCTCCTGACCACGCGCGACAAGGTCAAACGCGGCGATGCGCACGCCTTTGAAGTCCACCCGCTCGATGAAAAATCCGCCGCCCAGTTGCTCCACCACCACGCCCGGCAGACCCAACTGCCAGTTGCCTCCGATCGTCCCCTCCAAGAACCCGCGATGGGTAGGGCGGGCTGTCCTCAGCCCGCCGCCGCCAACCCAGACCCCCAGCCGCAGCGGCGCGGTGAGGACACCGCGCCCTACCCGCAACCGGTTCAGGGTCTTAATGACCGAACTGCGGATTCGGAGAAATCTCTCTTGGTCAGGCGCGAACCGGGGGAGCATCCGGCGTGGGCACCGTGGCTGAAACTAGCCCGCGAACTGGGCGGGCACCCGCTGGCGCTGCGGCTGGCGGGGGCGTGGATGCACGACCAGCAGGAGTCCCCGGAGGAATTTGCCGCCAGTCAGGCCACGGAACGGTTCGGGGACTGGACCCAGCGGGATCAGCGGAAGGATAATCTGCACCGGCTCTTCGCGCACAGCGCCGATGCGGTCGCGCGGAAGCATCCGCTGGCGCTGGAGGTGTGGTTTGCGCTGGCGTTGCACGGCCACGCGCCCGTGCCGCTGCCCATCCTGTGCGCGTGTGTGGAACAACCCGAGGCCGACGTGCGGAAAGCCCTCGCCGCGCTGGTGAATTACAGCCTCGCCGAGCGCGGGAACTTCCCGGCGGAACAAATCAAGAAGACCGAAACGGCCTGGCAGCTCACCCACGCGCTGCTGGGGGAATGGGGACGGGAGAAATGGTTGCCCAAGCCCGCTGGGGCGTCTCCAGGGCGGAGCGCCGATCTCACGATCGGCGCGGCTCAATCCGCCCACACCGGGCCGATCTGGAGATCGGCGCTCCGCTCCGAGGCAATCTTCAATGCCTGGCATCTTTGGTGGCACGGGCACTTGGACCAATGTTTCTGCCAGCGTGCGGTCGTGGGCGGGCGGGCGCGGTACCTGACCCTGCAGCCCCATTGGCAGAGTCTGCTGCACCTGACCGAACGCCGCTGGGGCGGGCAGTCCACCGAAGTCGCCAACATGCTGGATAAGCTCGCCTCCGCGCACCAATTCATGGGCAACTTCTTCGTTGCTGAGCCACTGTATCGGCGGGCACTGGCGGTGAACAGGCGCACTTTTGGCGCGGAGCATCCCGAGACCCTCAGGAGCCTCAATGGACTGGCCGGAGCATTGCGGTCCAAGGGCGACCTCGCCGCGGCGGAAGCATTTTACCGACAGTCGTTGCAGATCAGCGAGCGTGTGTTGGGCGAGGAGCATCCCCAGACGCTCGCGAGCGTCAATAATTTGGCGAGCCTGTTGCGATTGACGGGCGACTGGGCAATGGCGGAGCACCTTTTCCGCCGGACATTGGCGATCAGCGAACGCGTATTAGGTCATGACCACCTGCAGACCCTCGGTTGCGTCAATAATCTAGCCGTCTTGCTTAATGCGAAGGGTGATCTGAGCGGCGCAGAGCCGCTCTTACGGCGAAGTCTGGCAATTGCCGAACGGCGGTTGGGCAGTGAGCACGCACAGACCCTCGGCTGTGTAAATAATCTAGCCGTGTTGCTACGCGGAATGGGCGACTTTGACAGAGCGGAACAGTTGTTTCGGAGAGTGGTAGAGGTTCGACAGCGCATTATGGGCGAGGAACACCCGGGCACGCTCGTTAGTGTAAACAATCTCGCGGAATTGTTACGGAATAAGGGCGACTTAGCCGGAGCAGAGCCGCTGATTCGCCGGACGCTGGCAATTCGCGAACGGATATTTGGTGAAGAACATCCAGATACACTAATGTAGTGTCTCCGAATTGACTATACATAACAGGTTTTGGCGATAAACTCACGGCATGGCTCGACCCATTCAAACCCTGTCCCTCACCCCCGAACAGCGATCCGAGCTGCGACGGCTCGTCAATCGGCCCACCGCCTCGCAGCGGG
>CAMAUZ010000097.1 GCA_945861535.1 Akkermansia muciniphila | reverse complement strand
CCGCCGCCCGGGTGACTTTGCCGACACAACTACCGGACACGCAGGCCTCGGTAGCCACTAGAAAAAAACTGCCAAAACGCCGTCCCACCCGCATGAAATAAGGGCCGGACAGCGCATTCCGCCATCCCCGTAAAAGGGGAACTTCCGTTCGAAGCCGGGATGGATACCGCCGACGGGCCGTAGCTGCCGACGTGAGGAGAGCCCGAGCGCCGAAACCGCGCAGCATGGGGCCATCGCACCCGAAAAAGGAGGGGGGGGACGTTGGCTGGCGAATTTCAGCGCCGTTCGCGTGGGCGGCCTCCGCCTCGTCACCTCGGCGGCTACGTTTCACCCAGGCTCTTCAGACCGCTTCACCGTTCAGGGAGCGCACCGTTGTCAATCCCGCCGGAATCATGAGGAGCGAACCGGAGGTCTGTGGCGTCGATGGTGTCGCGCTTGCCGCCACTCTCCGGCACCGCGCAGACGCGGGACGATCACACCAAGGTTCACACCACGGTTGCCGTCATCCGATCCAACGCCCTAGACTCCAGCGATGCACACATTTTCCTCAGCGGGTTGCGGCGTGAGCGACGGGCGTTGCGCCACGACGAGAATTTTCCCGCCGCGAATATTTTCCACTGCTCTGGTCGGAACTGCCGCGGGCTTGCTCGCGCTGCTGACGGGCCTGGCGGCCGCGACCGCCGCGGACTGGCCCCAATTCCTCGGCCCGACGCGCAACGGCGTTTACGCGGGCGCGGCGCTCGCGACGACCTGGCCAAAGGACGGTCCGCCGGTGGTGTGGCAGCAGAAGGTGGGCGCGGGTTTCAGCGGGCCGGTGGTGGCAGGTGGGCGCGCAATTTTGTTTCATCGCGTCGGGGACAAGGCGGTGGTGCAGGCCTTCGATGCGAGCACGGGCAAGGCGGGTTGGAGCTTCGAGTATGTGACCGATTACCGGGATGATTTCGGCTTCGATCCGGGGCCGCGCAGCACGCCCGCGGTGGCGGATGGCAAGGTGTTCACCTACGGCGCGGAGGGGATGGTTCATGCGCTGGACGCGGCGACGGGGAAGAAACTGTGGAGCGTCTCGGCGACGGAGAAGTTCGGGTCGGGCAAAGGATTTTTCGGCCGCGTCTGCTCGCCGCTGATCGAGGGCAACGCGGTGCTGCTGAATGTCGGCGGCGCGGATGGGGCGGGGATCGTGGCGCTGGACAAGAACACTGGGAAGCTGCTGTGGAAGGCCTCGAACGAAGAGGCCGGGTATTCGTCGCCGAGCGCGGCGACGATCGGCGGCAAGCGCCACGCGTTTTTCTTCACGCGCGGGAATCTCACGTCGGTCGATCCGCAGACGGGCGCGGTGCATTTCGAGTTTCCGTGGAAGCCGGCGATCTCGGCGTCGGTGAGCGCAGCGGTGCCGCTGGTGGTCGGAGATCTGGTGTTTGTCTCGGCGAGTTATCAGGCGGGCGCGGTGCTGCTGCGGATCAAGACCGGCGAGCCGGAAAAGGTGTGGTCGGGCGACGACATTCTCTCGAATCAATACGCGACCTGCGTGCAGCGCGACGGCTTCCTCTACGGCATCGAAGGTCGCGTCGATCACGCGCCGGGCGGCTCGCTGCGGTGCGTCGAGCTGATGACGGGCAAGGTGCGCTGGAGCGAGGACAGCCTCGGCGCGCCGACCGTGACGTTGGCGGGCGATCAACTGCTGGTGCTCACGGACAAGGGCGAACTGATGATCGCGCCGGCCACGCCGGCGGGTTTTAAGCCGACGGGACGCGCGCAGATTCTGCCGTTCACCGTGCGGGCGCATCCGGCGGTGGCGGATGGATTGTTCTGCGCGCGGAGCAAGGACAAGCTGGTGTGTGTGGATTTGCGGAAGGCCGCGGCGCGGTGAAGGTGGGAGCCCCGGCGCGACTGCCGCCGATGGCCGCCCTCGTTTCCCGAAACAGCGACCGTGTCCGGGAGAATTGCCGATGGCGGTTTTGTCGCGCCGGTGCGGGTGGCTACGTAATTTTGATGTTTACCCGTGCTTTCCCGGGTTGAAGCTTGCGCGTGCCCGACCGGCGCGCATCAATGACGGTACACAGGCGGGATTTCGACCCGCTGCTCGGTTTGCAGACCAACCATTGTTCATCGATGAAAAAGTTCTTATTGCTCAGTTTATTGGCGGCGTGGATGCCGGCGGGATTGTCGGCGGCGACCTTGTCGGCGGGGCCGGCGTGGTCGGCGGAACCCAACGGAACCGTAACCGTACGGTGGACGACCGATGTCGCCACCGGCTCGCGCGTGCAATATGGCACGACGGCGAACAAACTCGACCAGCGGGCGGACGGTGAACTGGGCGTCAAACACACGGTCACGCTCAAGGGCCTGCTGCCCGGCACGACCTATTTCTACACCGTGGGCACCGCGCGCCAGACGCTGGCGACCAATTCGTTCACCCTCGCCGGCGATGCGCCATCCAAGCCCGAGCCGGCCGCGGTGAAACCCGGCAAGGCCGATTCCCAACCTGCGCAGAAAGCCCCGCCGACGCGCCAGACGTGGGGCAGCCTGCCCAGCCTGCAGGACCACTTCGACCGCCACGGTCCCGATTTCAAGGCCAAGGACCCCGATGACTACGCGCGGATGGCGTGGGAATTTCTGCAACGCGGCCAACGCGGCGAGGTGCTGGTGAAAATCGACGACGAAGGGGTGATGCGCCTGTTCGATCCCAAGAGCCGGGCCTTCGCCGCCTACAATCGCAACGGCACGACCAAGACCTATTTCCGCCCCAACAGTCGGGACTACTTTGACCGGCAGCCCGGCACTTTGGTGAAACTCAACGACAAGAAATAACATGTCCTACCCCTGCCCTGTCTGCGCGTATCCGAAACTTAACGAGCCGCCTCGCAGCAGATCTGGCGGCGGCTCCTACGAAATCTGTCCCTCGTGCGGCTTCGAGTTTGGCGTCTCCGACGACGATCAAGGCCACACCTACGAAAGCTGGCGCAAAGCCTGGCAGGCGGGTGGCATGAAGTGGGCCAGCCGCGGCCGCAAGCAACCCGCCGCGTGGAATCCCGCGAAACAACTCGCCGCCATTCCCGCCGTGAAACCGGCGAAAGCGCCGGCGAAGAAAACCGCCGCCCCCGTCGTTGCCAAGACCCCGGCCGGAAAAGCGGCTCCCAAAAAAGCCGCCGCCAAAAAATGAAACGTTTCGTGACCAACCTCGCCGCTGTCGCGCTCGCCTTGAGCCTGTGGACGGCCTGTGAACGTTCGTCGCCACCTGCGGCAACCACGGTCACTCCACCCGTCACCGCGGTCGCTGTCGTTCCGACCGCTCCAGCCCTCGTCCAGACCGCCGCCGCTGCCCCGCCCGCGCCGACACCTGCGAACGTCACCCCGCCCGCGCCTGCGACCACCGTCACAAGCGTCGGCGAAGACTGGCCGCATTTCCTCGGCCCGCGCGCGGACGGCACCTCAACCGAGACCGGCCTGCTCGACCGCTGGCCCGCCGCCGGTCCGCCGCTGGCGTGGGAGAAAGTGGTGGGCACAGGTTACAGCGCGCCCTCGGTGCGCGGCGACCAGTTGGTGGTGCATCATCGCCTTGGCAACGAGGAGATCATTGAGTGCCTCGACGCGAACACCGGCAAAGGCCGCTGGCGGCACGCGTATCCAAGCCGTTACCAGGACCCCTATGGTTACAACAACGGCCCGCGCTGCACGCCGCTGCTCACCACCAATCTCTGCTACACCTTCGGCGCGGAAGGCCGCCTCACCTGCGTGGAACTGGCGAGCGGCAAAGTCGTCTGGCAGCGCGAGACCGCCAAGGACTGGGAAATTCCCGAGGCGTTTTTCGGCGTCGGCAGCACGCCCATTCTCGAAGGCGGCCTGCTCATCGTGATGGTCGGCGGCCAGCCCAACTCCGGCGTCGTCGCCCTCGACGCGCAGACCGGCAAGACTGTCTGGGAAAATGTCGGCGAAAAAAACTGGCCGGGACAACCCATGCTCGGCTGGCCCGGTGAACGCACGGTGGCCTGGCAGAGATCATGGAAACAGGCCAGCTACGCCACGCCCGTCGTCGCGACGATTCACGGTCAGCGGCATCTTTTCTGCCTGATGCGCCAAGGCCTCGTGTCACTCGATCCGAAGACCGGCGCGGTGAACTTCAGCCGCTGGTTTCAATCCGTCGCCAACGATTCGGTCAACGCCTGCAATCCGATAGTCCTCGGCGATACCGTCCTGATCACCGCCGCGTATTACCGCGTCGGCTCGGTCGCGCTGCGCGTGAAACCGGATGGGAAAAGTTTCGAGGAAGCGTGGCGCACGCCCGCCGGCCTGCGCGAGATCGACCCGCAGACCGGCCGCCCGGTCGCGCCGACGCTGGAAATCCACTGGACCACCCCCATCGTTCACAACGGTTTCATCTACGCCTTCAGCGGGCGCAACGAGCCGGACGGCACGTTCCGCTGCGTCGAGTTCAAGACCGGCGCGGTGAAATGGGAACGCGACGAACGCTGGGCGCCGCACAGCTCCAAACAGCCGCCGGTGTACGGCCGCGGCTCGGCGATTCTGGCGGATGGAAAACTGATCGTCCTCGGCGAAGGCGGCCTGCTCGGCATGTTCCGGCTCAACCCGGAGAGGCCCGAAGAAATCGCCCGCTGGCAGGCCCCGCAATTGCATCACCCCTGCTGGGCCGCACCGGTGCTCGCGCGCAAAAAACTCTACCTGCGCAGCGAGGACCGGTTGCTGTGTTTTGCGCTCGGCCGGTAGGGACGCGCTGCCGCGCGGCTGTCATTTTTCCCGAACGGTCCACACCACGAGGCGGGCAGCACTATTCGCCGACGTTGGTAGGGCGCGGCTGTCCTCAGC
The DNA here is from genome assembly GCA_945861535.1 of Akkermansia muciniphila. Lineage (GTDB taxonomy): Bacteria > Verrucomicrobiota > Verrucomicrobiia > Limisphaerales > BJHT01 > BJHT01. The sequence goes on along the minus strand of CAMAUZ010000097.1, from coordinate 23,526 downwards.
GCGCCGCGGACCGTGCGGACGCGCAACCGGCGCGCTGAGGACAGCCGCGCCCTACCATTGGCGATCCGCGCACCGGCTCTCTGCCCGCGTGCCCTCAGGTGTTCAACGCCTTCAGCGCCTTCTTTGCGTCGGACGTCCGCAGCACCAGCAGGCCCTTCTTCGCATCCGGGCTGGTGGCGCAATAGCAGTACTCGATGTTGATCTTCGCGGCGGAGAGTTTCTTGCAGATCTTCGCCAGCGAACCGGGCGTGTTGTCGCCCTCGACCAGCAGCACGTCGTCATCCACCACCAGCGCGCCATGCTCCTCGAAAAGCTGCAGCGCCTTGCGCGGATCGCTCACCACCATGCGGACCACCGAGTGGTCGATCGTATCGCTGGTGGTGATCGCGTAGATGTTGATCTTGGCCTCGCTGAGCGTGTCACAGACCATGGCCAGGGTGCCGGGCCGGTTGTCCAGGAAGATGGCGAGCTGTTTGGTGAGATGCATGATTTCTATCGGAGTTGGAGGTTGGGATGAACTGCCGCGGCAAACCGCGCCGCCAGGAGATTCGCCGCCGAAGCGTGGGACCGAAGAGCAAAAACCACCCACGGTTGAGAATACCGAGAACACCGTTCCCTTCCGGTTCTGCCAACGGGCCGCTGGTTTGAAATCAGCGACCGGTCGCAGGTCCACCGCGTTTGGCGAATCACATCGCGAGTCTAATCCGACTTCTCTGTCGGGGCAAGAATCGCCTTGGTACAAGCGGCGAAAGGAGACGGTAACGCGAGTTTCCGGGCTGCGCGCTGCACGGCGCGCTGGGCCGTGGTGGGCCTGAATTCGCCCCCCGAAAAAAGATCGGGAGCAAGTTCGTTACTCCGCCATGCTCGAAATGCCGCCACTGGCATCTGAAATAAGAGCAGACCTATTCCCCGCACTCCCAAGCCAGTCAGTTGACATAGATAAACCGGTTCGAGCTCAGCAGGGCGTGACAGTAGTTCGCCAGCGCCAGCAGCGCCGCGTCGGTCAGCGGTTCTGGTTTGCCCTTGGCGGCCTTGCCCGGCGTCACCGGATGCGCCTGATACCACGCCGTCTGTGTGCGGATGAAACCCACCGCGCCGTCCAGTTCGGCCGCGCCCGGTGCTGCTCCGTATGCCAATCGCCACGCCCGCGCCGCTTGCGCCCGCACGTCCGCGCCCGCCTCACGCACCACGCGCTCGGCGAGATACCGCGCCTGCTCGACCGCGAATTCGCCGTTCATCAGCGCCAGCGACTGCGGCGCGACCGTCGAGATTTCGCGAGCCTCACAGTTCGGCTCCATCGCCGGCAGATCGAACGTCTGCAACATCCCCAGCGGCTTGCTGCGCCGCACCGTCACGTACAGGCTGCGCCGAAATTCCTCCTCGTTCAGCGGCACAAATTTTCCCGTCGGCCGCCCCGCACCATCGCGCGTGTCCACGCCCACGACCACCTGCCCCACGTCGTCCTCCGTGATCGGCACCGGCGCACCGAACAGCTTCCGCGTCAGCTTCCCGCTCACCGCCAGCGCCGCGTCGCGGATGATCTCCGCCTCCAGGCGCCGCACGTTCATGCGCCCGAGCAGATGATTGTCCGGGTCCGCCGCCTCCGCCGCCGCGCTGCGCCGCGCGCCCTGCCGATACGCCGTCGAGTTCATCATCACCCGGTGCAACTGCTTCAAACTCCACCCGCGCACCACCAACTCCGTCGCCAGCCAGTCGAGCAATTCGGGATGCGTCGGCCGCTCGCCCAACTGTCCGAAATCCCCCGGCGTCCCCACCAACCCGCGCCCGAAATGATGCAGCCACACGCGGTTCACCAGCACCCGCGTCGTCAGCGGATGCGTCCCGTCGGTGAGGCTGCGCGCCAATGCCAGCCGACGTCCGCTCGTCGGCAGCGCCGCGCTCTTCTCGGGAAAATCAATCGCGCGCGACGCCGCCAGGATCGCCGGCTCGCCCGGCGTCGCCCGTTCCCGCGGCGAATCCGGATCACCGCGATGAAACAGAAACGTCGGCGGATTCGTCGCCGCCACCGGCTCGGTCAGCGCCGCGACAAATTCCTCGACCGGCTTCGTCGCGCGCAACCAGGCCGCCTGCGTCGTCATCTCCTCGAACTTCGCCGCCGCCGCTTTGTCGTAATTGCCCAGGTTCGCCGCGGTCACGTCCACGCTCGGAAAATCTTTCAGCAGCTTCTTCTGCGGCCCGCTGCGTTTGGCCACCACTGTCTTCCACGCCGCGCGCACGACCTCGCGTTTGTCCTCGGGCACCTTGGCCAGTTCCCGCTCGAACACCGCCGCCACCGCCGCGCTCTGCTCCTTCACCCGCGCCACCTCCAGCGCCTTGGCCTCGGCCTCGATGGCCAGCATCCGCTTGCGGTCCGCATCCGACAACAGCGACACCGCCCGCCCGTTCGGCGTCTTCCAATTCTTCCAATCCAGCGCCGGCTCGAAGATCGCGCGGAAGCGGTAGTAATCCAGTTGCGAGATCGGATCGTGCCGATGGTCGTGACACTGCGCGCAGCCCACCGACAACCCGAGGAGCGAGGTCGAGACGATCTTGATCGTGTCCGCCACCACCGCGTTGCGCGCCGCTTTTTGATCCGTCGCGAAGGTCGTCCCGTCCGGTGCCATCCGCAGAAAACCCGTGGCCGTCACCAACTCCACCGCGTCCGCGGAAAGATTTTTCAACGGCGGCTTCACCAGTTCATCACCGGCGAGTTGCTCGCGGATGAACTGGTCGAGCGGCTTGTCCGCGTTGAGCGAACGGATCACGTAATCGCGATACCGGTACGCGTGCTTGCGCTCGGTGTCGCGGTCGTCATAGCCCTCCGAATCCGCGTAGCCCGCCACGTCCAGCCAGTGCCGTCCCCACCGCTCGCCGTAATGCGGCGACTGCAACAACCGCTCCACCACGCGCTCGAACGCGCCCGGTGCCGCGTCCGCCACAAACGCATCCACCTCTTCCGGCGTCGGCGGCAGGCCCGTGAGATCAAACGTCGCGCGCCGGATCAGCGTCACCCGGTCAGCCGCCGGCGAAAACCCAAGCCCGCGTGCGCGCAGCTTCGCCAGAAGAAACGCATCGACCGGTGTACGCACGGCGTCGTTCGCAGAAGTAGTCGCCACCACCACCGGCACCGCCGGGCGACGCAGCGGTTGGAACGCCCAGAAATCCCGCTCTTCCTCCGTGAAATACGGCCCCTTCCCCAGCGACTCCGGCTCGGGCCGCGCCGTCCGCGCCCCCGCTGCGACCCAGCGCCGCAACGTCTCCACCTGCGCCGCCGACAGCTTCTTCTCGCCCTTTGGCATCTCGCCCTTCGCCACCTGCGCGATCAGCAAACTCTGCTCGGGATGCCCCGGCACGATGGCCGCGCCCGACTCTCCGCCTTTCACCAAAAACCGCCGCAACCGCACGTCTAACCCGCCCTTGAGCTTCTCCCCCTCCCCGTGACACGTAAAACAGTACGCCTTCAAAATCGGCCGCACCTCACGCTCGAAGGTCATCTCTGCCGCCGCCCCGCCCACCGTCTCCGCCGCGCGCCCGGCCACGACCCACCCGGCGAGAATCGCCGCGACCCACGCGCCTTCCGCCCACACCCGCGCCCGCGCTGAAAACCGATAAAGTGAAAACACCTTTACCGGACGCCTCGATGGAGCGGCGATTCACCGATCACCCAAAACCTCCGCCCCAAGTTCGGAGTCCCGGCTTTAGCCGGCGCGACGTGAGCAGGAGGTGCGATTGGCAACCTGGCCCGTCACGCGGTTTCGGAGCGTTCGCCGGCTAAAGGCGGAACTCCAAACCTCCGCCTCCTGACGGCGGCGGATGCGGCGAGCGGGGTGGAGATTTGCGAGTCGGAGGAATGGTCGATACGGAGCGGGGGGAGGGTTTGCCGACGGAAGTGAAAGATGGATTGCCTGGAAAAGGAATGATTGGGATCCCGGCGGGATACCGAAGGATATTGCTCTAGGACTGAGGCCAGCGCGGCCCGCACTCAAAACTCGGGGTGTACCACTCAAGATTAACCGAGTACTTTTTCGGTACTTGGTACAAGGTACAAGGTACAAGGTACAATCAGGTCCATCCCTTAACAGATACCCTGCGCATTTAAGGTAGAGGGCCCTGAGCTGCCCCAGTAAGGCGGCTTTGATCTCTGCCTGTTTCCTACCATGAATACAATAGCCCCGGTTGATTCCCCAATCCCATCGACGTTTGATTACCGCTGCAAGCGCGCACAAGAGATAATCATACTCCTCCTTGCGCTCGAGCAGAGGTACGGAGCTGCCTCGAAACACGGAGTGATTAGATGTATTGCAACAAGCAACTGGTATGCAGTCGGTTCTGCTGATTTTGACACCGTCGGAAACGCGGGGGAATTCGCCTGGGAAAATCGAATTGCGTGGGCGAGGCAGGATGCAGTCGATCTCGGGTTGCTATGTGCAAAGGTTCATCGGGATTGTTGGCGAATTTCAGAGAGAGGAAGCCGCTTCTTGGCCGAGGCGAAGGAAAGGTTTGCGACCAGTGTATGGTACGTGGGTGCTTGTGATTGGTTCAGTGATGGATTGAAAGCCGTGCTCTGTCCAGGCTATCAGCCAATCGACTATGGTCTGATTCTCTCGGCGCTTCAGGTGGGGGATTAGCCTCGGCGACCAATTGGACTGCTTCGATGCCCCCTGAGGCATGGGGTGATCGGCGTGTAGGCCGGGGGCGACGTTCGCAAGAGCGAACTTGCCCCCGGCTAAGTTCCGGTGGTGTCGCTCCGGGACGGGTGCGGTCGCCGCTACACCTGCTTCGTCAACGCGACACCAGCCTTCAGCAGCTTCTGCGCGTCGGCGTCGGAGTGGGCTTCGGCGTAGATGCGGAGGATGGGTTCGGTGCCGGAGCCGCGGAGCATGAGCCAGGTGCCGTCTTGGGCGACGAACTTGACGCCGTCGTAGGATTTCACGTCGGCGACGGGGGAGCGGAGGAGTTTGGCGGGGGCGTTATTTTTGCAGAAGTCCATCAGGGCGGCCCGTTTCTCGAGGGGGAAATGGATGTCGTTGCGGGCGTAGCGGTGCGGGCCGTATTGCTTCTCGAGCGCGGCGAGGAGCTTGGTGACGGGCTGGCGTTCGACGGCGAGCATCTCCAGAAGCATGAGGCCGGCGAGGATGCCGTCGCGCTCGGGGACGTGGCCGGGGAAGCCGATGCCGCCGCTTTCCTCGAAGCCGAGGAGGACGCCGCCCTTGATCATTTCGGCGCAGATGTATTTGAAGCCGACGCCGGTCTCGACGAGTTCGAGGCCGTGGGCGGTGCACATTTTGTCCACCATCGAGGTGGTGGTGAGGGCCTTGACGACGCGGCCCTTCGCGCCGCGGTTGCGGATGTAATGGTTCAGGAGCAGGCAGATGAGCTGGTGCGTGCTGAGGGGATTGCCGCGGCCGTCCATGCCGCCGACACGGTCGGCGTCGCCGTCGGTGACGAGGCAGATGTCGTGGGGATGCTTCTGCAGGTAGGCGGTGGTGCGGGCGTAATTTTTGGCGACGGGCTCGGGATTGATGCCGCCGAAGTTGGGGTCGTGCGCGGCGTTGAGCGTGGTGACGCGGCAGGTAGTGCCGGCGAGGAGGTCATCGAAGCAACCGGCACCGACGCCGAAGAGCGGGTCGTGGGCGAAGCGGAGCTTGGATTTCGCGATGAGCGGGAAATCGACGAGCTTCTGGACGGCCTTGTAATGCGCGGCGCGGAGGTCTTGCACGACGACGGTGCCGGCGGCCTTGGCCTGCGCGAGCGGCGTGGCGCGCACGGGATTTTTGTCGAGGCAGGCTTCGACGCCCTGGCAGATGGCGGGTTCGGCGGAGCCGCCGTAGTGGGCCTTGAGTTTGAAGCCGTTGAACGCGGCGGGATTGTGGCTGGCGGTGATCATGATGCCGCCGATGGCATTGTGCGCCTTCACCGCGAAGGACACGGCGGGCGTGGGCGTGGGTGAGTCGGTGAGGATCACCGCGAGCCCGTTGGCGGCGGCGACTTCGGCCGAGCGGTCGGCGAATTCGTTGGAGAGAAAGCGGCGGTCGTAGCCGATGATGATCGTCGGTTTGGTGCCGACGACGGGATTGCCGCGCCAGTAATCGGCGGCGGCCTGGGTGACGCGGTCGAGGTTGGCGAAGGTGAAGTCTTCCGCGATGACGGCGCGCCAGCCATCGGTTCCGAATTTGATGTTGCTCATAAATTTTGGGTCATTTGCCAAACCATTCGTCACGGGAGATTCCGGCCTGCCGCAACAGTCGTGTCAGAAAGCCGGGGCCGATGTCGCCTTCGTGTTCATTGGGGATGACGAGAGTTACGTTGCCGCGCTGCATTTGGGGATGTTTGCCACCGGCGAATGGTCCTTCAAAGCCCAGTTCGTGGAGCCGTTGGATGAATTTTCGGCGGGAGACCGGCGGCAGTTTAGGCATGGGCGGCGGCACCGATACGACTCAGGTCGAGGCGGCCAACCTTCGGCATGTCGAGGCCGAGGCGCAGGCGCAGAGCCACCCAATCGCTCAAAGCTTCCCGCAGTTCGCGCTGACATCCGGGGAGGGTCTTGTGCTTGGCCCACACGCCTTGAAAGCCGGGGATCTCGCCCCAGTAGGAGCCGTCATCCTCGATGATTTCGTAATGCGCCAGCTCCAGTGCGGAATCGAGGTATTGGGCAAGCATAAGGTTGGTTCGTGTGGTTCAACTCTTGGCGGGCGGCGCTGACGAATCAAGGTTTGGCCGCGCGCTTGTGGCCGAAGGATTGCACGAGCTGGCGCATTTTTTTCACGGAGGCTCTCATGTTGTGCTGGCGGAACAGGCCGGTGCCGCTGACGAAGGTATCGGCTCCGGCGCGGGCGCAGTCCTTGGCCGTGATGAAGGTGATGCCGCCGTCCACCTCGATGTGGAAATTCGCGCCGGAGTCGCGTCGCCACGCGGCGGCCTGCTGGATTTTCGTGAGCGTCTCGGGGATGAACGGCTGGCCGCCGAAGCCCGGATTGACGGTCATGACGAGGAGCAGGTCGATGCGGCTGAGGAAGGGTTGCACCTGCGACATCGAGGTGGGCGGGTTGATGGCGAGGCCGACTTTTTTGCGGAGGGAACGGATCTTCCAGAGGAGCGGTTCCACTTTGTCGCCGAGTTCGATGTGGACGGTGAGGTAGTCGGCACCGGCGTTGGCGAAAGGTTCGAGGAGTATCTCCGGCTTCGAGCACATGAGATGAACGTCGAGGACGAGCTTGGTGGCGGGACGGAGGGTCTTCACCACGTCGGGGCCGAAGGAGATGTTTGGCACGAAGTGGCCGTCCATGATGTCGAGGTGGAGCCAGTCGGCCCCGGAGCGTTCGGCGCGCTGGGCCTCCGCGGTGAATTTGCCGAAATTGGCGGCGAGCAGGGAGGGTGCGATGATCATGCGGATTTTATGGCCAAGGAATTTTTAGCCACGGATGGAACAAGAAAAGACACGGACGGGGAAAAGGCCCGGGCGCGCGGCAACGCGTCCCTACCGGGATGAATCCAATCGAACATCGCGCAAACTACGCGGCCGCCGGTGCGGGCGTGCCGAGGCCGGGGAGGGTGGGCGGGACGGGCTTGGGAATCTCGGGCAGCGGTGTGCCGGCGGGTGCGCCCATCGGCGGCTCGAGATTCAGCGGTGGCGGGGGCGTGGGGGTGAACTTGCCGGTGCGCACGATGTCGGCGACCTGCGCGCCGTCGAGGGTCTCGTATTCGAGGAGTGACTTGGCGATGAGTTCGAGCTTGTCGCGGTGGGCGTCGATGAGGGCTTTCGCGCGCTCGTAGCCGGATTGGATGAGCTGCTTCACCTCGGCATCAATGTCCTGCGCGGTCTGTTCACTGTAATCCTTGCCGCGTGCCATCTCGCGACCGAGGAACATGTATTCGCTGCTGTCGCCGTATTGCACCATGCCGACGCGCTCGCTCATGCCGAACTGGGTGACCATGGCGCGGGCCATCTTGGTGGCCTGCTGGAGGTCGCCGGAAGCGCCGGTGGAAATGTCGCCCGAGAAAATCTCCTCGGCGATGCGGCCCGCCATGGTCATCGCGATCATGTCGAGCATCTCCTTTTTCTGATGGTTCCAGACATCGTCCTTGGGCAGCGACATGGTGGAGCCGAGCGACTGCCCGCGCGGGATGATGGTGACCTTGTGCAGCGGGTGCGTGTGATCGAGGAGGACATTGACGATGGCGTGGCCGGCCTCGTGCCAGGCGGTGCGCTTCTTGTCTTCGTCGGTCATCGCGAGGGTGCGGCGCTCGCGGCCCCAGCGGACTTTGTCGCGGGCTTCCTCGAGTTCGGACATGCCGACGGCGCGCTTGTTGCGGCGCGCGGCGAGGAGCGCGGCTTCGTTGAGGAGATTCGCCAGCTCGGCACCGGAGTAGCCGGGCGTGCCGCGGGCGATGACGGAGAGATCGGCGACCGGCTCGAGTTTCACATTGCGGGCGTGAACTTTCAGGATGGCTTCGCGGCCGCGCACATCAGGGAGATTGACGACGATCTGGCGGTCGAAGCGGCCGGGCCGGAGCAGCGCCGGATCGAGCACGTCGGCGCGGTTGGTGGCGGCGATGATGATGATGCCTTCCTGGGTGTCGAAGCCGTCCATCTCCACGAGCAGGGCGTTGAGCGTCTGTTCGCGCTCGTCGTTGCCGCCGCCGAGGCCGTGCCCGCGGATGCGGCCGACGGCGTCAATTTCATCAATGAAAATGAGGCAGGGCGTATTCTTGCGGGCCTGCTCGAACATGTCGCGCACGCGGCTCGCGCCGACGCCGACGAACATCTCGACAAAGTCGGAACCGCTGATGCTGAAGAACGACGCGTCGGCCTCGCCCGCGATGGCCTTGGCGAGGAGCGTCTTGCCGGTGCCGGGCGCGCCGACCATCAGGATGCCCTTGGGAATGCGCCCGCCGAGTTTCTGAAATTTCTTCGGATCCTTGAGGAATTCCACCAGTTCCGAGACTTCCTCCTTGGCTTCCTCGACGCCGGCGACGTCCTTGAAGGTGATCTTGTTTTGATCCTTGTTCAGCATCTTGGCCTTGCTCTTGCCAAAGCTGAGCGCGCCTTTGCCGGCCATCTTGATCTGGCGGATGAAGAAGAAATAAATGAAGAGGCCGATGAGGAGAAACGGGAGCAGCGTGAACACGATGCTCATGAGGAGCGTGTTCGGCTCGACGGTCTCGAACTTCCCGGTGGCGAGGAGCTTCTCGAGGAGATTCGGCGTGAGCGGGATTTTGATTTTGAAGAGGTCGCTGGCTTCCTCGCCGGCGGCGGTCATCTGCGGCTTGTTGTCCTTGGTGAGTTTTTTGAGGCGACCGGTGATGAGGCGCAGGTCGGACGACTGGGGATTGTAGGCGATCTCGCCCGAGACAATGCGGTCGGCTTCGACGTGGCCAATGAACTCGGTGTAGGTGAGGTTCAGGCGGCGCGGCTCGGCGCGGTCGCGCAGCATGATGAGAATCGGGACAAAACCAAGGATCGCCAGCCAGATGATCCAGGGGCGCACGGACGCCTTGAAGTCGTTGTTTTTCCCGCCGTCGCCCGATTTGTTTTCGTTGGCCATGTCAATTAGTTGCCGGAGACTACATTACCCGCCGGGCCGCGCAACCTTCGCGCATCGGCGCATCCACGCCCCGCCCGCGGAACGCGAGCCGTCCCGGCTCGCAGCGGCTGCGACTGCAGCGAGACCGCTGAATTCTCGATCCGTTTCCGCCCCGCGTTGCTGCTGCGGACGGGGACCGTTCGCGCGCCGGGGCAGTCTCAGTCAGCGCCCCGGCAGGAGGCGTGCGAACAGACGCTGGCGGAAGAAACTGGCGAACCAAGGGGCCAGCCGGATAAATCTTTCTCAGGGGCAAATCCAGTGCCATTTCAAGCGGCGCACGGTTTTCTTGTCGAGCTTGAACTCTTCGGACATGCGCAGGCCCTCGACCCAGAACAGCGCGCCGTTTTCCACCGCGGCCACGATGCGTTCGTGACGCTGCGCCCGCGGCACGCGGGCGGCGGCAAAGAGATCCTGCAATTTCACCGGCCCCGCCATGCCGATCGGCTGAAACCGGTCGCCGGCACGCCAGTGCCGCAGGACGATGCGCCGCCCCACCTTTGTCGCGTCGAAAAATTCGCAGTTCGGCAGGCGCGCGGCAGTCAGTTCTGCGCCGGCCTCGGAGCTGCGCTGCCATTGAATGAGCAATCGGCTGAAACGCAGCTCGCCTTGATCCCCCGCCAGCGCGAACGCGGCTTCCGCCGGATCAAATACCGGAGCGGCGGGCGATCTCCCCAAGACCAATCCTGCGTCGTCACGCCACACCACGAGGTCCGGCCGCACGGTCACACGAACGTCCGCGTGCTCGCGCAAGTGCTCGATCAAATCGAACTCCGCCTCCACGCCCAGCGCGCGTAATTGCAGCCGCACGACCTGCCGCTGCACCGCCGGATGCAAACTGGTGAAGGCCGTGCGCCGCCCTGCCGCCAGCCATTTCTCCGCCGCGCGCCGCACGAAGTCGGCCTCCGCGCCGACGATCGCCATCGCCCGCCCGACGGTCGCGGTGATCGCCCGCTCGAAGTCGCGCGCGAGCAAGGGCAGCAGCTCGTGGCGGATGCGGTTGCGCGCGTGGGCAGGGTCCGCGTTGCTGGCATCCTCGCGAAAGGCGATACCGTGTTGCGCAGCGTGCGCGCGCAGTGTGGCGCGAGTTTGGTCCAGCAGCGGCCGCACGAGGCGCACCGCGACATCGACCGGCGAGGGGTTCGACCACGCCATTCCTCCGAGACCTTCGCCGCCGGCGCCGCGAAACAGCCGCAAGAAAAACAGCTCCGCCTGATCGTCCGCGTGATGGGCCAGCGCAACCGTCTTGCCGCCCGCAGCCATGGCCGCCCGTGCGAGGAATTCGTGGCGGGCCAGGCGCGCCGCCATTTCCAGGCCGTGCCTCCCCACGCGCAAGTCCTCCTCGTGCCGCCAGCTTTCCGCGAACAGCGGCAACCCCCTTTGCGCCGCCACTTCCCGCACTAACGCCGCATCCGCGTCGCTCTCCTCGCCGCGCAGGCGATGATTGAAATGCGCCACCGCCAACCGCCAGCCGTGCTTCGGAGCCAGCCGACGCAATACTTCCAGCAACACCATTGAATCCACGCCGCCGGACACGGCCACCAGCAGCGCCTCGCCCCGCGCCACCAGTTGCCGTTCAGCCATCACCGCGTCCACCCGCTGCCACAATTCCAACACGCCGGCAGGCTAGGGTTTGCACGCACCCACGCAAGCGCGCCGCCCCGCTGCGGAACGCCGTCCCAATCGCCACCGAATCGCCATCCCGGTCGGTGCACGCGCTTCCAAACCTCCCCTTTCCCATGATTCCGCCTCGGATGATTCTGAGTTCGCCCCGGCCCATACCGCGGGTTTAACCGGGTGTTCGCAGAATCATTACTGCCAAGTCCGTGAGATAGCCGACACTTTAACCTGAACCGTAGTCCGCAACGGCCCAATGTTTGGGCATGGCAAAAATTGACGGACGGACCCTGGATCATAAGGCGTTGGAACATCTGCGCATCCTCGCGGTCAAACGGGTCGTGGAGGACGGGGAAGCCCCGAGCGCGGTCATGGAGTCACTGGGACTGAGTCGGACGTCCATCTATCCGTGGCTGCGGGAGTTTAAAGACAAGGGCTGGACGGCGCTGGCCGAACGGATTGCGCGGGGGCCGGAACCCAAACTGACGGAGAAGCAACGGCAACAGGTCCGGCGGTGGATCCTCGGCAAAGATCCCCGGCAGTATGGGATGGATTACGGACTGTGGAGCCGCCGGATTGTGCAGACCCTGATTGCGGAGCGGATGCAGATCCAACTGGGTCTGACGGCGGTGGGCCGGTTGCTGGCCAGTCTGGAGATCACGCCCCAGAAGCCGTTGCGCCGGGCGTATGAACGGGATCCCAAACGGGTGCGGGAGTGGCTGGACGACCGCTATCCCACGCTGAAACGCCGGGCCGCGGCGCTCGGGGCCAAGATTTTCTTCCTCGACGAGGCGGGCTTCCAATCCGACCCGAACCTGGGCCGGACGTATGGCTTGAAAGGCAAAACCCCGGTGGTCAAAACCTCCGGCCGCCGGCAGCGGATCAATGTGATCAGTGCCGTCAACTGGCGCGGGGAGTTCTGGGCGGCAACTTATGACGGAAAGCTCGATGCCCACAGCTTCGTGGCGTTCCTGAAGGATTTCCTGAAGAGCCAAGGCGGGAAGATATTCTTGGTCCTCGACGGGCTAGCCGTTCATCACGCCAAACCCGTCCAAGAGTATCTGGCGGGCTTGGCCGGCCGCTTGGAGTTACACAAGCTGCCGCCCTACTGCCCGGACTTAAATCCTGACGAATTTGTCTGGAGTCACATGAAAACCAACGGGGTCTCCAAGAAACCGCTGAAGAAAAGCGAGTCACTCCGCCAACGCATCGAGGAAGACCTGGTAAAGCTTCACGGCAGAGTGCCCTTGGTCCGGTCCTTTTTTGGTGCGGAGAGTGTCGTCTATGCTGCGGACTAGGCAGTAAAGTTGGGCGATGACCAGCGCGGGTAATTCGAAGTTATTGGTCAGGAACACCAACACCTTGCCGTCCTCCGGATCCCGATAACTGACGCGGCGCAGGCGTTCCGGATAGTGGGAGGCGCTGGCGGCTGTGGCCAGCCAGACGATATGATCACTGCGCAGACCAGTGGTGCGATCCACGGGGCGAGATTCCAGCCGGGTGAATAGAATCCGCTCCTTTGTCCGAGTGACGAAGAATGCGGCGGCCAAGGTGAACCGGTAGAGGCGGGCGAAATCCACATAGCAACGGTCCATGACATAGAAGGCCCCCGGCTCCAGCGGCAGTTCATCGAGCATGCGCACGTCGGCCTGTTTCCCCTCTGAAATCGCGATCATCGTGGGGATGGGGCCGCGCAGATCCAGCAGCGTGTGGAGTTTGATGGCGGCCTTGGTTGTGCGAAAACGTGCCCATGGAAACAGACTCAAACAGAGGTCGATAGTGGTCGAATCCAGCGCATAGAGAGTGTGGTCCAGCTCCAGTCCCAAGGGTTCGGCAGCATACAGGGTGCGCGCCCGCCGGATGAGTCCGGCAGCCAGATCGGCATAGATGCGCCAGTCGCGGGAGCGATTGGCATCGGCCAGCGTACTATGTGCCACCGCCGAGCGAAACCCCAAGTGATAGAGTTGCTCGCGGCGGGAGCGCAGGCAGATTTCGATATCCGCCAAGCTATCCCGGAATGTCACTTGGGCAAACACCATGGCCAGAAACTGATCCCAACAGCTAAACTGCTGTACCTTGTAATGACCGTGGTAGCGAGCAACACAACGGCGGAAATGTTCGGGGTGAATCCCCGCGACGAGTTGAGCGAAAACGGATTTTCCAGAATGCATGACAGCATTCTGGCAAGCAAAAGCTGAAAGCAAAGACGCAGAAAAACCGGCAAAAAGTTCAAATCGCTCACACCCTGATGTCAACGCACTCCGCTGCGGACCAACGCGTTACGACAGGCACTTATCACAACATCCGGATGCTACTGACCTGAAACAGGCTCCACGGAAGATAATATCGTTGATGTTGGGTGAGTCGGTTTGGTGGGAGAGTAGGATAGAGGTTAAAATGAATGATGGACCGTTGGCCATTTCGTATACTCGTGCAGAAAACGCTCTTGTTAGTTCCGCTGCACTATTGGGGGTTGGATCAGTTTTCTATCCATTGGTGGCGATTATTATCCTGCTTTCAATCATAATGGTTGGAATATTGATAATGGTGGGAGGCCGTTCAATGAGCATGTTCTACCTTGATCGCGTGACCGAGAATTCTGCCAAGGAATTTACCCCGGGGACACTATTTGGAATTGTTTTCGGTATTGTTGCCGCGCTCGGAAAACTGGTGGGCGAGTTATTCTCGGTATTCGCAGGTTTCCAAAAATAACCCTCCTTGGATACCACCTTTGGATCCGGCGAAATTGGGTCTTCTAGACCCCGCGTAAAATTGACGGCACTACTACCAAGCATGCATTTCGTGCTTATCCAAAATGATGTTTCCATCTCCCGCGCTATCCGAATCTGTTTGGCATTCACCGGTCGAACTTCCCGAACACGGCACACCTACTCCTGATAAATCGGCAGGAAGTGGTATTTGACGGAGAGACTGAGGATGGCCAGGGCGGTGGAATAGACTTTGCCGGCGCCGCGTTCCTGGCCGTCGCGGCCCTGCCAGGAGCCATCGCGGTCCTGCTGGCTGAGGAGGAGTTTCTCGGTGATCTGCCGGGCGATGGCACCGTATTCGCCGCCGCGTTTCTGCATGGCTTGTGAGTAATAGTAGGTGCCGTAGTAAAAGTAGCGTTCGTCCACGGTCACGGCTTGTTCGCGCAGCCATTCGGCCGAGCCGGTCAGTTCGGGGGCGTCGTGTTCGCCGCACACCTGCATGGCGAGCAGGCCGGCGGCCGCGGTGGCGTAGGACGGGTATTGCCCCGGCTCGTAGCCACAGGCGCTGCGCAGGTTGGTGGGCTTGCCGGTGCGGTCGCGCGGCGAGTAATAGCTGCGCTTCAAGTAGCCGATGGCCATGTCAATGGCCTCCTTCGGCACCGGCAGGCCGGCGTTTTTGGCGGAGCGCAAGGCCATCACCTGCCAGACGGTGATGGACAAATCGGAGTCCGGTGAATCAGGCGTGTAGCGCCAGCCGCCGTAATAGCGCGCGTCATATTTTTTTGCACGCTGGGCCCGCAGGATCAGGTCGATGGCCCGCTGGCAGCGGTCGCGCAGCAAGCCGTCCTGGGCTTTGTCCACGCCCATGCCGAGCATCTCGGTGAGCGCGAGGGTCGTGATGCCGTGGCCGTACATGCGCGAGCCATCGAAGCCACCGAAATAGAGAAAGGGGTCGCGGGAAGGCGCGTCGCGGCGCACCAGGAAATCAATAGCCTTCTTCATGCACTCGCCTTCCTTGGTTTTCTCGGTCGGCTGGTAACCGACGGCCGCCAGCGCCATCAGTCCGAGCGCGGTCATCGGATTGGCGTAATCCTGGCGCTGTTCGCGGTCGGTGATGGAGCCGTTCGGGTTTTGATTGGCGACGAGGAATTTCACGCCGCGGCCGACGGCGAGATCGACGCGATCGGCGCGCGGATAGCGCGGGGGATCGAGGTCGGCGGCGGAAGACGGCCGGGCCAGGAGCAGGAAGAGGGCAAGCAGGAGCGCCGATTTCATTACAAACTCCGAAGAGGATTTCCCGGCACGGCATGGAGCGCGGCCTTTACAGACTGTGTGAAAACTCCGATCGCGCGAGGAAGCCGTCGATGGCAGGAGAACCCGAGTGTCACAACAGCGCAGCGTTTGGCCACTGCCCGCGGTTGGCGGAGGGGGAAGGATGGCCGGTTGAGCCGACCTCGCGGAATTTCCACGCCGAAAAATCCACGGGCTTGGGTTGGGGAACTTAGGACAGAAAAATTAGGGACAGAAAAATTGGATTTTCCTGGCCTGAATTTTTCTGTCCCTAATTTTTCTGTCTTAAATTCCACGCTCCCAGCGGTCGGGAGTTCCAACCCCACCCAATCACCGAACTCGGGGAGCGTCTGGGCACCGCGACTGCGCAGTCGTGGGTCATCATTTTCCGTGAGCGGAGGCAAGGATCGCTGGCAGGTGGATTCGGGCGCATCATGCGTGAGTTGCCTCCGCCTCGTCACCTCGGCGGCTATGTTTTCACACCATCTGTTCAGGCCGCTTTCGGGGGGGACGGCACTGGGAGGTTCGACCGGCCTATTCCCGACCGACGCTGAAGCGGCGTAAACGCCGCGCTCCGGGCGCGTCAGTTCGCTGGCGGTTACGGACATCACGCTCACGGTTTCTTCTTCTCCCGCGCGCGGTCGGCGATGGCGCGGAAGTACGCATCGACCTGGTTGCGATATTCCGCGGCGACGCTTTCGCGCCGGGATTCGATCAGGCCTTGCGCCAGTTTGGGCGGCAGTTTCGCCCAGTTGACGTCACGCATTCCGGGCAGTTGGGGGAGCGCGGCGGGATCGAAATTTCCTTCGGCCTGGAGCGTGCCGGAGCCGTCGCCGCGGCCCGTCGGGTTCGGATTGTTTTCGCCGGGCAACTGGCCGCCGGCCCGCGCGGCGCGCATGGCGGACATCTGTTCCTGCGCGGCGGCCCCGAGCGCTTCGCCGGCGGGATCGCCGCCTTGTTTGCCAGCGGCCATGCCTTCGCCACCCTTGCCGGGCGGAGCGCCGGGATCGGTGCCTTTCCCCTGACCTTCGCCGGCGGGCGCGCCGGGTTTGCCCGGAGTGCCCTTGCCGTCGGCGGGGGCGGGAGCGCCTTGTTCCGCGCCCGGCATGCCCTGGCCGTTCATGGCGGCGTCGAGCTTGTCGAGCGCGCGGGCCATCCATTTGGATTGCTCGGGGGACGGCTGGCTGGCGGCGGGATCGGTGGCGGGCTTGGGTGTCGCGGGTTGCGCGAGGGCCGCCCCGAGTGCGGCCATTTGTTTTTGCAACGCGCCGGAAGCTTCCTGCACGGCGGCCTTCGCGCTCGCGGGATCGAGCTGATTGGCCAGCGCGGTTTGCGCGGCGGGAATCTGCTCGGAGGCGACGGCCTGCGTGCCTTCGCCGACCTTCTGCAACGACTCGCCCTGCGCCGTGCCGAGGCGGCTCTCGTGGCGCGCGGCCCGCTGCATTTCCGCGGCGGCGGCGGTGAGTTCCGTGGCGAGCGGGGCCTGCTGTTTCGCGGCCTGCACCATCGCCTGCTCGGGCGTGCCAGGCGGCAACGCGCCGATAGCCTTGGCGAGCTCGCCGGCCTTTTGCGCCATCTCCGTGGCCTGCTGGGCGGCCTGCTCGGCCTGCGCCTGCAAGGTCTTCCCGGCCTCCACCTCGCCCTCTTGGACGGCGGTCTTGATCGCCTCGGCGCTCTTGCTCGCGGCCGTCTGCAAATCGCGGCTGGCCTGCTGCAACGCGGGGGCGAGATCAGCCATCTGCTTGGCTGCGGCGGCGGGATCTTTGGCGAGTTCCAGCGGCGCTTTTTCAGCGGTGGCCTTGAAGGCCTGCTGCGCGCGGGCCAGCTCGGCCCCAGCTTCGGCCCGGGCGCGCGCCCCGGTCGCGGTCATTTTCGGAAGCTCCTTGGTGGCCATGTCCCTGGCTTTCTCCGCGAGCTGCCGCGACTGCTCGGCGAGGGCGAGCGTCTCCGCGCCGCGCGTGCCGGCGTTGACCAGATCGTCGGCCAGTTTCTTCTCGGTCGCCGCGGCCTGCTGGAGCGCCTCGCGGGCGGGCGCGAGCGTGTCGCGCGCGATGGCCTGCAACTCCTGGCGCATGACGTCGTTGCGCGCGAGTTCCTGTTCGAGCTGCGCGAGCATCTGCTCGGGCGACTGCGACAAGAGGTCCATGAGCTTGGCGGCCTGGGCGTATTGCGCCTCGAGCGCGGACTTGATGCCGAGTTCCTCCTCGGCCTTGCGCAGGCCGGCGCGGGTTTCCTCGGGTTTGCCGGCTTCGGCGTTGGCAAAATGTTTCGCCAACTGCTGCAGCGCGCCCGCGAGTTTCTGTTCCTGTTTCACCGCGTCGGCGAGCGCCTCGGCGCGCGTCGCGGCGTCGGGCGCGGCGGCCGCCTGCTTCAGGGACTCGGCAACTTTCGGCGGCGGTTCGCGCAACATGGCCACGGCGTCGTCGGCATCGCGGGCGCGCTCGCGGCCCTCGGCCTTGGTGAAATCCTGCACGTTGGCCTCGCGGCGGATGGCTTCCATTGTGTCCTGCACCTGGCGGTTCAGTTCGTTCTGCTGGCCGAGCAATTTCGCGGGCTCGCCGTTGGTGGGAACCGGGGCCGCGGGCGGTTGCGCGGCGACCACGGCCTGCGCGGCGGCGGCGGCTTGCTGCAAATCTTCGGCGGTCTTCGCGAGGCCGGCGAGCTGGTCGCTCAATTTCGGCGCGGTCGTGGCGAGATCGGTGCGCGCGGCGTTGATGGCGGCGGCGGATTCCTTCTGCGCCTGCTGCACGGCGGCGGCGAGTTTCTCGAACGGCTCGCGCAGCGGGACCGGCGCGCGGTCGCTGGCCTGGCGCGCGGCCATTTCCTGTTGCACCGCGGCGGTCGCGGCGGCGGTCTCGGACGGCGCGACGGCGCTGACGGCGGCCTCGGGCAGCGCGGCGTTCTTCAATTCCGCGGCGGTGGATTTCAGTTCGTTGTTCAGCCACGCGGCGTCCTTGGGCCGCGCCGTCGCGGAGTCGGCGGCCCCTTTGTTCCAGCGTTCCTGGCGGGCAAGGGCCTTCAAACCGCTGTCGAGTTCGGAGAGATGATTGGCGGCCTCGAGCGCGCGGAGGGAATGCTCAAGGCGCTGCAGCGCGGCGTCGGTGTCCTTCGGATTCGCGGCGGCGGCGGCCGTGCGGAGGCTGTTGAGCGCCTGCGCCGCGGTGCTGGCGTCGGCGGCAAATTGCGGCGAGGCGTCGTGGCGGGATTCCTCGAGGCGCGCGCGATCCTTGAGTTCGGCGACGGCGGCCTGCCAGTCGCGCTGCATCGTCTCGCGGGCTTCGGCGACGGCGGCGGGGTTGGCCTTGGGCGCGGCGGCGAGGGCGTCGGCGTCTTTGCGCAACTGCGCGATCGCCGCGGCGGCGTTGCCCGCGAGCGCGGTGAGTTCGGTGCGCGCCTTGTCGGCGGCGGCGGCAAGATCGGCGGCGAGCGGACGGAATTGCTGCACGACGCCGGCGATGGTGCGGCGAAATTCCGCGGTGGACGCGAGCAGCTTCCGGCCGGGATCGGGAAGAGCGAGCGCGCGCTCCAACGTGGTGCGTCCGGCGGTCAGCGCGGCGAGGGGCTTGCCGGCGCGTTCGCCGAGCGCGGCGGGGAGACGTTCTTGAAATTCCTTAAAGCGCGTCTCAGCGCCGGCGGTTTCTTTCGCGGCGGCGGTTTCGCGGCGTTGCAGACGGTCCCAGGTCATCGCTTCGTCGGGCGGTTCGGACTCGGCCTGCTTGGCGAGGCGCTCCTGCTCGTTGCCAAGATGGCTGAGATTCTCCGCCAGCACATCGCCTTCCTCGGCCATGTGAAGGTCGCGAACGAGACTCGTGACGCGCGTCGAGAACGCGCTCAGTTCCGCGGCTCCGGTGTGCGTGCGGCGCAGGGACGCGGCGTCGATTTTCGCGCCAACCACGGCGCTCCAATTCTCCACCTCGGCGCGCAGCGGGGCGACGCGCTCGTGCTTGATGCGGCTGGTGACGCGGCCGACGAGCGAGAGATCGGCGGACTCGCGACCGGGGCGCGCGACCTTGAGGGCGTCCTTCACGGCCTCGGCGACGAAGTCCAGCGCGCGGTCCATTTCGTCCGCCGCGCCGGACGCGCTGCCGACAAATTGCTTGCGCTGGATTTCATCGTAGGCCGTGAACTTCTGCGCGGCCTCCGGCGGCACGGCGCGCGTGAGATCGGCGGCGGCCTTGCGCACGGCTTCGAGCGAGTTCACCACGACGCGTCCGGCGAGCAGACCGCGCACGCGGCTGGGATCAAACCCCGACGTGCTCACGGTCAGGCGGATGGGACTGGATTCGGCGCGGCTGCCCTTGAGGTCCGTGGCGACGAGTTTGGTGACGAGCTTGTCGCCGGGCGCGACGCCGACTTTGAGCAGGTCCCAGCGTTGCACGATGGAAACGTTGGTGCGCGCTTCGATGGGGATCGGCACCTCGGTCCATTCTGAGCCGTTCACTTGAAACATTTGGACGACGCTTTTGAGACCGATGTCGTCCATGGCGGTGCCGGCGAGCGTCACGATTTCCTCGGCGGTGACGATGGTTTCATCCTTGGGCGCTTCGAGGCTCACGCGCGGAACGAGGTCGGGCAGCGGATGAATCTCATAGGCGGGGCTGAACTTGTTCTCGAAGCTCGTCTCGGCGGCAACGAGATGCACCGTGTAGGTCGCGTCGGCCTTGATGGGCACGGTGACGGCGAGAACCTGCGGCGACACCGAGGCGAGCCGGAGGATGTTGGTCGCGCCGGCCTCGACGATGCGCAGCTCGCCCTCGGTCACGGGCTGGTTCGCGTGGAGCTGCAGATCGACCTCGGTGCCTTCGAGGATTTTCAGGTCGCCGGATTCCTCGGTGACGCCCGTGGCCGGCTGGGCGGTGTATTCGGGAAAGCGGAATTTTTTCTCGAACTTCAACACGTGCGGACGCGGCTGCGAGTTGACGGTGAAGAGACGCGTGATGCCGTCGCCGGCGCGCACGCGATACTGGAGCGAAGCGGTGCTGACGGGGAGCGCGGCGGTGAACTGTCCGCCACCCTGCGGGCTCATCTGGACGCGCTCGGGTTTTCCGCCGAGCGGCTGGGTTTCCAGAAACGCCTTCTCGGGATCGGGGCCGGTGATGTGGACGACGACGGGCAGCGTGTCGCCGAGGGGCGCGAGCAGATCGGCGGGGCTGGGTTCGACAATCGCGATCTTGGTGCGCGAGACGCGCTCGAGGTTGGCCAGCGGCGCGAGCGCGCGGGCGAAGAGCTGGCGGCCGTCGCCCCAGCCCGAGAGCAGCGCGCAACCGAGCACGATCGCGGCCGCAGCTCGCAGCCAGATGCGGATGAGGCGGGGCGGGAGGAGGCTCTCCATGTGCAGGTCGCGGAGTTGCTCGACGACGCCGGCTTGCACGAGGGAACGGAACGCCGCGGAATCCCAACGCACGGCGGCGGCGGGGTCGGTGTCGCCGAGTTCGACTGCGGCGAGCAGGTGTTCGCGCAAATCCGGCGCGGCCTTTTCGACCAGCCGCGCGAGGTGCCGGATGTCCATCGGGCGGAACAGAGGCTTGAGACAGAAGAACCACGCGACCGCCAGCGTGCCGACATAAACACACGCGGTCAGGGTCCAGCGGACGGGTTCGGGCAGGATGAAGAGCCAGTCCATCGTGGCCGCGAGCAGCAGCGCGCCGAGGAAGGTGATGACCGTGCAGCACACGCCGCGCAGCAGCATCAGCGACCGCCAGCGGCGGCCGAACGTGATGAGTTTCTCGCGGATGAGCGGGTCGAGCGTGTTGGCCATCGAGTTGGGTGTCGGGCGCTGGTGCAGTTCACCGGCGGACCGGACGGGTTGACTGGCGCGGAAGCTAGCAGTGAGCACACGCGGCACCAAGGAGTTTCCCCCGGCCGGAACGGCCGCGTTCCCACCCCTGGTAGGAGTCGAGGTGACGAGACTCTGACCTTTTCTGCGCGGGCAACGGCCTGAATCTCGTGGGCTGACTTGGGCAAGGCGTGGGGGACCGAAACTCGGTTGCAGGACCCGGCTTGGGGGGGGCTTTAACCCGGGCCGCTCGGGGACGGAGGTTTGAGCCTCCTTACGTCGTCTCCTACAAGACCGGCACGCTCGCTGCCGCTCAGTCGCCAAACAGGGTCAACTGCGGTCCCGACGGCACGCGGAAGGCGGCGGTCGAGAGCTGCGGATGCTGGCCGTCGATGCCGGCTTTGCGGCAGGCGACGTGAAACAACTGGCGGATTTGTTCGGCTAAGATCCCCTGCCCTTTCATGCGCGAGCCGAACTCGGCGTCGTTGAGTTTGCCGCCGCGGAGGTCGCGAATACGGTTGAGCACCTTTTCGCGGCGGTCGGGAAAATGCCGCGTCAACCAGTCCTCGAACAGCGGCGCGACCCCGAGCGGCAGCCGCAGCACGACGTAGCCCGCGAACTGCGCGCCCGCCGCCACGGCCGCCGCGATGATGCCCGGCAGTTCGTGATCGGTGAGCGCGGGGATCACCGGCGCGACCATCACCCCGACCGGCACGCCCGCATCGCGCAGCAGGCGGATGGCCGCGAGCCGATGCGCGGGGAGCGAACTGCGCGGCTCCATGCGCGGCGTGAGCGTGGGGTCGAGCGTCGTGACCGAGACGAAGACCGCCGCCGCGTGGTGTTGCGCGAGTTCGCGCAGCAGGTCGAGGTCGCGCGTGACGAGATGGTTCTTGGTGACGATCGCGACGGGATGGCGAAATTCCGCGAGCACCGCGAGGCAGCGCCGCGTGAGCTGGAAGCGCCGCTCGGCGGGTTGGTAGCAATCGGTCACGCCGCTCATCGCGAGCACGGTCGGCTGCCAGCGGGGTGCGGATAATTCGCGGCGTAGGAGGTCAGGGGCGTTTTCCTTGACCATGATGCGGCTTTCGAAATCGAGGCCGGCGGAGAAGCCGAGGTACTCGTGTGTTGGCCGCGCGTAGCAATAGATGCAGCCGTGCTCGCAGCCGCGGTAGGGATTCAGGCTGGCGCTGAAGCCCACGTCGGGACTGTCGTTGTGATTGATGAGCGTCGCGCTGTGGTCGCGGTAAAAGCGCGTTTTCGGGTCGGGGTCTTGCGCGGGATCCCAGTCGTCCGCGCGCTCGAGCTGGATCGGCTCGAAGCGGTTGACCGGGTTCGCCGCCGCACCGCGCCCGTGGATGGAGGAGGGATCGTTCACGATGAAAAGGATGGCGGCTTCGTGATGAGTTGCCACCTCCGACTCTGGCCGCGTATTTGAGGAATGCACCGCAGTAGGTAGGGCGCGTCTGTCCTCAGCGCGCCGCAGGACGTGCGGTCACCCAAGCGGCGCGCTGCGGCCAGACGCGCCCTACCAGCGCCGCCCTGCCCGCTCACACCACGAACATTTCAAAATCCCCCTCGAACCCCGCCAGCGGATGCCGCCCCTTCGACACCAGCTCCGTCGGCACCTGAAGTTGTTGCGCCGCCACCGCGCTGACCATGCACGACGCTCCGAGCGCACCCGCGAGCTTCTCCATGCGGAAAATGAAATTCACCTCCGACCCGAGCAGACTGTCTTCGCCGCGCGAGACCGCGCTGTCCACCATCACCCGCCCGTGGTGAACCACGAAGCGAAAGCCCACCGGCGAGGTTTGCTGAAAACCCTTCAGCTCGCGGATCGCCGCGTGTACCTGCGCCGGCGCCACCGTCGGCGACGGCCAGAACGCGAGAAAGCCATCGCCCAGATGCTTGTTCACCTCGGCCGCGTGTTTTCGCAGCAGCGTCTGGCAGCTCCGGAACCAGTCGCCAATCGCCGCGGCGACCTGTTCGGGCGGGAGCGTGTTGTTGAGCTGCGTCGAGTTCGCCACGTCCGCCACCAGCAACCAGGTGGGCACCGTCCTCACCGCCGACAAGGTCGCAAAGGCCGCCTCGTCCGGCACCTCCGGCGCCGCCTCGGGCCGGGCGCCCTGAATGAAATCAAACTGATGGCCGCACACCTCAATCTGGTCGCCCTGACGAAGCTGGGCCGGCTGCTTGATCCGCAGCCCGTTGTGCAACACCCCGTTGCTGCTCCCCAGATCGACCAGCCAGAGCACGCCGGCCCCGTCGCGATTGATCATCGCGTGGCGGCGCGACACGCTGGGATCCTCGATCACCAGATTATTTTGCACCCCCCGGCCAATCGAACACGAGGCTCCCACTTCGACCACCCGGCCATCCGCTCTTCTTACCCAATCACTCATGCGCGCGACGCTAGTGTAGTGTCTCTCAAAACTATACTCATAATTCTTTCGGCGCGGAATTTGCGGCGGCCCGCGCCCGCTGAATCTTGGCCAGGATTTCCTCCCCCGCGGCTTTCCAGACGTAGCGCTTGGGGCGGAGATTGCGTTCCCGCAGG
>CAMAUZ010000096.1 GCA_945861535.1 Akkermansia muciniphila | reverse complement strand
ATCGGCTTCCCGGCCGACAAGCTGCTCGAAGTCGTATTTGGCGGCAGCAGAGGCAAACAGTTGAGCTCCGCGCCAGGCTTCAAGCACACCCCGCAGTTCGCCCTGTTGCCGGAGGTCGAACGGAAAGGTGCGGCCGGCCATCGGGGTCTTATTCTGGAGACTGGGGATCTGCACCTCGAAAAGCAGCCGGATCATGGGCTCGGCGCCTCGGTGGGATTGCTTTGTTTGGGGGCGAACACTGGCGAGGCGGGCGCGGTAGCGGCCCTCGGGCAGGTCGAAGGTTTCATCGAGCGGGATAGGGCAGATAAGGGGCATATAGTTCCTTAGTTAAATCAGCGGGTTAATTCCTGGCTGATAGAAGCTACTCTCGCAGAAATGACGGAGTAGTACAAGAGTAATAGTAGCAATTGGAAAGAAATGTGACGTGACGCTGAGTGGGTTGTAGAAATTGTTGCTCACAGTCGGGTGCAAACCTACCAGCCATTCACTCTCGCTGGACCGTGTCATCCTTGGTTCGCATATCTCCATCACGCACCTCAACCTACACGTCAGTCAGATGAGCCGGGGACGCCGGATCCAAGAAATGGCAGCGATGACAGGAGAGCGGTCGCGGTGGTGCGGGTGAGGAGGGTTAGTGCGATTGGTGCTGGTCAACGCAGTGATGGTCCCGTTGCAGACTGGTGCAGGGCTTGGGCGTGGCGGTGGGCTGGAGCGATACATGGCCAAGCGGGAGCGGGCACAGGTGGCGGCGTGAGAGCGATGAGTCGGTAGCTATCGCACGGCTGCTGGTGTGCGCGTCCTTGGCGGTGGCGTGGGGCGGCAGGACTGGTTGGGACGAGCCTCTTTGAGTGATGCGTCGAGGAGCGTGGTGGCGGTTCTGCCTCCCTTCTGCTTGCGGTGTGGAGGCTCTGCGTGGGCAACAGGATAGCCCCGGACAGCGCCCTGCCCGGAAACATCGGAGGCGAGGCGGAGACTTGGGTGGGGCAGTGGGGCAAGTTTGTGACTTCCTTAGGGCTGGAAATGCAGTGCTTTCTTCTTTTGCCATGAACTTCTGAGAAACATGCCCCACTGCCCCACCTGAGAATGGATCATCACCAGAGAAGAGAGGGGAGAGCATGTTTTGGCTGGCTGCGTGAGCTGAGTGTTTGGGTGGGGCAGTGGGGCTAGTTTGTGGAATCCCCAGGGCTGGAAGTGCTCTGTTTTCAATCTAACCATGAACTTCTCAGAAACATGCCCCACTGCTCCACCTGAAATGGGGCGAGCGGTGGACACGGCAGAGTCGGCGAGGAGGAGCTGGCCGCTGCTGGTCCGTAGAAGCCTTGAGCCGTGCCGGAGGTTGGGCTGGGGCGCTACCGACCACGACTGCCAGCCCCAACGCTCGCCCCGCTGGCTGCGACGCAACCTGGGGCACGCTAGGGGCATGGACGGGATCAAATGGGGGTAGGGATGGCGAGGCAGGCTGTCCCACCCCGCCATCGTCGACCGTCATGCAGCTAGTGGCACCAAGCCCGCCGGAGGACGTGGGCACTCGCTGTCATCGACCGGCACGGTGCAAGCGATGCGCTCCGGCGTGGGAGTGACCGTTGCCGGCGGCTGCACGGTCCAGCGTGTCTTGCCATTGACGACCCGGCTGGAAACCCGGGCGAGTCGTGGCGTTCCTTTCAAGCGCCCCAGCAGCGTCCCGCAGGTGTTCCCCCACGAGAGGAGCTTTGTCGCCTCACGGGTCACGCGGCCGTTTTGCTGTGTCAATTCCCGCTCCAGTTCCAGCGCCGTGCCCTCCCACGCCTGGCCACTTTCAGCATGTGCGTTCAGACCAACCCGAGCCCGGAAATCGAGGCCAAGGTCAATGAGGTCCAGCAAGCGATGCTCGGGCGAGGACTTCTGCAGCGCCTCGACCAAGACCGGGTGGTGGAAGTGGGTGATGCCAAACCGTGAGCTGCGCAGGGCCACCGGAATTTCCCACGCCTGTAAATACGCGGCGAAGGCAGGCAGCTCACCCGTCAACCGCTGCCAGAACGCCTCCTTTTCCGCCGGGGTTGCCGTGGGCATCGGCATCGGGCCTGCCTGGACCTGCAGAAGCGTGATCTTGTCCGCCACATCGTCGTCGAGCGGCGGGAGCACCAGCAGTCGTTCGGACTCGTCGTTCAGGCTGATGGTCAGCCGCCAGATCGGGGTGAGCGTCAGGGCGGGCTTGCCCTTCGGGTGGCAGGAGTGGTCCCGGTTGACGGCGATGCCCTTGATGCTGGCCGCGAAGTGTCGGCGGGCCCGGATGTCGATGGACTCGGCTTTATCCTCGATCATCAGGTGCTCGGCCCGAAACAGGTCGGCGTTGAAGTCCGTTCTGCCGGTCAAATACAGATACGGATCCGCGCAGCGCCCGCTGAACAGTTCGGTGATCAATAGTTGGATCAGCGACTTTCCCGATTCGATCGGACCAGCCATCGCCAGGGCTTGTCCCGGTGCCCAACGCCCGCTCTGTATGGCCTCCAGTCCACACTTGAGCCAGCCGTAGAAGTAAGACAACTGGTCGTGCTTGGGGTCGGCGAACAGCCGCTCGAAGATCAGCCGCAAGGTGGGCCACTCGCCCGCGCGCGGCACGATCAAGCGCGGTGACTCGGTCACCAGCACGTCGTTTTCGTTGATCCGATAGTGGCCGGCGCGGTAGCCCGCGAGCGGCGCGGCATAGTTCACGTTCTGACGGGTTTGGATGTCTAGGCGGCAACGCTCGGCTTCATTGAGGGCGCCTTCGCCCTTGCCGGCAAAGCCAGCCGCACGGATTTCGAGCGTGGCCGAGCTTTCGTTAATCTTGATCCACTTGCCGGCTGCGTCGGTCTTCCAATAGGAACCGTCGTGCGGCATGAAGTAAAGCGATGGGAGCGGCAGCGCGTTGGTGACGGTGCTCATCGTTGCACCTCGCTTCCAAGATAGACGAGCTTCTGGTGGCGGCCCTCGCGCAACGCCCCTGGCAGTCGCACGGGCTGCGATGCGGTGAAAAGTTTCGGGTCACAGCCGAGGACCGGCAACACGAGCTTCAGTTCGTCCACCACGTCGGGCGGCGGGTAGTAAAACCACGCGTGGAGGCTCTTGCCCGCCGTATCCACGATGGCGGCCAAGGCCAGGTCAACCTTCTCGCGCAGCCAGCGAAACACGGCACCAACTTGGTCTTTGCCGAGCGTGTCGGATTCCACGACGAGGAAGCGGCGCGCCACGACATTCTCGTTGCTGCGATTGATCGAGCCCGGCTGGAACGTCGCTGGACAAATGAGCGGCGCGGGAGCGGCGTCGCCTTCCAGCCACTCGCGGGCGGTTCTAAAGTTCCAGCCATGCTCGGGTTTGCCGGAGTCAAACTTGTCGCCGAGCCAGAGGACGTCGTCGGGATGAAACCGGCGTAACAGCGGCTGCCAGTGGTCGCCGGCGTTCTCAGGCATCGTCACGGGCGAGTCCTGCATGATCTGCGCCAGCGGCCACGACCACTCCTTGAGAATACGGTCGCGCGAGCGGGCGGCGCGGATGCGGATGCCCTCGCGACACCGGGCCTGGGCCAGCCGCGCCTTCTCGGCGGCGGTTGGGCGTCTGGGTTTTGTGGTGCTGACTTCGCCGTCGTTCGTCAGCGCCCGCCGCAGTTCCCGGTTCTTTGTTTCGACGGCTTGGCGACAGCTCCCGTGGACGCAATAGAGGGTCGGCACATGGTCCAGATACACCGTGCAATCGCGCCGCCCATTGCGGCTCGTGTGCTGGTCGCGGCCGGGGCATTCGCAGTAGCCCTGCGTGTCCTCGGTCCATTCCACTGGGCCAACGACGTGCTCGACGATTTCCGAAGGCGAGCGGTTCGAGGCAGCGTTCGCCGAGCTGCCAGGCGGTTTTTGTAAGTCGGACATTGGTTGATTTTGGGTTGTGACCGAAGCCCCGCCTCGCTAGATGAAGTGCCAAGGCTGCGGCCGGGTTGGTTCAGGCTTTCCACCGGCGATACGTGCCCGAGGGCTGCAAGGCCGGCTCGACGGCGGGCAGGATGGCCACGATCTTCTGATACTCATTCCCGGCTTCGCTGATCGCGGGGAGCAGCGTGAGCGTGCAGCCGAGGTTCTTGAGTTCCTTGTAGGGAAACCCCTTGGCCAACTCGCTGCTGTTGAGCACGCGGCCGAGCCAGGCTTCGAGTACCGGGCGTAGTGCGCTCTTTTCGTACAGCGATTTCGTGAACGTGCGGCTCACGGTGGCGGGGAAGCCGTTGGCCTTGAACTCACTGAGTTCGAAGACGAGTTTCAATTTCGCCTTCCGGCCCCACGGCGTGTCCACCACGCCCAGGTCCTGCACGTCCACGCACACCGCCGCCACCGTCGTGGTGGCCCCAGGAACAGGGGCTTCTGCTTCGATCACCCCAGCCAGCTTGTCTTCGCTGGAATCGTCAACGACAGCCATTGGCGGGCTGTCAGCGCGTACTGCTTCCGTAGTCATAGTTTTGGGAGTCGATGCTCGGCACCAACTCACCACACCGATAACTTGGAAGATTGCTCGGAAAACGTCGAAGAGTGGATCACCGCAGTCGTGATCTACTCGCCGGCTCCTTATCCCGGGATTCTTGCGGAGGGCCGCAGACAGTGGGGTTTGCAGGGGAAGACCCGCCGCCGAGTATATCAGCAGGGAATTGATTTACTCGGAATCGGCTTCCGCTCGTCACGGCTCGATTCGTGCCTTCTGGCAGGCGGCCTTGTAGTCCCGCAAGACCTTGGACACATGCGACCGTTCGCCGTCATTGAGTGGCCGAATGCGATAGCGGCGAATATCCAACAACTCGATGGGCCGCCAGGAAAGCGGTTTGCGCCGTACCCCCTGCCCAACGCCGGGTTTGCGAATTGCCTTGCTGCTGCGTAATCGCTCCACCTCGGCAAGGAATTGCTCGATGAGCACGGTGTCGTTGAGTTGGAGATTGAAGCTTACGCCGTCCAACCGGCTCCACGCGGGCTTCCCTGCATCGCTCGGCAGCCATTTCCGCGCGGGGTAGTCGTTCGGCCAGAGACAATCAAGCATCCGCCGTTGCTGGCGGCTGCAGTGGATCCACGGATGCCCGAAGTCCCACTGGTATCGATTGTCGTAGCGCGCCCGCAGTTCGTAATAATAGGCGCTTCGTTCAAAGTGGTCCTGGTAAATCGTGAACAGCATTTCGGTCCAGCTCGGCACGCCATTGTGCCGGAAGATACTCGCTGCCTTCTCGGACTTGGCTTTGCGCCACCACCACAAATTCTCTTCGAGGTCAGCGTGCGAGACCTGGTCTGCATCCACCTTCGGAAAGGCCTTCAGTATGCCACGGGGCTGGTTATCGAAGTTTTGCTCGACCTTCTCACCGCAGCCTTTCGACCACTTGTTAAACCTCATGACAAGCACGGGAAGTTTCGCTGTGGTCTTGACCTTCACCGCTGACATCCGCTTCGCAGGTACCGGAGCCGCAGAAGGCGACACGACCTCGTTGTCGCTTGCCTTGGTGCCGAGGGCAGTTCCGCGATCAGCAGCCCCGGAGTCGTCCGTCGCCGCCGCGTTTGGTTGCGGTGGTCGCAGCACGGGCGGTTGATCCGCCGTGGTCGCTTTCGGTTTCGCCATGACCAGAGTTCACTACAAGACACGCCCGTTTGCGACGTGGATTTTGGGCGTCGAGCGGGACAACAGTGACCTGAGCTCGGACTTTCGGGAACCCTGCGCGTCCCGGACCTCACACAAATTCGAGAACGGGAACCCGCCCACCTGATCGCAAATTTCAGTCGCGAATCCCTTGCATTCGACAGCGAGCAGCGCAATCTTGCCGCAGCCCGAACGATATGATCGCCGGGTTGGATGCCCGCTGATCCGGGTGCCTCCTTTTGGGTCGCAAGATTCGAGGGGTGGTGACCGGTTCCGCTGGGTGTTGTTCTTTGAAAAAAATAAGAAATCACTCAGCGTCCTGGGTAAGGGCCGGGGATCGGCCTCGATCACCAACCAGGAAGGGGAGGCAAGCTGAAAAGCACAGTTGGTCCCAATTCTGCGCGGTAAGTATCACGCAGGCTCAAATGCAGCAACCGGTCGCCTATGCACCGGCCAACGGAGCAAATCTGGGTTTTGGAACCCGGAGGCGCTCTTAGCGAAAAGGAAACCAAACATGCTTAAAGCATGCACAACGGCCCCGAGGATATTCGTATCCGTCGGGGATGTATCCGCGTCGTTTGGAATAAGCCCGAAGTCGGTCTACCGGCTTCTCGATCGGGGTCTTTTGAAGTCGTCGAGTGCCCTCCGGCACAAGCTGATTCTCAAGAGCTCCGTGGACGAGTTTGTCGCCGCCACCGTGAAGAACGGAGGTGCCCGATGAGCAAGACCAAAAAGAAGTCGGGAAAGGTCGTAAAGGCTCCCAGCACTCCGCCCGCTGTAGCTGCGGTGAAGAAGCAGACGCTCAACCGGAAGCCGCGATCCCCGAAGTTTAAGGGGAAAAAGCTGTCGCCGGGGAAGCAGAAGGCCTTGGATTCGTTGGAACGAACCATCGACCAGGCCCTTGCGGAGTTCGTCGAAGTGGGTTCGGCTCTCAAGCGAATCAACGACGAACGCCTCTACAAGGCTTCGCACAGCAAGTTCGCAGAATACTGCCAAGCGCGTTGGAAATTCTCCGTGAAACACGCCTACCGGTTGATGACGGCGGCGAAGATCGTGGAGCAACTGAAGGCTGGAAAGGGGCGGGTGCCCCCGGAAAGCCTGCCGACACGCGAAGCACAGGTTCGTCCACTGGCCCGACTGTGGGAGACCGCCGATTGCGATCCGGTGAGCATCTGGAAAGATGCTCTCAAGGAGGCAAAAGGCAAAGCTCCGACAGCGGCCCTCATATCCAAGCTCGTCAACAAGCGTCTGGGTAAATCCGGACGGCGAGCCACCGGAAAACGAGGCAGTGTGGGAGTTCTGACTCCAACTGACCAAATCGCCAAGATCCGAAAATTCTTGAAAAAACTCGGCAGCAAGCCTGTCGACCAAACCAAGAAGGCCTACGAGCAGGCCCTGATGAAAATCAGGAAAATCCTGGAAAAGCCAAAGGTCTAGCGGTCTCTACAGCCAAGTGGCTGGGGGGGCGTCGGGGGCAACCCTGGCGCCCCTTTTCTTTTTCAAGGGCCGATGACGAATTCAGTTTGTCGAATCGCCGGAAGACGGTTGGTGCTGGGCGCGGGACTGGCGGCCTTTCACCGCTTCAGGGCGCGCACTTTCACGGTGCCTTCCTTTTCCATGGCTGCCGGCTCAGCACTGCCTTCGACCGCAGCTTCCGCTTTGGGAACCGAGAACGTGACCTTCTGTGCCATGGCGCTGGAGTGGGCGTCGCGGAGATGACCGTAAACTTTCATCGCCAAGGCCCCGCCATC
Source organism: Akkermansia muciniphila (assembly GCA_945861535.1). Classification (GTDB taxonomy): domain Bacteria; phylum Verrucomicrobiota; class Verrucomicrobiia; order Limisphaerales; family BJHT01; genus BJHT01. Next base: position 22,112 of record CAMAUZ010000096.1, on the reverse strand, counting down.
CTTGTGACCGAGCCAGCGGGAGACGGTCGGAATATCCACGCCGCTCTCGATGCAGCGCGTGGCAAAGAGGTGGCGGAGGTCGTGGTGCGTGATGCGGGCAATTCGAAGCTGCTTACAGGCACGCGTCAGCGCACCTTGGCATTCTTTGACACGCATCACCGGAGCGTCGGCGGGCTCGTCTTGGCGGTTGATACGCTGACGCTCCAAGAGGCGCAGTATGTCGGGAATCATCGGCACGCGGCGGATCTCGCCGTTCTTCGTTCCCGTCTCGGCATCGCCGCGTACGACGATCTCCCTCCGCTTGAAGTCGCAATCCGCCCAAGTGACTTGCGCTGCCTCGCCTTTGCGCAGGCCGCCATACGCGAGGAATTCAACGAGGTCCGCGCTCGCCAGGCCAGGACCAAACGGCACCCGGCGAATCTCCGCGACCAGCGCGGTGAACTGATCCTGACTCGGCAAGGTGAGTTCCTTGGCCCTGACCCGCACTCGCTTCAAATCCGCTGTCGGGTTGCCGTAGCGAAGCCCGTGTTCAATCGCCAGATCGAACATCCGGCGCAGCAGTCCGACCGTGTTGTTGAAGTTCGACGGACTGGCCTGCTTAACATAATTTCCGGACCACTGCTGACAGTCGTGAGCGCTGACTTTCCGCACCTCCATGGCCGAGAGGCCGGGCCAGCTCTTTAGCAAGGCGGTCAGGCGTTCCTCGTAGTATGTCTTGGTTCGCGGCTTGATCGAGTGGTCGGCCGCCATGCGTTCCCGCCAAAGTTTTACCAGGTCGTGGAACGCCGCGTTGCCCTCTTCCAATTCCGCCTGAGCCTCCAAGTTGGACCGCTCCTGTTTCTCGAAATCCCCGAGCCGGAGCTTGGCGACGGAGAGAACTTTGGTTTTCAGGCTTTGGCGAATCAGCTTGCCACCGACTCGAATCCTCGCAAAGTAACTCCCAGATGGAACGTAACGGACCAGATTTGCAAACGACGTCTTCTGCCACTCTCCCAGAGCTGCAGAGGGTTTCGCGCTGCTTTTTTGCGGTTTCACGCAACCAGTATCAGATCGCAGTATCAGATGGTCAATTCGTAAGTTTCCAACACAGCGTAAGCTGTTAATAATCAACGGCGGGAAGGGTGGCTGAGTGGTTAAAGGCACCTGACTCGAAATCAGGAGTAGGGGCAACTCTACCGTGGGTTCGAATCCCACCTCTTCCGCCAACTTTTGCGACCGATTGCCTTGCAGGGAGTTTTGGTTTGATCACCCCGGCCTATCCAATCGGCGTCAGATTGGTCTTCTGCTCAGGAACGCTGACCTCGCCGGTAAACGGAGGCTGAAAAGTGCGGCGGGTAAACGGCCGCGGTTTTCAGAACTGGTTGGAGAAGTGGCTGGAGTCGTCAGGGACTGGCTTTGGCGTTCCGCGTTTACGCGGTCCGCTGACCGCACACCGCCAGAGGTCCCGGTGCGGATTCACGAACGTTCTCAAAGACTGATTCGGGAGAACGCTGCGCGGCAGGAACCCTCTCCCAAAAAATCGAGCGCGGTGTTGAGCCGAACCGACGGCGGGGCGGTTGCAAGGGAGTGTTCGGGTGCTCGTGCCGCCGGTTCATCCTTGTCGAGCCATGCGCGCGCCGGCGGTCCGCGCGAGCGTCCTGATTCAGTCTGCGCTGATCTTCAGCACCCGGTCGTTCACACTGTCGGCGACATAGATCATCCCGTTGTGGAACGTAACTCCGTGCGGATTTTTGAGCTGCGCCTTTTCGGGTGGGCCGCCAACGCCGTCGGAGCCGGGTTTTCCATCGCCCATGAGGGTGACCAACTTTCCTTCGGCGGGGATGTATTTGCGGAGGAGATGATGCAGTTCGTCGCAAATGAGCACATTGTCCTGTGCGTCGATGCCGAGGTGCTTCGGGTTGCCGGCTAGCGGTAGGTTGGAGCCGCCGAGTTGCGTTTCGTCGAGCAGCACCTTCATGGTGCCGTCCGGGGTGCGGACGCGCAGGATTGGGCCGCCGGCGATGTAGAGGTTGCCCTTGGAGTCCATCGCGATGCTGCGTCCGCCGGAACAGTTTTTAAGTGTGTTGATGATGCCGGTCTTCATGTCAATTGTGCGGATGAATTTGCTGAAGCCGCTCAGATAGAGCGTCGCGCCGTCGTTGCTGAACCACAGGCTGGCGACGCCGTCGAGCGAGGCCTGGTCGGCGGGGCCGCCGTCACCGGTGGCACCCTTGCCTTCGGCGGTGCCCGCAAAGGTGGTGAGGAGGCCGGTCTTCACATCAGTCTTCCGCACCTTCCGGTTGGAGCTGTCGGCGACGTAGAGATTCCCATCGGGCCCGACGACGATGTCGTGGATGAAGTTGAACTCGCCTTTCGTGGCCGGGCCTCCGTCACCACCAGCGCCGGGTTTCCCGGTGCCGGCGATGGTGGTGATGATCCCCTTCGTGTCCACCTTGCGTACTTGGTGTCCGTCGGTTTTCGTGCCGAACTGGCCGATGAACATGTTCCCAGACTGGTCGAAGGCGACGGCGAAGGGCCTTGACACCTTGGCCTGATTCGCCGGCCCGCCGTCGCCGCCGGAACCGCCGGCGACGAGGGTTACTTTGTCCGCGCGTGCCGGGAGGGTGAATGCCAGCGAGAGGAGCAGGGCGAAGACAGGGGCGAGGGTTGGGAGTTCGGAGCGGGTGGTAAATCGCATAAGGATACTCGCCTGTTGTTCTGGTCTCGGGCAGGCTACGGAAGGGGGAACCGGACCGCGAGAAATTTGCTTCTGCGCCCAGCTTTCATCGCGTCCCGGTCGCTCGGGGATTCTGGCTGTGGGCCGGCATTCAATCGCGTCGGATCACCGGACCAGCTTCAGGTCGTAGCTGGCCCCGCGTTGGCAGACAATCTCCACAACGGTTTCCGCGTCACTGGTGGATACGACTCGCGCCGTGTTCTTCGGGTCCGCCAGTGGCCAGACACAGGTCGTTCCCTTCGCATCCTGCAGACGCCACTTGCCGCGCAAGGTGACTCGCAGCGGTTGCGACTTGAACCCTCCATCCGGTTGCAGGTTCAGGTCGGGGTCGGCCACGCTCACCTCCAACTGGCCAACCTGCGGCGCCTGCAACATCACCAGGCACGGACGGTCAACCGCTTTCACCGGGAGCGTCTCCGTGGCGACCGCGTGTGAAAGCTCCGGTTGCGGCGCAAAGAACACGCAGCCCCAACGCCGGCCGGAAACGTCCCAGACAATGTGCGCGGCGTCATCGCGTTGGAGAATCCGATACGGCGGTTGGGCGACAATCTTCTGCATCGCCTCGGGCGTCGCCCGGACGACAACGAGGTATTCGTAGCTGGCGTTCTTGGGGGCCTTGCCGTGGTCGATCCATGCGGTCAGGAAATCCCCTTCGGTGTCCTCCCAATCATTGACGTCCCGGCTTTTCTGATGCTTGCGCGCGATGCCGACAAGCTGCCCGGCGGGCACGTAGTAGCCGGTCTGCTGGACATCGAAAAACCAGTGGGGCTTGGTTTGATCCAGCGTGCGATCTTCGGGAAAGCCCTTGAGGTCGCCCCCGTCAACCGAAGTGGGGCGGATTTCCGGCGGTTGAGAGTTCCGCAGCGATTTCTGGCAGAGGGTCGTTTGGGTAGGATGGCGGGTCTCGTCGCAGGAGATGCCGGATCCCAGACAGAGAATTCGGTCGTCACTGAAGAACCAGCTTTTCCTTCCTTTGATGACCTTGCCGTCGGGCGTGATCGTCTGGTTCAGCACCATGGTGAAAATGCCCTGCCGACCCTGGTGTGAAAGCCCGCCCACAAAGCTTTCCGGCGAACGTGTCACCTCGCTTTTCGCCGGCCACGCCTTCTCCAATTCAATCAGCGGAAGTTGCGGGACGGTGGTTCCCTCGAAGCGCGCCCAGTCCCAACCCGCCCCGTCATTCCCGCTCGCCCGGGCGGTGACAGGATTTCCACCGGCAAGGATTTCGAGGCTGCCGATGCTCATGAAAGGCCCGTAGCAATTGCGTCGGGCCTGGCGCTCGCTGCCCCAGCAATATCGGCTCTGGCCGCGGACGCAGACGAGCCAGTCGTCGCGCCGGTGGGCGAGCAGGGCGGCGTAGGGCATCACGAACGTCCCGTTCGGATCGGGCTCGGCTTTCACGCCGAGGCTCAAATAAGGCTCCTTCTCGGCCGCCTCGGGCGCGAGTCGCAGGTAGGCAGCCGCCACTTCCCGATCGATCGGCTCCTTCCCGTCCGGCGATCCCAGTCGCGCCAACGTATCCAGCGCTTTGACACCGTAGGGCAGAATGAGGCCGTAGCCGGGCGTGAAGGGGCTGCGACCCTTGAGCGATAGTGGCAGGTCGAAGCGGTTGGCGTAGAGCCGTTGGGCAAGCATGGCGCGACGGAGTTGCTCATGGGCCTCGGGACTCATCCGCCAGGGGGTGTCCTGGAGGTCCTTCAGGAACTTGCTGAAATTCGCGAACGCGCCCTGGGCATACGAATGGTAATGGCCCCCGTGGTGATACGCCGAGCCATCCACTTTGAAGGCGCCGGACGGCTGGCTTAACGATCGTTCCATCATCGCCTTCCAGGCATTCAGCCAGCGAACCTGGTCGGTCGTTTCCGGCGGAATGAAACACAGGTCCATCAAGTTGCGGGCGTAGTGGGAATAGAAATCCATGTTCGAGCGGAGCGGCGTGTCGCCGATGACATACAACGTGTCACCACCGCGCGAGCGAACCAGAGCCGCGAAGTGGTACTCGAATCTGTGCGCCTGGCTGAGCACTTCGCGCATGCTCGTGAGGGCGTCGGCGGCGAGCGATTCCCCCTGATCTTGGAAATAGTCGGCCACAAGGAGGAAGGCTTCGGCCAGGCGTCCACGTTGCTTTTCGTCGTTGCTGGCGTGGTAGGTCTGGGCGATCTGGGTGGCGAGCGCGGCGAACGGCTTGGCGGTCGGCATCGCCACACCGTCAGGACCGAGTTCATCCGGCCAGAACCGAACATCCTTGCCCCCGTATTCCCCGGGGGCGGCGCAGTAGTAGGTCCGACCGTCCAGGCCAGGTCCGTGTACGCCGTGTTCATCGCGCGTGATGCCCAATGCCCTGACCTGGTCGCAGACTTCGTTCACCTTGGCGTCCGGGGTTCCCGGCGACTTTCTGGCTTTGGGGCCGGCGCCTTTCAGTTTGCGCAGGCCCTCCTGCTCGGCCTCAGTGACACCCGTGAGCTTGGGGAATTGTTGATCGTCCAGATACGGACGCCCCTGACGCGGGATCAGCTTTTCGGGGTCGATCGACGCGGAAGGGTAGGTGAGCAGATTGAACCCGATGGCATCAAAGTACACGACGCCCTGCGTCCCGTCCGTCGGCGCGGAAATCCGGATGTTGTCCACCTTCGCTGTCGGCCTGCCGCTCGGGAACTCGTCATAGTGCAGTCGCGCCTGCCGCCAACCGGTGAACTGCATCGGAAACCGGAACGAACCGGTGACTTGCCCGGCCTCCCGAAACTCGAACAGCAACGCCCCCGGGTTCGGTTTCTCCAGATACACCCAGATGGCGAAGGCGGCTTTGTTAAGAAATCCACCCTTGCGGGAGACGTCGCCGATGTCGTGGCGGACGATCAGGTCCTCGCCCTTGCGCCATTCCCAGCGCAGCGAGTTTTTGCCGTCGTGGTTGTGCCACGAAGAAACGCTCAGGCTTCCTGCGCGGGGTGCGGCGATGTAGGCCGGGATCCCGTTCTCGAATGACTCGTAGTCCAACGGCTGTGCGGCTTTCAGGCCGAAGCCCGGCAGCAAACACACGGCGAAAAGAAGCGATAGCGCCGGCCGCGGACGCCGCTGCGAGGGGCTGATGATTGGAGTGTGTGGTTTGCTCATGGCTGGATTTATGCGTTCGGTGGGTGCGATGGAGCATGGTCGGCCGCTCGGTATTGCCAAGCACAGATCGGCAGGGGATTCGCGGCCGCGGCGCGGTCCGCTGGCAGCTTTCGGACCCGTGCTCTTCCGAACTGTTTCGCCACGAGCTGGAGGCGGATTTCGGCTGGGAGCTTTGCCTCGCGGCAGCAATTTGGTGGTCGCCGGTGAAAATCCTTGCCGAACCTTTGGCCGCGTGCGACATACTCCTCGCGTTCGCCCGGGGTCGTCCGGGAGCAACTTGAGGATGGCTGGATAGCTCAGTTGGTAGAGCAGAGGACTGAAAATCCTCGTGTCGCCGGTTCGATTCCGGCTCCAGCCACCACTTCAAAAACACCAATGAAAACGCAGTTTCCGACTGCGAGAGGGGTGAAAATGCTAACGCAACTGCTAACATCGTCACCCGTTTTCACCCTTGTTCACCGATGTTCGCCGGGGTGGTTTTGGTCGGTTTCGGTGTTTTCGGCGGGGGCGGACGGGCGATTTAAGCCGTTCACCCTCGACAAGCAGCGCAATTCGCGCAGCGTCAGTTCGACAAAGGAAAAAACATGAGCGCACAACAACCTTCCGTAAAACTCAACGCCGACGAATGGGGAACTTTCCGACGCTATACCGGCGCCTACGGTGTAGCGGACAGGGTGGCCACCCTCGGCACCATCGCGAAAGTCTTTGGAGGGATTGGTGCCGTTGGGTTTTTGTTGTTGTTGCCGAGCGCTCCAGGTGGCGGGGAAAAATACTTTCTCGGCCTCGCCTTTGGGTGCGTCTTCCAAGGTGTTGTGGTCGGCACCCTGCTCCATGCGGTTGCGCAAATTCAGCGCGCAACGCTCGACACAGCAGTTCACACTTCTCCGTTTCTCACGGATGATTTGCGCTCGCGCTTGATGCTGCCGGGAACCCGTCCGGTCGTCACTCTGGTTCTCGCGGCTGCGCCAACCCAAACACCTCCGCAAGCTGGGGCACCTGCTACGCCGCAAACACAAACTTCGACGGTCGCTGCGCCAGCCCAAAAGGCGGCGGCACCACCAGCTCAAAAGGCGGCGGCACAGCCTCAGCCAACGGCGGTCCCCCAGCCAGCACCCGTGGCGCAGGCGGCGGCAGAGCGACAGGTCTTCTTCTATTCTGACACCGGCACGCAATACGGCCCTTACAGCGCAACGGAAATGCAAACTTTTTTGGCCGACGGACTGATAAACATGCAGACACTTGTGTTTCGGGCTGGTGGAACCGACTGGCTTACAGCGCAGGAGTTCCCCGAATTGATTCAGTAACGCTTTGATCGTCGTCCGCCGCCTTGCCGGACAATTCGGGCGGCGTGCGGTCTGGCTTGGCCACGTATTCGCCTTTGGGAATTTCAACGATAGCGTCGAGCGCGGCGAAACGCTGGGCCTCGGGGAGCGGCAGGGCGAGGACCACGCCACGGATGTTCAACACGGCTTGCGACCAGACTTGCAAAACCTTGTCGGCGTCGAGCAGGCGGTTTTCGGCTTCGTCCTTGCGCAGTTGCAGGATGTCCGCTTCCAGCCGGATTTTTCGCAACCTCTCGGCGTCAATGTCGCCGCCGTCCAAATACAGAGCGCGGGCGATTTCCAAGGTGCTGTACTTAAGATCGGCACCGGGGGAAATGGCGGCGGCAGTAAGGCGCTTGCTTAAGGTTTTGAAATCGACGTGAAACTCCTTGGCGGCACGGGTGGCGGACCACCGGAGTGCGCGGTGGGCGTCAACGTGGGGCTTGCCGTCGAGCATGGGATCGGAGGTTTCTGCGGTTGGAGTGGTCATGGTGTTGGTGTTTTGGGTTGGGACAGAAACGACGGAGGGCAGGCGGTAAAGGCTTTACGCACGTCCAGTAGTCCGCAGGGGTGGTCGGCTGTAGGACCCGAGCGAAAAATAGGCCACCGGGGGTGGCTCCGTCACTCGACGGCTTCCGGCTTCACCTTGGGCATCGTGGCGCGTTTGGCGTTGTGTCTGGCGAGGGCGGACGGATCGAAAGGCGGCATTTCTCCGGGGGCAGCGGACACCAGCCGCAAGGCGCGGTTGGCCATTTCCCTGAGTTGCTGGCGCTGCGCTCGCTCACGGAGCAAGTCGGATCGGATTCGCAGGCGGGTGGCGAGGTTCCGAAGCTCCCAAGCTTGCGCGTGCATCTCGGCGACGGATGGGCGGTGTTTGGTGGGGGTGGTGTTCGGGGACTTGGTTTTTTTCATGGGTGTTGGTTTTGGTTTGGGTCAGGGGACGATGACTTCACAGAATTCCCGCAAGCGGCGGATGAGCGGCTCGCCGCGGTCGGTGCCGAGACGGGCCTTCAGCGTTTCGCCCGTGTCATTCAGGGTGGCGAAGATCGGCCGGCCGTGTTCGGTGCGCGTGTCCACGACACAGAAAATCAGCTCTTCAATGCGCTCCGATTGTTTCGCCTTGAAAGCGTCGTCGATCACCAAAATGCGGGCGCGCAGCAGGTGTTCCTTGAAGTCGTGGGCCTTGGTGCTGCTCTCCATGAGCAAGGCGGGGTAATCGGCCAGCGCATTGGCGGTCAACCGGGCCACGGATTTCCCGGCCATGAATTCCCGCTCGCACAGGCGCATGATGCACCGCGTTTTCCCCGTGCCGGTGGGGCCGGGGAGCAGCAGACCGCGCGGGCCGAATTGCCAGCGCATTACCCGGTCATAGAGATCGGGCCGCGGCAGTTTCTCGCGGGCGGTTTCCCGCAGGGCGGGCGGGCAGATTTCGCACCAAGCCTGCCAGCGTTCCGCCAGTTCCCGTTTCTGCCGTTCTTGTTCCTCGCGGGCGCGGCAATCCGCGGCCAGCTTTTCGCAGGCCGGGCAATGGCGTTGAACGGGAAACCAGCGCTCAAGAACTGGAATGCAAAGTTGCGTTTGATCGAAGGTGCATCCGCACGCGCACGCGGCGGTTTGGATTCGGGTGGGGTTTGGTTGCTCTAGGGTGGTGTCGGTTGTCATGGTTAAAATCCTTTGGAGAAATCAGGTGTTATCAGGGCGGGCGTTTTCCGGGCAGGGCCGCGCAACTCCGCGCGGATTTCATTAAAGCGGGCGGCAAACCCGGCGATGCTGGCAGCGGCTTTGCAGTTGAAACCGTCCGGGCGCTGCCATGCCTTTTCGGCGAGGGCCAGCAGTTCCTCCGGTGCGGTGCCGGATTTTATCAGTCGCGCGACGGCGCTGCCGTCCTTCGCCTTGGTGAAAAGATACGGTTCACCAAAATGCTTTTGATGTCGCTCCATCCATCCATCGGTGAACAAACGAAAGGGGCTTTTAGAATCGTCACCCGCGGCAGCGGGAGAATCCTTAGAAGGGATTACCTTCAGAGGGATTACCTTTGTCTGCGGTTCTTTGTGGGGGTTCCCCTCCACTTTATTGGAGTCAACCCCTATTTCCTTTTGTGGGGCTACGTTCTTTTGTTGGGGTGCTGGCTTCCATGAGTCGGAACCGTGATTGATCGTGAAGAGAGCGGTCTGCCCTTGTCGGTCTAGGCGATGAATGAGGTTGCGTGCGACCAGTCCCTTGACGGCTTTTCGCGCGGTGTTGGCATGAACTCCGCAATGCCTGGCCATGTTCGGGACGCTGGCGTTGCACTCCCCGCTGCCAGCGCGGCGGCTGATATGCCCGAGCAGACGAAACTCGGTGGGGGTAAGACCAGCGTCGTCGAGTTCGGAATGCACGAAGAGCTTGTTCAACTCGGCCTCCGTTCCATCATCCCTTCACGGGTGCGGCGGCGGCGGAATAGCACGTCGCGAACACTCAAGCCCGGATGCCAGCCTAGCCGAATCATCCTATCGACTTTCGCAACGGTGCTGCCGCTGGCGCGACTTTCCTTCAGGCGGTGGCGCGAGCGGTTCATTGCGCTGCCCCTCCCGCGGTGGTGGTGGTGTCGGCGTCGAGGCTGTCGAGATAGGAAAGGATGCTCCCCAGATCAAAGAGGCGGCATCCCTTCAATGCTCCCGGTTCACGGATGGACACCGACCGGATTTTCCTCTCGGCGTCGAGGCGGTAGAGCATCCCCCTTGTTAGTCCGCTGTAATGTTCGGTCCCGCCTTTCGGGGACCGCACAAAGACGGGCAGCAGGCCGTTGCGCTCGGCGAGTAGGGATTGGACGCGCGGGGTGAGTTTTCTTTTAGTTACTGGAAACGAAGTGTCGTTCATGCGTGTCAGTTAAACACGCAGAAAGCGGGCGCATAAGTTACGAACAACCGGGGGGTGGGTTGTTGTGAACGGGGGCTACATCAAATCGAGCAACCGACCGAACAAACGCGAATCTCGGGCGCGGACGGCTTCAATCTCCTTGCGAATCACGGCGACTTCGTTTGCCCAATGTGACGGGGAAAACTTGTCCTCAATCTTGTTATCTCTGAATCCCAAAAGTTGGCGAGCTTCGGGCTTTTTAATTCCCTTGGATACGAGTCTGAATGCGCCGAGAAAACGCAGAGCTTTGAAATAGTCTCGGGGAGCGCCACCCTTATCCCAAGTGCCAGCTTTACTGGCTTTGTAGGTTGGCACGGAGTCCACCCATCGAATGAGAGCGTCCTTGACCGCATCCCGACCAGCCGACCAATCAATCTTTAGTGCGTGGCCGTGGATGGTGACACCCCGACGTGCCCAGTGAAGGTCTTCCGGGTTGTCGAGTTCCTTCACCGGCCACTCTGGGTAGGCGCGGAGCCACTCCGGGCTTTTGTGGTCTGGCCAAAAAGCCTCCGCAATCTTCCGTTGCTGGTGCTCTGTCAGCGTGAGCCAAGGCGGCGGATTGAGGTCATTGGTGCCTGCCTCCTTCATCTTTGCAAGGGCCTCGGCGCTTAAATCCGGTGAGCATTTCCAATCGGAGTTGGCCGGTTTCCAGCCTGGGCGGGTCCACTCTGGAGGCTCCCATTCCCGCGTCACCGACCGTTCAATTTCCCATGCGTAGCAGGCTTGTCTCAGATCGGGCGGCACCGTGCGAAAATCCCATTCGCGCCAGTCCGGCGGCGCGGGCGTCGGCTTCTTCTTCACTTCTTCCCTCCCGCATTCAGGGCAGGGAGTTTGCCGACGGCGGCGCGGAGCATTTCAATTTCCGGGTGCGAGTATCCTTTGTGAACGGCTTCGGAATTGTGGCCGGTCAATTTCATTCGCACTTCCGGCGCGACTCCCGCGTTCATCAATGCGCTGGTGAAGGAATGGCGGAGCGCATGGAAACTGCGGCGCGAAAGCTTCCTGACTCCCTTGCCTTCGACGATTTGCCCGTCAACGCCCGCCTTCCGCATGATGCGCTTGAAGCCTTGTGATAGACCATTCCGCCCGCTCGATTTCAGGCTGGCCATGTGGGGCATGATGAAGGGTTGCGGGTTGTCGGTGCTGGCGAGTTTGTCGAGGTGCGCGGCCAGTTCGGGGTGAATGGGGACGGTGACTTTTTTGCCCGTTTTGCTCTGGGTGTAGGAGATCGTGCCCGCGGTGAGGTCAACATCCGCCCACGCGAGGCGGACGCAATCGCCGAGTCGCGCGCCGGTGAAGTAGGCCAGCAGAATCAGCGTGGGCCATTCATCATGCGCGGCGTCCACCAGCATCCGCACTTCGGCGGTGGTGAACACGGCGCGTTCAACGCCACCCTCGCCCACCAGATCGGCCAGATCGACGGCTTCGGCGGGGTTGGTGGGGATTTTGTTCTGGCGGCGGGCGGCATTCAAACAGGTGCGGAGAATCTTAACGTCGAGAACTGCGGTGCGCGGGGCCATCCCGGCTTTGAGGCGGGCGGTGAGGTAGCGTTGAACATCATCGGCGGTGAGAGCGGTGAGCAGCTTGGTGGCTTTCTTGCCGATGCTGGCGAGGAACTGGTCGCAGGTGCCGCGGTAGCGGGCGGCGGTGGAAGCGGCCTTCCTTGCGTCCTTCGTTGCGAGCCACTCGGCGAACCAGTCTTTGATCGAAACGGTTTGCAACGTCTCGCCGATGTCGGCGCGGGCCATGATGTCCTTCAGCACGTCGCGCGCTTGGCTTTCGACCAGTTCGCCACGGGTGGCGAGCTTGACGGCGCGCTCGAATTCCATCGCGACGGCCAGCGCGCGGGTGCGGTCGGATTGCTTGGTTGAACGCAAGATCAGCCTGCCATCGGGACCACGAAAGGCGGCGTGCCAGTATTGAGAAGCGGGACGTTGGTGAACGGATGCCATAGGCTGCTAAACAGACTGCTAATGTTCACCCGCGTCAAGGATGTTCAAATATGCCTATTTTGTGGGGATTATAGCAAATAAAAGGGGCGGAATCGAATCGCCGGTTCGATTCCGGCTCCAGCCACCAAACCTCTTCCCCCCCCTGTCGTCTCCATCCGTGCCGTGTATCTCAGAGCCTCCGGCTCGCGCGTTTTGGCACGGCGTTTTTTTGCTTCGCAACCGACCACAACCCGCAATCATCACCGCATGTCTGCCGATACCACCAACCAGGTGGAATTTACCTTCACCCAAGCCACCGAGGTGGCGGGCTACGACCGCTGGAAACAGGAGCGCGCCGCCGCGTTGGAAAAACTCGCCCGCTCCATCGGCCTGCCGCTCGGGCATCGCGTCGAGGTCTGGCTCCGCGGCAACATCCGCCTGACCGGTCGCCTGAGCCTCCGCGAGGAACAACTCTTCGTCCGCCCCGAGAGAGATCCGCGCCTCGAACTCGTCGTGGACAATGTCCCTTTCACCCCCGGCGAAATCGAATCCTGCGTCCGCCTCGACGACCCCGCTCCCTCCCCCTGATCCCTCACGCCTCACGCCCGCGCCAACCAAACGCAGCGGAACTCCCGTCAAATCGAAGAAAATCCCGCCGTTTCCATGACCCCCAAACTTGCCCATCGTCGCCCGCCCGCCGAGTGTCCCGCGTGCGGTGCCGACGTGCCGCCCACCGCCCACGCCTGTCCCGGCTGCGGCTCCGATTATCAAACCGGCTGGAAAGACGACGCCGACAGCTCCGGCCCCGACCTCGGTCTCCCCGACGAGAACTTCGACTACGACGACTACGTGCGCCGCGAGTTCAGCCCCGAGATCAAGCCCGCCGGCATCAAACCGCTGTGGTGGATCACCGCCCTCCTGCTACTCCTCGCCTTAGTCGCTTTCTATGCTCTCGGTAAATTCTAATCAGATTCCGCCCCACCGCCGCGTCCGCCGGTTCGTTCTGCGCTTCCTGCTTGTTCTCCTCCCCCTCGCCCCCGCACGCGCCGACCTTGCCACCGGCGAACGCGGCATCGTCGCCACCGTCCACCCGCTCGCCACCCAAGCGGGCATTGACGCCTTGCGCAGCGGCGGCAACGCCATCGACGCCGCCGTCGCCATTGCCCTCACCCTCGGCGTCGTGGACGGTCACAACTCCGGCCTCGGCGGCGGCTGCTTTCTCCTCATCCGCCGCGCCAACGGCGAACTCCTTGCCATCGACGGACGCGAGACCGCCCCCGCCGCCGCCACGCGCGACCTGTTCGTCCGCAACGGCACCGCCGACACCGGCCTCAGCCAGCACGGCGCGCTCGCCATCGGCGTCCCCGGCGCGCTCGCCGCCTACGATCTCGCGCTGAAAAAATCCGGTCGCAAAACCCTCGCCGACCTACTTCTTCCCGCCGCGCTCCTCGCTGAAAAAGGCTTCCCCCTCGACTTCGCCAACGCCCGCCGCATCCAAGCCCACGCGGAAAATCTCCGCCGCCACGCCGGCCCCGGTGCCCCCTTCTTCCACGCCGACGGCACGCCGCTCACCACCGGCGAACAATTTCAACAAGCCGACCTCGCCCGCAGCTACCGCGCCCTCGCCACCCACGGCCCCGACTGGTTTTATCGCGGCCCCTTCTCCCAATCCCTCGCCGCCCACTTGCGCGCCCGCGGCGGCATCCTCACCGCCGCCGATCTCGCCAGCTACACGCCCAAACTGCGCCAGCCCATCGCCACCCACTATCGCGGCCACGAAATCATCGGCTTCCCGCCGCCCAGTTCCGGCGGCGTCCACGTCGCGCAAATCCTGAACCTGCTCGTACCCTTCGATCTCAAAAATTTCACCGCCCCCGGCGCGCGCCATCACCTCATTGCCGAAGCCATGAAGCTCGCCTTCGCCGACCGCGCCCACTGGCTCGGCGACCCCGATTTCACGAACGTCCCCCGCGGCCTCGTGGACTCCACCTACGCCCGCGAACTCGCGCGCCGCATCGATCCCGCCAAAGCCACGCCCGTCGCTACCCACGGCACCCCGCCCGACGCCGACACGCGCCTCTTTGAAAAACACACCACCCACTTCTCCACCGCCGACGCCGAGGGCAACTGGGTCGCCTGCACCGCCACCATCAACACCACCTTCGGCTCCAAAGTCATCGTCCCCGGCACCGGCATTTTGCTGAACAACGAGATGGACGACTTCTCCATCCAGCCCGGGGTCCCCAACGCCTTCAAACTCGTCGGTGCCGAAGCCAACGCTGTCGCGCCCGGCAAGCGTCCGCTCTCCTCGATGAGTCCCACGATCGTCCTGAAAAACGGCCAACCCGTCCTCGCCCTCGGCGGCGCGGGCGGCCCCACGATCATTTCCCAAACCGTCCTCCACCTCATCCACATCCTCGACCTCGGCCTCCGCCTCGACGACGCCCTCGCCCAACCCCGCATCCATCACCAATGGCAGCCCGACCAGCTCCGCATTGAAAAAAATCTCCCCGCCGAAATCCAATCCGCCCTCAAACAACACGGCCACCAACTCGCCATCGAGACCACCTTCGGCGTCTCCCAAATCGTCGGCCGCAGCCCCGACGGCAAAACCTTCGTCGGCGCCAGCGACCCCCGCGTCCCCGGCGCGGCGCGGGGGTGGTAGAAGTTTTCCAAACAATCCCGGGCGGATTCACGCGCGGCCCCTGTAGCGCAGACTTCCAAGTCTGCTGTGTCGCGGGTTTCCAAACCCGCGGGCGATCCGGCCATCCACAACGCCACAACCTGTCACACGCGCCCGAAACTCCGCAGCCCCCGCCGATTTAGAAATCGGCGACACAGCAGGTTTGGAAACCTGCGCTACAAACGCTCGGCGCAGCTCACCGGCACTTCCCCCCTTCCTATTACCTTGCCCCAAATTCCCCTGCCAACCCGGCTGTGCCCGCTTCCCACGCCACGATCCGGCCCCTCGCACCATGCATCCGCATTGGTTTCGCCACACAGTCTTCCTCCCACCTCTGGCATTGAAATCCCTCCCTGTTACCCCGCACCCTCACCTCAACCCACAACCATCCCATGCAACCCATCCTCCTCCGCCTCACCATCGCCCTTGCCCTCGCGTGCGCCTGCCTCTGCGCCGCCGCGCCGCGAACCGCCCGCGCCGCCGAACCCCTGCGCCTCGTCACGTTCGATGTCGATGCCACGCCGCCGCTCGGCAACATCATGGCCTACGACCCCGTGCTGCGCCCCGGCGAACTGACCCTCCGCTGCCGCGGCATCGCGCTGCTCGGCGCGGACGCCCCCGTCGTCCTCTGCGCCGTTGATTGGATCGGCATCGGCAACGAAGCCCACGACGCCTTTCGCGACGCCCTCGCCGCCGCCGCCGGCACCACGCGCGCCCGCGTCGCCGTTCACACCCTGCACCAGCACGACGCGCCCGCGTTCGACCTCGGCGCGGAAGCCATTCTGAAATCTGCCGACCTGCCCCTCGGCCGCTGGGACAGCACTTTTGCCCGCGCCACCATGCAACGCGCCGCTGACACGCTGCGCGCTGCCATGACCAACGCCACCGCCATCACGCACCTCGGCTGGGGTTCCGCGAAAGTCCTCGAAGTCGCCTCCAACCGCCGCATCCCCGGTCCCGATGGACGCACCCGCGCCGTCCGCTACACCACCACCAAAGACCCCGCCCTGCGCGCCGAACCCGAGGGCGTCATCGATCCCAACGTTGATCTCGTGAGCCTCTGGAGCAGCAACCGTCCCCTCGCCGTCCTCAGCTATTACGCCTGCCATCCGCAGAGCTACTACCGCACCGGCGTGCCCAGCCCCGACTTCCCCGGCATCGCGCGCTTCGTCCGCGGCCAGGCCGTGCCCGAGGCCCTCCACGTTCACTTCAACGGCGCGGGCGGCAACCTCGGCGCGGGCAAATACAACGACGGCAACAAAGAGAATCGCATGACCCTCGCCCTCCGCCTCGCTGACGGCATGAAGCGCGCCTTCGAGGTCACCACCAAAACCCCGCTCACCACCGCCGACCTAGCCTGGCGCGTCGAGCGCGTCGCGCTGCCCGCAAGTCCGCACCTCGACGAAGCCAAGCTCCGCGCCCAACTGCCCATCGTGAAAAGCCTCCCCTTCTTCGGTCCCGCCGATCGCCTCAATTTTCTCCTCCGCACCAAAGCCGGGCATCTCACCGACATCTCCTGCCTCGCGCTCGGCAACGTCCGACTGCTCCATCTGCCCGGCGAACTCTTCGTCGAATACCAGCTCGCCGCCAAAGCCCTGCGCTCCGATTTGCAAATCACCCTCGCCTCCTACGGCGACTACGGCGCCGGCTACATCGGCACCGAACGCGCCTACGCCGAGGGCGGCTACGAAACCGCCCCCAACTCCAGCAACGTCGCGCCCGAGATCGAAGCCGTGCTCATGGGCGCGATCAAGCGACTGCTCGAAGTGAGGTGAGATCAGGGCCAATTCAAGAGTGCGGAAAATACGTGTGACGAAACGCGATGCGAACAGGGCAGCCCCGCCGCATGGCTGGAAGATTGGCAAAGGAATGGGGGCGAAGGAATGGGGGCGGAGGAATCAAACTTCAGAATCCCATTCCTTTGCCGCCATTCCTTTGCCAGACTTCGGTGACCACGCCGTGAAGTGCGGTGGCGTGAACTTGACTTCCACCGCCATCGTCCCGAAACACAAATCTATGAACGGTCGCCCCTCCTCCCGTGCCGGTGCATTCACCCTGATCGAGTTGCTCGTCGTCATCGCGATCATCGGCATCCTAGCCAGCATGTTGCTGCCCGCGCTCGGCAAAGCGAAGGCCAAGGCCAAGGGCGCGCAGTGCTCCAGCAACATGAAACAGATCGGTCTGGGCACCAAACTCTACATCGACGACAACAACTCGGTGCTCCCGCAAATGGGTGCCAACGGCGCTTCCAACAACGGCACCTGGCTCACCAACATCGCCTACACCTACTGGCCGGACATTCTCCGCCCCTATCTGATGACGCGCTCGATCATCCAGTGTCCGCAGGTGAAAGATGCGCTCCAGCTCGGCATTGGCATGAGCTACGCGCCGGGAACGCAATCCATCGGCACACTCGGCGGCGGCGTCACCGCGCAAATTCGCGAGACCATGATCGCCCGCCCCAGCGAGACGGTGATTTTTGGCGACGCGGGCGACATCACCGCCGCCACGGTCGGCTCGACGAACTCCGACCAATGGGAGGGCGATCCCGCCGGCTTCGGCACGCAATATTTCCGCACGCCGCATCCGGTCACTGGCGGTTACGGCTACACGCCCAACGTCGAGCGGATGTTCAACCGTCACGAGAGCCGCGCCAACGCCGCCTTCGTCGATGGCCACAACGAATCCCTCGCCGTCAGCAAAGTCGGCTTTCAATTCCTCCCCGGCGACCCGCAGGCCATGTGGGACCGGCAATGAACCGTCGCCGCCCATCAAACGGGAGCGCGGGCGGCCCGCCCGCAACGGTCCCTGTCATGGCGGATTCCGCCACCAATCCCCCGGCCTCGACCGTCGGCTGCCGCGCTCCGGCCCGCGTCTGGAATGCGACTGGCGGGACTTCATTTCGGCGGCTCTTCGCCCCGCTCCTGCTCGCGTTCGCGTTGACCACCGCCGTCGGTTGTGGTGAAAAAAAAGATCCGAGCCAGCGCGTCCCCCTGCCGCTCACCCCCGAGGCCCAGCGGATTCTCGACGAGGCGGAAAAATCCCCCGAGGCCTCGTTGGCATTGCTGAATGAAACTCTGAAAGACTGGCTCCTCCGCCATCCCGACTATCCCAAGACGGTCCAGGAATTCGTCACCGCCCGCGTCCTCCCCAAACTCCCCACTCCGCCCCCCGGCAAGGAATTCGCCATCGACCGCACCGGCGGCATGGTCGTGCTGGTGGACAAGTAGGCGGGCGCTCCCCACCAGGCTTCGGTCGCCCGTGCCTTCTGGGCCTCTTCGTGACCATCCCGGTTCCCGCTACCGAGTTCAAAGGTCACGCCGGCGGGGCGGCCAGCGCTTCGGACACGCGCTGGAGGTGGGTGGCTTTGCCGGTCGCGGGATCAATCTCGATGATGACGCCTTGCAGCAGGACGCGGCCTTTGGCGACGGGGAAGTGCTGCGGGGTATTGGTGAGAAAGCGCGTGATGACGGGGGCGATCTCACGGCCGAGGCAGCTCTCGTGCGGGCCGGTGAAGCCGGCGTCGCAGAGGAAGGCGGTGCCGCCGGGGAAGATTTGTTCGTCGGCGGTCTGCACGTGGGTGTGGGTGCCGATGACGGCGCTGACGCGGCCATCGAGAAAGCGGCCGAGGGCGATTTTCTCGGAGGTCGCCTCGCCGTGGACATCGACGAGGATGACGGGCGTGAGCCGACGCAGTCGCTCGACCTCGGGCTGGATGGCGAGGAAAGGATTCTCCAAGTCGGGCATGAAGGTGCGGCACTGGACGTTCACGACCGCGCAGACGACGCGGCCGGCGACGCGGTGCAGGGCGCTGCCGCTGCCGGGCGTGCCGGGCGGATAATTGAGCGGGCGCACGAAGCGCGGCTCATTGTTGAGCAGGTCGATTACTTCCTTTTGATCCCAGAGATGATCGCCGGAGGTGATGAGGTCCACGCCCGCGGCGAAGATTTCGTTGGCCATGGCGGGCGTGATGCCCGAGCCGCCGGCGGAGTTCTCGCCATTGGCGATGACGACATCGAGGCCATGCTGCTGGCGCAGGCGCGGCACCTGTTGCTTGAGGACCTTGCGCCCCGGTTCGCCGACAACGTCGCCAATGAAGAGAATTTTCACGGGGCGCAGCGTAGCGAGGGGCAGGGGCGAGGCAAGGGGGGAGGGCGCGTCCGACCGCGCCCGTGACTGTGGGAGGTGCCGACGTACAACGGAACCGCGGTCAGGCGGGGGTGTAATTCAGCCACGGACCGAGCCAGCGTTCCATCTCGGTGAGCGGCTTGCCTTTGCGCTGCGCGAGGTCGGCGACCTGATCGCGATCCAGTTTGCCGACGGCGAAATACTTCGACTGCGGATGCGCGAAGTACAAGCCGCTGACGCTGCTGCCGGGCCACATGGCGAAGCTCTCGGTGAGCTTGATGCCGCTGTGCTTCTCGGCATCGAGCAATTGCCAGAGCGTGCCTTTTTCCGTGTGGTCGGGGCAGGCCGGGTAGCCGGCGGCGGGGCGGATGCCGCGGTACTTTTCAGCGATGAAATCATCGGTGGTAAGCGCTTCAGTCCTGCCGAATCCCCACTCGTCGCGGACGCGCTTGTGGAGACATTCCGCGAACGCTTCGGCAAGGCGGTCGGCGAGGGCTTCGGCCATGATGGCGTTGTAGTCGTCGTACTGCGCCTTGTATTTGTCGGTGAGTTCCTTCAATCCGATCCCGCTGGTGACAGCGAAGGCACCGATGTGATCGGGCCGACTGTCCAGGGACTGTGATTTGGGGGCAATGAAGTCTGCCAGGCACCAATTCGGCGAGTTGTCGCCTTTCTCCATCTGCTGCCGGAGAAAATGAAAGCGGGTGAGCACAGCGGTCCGCGATTCGTCGGTGTAAACCTCGACGTCGTCGCCAACGGAATTTGCCGGGAAGAGTCCATAGACCGCGCGAAGCTGGAGGAGCTTCTTGCCCACGATTTCGGCGAGTAGTTTCTGGGCGTCGGCGAAGAGGGCGCTGGCCTGCTCGCCATGGCGCTCGTGCTTGAGAATCGAGGGATAAACGCCGCGCAGTTCCCAAGTGTGGAAGAAGGGCGACCAGTCGATGTAGGGGACTAGGTCTGTGAGCGATATGGGGGCGGCTCCTCGGCCAGTGCCGACGTCGGCAGGGCCGCTTCCTTGCGGTCGAACCACACGTCGAACGCCGCGACCGCCTTGCGCCCCAGGCGACGCCAGTTCTCGTTGCGCCACACGACGAATGCGTCCCATTCCTTCGGGTCCTCGAGTTCCTTCGGTAGCGGCGTGTGGTTGGTGCGGATGCTCTCCTGATACATCCAGTCGTGCAGCCGCGCGTAGAGTTTCTGCTTTTCTTCGGACAAGTTCATAGACTGCTTTGGGTTGGGTTTCGGCATCGTCGGCGGCCTTGCGGAGCAAGTTAGCATAGGCGTTTCCATGCGCCTAGAGTTGGCCTCCATTCGGGCGCAATCTCATGCCGATCTACTTCGATTGACGCCGGGTCGAACTACGGCGTTCCCAACTCAGGCGGGCGAATAGTTCAGCCACGGTCCCAGCCACCGTTCCATCTCGGCGAGGGGCTTGCCTTTGCGCTGCGCGAGGTCGGCGATCTGGTCGCGGTCGAGTTTGCCGACGGCGAAATATTTCGATTGCGGATGCGCGAAGTAGAGGCCGCTGACGCTGCTGCCGGGCCACATGGCGAAGCTTTCGGTGAGCTTGATGCCGCTGTGCTTCTCGGCGTCGAGCAACTGCCAGAGCGTACCCTTTTCGGTGTGATCGGGGCAGGCCGGGTAGCCGGCGGCGGGGCGGATGCCGCGATATTTTTCTTCGATGAGCTCGTTGATGGCGAGGCCTTCGGTCTGGCCGAAACCCCATTCGTCGCGGACGCGCTTGTGCAGGTACTCTGCGAAGGCTTCGGCGAGGCGGTCGGCGAGGGCCTCGGCCATGATGGCGTTGTAGTCGTCGTGCTGCGCCTTGAACTTTTCGCAGAGTTCCTTCAGCCCGATGCCGGAGGTGACGGCGAAAGCCCCGAGGTGATCGGCGTTGTTGTCCGGGGTCGGGGATTTGGGCGCGACAAAATCGGCGAGACAGTGGTTGGGCGTATTGTCGCCTTTCTCCATCTGCTGGCGGAGGAAGTGAAATTTGGCGAGCACCCGGGTGCGCGACTCGTCGGTGTAAAGCTCCACGTCGTCACCCACGGAATTCGCGGGGAAGAGACCATAGACCGCGCGCAGTTGCAGGAGCTTTTTGCTGACGATCTCGGCGAGCAGTTTCTGGGCGTCGGCGAAGAGAGCGCTGGCCTGCTCGCCGTGGCGCTCGTGCTTGAGGATGGAGGGATAAACGCCGCGCAGTTCCCAGGTGTGGAAAAACGGCGACCAGTCGATGAACGGCAGCAGGTCCGCAAGCGAGACCGGGAAGATGCCGTGCGTGCTTGGGCCGTGCGCTTGGCCGCAGCCGCAGGTGGAACCCATGCGCGCCTCGGACGACAGCACGCGGATACCCGTGAACTCCGGTTGCGGCAGGTCAGTGAAGGAGAGTCTGGCCCGGTTTGCCTGCGCTTTCGCGAGTGAGAGCAGTTTTTGTTGTTGCCCGGCGTGGGTGACACGGAGCTTTTCGTAGTCCTCCCGAAGCTGCTTCACGAACGCGGGCTTCTGTTCCTTGCTGATGAGCGCGCTCACCACGGGCACGGCGCGGCTCGCGTCGAGGACGTGGACAACCGGTTCGCTGTAGCCGGGGGCGATTTTTACCGCCGTGTGTGCCCGGCTCGTGGTTGCGCCGCCGATGAGCAGGGGCAGCTTGAAACCGGTGCGCTCCATCTCTCGCGCAACGTGCTGCATCTCGTCGAGCGAGGGGGTGATGAGGCCGCTGAGGCCGATGACGTCGGCGTTCTCCCGTTTCGCTGCCTCGAGGATTTTGTCGCAGGAAACCATCACGCCGAGGTCCACGACGCGATAGCTGTTACAGCCGAGCACGACCCCGACGATGTTCTTGCCGATGTCGTGGACGTCGCCCTTGACGGTGGCGAGGAGGACCTTGCCCTGGGCCTGGGTGGCGTGACCGGCGGCGGCGGCGGCCTGCTTCTCCGCCTCCATGAAAGGCGTGAGATAGGCGACGGCCTTCTTCATGACGCGGGCGGACTTCACCACCTGCGGAAGAAACATCTTTCCGGCACCGAACAGGTCGCCGACGACGTTCATCCCGTCCATCAACGGTCCCTCGATCACCAGCAACGGACGGCCGAGCTTCGCGCGGGCCTCCTCGGTATCGGCGTCGACGAAGGCGTCGATGCCCTTGATCAGGGCGTGCTGGAGACGTTGCTCCACGGTGCCCGACCGCCAGGCTTCATCGGCGGGCCCGGCAGCGGTCGTGGTGACGCCGGCCGAACGCCTCTTCAATTCCTCGCCGAAGGCGACCAGGCGTTCGGTGGAATCGGGACGACGGTTGAGGAGCACGTCCTCGACCAGTTCGAGCA
>CAMAUZ010000095.1 GCA_945861535.1 Akkermansia muciniphila | reverse complement strand
TTGCCGGTGGAGAGGTCCATGACGGTGTCCGCGCCCCACTTGGTGGCCCAGCGCATCTTCTCGACTTCCTCCTCGATGCTCGACGCGACGGCGCTGTTGCCGATGTTGGCGTTGATCTTCACGAGGAAGTTGCGCCCGATGATCATCGGCTCGGACTCGGGATGATTAATGTTGTTCGGGATGATGGCGCGGCCGGCAGCGACTTCGGAGCGGACGAACTCGGGGGTGATTTCGGCGGGGATGCGCTGGGGGAAACGGCGGAAGACGGAGGGGGTGAAGTCGCTTCCGGCCGAGCGATGCTCGGCGCTCCGTGAAAGCTGCGCCGAGCCGGCGTGCTGTTTGGTGAGGTCGTTGCGAAGGTTGTCCTTGGCCATGTCTGCGATCGTCGGACGGCCCAGGTTCTCGCGGAGGGCGATGAATTCCATCTCGGGGGTGATGATGCCTTGCTTGGCGTACCAGAGTTGGGTGACGGGGTGGCCGGCCTTGGCGCGGAGGGGGCGGCGGCGCTGGGCGACGAGGCCGGGGAATTCCACGAGCCGGTTCTTTTCCGCCTTGCTGGCGAACTCGGCGTGTTTGCCGGAGAGGTAGCCGTTGTCCATGGGCCTGACCTCGCGGCCGTCGTATTCGGCGACGTCGCCGCGTTTCAGAATCCAGTCGCGGCGGAGGGCGGGGAGGCCTTCGTCGGAGCTGCCGGTGAAGGCGGGATCGCCCCAGGGGCCGGAGCAATCATAGACGCGCACGGGGTCGTTGGGTGTGACGGTGCCGGTGTAGGATTTGGTGGGCGTGACTTCGATTTCGCGCACGGGTACGCGGACGTCGGGGTGGAGCTGGCCGGGGAGATAGACGCGCCTGGAGGCCGGGAGCTGTTCGCTGCTGTGGGGTTCGAAGGAGGTTTTCGGGGCGGCGATCATAAATTTACTGTGGGTCTTGGGTCTGGCGTCCGGGTTCTGGGGAACACGGACGCGGCGCGCCGGGGAAGGATGGGGGAGGGAGGGCCACACAGGGCATCCCTTCGCCAGCATTACCTGGAGCAGGTTCAAAGGGTCTTCAGCGCTCCCGCGTTGAACTCTCAGCCTTCGCCAGTCCCGCCGGGCGGGAATGGCCGGTTGGCTCCCCGGACGCGAGTGTTCTACGCGCGGCGGGGGTGGGGGTCAAGCGGCGCGCCGGGGAAGGGGGCGATGGGGGTGCGATTAAAAGTGGGTGAGAGTGAGGGGCGAGGACCCGGTTGCCCGCACGGCCCTGGTAGGGCGGGGCTGTCCTCAGCCCGCCGCCGCTGGCCAATCCACGGGTGCTCGGACATCACGACGGCGGGCTGAGGACAGCCGCGCCCTACCATCGCTCCGGCCTCACCCACTTTTAATCACACTCGGGCCATGGGGGTGCGAGCGAAAGTGGTTGGGGAACTCCTTTAAGTCTCGTCGGTGGGTACTCGCTGGGCGGGCCGCCCGCGCTCCGGCGGGGTGCCATCATCGCTTCAATAGGGTGGCTTTCTGCGCAGTCGCTCTTTAGCATTTTTCCAAGTTCCATGAAAAACATGACCTTTCGAATGTTCCGCCGTTTTGTTCCTGCTCTGGCTCTGTTGATTGGCGCTCCGTGGTGGGCGCATGCGGCGACGGTGCCGCCGCTGGGCAAGGTGGATTTCACCCGCGACATCCGGCCGTTGCTCTCGGATAACTGCTTCGCGTGCCATGGGCCGGATGCCAAGCAGTTGAAGGGGAAGTTGCGCCTTGATCTTTCCGAGTCCGCCAAGAAACCCGCCAAGTCCGGCAAGATCGCCATCGTGCCCGGCAAGCCGGCGGAGAGCGAACTGGTGCAGCGGCTGAAGACCAAGGACGAAGCGGACGTGATGCCGCCGCCGGAGAGCCACAAGAAACTCACGCCAGAACAGATCGCGCTCTTCACCCGCTGGATCGAGCAGGGCGCGGAATATCAGGGGCATTGGGCATATCAGAAGCTGGCGCGGCCACAGGCTCCGGCGGCTCCGGCGGCGAACCCGATTGACCGCATGATCCTCGCCCGCCTGACAGCGCAAAATCTGAAACCGCAGCCGACGGCGGACCGCGTGACGCTGATCCGGCGGTTGAGTTTTGATCTCACGGGCCTGCCGCCGAAGCCGACGGAGGTCGATGCGTTTGTGAACGACACCTCGCCGCAAGCTTACGAGAAGCTCGTCGATCGCCTGCTCGCATCGCAGCACTACGGCGAGCGGATGGCGGCGTACTGGCTCGACCTCGTGCGCTACGCGGACACCCGCGGCTATCACGGCGACCAGCATCAGAGCACCACGCCGTATCGCGATTACGTGATCAACGCGTTCAACCGGAATCTGTCGTTCGATCGTTTCACCACCGAGCAGCTCGCGGGCGATTTGCTGCCGGCCGCGACGATGGAGCAGCGCATCGCCTCCGGGTACAACAAGCTGTTGATGACCACCGAGGAGGGCGGCGCGCAGGCCAGGGAATACACCGCCAAATACGCCGCCGACCGCGTGCGCAACGCGAGCATCGTCTGGCTCGGCTCGACGCTTGGCTGCTCCGAGTGTCACGACCACAAGTATGATCCCTTCACGCAGCGCGATTTTTACAGCATGGCGGCGTTCTTTGCGGATGTGAAAGAAACCGCGGTGGGCGGCCTCGAAACGGTGCCCGTGCCGACCGCGGAGCAGACGGCGGAGATCGCCCGGTTGAATCGCGAAGTCGCGCCGTTGAAAGAGCAGCTCACGCGGCAGACGCCCGCGCTGGATGCGGCGCTGAGCGAATGGGAGAAGTCGGTGGTGCGCTGGGTTGCACTCAAGCCGGCCAGCGTGGAGTCGGCCGGCGGCGCGACTTTCAAAGTGCTCGATGACGCCAGCGTGCTCGCCAGCGGCAAGTCGGCGGACAAGGACACCTACACGCTCACCTTCAAGACCGCGCTCAAGGACATCACCGCGCTGCGGATCGAAGTGCTGCCGGACAAATCGCTGCCGAAGCAGGGGCCGGGGCGCGCGGACAACGGCAACTTCGTGCTCACCGGCGTGAGCGTCGCGGTGGGCGATCTGCCGGTCGAGGTCGGCGCCCTCGAGGCGTCGCATTCGCAGGCCGACCGGCCGGTGAAACGAGGCAAGGCCAAGGGCATTCCGAAGGGCGGCTGGGCGGTGCTGGACGCCGTGGGCAAGCCGCATTTCGCGGTCGTGGAATTGCAGGACAAAATCGGCGGCGACGGCGAGACGACGTTCACCGTGAAGCTGCAGCACGATTACGGAACGAAGCACACGCTCGGGCAGTTCCGCATCGCGGCCACGACCGCGCGGACGCCGGTGCTGGTGAAAGATTCCGCGCCGCGCTCGAAGGACGTGGAAGCGATTCTCGCGACGGCGGCGGCGCAGCGGACGCCGAAGCAAAAGGCCGATCTGGCGGCGCATTATCGCGCGTTTGCGCCGCTGCTCGATCCGGTCCGCAAGCAGATCACTGCGATCGAGGGGAAGGTCGAGGCCATGAACAAGGCGATGCCCCGCACGATGGTGTCCATGCCGGTCGAGCCGCGCATGGTGCGCGTGCTGCCCCGCGGCAACTGGCTCGACGACTCGGGCCAGCCAGTGGAACCCGCGGTGCCCGTGGTGCTGGGCCGGGTAAAGGCGGAGAATCGCCGCGCCAACCGGCTCGATCTCGCGCAGTGGCTCGCGTCGCGCGACAACCCGCTGGTCGCGCGGGTGTTCGTGAACCGCCTTTGGAAAATCATGTTCGGCCGCGGACTGGTCACGACGCTCGAGGATTTCGGCGCGCAGGGGACCAATCCCTCGCATCCCGAAGTGCTCGACTGGCTCGCGTCGGAATTCATCGAGAGCGGCTGGAACATCAAGCAGATGCTGAAAGTCATCGCGCTTACGGACGCGTATCAACGCACCTCGCGCGACACGCCGGAACTGCGCTTCAAAGACCCCTACAACGCCCAGCTCGCGCGGCAGGGACGCTTCCGCATCGAGGCCGAGATGGTGCGCGACAACGCGCTCGCGTTGAGCGGGCTGCTCGTGGATTCCGTCGGCGGCGGCAGCGTGAAGCCTTACCAGCCGCCGGGTTATTGGTCGTATCTGAACTTCCCGCGACGCGAGTGGGAAAACTCGGCGGGTGACGGTTTGTATCGGCGCGGCGTGTACACGTATTGGTGCCGCACGTTCCTGCATCCGAGCCTCGCGGCGTTCGACGCCTCGCCGCGCGAGGAGTGCGTCGCCGAGCGCGTGCGCTCCAACACACCGCAGCAGGCGCTGGTGTTGCTGAATGATCCGACCTACGTCGAGGCCGCGCGCGTCTTCGCTGAGCGCATCGTGCGCGAGGGCGGGAAGGACGCGGCCAGCCGGCTCCAATTTGCGTTCCGCGAGGCGCTCTCGCGCAAGCCGACGGCGGACGAACAGCAGGTCCTCTTGGGCCTGCAAACCAAGCACGCCGCGCAATACGCGGCCGACAAGGCGGCGGCCACCGAGCTGCTGCAAACCGGCGGCAAGCCCGCCGCCAAAGACCTCGATCCGGTGGAACTCGCCGCCTGGAGTTCCGTGTCCCGCACCATTTTGAACCTGCACGAAACCATCACCCGCAACTGACCATGAACCCGCTCCTCACTCCTGATTCCCTCAACCGCCGCGCGTTCCTGTGCCGCGCGGGTGCCAGCGTCGGCACCGCCGCGCTGGCGAATCTGCTCAATCCCCAGTGGTCGCGCGCCGCCGCGCCCGCTACCGACAAATGGCCCGGTGTCATCACCAAGCTGCATCATCCGCCGAAGGTGAAGCGCGTCATCCAGCTCTACATGGCGGGCGGGCCGTCGCATCTCGAGACCTTCGACTACAAGCCGAAGCTGGCGAAAATGCACGGCGAGCCGATGCCCGAAAGCGTCACCAAGGGCCAGCCCATCGCGCAGTTGCAGAACAACAAGGCGCTCAAATGCTTCGGGCCGCAGTGGGAGTTCAAAAAGGTCGGCAAGGGCGGCCTCGAGATCAGCGAGATTTTTCCGCAGTTGCACAGCGTTGCGGACGAGATGTGCATCATCCGCTCGCTGCACACCGACGCGATCAACCACGATCCGGCGCACACCTTCATGAACACCGGCACGCTCATCAGCGGGCGCCCCGCCCTCGGGTCGTGGCTCAATTACGGGCTGGGGTCCGAGGCGGACGATCTGCCGGGTTTCGTCGTAATGACCTCGAGCGGGAAGTTCGGGCAGTCGCAGCCGATCTCCGCGCGGCAGTGGGCGAGCGGTTTTTTGCCGACGCGTTTCAGCGGCATCGATCTGCGTTCGAAGGGTGATCCGGTGTTGTATGTGAAGAATCCGAAAGGGATCGCCGCCGGGCAGCAGGAGGACGTGGTGCGGACGGTGCAGAAGCTGAATCAGTTGCAGAACAACCTGGTGGACGATCCCGAAATCGCCACGCGCATCGCGCAATACGAGATGGCGTTTCGGATGCAAACGAGCGTGCCCGGCTTGATCGACATCTCGGCCGAGCCGGCGAACATGCTGGATTTATACGGCTGCAAACCGGGCGATGGTTCGTTCGCGTCGAACTGTCTGCTCGCGCGGCGGCTCGCGGAAAAAGGTGTGCGGTTCATCCAGCTTTATCATCGCGACTGGGACCATCACGGCAGCGTCAAGGAGCACGTCCGCGGCACGGCGGCGGAGGTCGATCAGGGCATGGCCGCGCTCATCAAGGACCTCAAGCAGCGCGACATGCTCAAGGACACGCTCATCATCTGGAACGGCGAATTCGGCCGTACGCCGATGGCGCAGGGGAGCGGGCGCGATCATCACCAAAAAGGCTTCTCGGTCTGGATGGCTGGCGGCGGAATCAAGGGCGGCACGAGCTACGGCGCGACCGATGAGTTCGGCTACCACGCGGCGGAGAATGTGGTCCATGTGAACGATCTCCACGCCACGGTGCTGCACCTGCTGGGCATCGATCACAAGCGGCTGACCTTCAAATTCCAGGGCCTCGACATGCGCGTGACCGGCGTCGCGGGTGAAGTGGTGAAGGCGGTGCTGGCGTAGGGGCGGGGCAGGGCAGGGTAGGGCGCGTCTGTCCCCAGCGCGCCGCCGACCGAGTGAACGCCCCACCGGCGCGCTGAGGACAGGCGCGCCCTACCAACCGCGGCCGGTTCGGGAACACCCGGTACGATGGGCGGCGGCACGGGCTCCTCGTCCCGGAGGGACACCGCAGGAAATTAGCCGAGGGCAAGACCGCGCCAGCGGACGCCGCCCCCGGTTGCGGTGTCCAATGCCCCATGCCCCAGCGGGGCATCGAAGAAATTTTTCCGTGGCGGATCGCGTGCGACGCTTCGCTCCGTATTTGAACTTTCCCACGGCGAACTACCCGACTGGCGGACCAAAGCGCACCCACCGCTTCCCAAACCTCCAGGCCATTTTCTTCGATGCCCCGCTGGGGCACGGGCACTTCGTCCGCGGTTTCCGGGGGCTGCGCCCGCTGACGCGTTCTTGCCCCCGGCTAATTTCCGTTGGCGTCCCTCCGGGACGGGAGGCGTGCTTTCGCGGAAAATCAGTCGTTGAACCACCGCTTTCTTGGCACTCGGATCTTCGCCGTTCTCTCCGGCTCTTTGCCTGAATCGCCCCGCACCACCGCCAGTCCGAAGCCGGATTCCGAAACCCGAAAAAACCTGCATGTCACCCACCCTGTTCGTCCGCCTCTGGATCATGGTCTTCCTCCACTACTTCGTCTGGGGGACTTGGTACGTGACCATGGGTACTTACCTCAACTCGACGCTGAAATTTCCGGGCGAACAGATCGGGCTGGCGTATGGCTCGACGGCGATTGGGGCAATCGTGTCGCCGTTCTTCGCGGGGATTGTGGCGGACCGGTTTTTTGCGACGCAACGGTTGCTGGGGTGTCTGCATCTCGTCGGCGCGGCGCTGCTTTACTACGTGTCCACGGCGAAGAGTTTCGGGCAGTTCTATCCGGCGCTGATCGCCTACACGATCAGCTACATGGCCGGCCACGGGCTGACGAACGCACTCACGCTGCATCACTCGAAGAATCCGGCGAAGGAATTTCCGGTGGTGATGCTGATGGGCAGCGTGGGCTGGATCGCGGCGGGGTTCGCGGTGAGCGCGCTGAAGTTCGAGAACGACGCCGGGATGTTCCGGCTCGCGGCGGCGGCGGCCGCGGTGATGGGCCTGTATTCGTTCACGCTGCCGCACACGCCGCCGAAGGGCGCGGGCGCGCCGGTGACCGCCCGCACGATGCTCGGCCTGGATGCGCTGAAGCTGATGCGCGACCGGTCGTTCGCCACGTTCATCGTGTGCTCGTTTCTCATCTGCGTACCGCTGAGCTTCTACTTCAGTTGGATGAACCTCTTCATGAACGAACTGAAAATCCCCGACGCCGCGGCGAAGATGACCATCGGCCAGGTGTCCGACGTGGTGTTCCTGCTGCTGCTGCCGGTGCTGCTGCCGCGGCTCGGCGTGAAGGGGATTCTGCTCGTGGGCATGGGTGCGTGGGCGGTGCGGTTCGCGCTGTTCACGTTGTTCGATCAGAATCCCTCGGCGCTGTGGATGCTGTTCACCGGCATCGCGGTTCACGGCATGTGCTACGACTTCATTTTTGTGATGGGCCGCATGTATGTGGACAAGCGCGCGAGCGAGGACATCCGCGGCGCGGCGCAGGGGTTTCATGCGTTCGTCACGCTCGGGGCGGGCATGTTCGTCGGGTCGTGGCTGTCAGGCGTGGTCGGGCAGCGCTACACGATCGGTAATGTTCACGACTGGAAAAGCATCTGGCTCGTGCCGGCGGTGATGGCGGTCGTGATGCTCGTGGGCTTCGCGGTGTTTTTCCGGGAGAAGGCGGAGAGCAAAACAGCGGGGGTAACGGATGGGGTGACGTAGGGCGCAAACGCGGCGGACAGGCGGGGTGAAATTGTGAAATCCATAACCGTCATTCTCTGGCTGCAATTGCTGCTGAGCTTTGGGGGAATGGTGCTCGCACTTGGCGAAGCCCATTCGGCAGGGATGGGCATGGAATGGGGGAAGGAAATGCGCCGGGAGTTTGAGCAGATAAGCCGATCACCGGAGTATCACGAACCGCCAAAAATTCGCGGTTACTCGTATTTACGCATGATCGTGACCCGGGAGACCGATGCCCGAGAGCGCAGTCGGACCGCGCGGTTGGCTTTTATGAGTTGTCTTGTCGCGTCGGTGTTCGCGGCGGCGTTGCTGAAACTCATTCGTCGGGAGTATCCACGATGATGTTCAGGCAAGGTTGTTGACTGCATGTCACGCAAGAGTCGGGCGGAGATTTGGTTTTGGTGGCTGTCGCCGGTGGCGCTGCTCGGCGTCGATGTCGCGGTTTACCTGTTATCCACGGAGGTTTTTCACGGACATTTTGCAGGGGATCGCCTGCGCATCCGGCTGTTTCAATCGGTCTGGCACGCGCGGGTTTTCCGGCCGTTGCTAATCGTCGAGCAGCGTTTGCGGCCGAGCGATCCGGGGTTTTACGGACAGGTTCGTTCCGGGGCATCGCTTCCCCCAAGCGCAGGGGAGGCGAGGTAAGGGCAGAGGCTCAAGCCCGTGGTTGGGATGGTGCCCGTAGCCGTGTCTATGCAGTCGCAAATGCCGAGAGGACCACTGAGACACGACGAACCCAGCGCGGCGGAGCCGCACCCCAAGGAGCGCGGCTGTGTCCGCCTCGGACCAGCCGCAGCGGCCCCGCAATGTTCGGGGGTACCCGTTGAAATCCGAGGCGTCCCCTGCGGCCAACGTGCTGCGGCTGGTGCTCCGCGCACACAGCCGCGCTCCGGGAGGAATCCTCGCGGCGCGCGAGGATTTTGTGGAGTTGTGGTACAGCGCGGCGGAGCCGCACCCAAAGCGGAGCGCGACCGGTCCCCGGTCGCAGCGGGTGGGGTGGCAAGGGAGCGGCGGAATTTTCTGACGACCTCCGCACTGCGCACGCGCTGGGGGCGGGGACGCCCGGTTCCCGTCCCGGAGGGACGCCGGAGGAGATTAGCCGGGGGCAAGTCCGTCCCAGCGGACGCCGCCCCCGGATTCCGTGCCGCGTCAGTCTGTGCCCCAACGGGGCATCGAAGAAAATGGCCCGAGGCGACAAGCGGTGGCGAAAATACGGCGGGCAGAACGCCGCCAAAAAACTTCTTCGATGCCCCGCTGGGGCATGGCCCGTTCGGCGGCGCAACCGGGGGCCGCGCCCGCTGGGCGGGCTTGCCCCCGGCTAATTTCCTGCGGAGTCCCTCCGGGACGAAGCGCCTGGCGTTGGCAACAATTCTTTGGTCGTCGGCTGGCGGCCAGGGCAGCGGCGAAATCCTCGCGCGCCGCGAGGCTTTTTCCCGGAGCGCGGCTGTGAACGCGGAGCACCAGCCGGAGCAGGTTGGCCGCAGGGGACGCCTCGGATTTCAACGGGTGCCGCCGCGTTTTCGGGGCCGCTGCGGCTGGTCCTCGGCGGACACAGCCGCGCTCCGCGGGTTGCGGCTCCGCCGCTCCGTGGTTCATCGGAATCGGCGCGACTGCACAATTTGCCTCACAGCATGAACCCCAGGTTCTGCTGCTCCGCCGGGAAGGCGGCGAGGTTCGGGAACAGGGTGCCGAGGGCCGCGGCGGGCGTGCCGAACCATGCGGCGAGCGTCGCGCCGACTTGCGCCACGGAGGTCGTGGGGATGAGCACGCCGCGCGTACCGGTGTCGTCGGGGCCACCGAGGACGAGGGTGGGGAAGCGACCGTAAAATTTGCCGCCGTTCACCCCGCCGCCGATGACGAACTGGTGTCCGCCCCAGCCGTGGTCGGAGCCGGTGCCGCTGGGTTGGAGCGTGCGGCCGAATTCCGACGAGGTGAAGGTGGTGACTTTGTTGGCAGCCTGCATGTCGTTGAGTTCTTTTTGGAAAACGTCCACGGCCGCGTCGAGGTCGGCGAGCAGACGGGCGTGCGCCCAGTCCTGGCCGCCGTGGGTGTCGTAGCCGAAATGTGTGCAGTAAAACACCTGGCGGCTCAGGCCGAGGTTGCCGCTGATTTTGATGATGCGGGCGACCTCGCCAAGCTGCTGCCCGATGGGCGAGGCGGGGAAGACATTGAGGGGTGCGGCGGTGCCGGCGGAGGTGAGGATTTTGTTCAGCTCGAGGGCGCGCTGCATGGTTTCGTTGGCCTTGTCCACCAGGCGCAGTTGCGTGCTCTGGGCGAGGAGATTGGTCTGCGCCACCACGCGCGGATCGGTGGGTCCGAGAAAGCCCAGGGCGTATTGGGCGAAGTTGTTCCCGGGACTGATGCGCGTGGCCTGCACGCGGCGGCCGGTGGCGAAGACGGAGGAGTAATCCAGCGAGACGGAACTGAGCGGCAGCTCGCTGCCGACGGGCTGCGCGAGGTCGGCAAGCCGCCCGCCCCAGCCGGAGCCGTCGCCGCCGGTGGCGAGGCCGGTCTGGACCAGCGTGGTCTGGTCGGAGTGCGAGAACATGGCGACCGAGTTGCCGGTCTTCAGGTTCTGGAATTGTGCGCGCGTGAGGGGCGCGTCGAGCAGGCCGGTGTTGGCGATCACCGCCGCCCGCCCGGCCGCATACAGCCCCGCAATCTTCGCGAGGCTCGGATGCAGGCCAAAGGCGGAGCCGTAGGGATTGGGCTGGGCCACGGCGATGGGCAGGAGGGTCTTCGCATTGGTCGAAGGCAGCGCGATGGTTTGCCGGCTGTTGACGTAGTCGGCGACCGGGCTGCCGCCGGCGGTGAGCGGGATGATCGTGTTGTGCCCGTCGTTGCCGCCCGCGAGGAAAATGCAGACGAGGGCCTTGTAGTCGGGGCTGACGGCGCTGCGCGCGAGGGGCAGTTCGCCGAGGCCGCCGAGCCAGCCGAGGCCGGCACCGAGACCGAGTTTGGTGAAGGTGCGGCGGGAGAGGTGCGCGGGAGTGTTCATGGGGAAGTGAAGCGTGAGGCGTGGGTTCAGCGTTGGACGAGATGTTCGCCGTCCATGGCGGTGAGGTAGAGGACGGTGAGGGCGCGGGTGCGGAGGTCGGGCGTGGCGCGGGCGGCGGTGGTGAGGGTGCCGCGCATGCCGGCGGACATGCGGCCGAACAGGAGCGTGCGATCCACGGCATTGACCAGCAGCACTGGGTCGGACGCCACGCCGGTGAAGGCGGAGAGATCGGCGGCGGAGAGAACCTGGTAGATCCAGTTCGCGCGATTGATCGCTTCGGCGGGTGTGTAAATTTGAAACTCGGGCGCGAACAGTTTCGTGAGCACACCGCCGCCGGTGAGAGCGACGGGAGGCACCGACATCTGGAAGAGTGGCGAATAGTGGCCGAAGACGGAGGGCGCGCTGAGGACGGCTTCGCCCATGCCGACATACACGGAGGCGATGGTGTTGGTGACCGCGATGGGAATGTTCAGCGAGCGCAGGAGGCCCAGCGTGTGGAGGAGCGGGCTGCGCAGTTTTCCCTGGGTCACATCGGCGGAGTTGTCGTTGCGCGCCTCGGCGTCGAGGAGAATGGCGGTGAGGACGGCCTGGAGATTGCCGCGCGTGCCGGTGCCGTCGTTGTTGAACGCGGACGCGACGCGCTGGATGTAGCCCGCGCTGGGATTGCTCGTGACGAAGCTGCGGATCAGGCGGGTGGCGAGGAACGGGCCGACGTTGGGGTGCTGGAACAGATTGTCCAACGCGCCGTTGAGGTCGGCGACGGTCGTCTGGTTCGACGAGAGGATGAAACCATTGAGCAGCCGTTTTTCGGTCAGGTCGTGGTTGCCGTCGCGAAACTCCATTTCTCCCACGCCATACACGGCGGGGTTGTTCGCGCGCGGGGTGGTGCCGGGCGGGGTCGCGTAAGTCCAGCCGGTGAGGGCGAGGGCGAGGTTCATGACGTTGGCCTGCGAGTAGGTGGGGATGGGCTTGCCCACGAGGTCGAGCCGCGCGGAGCCGTCGGGATTGAGTTCCACGAGGCCGATGGTGAAGAGCTGCATCACTTCGCGGGCGTAATTCTCGTTGGCACCGCTGCCGGGCGTGGGTTTGTTGCTGTTGCCGAGATCAAGGTAGAGGCCCATCGACTGGCTGACGGTGATGTCGCGCAGCAGGGTGCGGAAATTGCCGAACGCGTTCCGGCTCAGAATTTCCAGCCACGGGATCATCACGTTGGCGGCGGGGTTCTTGTGGAACGAGATCACGAAGATCTGGCTCAGCGCGTAGATCATCCGCTGCCGGAGCTGATCCGGTCCGGCGGCCAGGTTGTAGATGAATGTCGAGACCGCCTGCTGCGGGGAAGCCGTGCTCCCATCGGGCCATGGCGACGCGGGCAGTGTGAACTGTTGCGTCAGGTAGGTCGGAATGCCCAACTGCCGGACTTCGGCCAGCGATTGCGTCGTGGGTCCGGTGCTCGTCTGCTCCAGGAAGCGTCCGTATTTCACCGCCAGCGGATCGAGGAGCGTGACCGTCGCGGTCGCCACCGCCGCAGGATCGGCCGCAGCCACGGCCTGAATGGTAACGCTGCCGGCGGGGGGAACGGCGTTGGGCGCGGTGAAAATTCCCGCCGCCGAAATGATGCCGACGTCGGCGCTGCCACCGGTGAGGCCGTTGATTTTCCACGTCACCGCGAGATTCGTCGTGCCGGTCACCGTTGCCTGGAATGCCTGCGTTCCGCCCAGCGCCACGGTCAGCGCGACGGGGGCAACGGAGACGGAGACGCCGGATTTGGGCGAGATGGAGAAGGGCGCGGAAACGGCCAGCGGGCCGGGATTGGAAACGATGAGCGACGCGCCAGTCAGTTCCGCGATCGTCGCCGTGCCGGTCACGGTGATCTTGAGGCTCGAGTTAACGACCGTGATCAGCGCCTTGGCCTTGGCCGTGGCCGGGATTTGCCCCGAGGTATCGCTGGTACCGGTGCCGGTCGTCACGGCGCTGGCCAGGTACACGCGCGCGCCGGTGATGAAATTATTGCCCGTCATCGTGAGGGTGAACGCGCCCGGCGGCACGGGATTCGGCGACACGGCGGCGGGCTTGGGGATCACATTGCGCACGGTCATCAGACAGGTGCCGCTCGCAGTCGGAGCCGCCACGCTCGTCGCCGTGACGGAAGCCGGCAGGCCCGTGGAAAGAATCGCCGCCGGCGCGGTGTACAGGCCCGTCGCGCTGATCGTGCCCACGGTCGAGTTGCCGCCCGCGATGCCATTCACCGACCAGGTCACGGCGGTGTTGGCCACGCCCGTCACGGTGACGGCCAACTGCCGCGTGCCCGTGATCGGCACATTGTTGGTGGCCGGGGTCACCGTGACGACCGCGGTGGTCTGCGCCGCCGCGCCGGGAACGCCCGCACCTGGCAGGCAAAGTGAAAATGAAATGAAAACCAAACGTAGAATGCGCGCCGTCATGATGTGATTCCTCCCGCTCGTGAGTGTGTCGCTGCCAGCCATGGGTGTTGAAGTGCCGGTGTTTTACCGGATCGGGTGGGGGAGACAAGCCGCGGTTTTCGTGCGGCCTCCGAATCTGAACGGCGCGGTTTGGGTGGAAAAATCGCCAGAGCCCCGCGCGCGTTCGCTGCGGCGGCCGGCATGGCGCGGCTCGGTCGCCCCGACTGCGAAGGTTCAATTCAGTCTTAAAAAAACAGTAGGAACCACGAAAGACACGAAGGGAAAGGATCTGGCGGGATCGGGGTTTTCCTCAGCCGGGTGAAGTGACTCAGGGTCGGCCAATCACGGTTCGACTCTTTGTTTTCAAGCCTTTCGTGCCTTCTGTAGTTCGTCTCACCTGGCGTTTCCAGGTTCAGTCCACCCAAAGCCCGGCGTCGTTTCGGACGCGTTCCAGCAACCGCGCGTCCGCCGCCGGGAAGTCGTAGCGGGCCAAGTCGGCGAGGCCCACCCACGCCACCGCCGCGCAGCCCAGCGGGCGCGGTTCGGGTTCGCCCGCGGCGAGTCGGCAGCGGAAAAACCGGAGCAGCACGCGTTTGCCCGGATAGTCGTGGGTGATGGATTCGAGGAGCGCGCCAACCTCGACGTGGACGCCGAGTTCTTCGTGGAGTTCGCGGCGGAGACACTGCTCGAATGTCTCTTCGCGCTCGCGTTTGCCGCCGGGGAATTCCCACAAACCACCGAGATGATCCTGCGCGCGACGACGGCTGATGAGGAGTTTGCGGTCGCGAAAAACCAGGCCGGCTGCGACTTCAATCGGCGGTGGCGCGTCCGCGGTGGGGAGGGCTTCCGACATGCGCGAGGAGCAGCCCCGGCGGCGGGAAACCTACCGTCGCCCGATGCTCTTGTAGATGAAACCGAGCCGCTCCATCTCGCGGGGATCGAAGAGATTCCGGCCATCGAAGAGGATTGGATGCGTCATGCCTTTGCGGGCGCGTTCGAGATCGAGCTTCTTGAACTGCGGCCATTCCGTGGCGATGACGAGCGCGTCGCAGCCGGTGGCGACGTCGTTCATGTCCTCGACATAGTTCACGTCGCGCAGCACCGCCCGCGCTTTCTCCATGGCCTGAGGATCATAGACCCGCAGCACCGCGCCCTCGCGCTGGAGCCGCTGGCAGAGGTCGATCGCGGGCGACATGCGCACGTCATCGGTGTTCTGTTTGAAGGCCAGGCCGAGCACGCCGATTTGCTTGCCCTTCAGCACCCAGAGCGTGTCGGAAATCTTTTTCACGAACCGCTCCATCTGCTGCTCGTTGATGCGCTGCACATCCTTGAGCAGCGCGAAGTCATAGCCCAGTTGCTGCGCGATCTGGATGAACGCGCTGAGGTCTTTCGGAAAACAACTGCCGCCGAAACCCAGCGACGCATCCAGAAAACGCCGGCCGATGCGCAGGTCCATGCCCATGCCATTGGCCACTTCCTGCACGTCCGCGCCGGACGCCTCGCAGATGACGGAGACCGCGTTGATGTAGGAAATCTTGAGCGCGAGGAAGGAGTTGGACGCGTGCTTGATCAACTCGGCCGAGTTGATGTCCGTGATCATGATCGGCGCTTGAAACGGCGCGTACAACTCGCGCATCGCCGCCACTGGCCGCTGCGAAGTCACACCTACGACGACGCGGTCGGGCTTCATCAAATCCTCGACGGCAAATCCCTCGCGCAAAAATTCCGGGTTGCTCACCACGTCGAACTCCACGCCCGCGCGGCAGTAGCGGCGGATGGTTTCGGCGACCTTTTCACCCGTCTTCACCGGCACCGTGCTCTTGTCCACGATGATCTTGTAGCTCGTCACCGCGCCGGCGATTTCCCGCGCGACCTTCTCGATGAAGCTCATGTCCACGCCGCCGTCGTCCAGCGGCGGTGTCGGCACGGCGATGAAAATCACGTCCGACTTGGCGACGCCCTCGACGGTGCTGGTGGTGAACGACAGCCGTCCGGCGGCGACATTCTTGCGGATCAACTCCTCGAGGCCCGGTTCGTAGATCGGGATGCCGCCGCTCTGGAGCAGCGCGACTTTCTTCGGGTCATTGTCCACGCAGGTAACATGGTGCCCGACCTCCGCGAAACAGGTGCCCGTGGTCAGGCCGACATAGCCGGTGCCGATGATGGTGAGTTTCATGGGTGTTGCTGGCTGGGATGAAGAAGCGGCCTGACTGGAGAGAGGATTCCTCAGTGCCGCGTCGATCGGCCCGACCGACCGGCGCGGTACCGGGCTAGCTCACGGTTTCTTTGGCGTGGGCACGGTCGGCGTGGGTGCGGGTGGCACGGGCACGGATGGAATGGCCGGCGCGTTGGTCTTGATCGCCTGAATGACCGCCGTCGCGGCATTGGTCCGGGCGGCCGTGATCACCGGCACCGCCGCGTTGGAGACCGCCGACACCACGCCCGAGGGTGCCACCGCGTTGGAGACCGCAGCTTCCGCTTTCGCCTTCGCCATGGCGTTGGAAATCATGTTCATCAGCGCCGCATTCGTGCCCACCATGACCGGCGCGTTCGTGCCAACGGCGGTCACAGGGGGGGGCGGCATCAGATGCGGGAATTTCGCCAGCAACAGGTCCCGGCGCGAGAAGGCTTCGGAACTCCAGAGACTCCGCGACTCCACTTTCGCGAGCTGATCGTACACTTTCAGCGCTTCCTCCGGCTTGTTCTTGGCCTCGTGGATCACACCGATGGCCAGCTTCGCCTGCGTGGCGACCGGGTCTTTCGGAAACTTCTGCTCCACCGCCTGATAGGCCGTCAGCGCGGCATCGAGGTTGTTCGCGGCGTCCTCACACGCGGCCGCGCCGTAGGCGGCGATCGGCACCAGCTTGCTGTCCGCATACTGGCTGGAGAATTTTTGAAACTTCTCCTTCGCCTCGGGAAATTTCCCCTGCTGAAACAACGCGCCCGCCGCGAGCAGCAGCGCCCGCTGTCCGGCCGGCGCCGACGCATAACGATCCGCCACCGCCAGCAAACCCGCCGGCTCCGGCAGGCTGCGCACCGGATTGCCCAGCGGCGCCTTGAACACCGCCGACATCGCCTCCTCCGCCGCGACCTCCTGCTGTCCAGTGAAGTAGGTGTACGTGTAGATCACACCCCCCGCCGCCACGATGGCGACCCCGCCCATGATGAGCCGGCGTTTGTTCACTTCGATCCATGCCAACAGATCGATCAGGAAATTGGACTCAGTTTTTTCGGGTTCCATATAGGGCCGCGCATCCTTGGTTTGGCCGTCGAAAACGCAAGCGCGAAATCCCGCAAATGTTGGGGCAGGGGAATGCGGCAGGGGAATTTGGGGAAGGGGAATGAGGGCAGATTCAGGGGTTCCATTCCCTTGCCCCAAATTCCCCTGCCAAAACATTCGGCGGCCCCGCGCTGTGTTCCCTCATTTCCCTGCGGTCTGCCCAAGCAGATACGCGAGCAAATCCTGCAATTCCGCTGCGGACACGATCTCCGCCAAATTCCCCGGCATCAGCGAGGTCTCCGATTCGCGCCGTTCCTTCACCTGAGTTTTCGGGAAGCGCAGTTCCTTGCCCGTGCTCTCGGCCACCACCACCGTCTCGCCCTCCTCGCGGCGGAAGAGGCCGCTGTTGACCTCGCCATCTTTCATGATGAACAGCGTCGAGCGAAACGCCTTGTCCACATTGCGATTTGGGTCGAGCACGTCCTCGACGATCCGCTCCAGCCCGCGCCCGCCGATGCCGTCGAGCTGCGGCCCGATTAGCGCCCCCTGACCGGCGATCTGATGGCACACCGCGCAGTTTTTCACGTACACCGCCGCGCCCCGTTCCGCGCGCGCCTTCGCCGGGTTGAACGCCGCCCGCGTCGCGTCGATCAGCTTTTGCACCGCTGCGTCCGCGGGCGGCAGATTCTTCGTCAACGCCGCCAATCGCTCTTTCGCCTCGCGCGCGCCGCTCGCCCCGAGCCGGTCGGCCAGCGCCTTGTTCTGCAAAATCCGCGCCGGCACGCGCCCGGCCTCGGTCGCCGCCAGCAACTGCTCCGTCCCCGCCGCCGTCGCCGCCAGCGCGCTGGCGAACTTCGCCTGCAACCGCGACGGCGCATTCGTCAGCGCCGCCACCACGACCTGTAGCTGCCGCGACTCGGTCGATTCCCCGAGCTGCGCCGCCAGTTCCGCGCGCAACAACTCCGGCTGCGCCGCGTCCCGCACGATCCCCTCGACCGCCGGCACGGCCGCGATGGCATTGAACGAAATCCACGCCCGCCCTGCCGCCGCGCGTGTCGTGACATCCGTCGCCGTGTTGAAAATTTTCGCCACCACCGGATGCAGCGCCGCCAGCTTGAGCGAACGCGCCAGCTCGGCCCCGATGGCCGGCCGCATCCCCGCCTGCTGCGGATCGACGAGCGCCAGTTGCGGCAGCGCCGGCTCGAACCGCCCGAACGCCAGCCACGCATACGATTTGCCCTCGTTCCCATCCACGGCCTCGACGTAAGCCGACTTTCCCGCGAACTCCGCCAGATCCCACGTAATCTTCTGCGCCGTGTCATTGCGCGGCGTCGCGGCGCTGCGCAACACCTGCTTTGTCGCGGCATCCACGAGCCGCACCGCATTGCGTCCCGCCGCGCGCTCGCCCGGCATCGCGTCGTGACCGCACAGATAAAAGCTCAGCGTCTTCGGCAGGGGAAACGCCTGCGACCGCAACGCGCCCGTCAGCGTTTCGCCCAGCGGCAGGCTCGACATCAACTGCACCTTCTTCCCGTCCGCGCACGCGCGTTCCTGAAACGCCCACGGATTGCGCGCGTCCTTCGCGCCCTCGACCGGATGATTCGTCCACGGCGAAACCTCCGCCGTCCCCTCCAGCAAGCCGCGCGCGAGTTCGCCGCCCCACTGTTTTACCGTCTCGCCCAGCGCCTCGCCCCGCTGCCCTGCACTTTCCTGCAAGGCCTTGAACAACGCCGCCTGCGTGTCGAGATCGCCGCCAAACTTCCCCCGGGCCAGCGTCACCAGCGCGACCGACCCGTCCACTCCCGCGCCCGCGCCCGTGTACCGCGCGACGTGCTGCGCATACCGCACCAGCGTCTCGCGCGGCTCCGCGTGCGCCTGCACATGCCGCAATAAAAACGCCGCCGCATCGGCATTCGTCACGCCCACCGCGATGTTCGCGAACGCCCGCGATTCCTCCGCCGCCAGCGTCTCTCTGACGCGCGCAAACGCCCCCGGCAGCCGCAATTGCTCCCGCAACGCCAGCCGCACCACATACGCCAGATGCGTGTCCTCCGCCGGCACCGTCGCCTGCAATTGCAGCAGCGGCACCAGATTCTCCAGCGCCGGGTTGGCCCCGAGCGCATCCGCCGCCGCGCGCTGCACCATCGCCGCCGAATTCGTCAACGCCGAAATCGCCGCCGCGCGTAAAGTCGCGCTCACACCGGCATCCGCGCCACCGGTTTCCACCGCCGCCGCCGTGCGCAGTCCGCGGTCCGTCAACACCCGCAGCGCCTGCACTTGCACGCCCACGTCCCGATCCCCCAACGCCCCGAGCAACGTCGGTTCGTCCAGCGCGCCGCGCCGTTCCAGCAGCCACGCCGCGCCGCTCATCAATCCCGGGCGTTCATCCGGTTCGCGAAAATGCCACATGCCCGTCGCCGCCTGCTTCACCACCGGTTGCTCATCGCCCGTCGGCCGCACCGCCAGGTCATTCAACGCCAGCGAGCGCCGGGTGGGATTCCCCGACTGAAATTCCGTCACCAGCGCCTCCCCCATCGCCGCCGTCACCAGATTCACCCGCTTCACGTCCCCCTTCGCCGCCGTCAGCAGATTCAGCCGCTTCACGTCCGCCCCGCCCGGCGGCACGATCCGCCACAGCCGCCCGCGCTCGCGGTCGCGCCGCGGATGCGTCAGTGGCACCTCGTAATGCCCGATGATGCGATTGTAAAAATCCGCCACCCACAGCGCGCCATCCGGCCCGAATTGCAAATCCACCGGGCGAAACCACGGATCATCTGTGCGCAGAAAATCCGGCAGCTCCTTGCCCACGCTCGTCGCCCCGCGCCATTCGAGGCGGTCGCGATTGATGCGGCTCGTCATCACGTTCCCGATGAAAATATTGTCCTGAAATTCCGCCGGCCACGACCCGTCGCTGATGTGGACAATTCCCGCGATCGCCGTGCTTCCATGACTGTGCTGAATCGTCACCGGCGCGTACCCCAGCCCGTTGTGCGGCCGCCCGAAACTCGGATAACTCCCGCCCCGCAGGAGTTGGTAAATCGGCGAGCTGTGACAATCCGCCGAATACAAATTCCCCAGCGGATCAAAGCACAACCCAAACGGATTCACCTGCCCATGCGTCCAGTGTTCGAGCCGCGAGCCATCGAGACGGAAGCGATAGATGTTCCCCGACGGCAGAAAAATCCCGTGCCCGTCCCGCCCCTTCACCCGCGACTGGTTGTTGAACCCGTGCGTCGCGTAAACCCACCCGTCATCCCCGCGCCGGAACGACGCCTGGTTCCCATGTGTGTCGCGCGAAAAATCAAACGGCCCGTAGAGAATCTCCTTCTTGTCCGCCACCCCGTCGCCATCCGTATCCTCGAACAGCCAGATGTTCGGAATGCTCCACGCGACGCATTTCCACGTCGGCGTCGCGCCCGGCGCGCTCGCGCTGCGGAACGGATAAATCCCGATGGGAATGTTCAGATTCGTGGCAAACGTCGTCACCTTCCCCGCCCGCCCGTTCGCCCCGAACTCGCTGAAAATCCGGATCGTGTCCCGCGCCTCGGCATCCGACTTCGCCGGGAACGGATACTCGCGCGACTCCGTGATCCACAGCCGCCCCGCGCCATCGAACGCCATATTCATCGGCTTGCGCAAATCCGGCTCCGTCGCCACCAACTGAATCGTGAACCCCGGCGGCAGATGAAAACTCTTCTGCTCCTGCTCCGGCGTCAGCGGCTCCGTGCTCCGCACCCCCTCCGCAAACGGATCGGCCGCCCGCAGGCCGGTGGAGAAAAACGCGAAATGGAGGGCGACGAAAAGCGCGAGGCGGCCGAGAGAAATAATCTTCATGCGATTGCCGGTGCTTATGCCGCAAAGGCTGTGGGGCAGGAAGGAAAAGTTCCGCTCCACACGTTTCCACCACTCCGGTAGGGACGCGTTGCCGCGCGTCGGTAACCTTTCCCACCGACGCTCCCGCCCGCCGCAGAAGTTCCCAAAATATCCCCACGCCCAAGAAGGACAGGTCAGGGACCGGGCAGCAGCCCGGCTACAACGATGCGGTAGGGCCGCGTTGCCGCGCGGCCCCACCCTCGCTCTCCCCGCGAGGCACGAGCGGGGAGAGAATTCCCCCAACCCAAGTTCGCGCTGTGACTCCCAGAGCGATCCAGCGGGCGGAGCGCCGAGCATTGCTCGGCACGATGCAGGTGCGCAGCGTCAGGCCGAGCAATGCTCGGCGCTCCGGTTCCTGGAGAGGGCAGAAAAGCCGCTGATTCCCGGACTTGAAACCAAAACCAAAAGGGCCGAAGAATCCCACGTCGCCATGACCACCACCCTCGAAATCGACTTCCCCGCCACGCTGCTCCTCCACGCCCGGGACGCGGCGTCGTTGAGCGAGCGCAGCCGCTTTTTGCTCGCGTTGAAATACTTCGAGCTGGGCGAGCTGTCGTCGGGCCAGGCCGCGCAGATGTGTGGTCTGGGGCGGGTCCAGTTCCTCGAGGCCGCCGCCCGCAGCGGCGTCCCGGCCACGGAATTCACCGGTGACGAACTGAAGCAGGAGTTTGACGATGTCTGAGTTCTTTGATCACCCCTTGGTTTGCAACACCAGCACCATCATCGCCGCGCACCGGGCGGGTAAGTGATGAAACCAAAAAGGAAGAACCATCAATGAAAACCTCTGTGTTCAAACTTGTTGTCCGCAGTTCAGTGCTCCGCGTGATGATGTGTGCGCCCTTGTTGCTGGCCATGGCCCTGTCCGCTCAGGTGGCTGGCGCCCAGTCGTCGAGGGTCTCTTCCGATTCTAGTTTGGCGAAATCGGCCCGCCCAATGTCTGCGCCTATTCCTCCGCTGACACGAGTCACTATCGCGAGGTCGGGCACTTCGAGTACAGTCCCGGCTGGACCGCAGCCAAACGACCTTTTCGGCTGTGGTATCTCCGCTTCCGGGCAGCTTGGAATTGGCATTCTTGGATACGTACCCTCCCCTCAGCAAGTGGTCGGCGACGTGACATCCGCGGCCGCGGGATACCGCCACAGTCTGTTCATAAGACCAGACGGGACGCTTTGGGCGATGGGAGACAACTCTGTCGGCCAGTTGGGCGACGGCACAACAAACCGCCGTTCAATGGCTGTACAAGTTGCCAGTGGGGTGGTGTCCGTGGCGGCAGGCTACACCCATAGCCTGTTCGTGAAGACGGATGGAACGCTCTGGGCGATGGGAGCCAACTCTAATGGTCAGTTGGGCGACAGCACGACCAACAACCGCTCGACGCCGCTCCCGGTGGCCAGCGGCGTGGCATCGGTGGCTGCGGGTGACCGCCATAGCCTGTTCGTGAAGAGGGACGGGACGCTCTGGGCGGTGGGACAGAATCTTTCTGGTCAGTTGGGCGACAGCACGACCACCAACCGCTCGATTCCTGTGCCAGTGGCTGGCGGGGTGGCGTCCGTGGCGGGAGGTGGCTTCCACAGCTTGTTTGTAAAGACGAACGGAACGCTCTGGGCGATGGGGGCCAACTATTATGGTCAGTTGGGCGACGGCACGACCACCAACCACTCGACGCCCGTGCTAGTGGCCAGCGGAGTGGCGTCCGTGGCAGCAGGTAACGCTCATAGCCTGTTCGTGAAGACGGACGGGACGCTCTGGGGGATGGGATACAATTTCTATGGCCAGTTGGGGGATGGCTCAACGACCACCCGCTCGACACCCGTGCCAGTGGCCACCGGGGTGGCGTCGGTGGCTGCGGGTTCCTCCCATAGCCTGTTCGTGAAGACCGACGCGACACTCTGGGGGATGGGATACAACTCTTTTGGCCGGCTGGGCGATGGCTCGACGACCAGCCGCTCGACACCAGTGCCGATTGCCACCGAAGTGGCGTCCTTGGTTGCGGGTGATTCCCACAGCCTTTTCGTAAAGGCGGACGGGACGCTGTGGGGGATGGGAGCCAACTCCTATGGCCAGTTGGGCACGACCTTCATCCGCTCGACACCCGTGCCAGTGGCCAGCGGGGTAGCGTCCATGGCAGCGGGTTATACTCATAGCCTGT
This sequence comes from Akkermansia muciniphila, assembly GCA_945861535.1. Classification (GTDB taxonomy): domain Bacteria; phylum Verrucomicrobiota; class Verrucomicrobiia; order Limisphaerales; family BJHT01; genus BJHT01. Next base: position 7,096 of record CAMAUZ010000095.1, on the reverse strand, counting down.
TCGTGAAGACGGACGGGACGCTCTGGACGATGGGAGCGAACTCTCATGGCGTATTGGGCGATGGCACATCCATTACTCGCGCGACGCCCGTGCAAGTGGCCAGCGGAGTAGCGTCCGGGGCTTCCGGTTGGTACCACAGCGTGTTCCTGAAGACGGATGGGACGCTCTGGACGATGGGCTACAACCACGATAGCCAGTTGGGCGACGGCACAACAATCGACCGCTCGATACCCGTGCAAGTGGCCGGCGGGGTGACGTCCGTGGCTGCGGGTTACTACCACACCCTGTTCATTAAGACCAACGCGACACTCTGGGCGATGGGAGACAACTCTTTTGGCCAGTTGGGCGACGGTACGACCACCAACCGCTCGATACCCGTGCAAGTGGCCAGCGGGGTGGCATCGGTGGCGGGAGGTGGCTTACACAGCTTGTTTGTAAAGACGAACGGGACACTTTGGGCGATGGGCTACAACTATTATGGAGAGTTGGGCGATGGCACCAGATATTCCATGCGTTCGACGCCCGTTCAAGTGGCCAGCGGCGTGGCATCGGTGGCTGCGGGTGGCCGCCATAGCCTGTTCGTGAGGACGGACGCGACACTTTGGGCAATGGGGGACAACTCTTTTGGCCAGTTGGGCGACGGCACGACCAACAACCGCGTAACGCCCGTGCAAGTCGCCACCGGGGTTGCATCGGTCGCGCCGAGTGTTGGGTACCATTCCCTGTTCGTGAGGACGAACGGGACGCTTTGGGCGATGGGGTGGAACTCCGCCAGCCAGTTGGGCGATGGCACGACCATCAACCGCTCGACGCCCGTGGCAGTGGCCAACGGGGTCGCGTCCGCCGCGGCCGGTTACGGTATCAGCCTATTCGTTTTGGGTAAAGTGGACCCACAGTTTCGATTCGGCTCTCCCGTTTTCTCAGTAGGGGAGGGGGATGTGACCGTCCGCTTGAATGTTTTACGGTGGGGTGATCCGAGCCAAGTCGCGCGAGTGAGCTACACAACAACTGGGATAACGGCCACAGCCACTGACTTCATCGCCGTCTCCGGGACGCTGTCATGGCCAGCAAATGACACCACGGACCGGATTATCGATGTGCCCATCCTCGAAGACACGGTGGTGGATGGGGACAAATCCTTCACCGTCGCTCTCTCCGCTCCCACCGGCGGCGCGGTGCTCGGAACACCAGCCACCGCGACGGTGACGATCGTGGACAATGACCCGCCGACAGTGCCCCCTGCCATCATTGTGAATCCAAGCAGCCAGACCGTGGCCGCCGGGAGCAATGCAGCCTTTATAGTCACGGCGACAGGAACCAGCCCAAGCTACTTCTGGCGCAAGGCAGGAGAATTGCTCAGCGGGGCGACAAACCTCTTGCTCACCGTGTCCACCGCAACCCGCGCGGCCACCGCGGCGTATTCGGTCATTGTTACGAACTCCGCCGGCAGCGTGACCAGCGCACCGGCGTTGTTGCGGGTGCTCGTGCCGCAGAAGATTGAGGGCGGCACCAATCTGGTTCGCCTGCCCGACGGCCGCTTCCAACTCCATTTCCGCGACCCCGACGGCACCCTCGCCAGCGACCTGACCCGCCTCGAGATTCACTCCACCACCAACTTCATCGGCGCGGGCACCCTCTGGGTCACCAACACCACGGGCCTCTCGATCATCAACGGCCTCATTCGCTTCGAGGACGCCGGCAGCACCAACCTCCTTCGCCGCTTCTACCGCGTGATCGAGAAATGAGTTTTGCCCGGACGGGTGCCGGGCAGGGTGCGAGTGCAACTGTGCGCTCCCCCCGTGTAGTCTTCTTTCCAAGCGTCAACCGCCCGAACGCTTCACTCCCCCGCCGCCTCCGCCACCAGCTTCCGATACGCCGCGCGCGCGTGGTCATACGCCTTCTCCGCCTCCGCCAGTTCACCCGCGGCGATCAGTTTCTTCTTCTGCGTCCAGCATTGCTCGACGCCCTTGAGACACCACTCGGCGCTGCGGCGGGAGGCGCGGATCGGCTTCTCATCCACGAGCACGAAGATCGGATTGGTGTGTGACGAGGGCAGGATGCGCAGGGCCACCCAACTGCTGCGTTCGAGTCTTACATCGAACGCGAGGTCCGTGAGCGAGCCGTCGGCCACGATGGTTTTCTTCGCGACAGGGTAGCCGTTGACGACCAATTCCACCGGCACCTCGCGGGTCTCGCCGAGGCGGGCGCGTTCGATGTGCCAGTAAGGCTTTTTGTCGTAACGCAGGGCCTTGAGCGCGGCATCGGGTTTGTCGTCGAGGCGCGCGGCGACCTTGGCGGAGACGCGCACTTTGGAGTCGGCGGCGGTGACGCGCAGTTCGCTGCCGGCGGTGCCCATCGCGAGGTTGTTCACTTGGAAGTCGATGAGATGACTGCGCCCGTCGCCCACGTAATTGCGCCCGACGCGGATGGCTTCGCACCAGTCGTCGTAATTCAGTTTGCCATCCAGCTTCACGTAGCTGCGCCCGAGGCCGACGCGCTCGCCATAGATGCACGGGAAATCCGTCTCGCCGCTCACGCGCGTGCGGAAGCCGACGTTCAGCGTGTGATACCAGATGTTCAATTCCCACACGCTCGGCGTATCGACCATCGAGAGAAAATCGACCGCCGGCACCAGCTTCCCGCCCGGACCGGGAACCGTGTGCGTCACATCCACGATGTATTCGTTCGCGCCGATGCCATCGAAGGGCGGCACTAGGTAATTCGGCAGCTCGTCGCTGTTCACCTGCAAGCCCCAGCCCGAGTGCGCCGGGCCGACGAGCGCGCCCTGCGCCTTGGCCCAGCGCAGCGTGTTCAGGCACAGCGTCGGCCAGTGATCCTTCGAGGTGCCGCCCGGATACATCTGCTCGCGCAACCGCAGCAGGCACAGATGCCCCGACCGATGCGACCCGAAGCCCGACACCTCGACATCGTAGCGCAGCAGATACGGATAAGTGGAAACCTTGTCATCCACGCCGGTGAAAAACTGCTTCTGATAATCAAAGCACGGCCCCCACGTCAGGTTCGCGCCGATCTTCAAATCCTCGCCCACGCAATGCCGCAGCATGTCCGGCGCGTGGACGCCCTCGGTCGGATTCGTGTAATGCGCGCAGCCCGCCGCGTGAATGTGATGATCGCCCGACCACCAGCCGAGCTTCGCTGGATCGATCCAGCGCTTCACCTGAAACGGCGCCGTCATCGCCTGCGCGCCCACGGTCAGCGTGCGCGTCTGCGGGATCGACTCCGGGCCGCGCGTGAACTCCACGGTGTAAGTGCCCGCCGGGAGTTTCAGCGACTCACCATCCGCGCGATACACCTGCGGATGAAACGCAAAGTCCGGCGCGAGCCGCTTGGCCTGCGACGGATACACGCGCCCCTGCGCATCGCGGATGAGAAACGCCGCCGTCGTCGGCTGCCCGTTCTCATCGGTCACGCGCAGCGTCACCGCGCGCGCGGGGACGCAGTCGAAGAGCACGTCCACCTCGTTGCGAAAGCCGAGGTCCTGCGTGCCCTGCCCGACATTGAACGAGAAGCGCGCCTCGCGTTTGCCCGCGTCGCGGCTGTAGAGCTGGATCAACCGATACTCGACCTTCAGCCCGCCCAGCGTGGCCTTCAGCGGCTGCGCATCGAACATCTGTAGCTCCAGCCAGCGATTGGCCACCTCGCCCGCGGGCGAATTGTGCAGCTTCACCGCGTTCGGACTCACCGCCTTGAGCGCCGCCGTCGTGCCGGATTCATTCTGCACCTTCACCAGAAACTGACGCCACCCCGCTTCGGACAACTCCGCCTTCGCCATGCCCTGCGCCACTTTCACGCGCATCTCCGGATTGATGTTCACCCCGAACAGGCAGCGCGCATCGAGGATTTCCTGGAGTTTCTGCGCGGCGGCGGACGCGTCAGGCAGCTCCATCGCCGCCGCGAGCGCCTGTTTCTCGGCTTCGGAAAATGGCGCGCCCAGATAGTCGGTCGCCTCGATCAAGCGGCGGACCTGCGCGGCGAAGGGCTGAAGCTCCACTCCCGTGACCACCGGCAGCGGCGCGGCGGCGCGGGCGCTGGGGACGAGCGGGTGCGGAAGTGCGGCCAGGAGCGAAACGAGCAGCAGCGGGCGGAGGAAGAGACGCAGATTCATAAACGAAGAGCGGGTTAGGGATTGAGTGAACGCTCAGAGCGTAGCGGCGTGGCAAACGATGCAAAGCTTGAATTCCGGCGCGACCAACGCGGACGGATCAGCAGCGCGGCGAAGCCGCAACTCACGGAGCGCGGCTGTGTCCGCCGAGGACCAGCCGCAGCGGCCCCGAACCCTCGCCGGCACCCGTTCGAATCCAAGGCGCCCCGTTCGGCCAACCTGCTGCGGTTGGTGCGCCGCGCACACAGCCGCGCTCCGGGAAAAATCCGCGCGCGCCACGAGCGTATTTTCATCGAACGGACGACCAGATCAGCCCGCTGCCAATTCGTCTCTTCCCATTCCCTTGCCCCAAATTCCCCTGCCCAACTCGGCTGTGCCCACGAGCGGCTCCGTTCCGCGCCACCAATCAAATTACCGGTGTCCTTCTGCCGCGCCCGCAACGCGTGCTCCTCGCCTCGGCCGCAAAAACATTGCCCATTCCCCCTCGCCACCCTAGCGCTGGCGGCACCCTTGATCCCCATTATCCATCTCCCACGACTCCTCGCGCTGCCCCTCGCCCTCTGCGCGAGTGCTGCGGGCGCGGACTGGCCGCATCCGCGCGGGCCGGCGTTTGACGGTGTTTTCGCGGACGCTGCGATTCCCTTGCCCTGGCCGACGAATGGCTTGCCGCTGCTGTGGGAGCGTCCCATCGGCCGGGGATTCTCCGGCATGGTGGTGAAGGACGGGCGGATTTTCACCCAAGCGCAATCGCTGGGCGGGCAGGAGGTGATTTCGTTGTCGCTGGAAACCGGCGAGGTTTTGTGGCGCACGCGCTATGCCCTGCCGTGGGAACTGGACGGCCTCTATCCCGGACCCTACGGCACGCCCACCGTGGACGGCGGACGCGTCTTCATTGGGGATTGTTACGGCACGATTCAATGTTTCGAGGCGAACAAAGGCTCGCTGCTCTGGAAGTTCGACGCCGTGCGGGAGTTGAATCCGGCCGGCGTCGATTTTGGCTACGCGGCGACGCCGCTGGTTCTGGATGGCCGGGTGTTTGCTTCGTCACCCGCGGGGGATTCCAAGACCACCGCCTTTTCCCTCGATGCCGCGACCGGCCGGTTGCTCTGGAGTGCGGGCACGAACGTTCCGAGCTACGCCTCGTTCCTGCCGATCCATGTGCAAGGGCAGCGCCAGCTCGTGTTGTTCCTGCGCAATGGCATCGCCGCGTTCGATCCCAAAACCGGCGCGGAACTGTGGCATGACGAATGGACCCACGGCTACGACGAGCACGCGACGTGGCCGATCTATCGCGAGCCATTCCTCCTCTGCTCCTCGCCCTTCAAACGCGGCTCGCGTCACTACCGGCTGTCACTCGTAGCCGGCCGGCCCCGCGCCGAACTCGTCTGGCAGGAAAAGATCCTGTCCAACGACGTGTTTGCATCCGTGCTCAAAGACGGCTTCGTTTACGGCTTCGATGTGCAGTCGCAACAATCCGAATATCACGGCCGCACCCGCGGCAGTTTGAAATGCCTCGAGCTCCTGACCGGCCAGGTCCGGTGGACCAACCAGGCGATCACGCATTGTTCCGTGTCCCTCGTCGGCCAACATCTGCTCCTGCTCGATGACGCCGGACGACTCGCCGTGGCGGAGCCGGACCCCGCGGGCTACCGCGAACTGGCCAGCATGAATCTGCCCGCGCGCGGAAAATATTGGACCGCCCCGGTCGTGGTCGGGAACCGACTCCTCGTGCGCAGCCGCGATACCATCGCGTGCTACAGCCTCGGCGGCGGCGAGACAACGGTGGCGACCCTCACGCCCGCACCCGTGCCGGTAATTTCCTTGCTGGACTGGATGCAGAAATATCACTCACCCGCGTTCACCGCGCCCACGCTCCGTGTGCTCACCGAATGGTACGTCGGCGGTCTGGCGATGATCGCGGTCGCCATGCTGGTGGGACGAAAACGTCTGGCCGCAGGCCTTCTCGCGGCCTTGGTGCTCGGACTGGCCGGCACCTTTGCGCTGACGATGTTGTGCGGACGCTTTGTCTTCACCGCGCCCGTCAGTCTGTGCGCGGCGTTTTGCCTGCTCCTTCTATTTGGCCTCAAGACGACCGGTCGTCCGTGGCATGGCTGGGTGTTCCTGCTCGCCTTCATCGGCGTTTGCCTCGGATATTACTCCTTCTGCGACCGCTATTTTCTCCTTGCTGGCTGGGGATTTCTCGCCGGCTTTCCCTTCGCGATCTGGCCCGGACTCCTGCTCGTCCGCCGCCGCCACGAACGCCCCGGCTGGCCCGGCATCATGTTGGGATGGGCAACCTTCTCGGCCTTCTATTGGGGAGCAGCCCTCGTCATCCTGAGATGCACCAGTTAGACCCCGGTTTGGAGTTCCGCGTTTACGCGGTTCGTGCGGCGTTCGACCAGCGAGCCGCGTAAACGCGGAACTCCAAACCCAGGCCCTCGCCCCTCAAGGGACTTTTCAAACAGGCTGTCAGACATTGGAGAGGGCAACTCGAACCTCCTGAACCCTGTGTCCACCTCCATCCGCCCGCCACCTCGAAACCCTTCCGGCCCCGTCGCTGGCACGCCGCGCGCCCGCCACCATCCACCGCCCCCTTCCGCCTTGCCCTCAATATCTTACCCGGTCAATCTCCTCCCACATTCCACGGAGCACTGAATCAACTCATGGCCCGCACGAAAAAAGAAAACTGCAGTTCCAGCACCAGCACCGCCACCATCAGCTTTGAGGCCAAGCTCGGGATCATCGCCGACAAGCTGCGCAACAATACCACCCACCGCCCCGCATGAGCAAAGCCAAGCGAAACACCATCGAGGTTCAGGGAACGTCAGTAGCATCCGGATGTTGTGATAGGTGCCTGTCGTAACGCATTGGTCCGCAGCGGAGTGCGTTGACATCAGGGTGTGAGCGATTTGAACTTTTCGCCAGTTTTTCTGCGTCTTTGCTTTCAGTTTTTGCTTGCCAGAATGCTGTCAT
>CAMAUZ010000094.1 GCA_945861535.1 Akkermansia muciniphila | reverse complement strand
TGGAGTGCGGTGGCAAGTCGGACGCGACACCGCTTTCTCACGGCCTGGCGCGTCCGAAAGCGGTGTCGCGTCCGACTTGCCACCGCACTCCATAATTCCCGCCCCCCTTCACCTACTTTTAGTCACACCCCACGGCGAGGAGGCATCCGCGCTCCTGCGGCCGGGGACGGCCGCACTCCAATCGCCGGGACGAATGCGCTGGTCGCAGCCGTCACTCACGCGTACGGTCGCCGTCCGAAACATGACCGAAACCAATCCAGTCGAGCAGTTCCTGACCGCGTTCTCCACCAGTGTCGCGGACGACACCTTTGTCCGGTTGGTGCTCTCGGGGCCGCGGGCGGGCGGCGAGCGGCCCGAACGCGTGCTCGCGCGGCTCGTGGAAATCCGCCGGCTGCCGCATCTCTCGATCACGCTGCGTTTCCCGACGAAGGACGTGACGCGCAATCTCGCCGCGACTGAGGCGGGCGCGTGGCTGCGCGAGCAGCTCGGGAAGGAATTCCACAGCGCGCTGCTCTGCACGATCCGGCGCGACTGGCAGTTGGCGGTGCCGGAGGCGGGCCTGGTGCGCCTGGTCACGCATCGGCCGTCGATCCGCGAGGTGCCGTCGCGCGGCCATGACCTGCCGAAGCGCGACGTGCTGGATGTCTCGGCGCGCGAATGGCTCGTCGGCCTCGGCGTCACCGACGCCCGCGGCAAGGTGCGTCCGGCGATGACGGACAAGTTCCGGCAGATCAATCATTACCTGGAAATCCTGTCGCATCTGGCAACTGACTGTGGCTGGCGCGGCGCGGCGGCGGGCGTGGCCGCTGCGGCGCCGCGCGAACTGGTCTTCGCGGACATGGGCTGTGGCAAGGGCTATCTCACCTTCGGCGCGTGGCATTTGTTCAACCGGCAGTTCCGCCTGCCGACGCGCGTCCTGGGCGTCGAGGCGCGGCCGGAACTGGTGACGAGCGGGAACGAACTCGCCGGGCGCGTGGCCGCGGGCGGTTTGCTCCAGTTTGCCGCGGGTGAAATCGGGACCGCGCCGCTGCCCAAGAAAGTGGATGCCCTCATCGCGCTGCACGCGTGCAACACGGCGACGGATGACGCGATCCGCCGCGGCGTGGCGCTCGGCGCGAAATTGATCCTCGTGGCGCCGTGCTGTCATCAGGAGGTTCGCCCCCAAATGTCCCACCCCCCCGTGCTCGCGCCGGTCCTGCGGCACGGCGTGATGGCGGAGCGCATGGCCGAGTGGGTGACGGACGGCTTGCGCGCGCTGTATCTCGAAGCTGCGGGTTACGAGACGAAGATCTGCGAGTTCGTCGCGACGGAACACACGCCGAAGAATCTGCTGATTTCAGCGGTGCGAATCGAAGCCGCGACAGGTGCGGACGCGGTCGCTGGGACCGGCGCGGACGCGGCGCGGCAGCGCATCGGCGAGTTGAAAAAGTTCTTCGGCATTCGGCAGCACGCGCTGGACCCGTTGCTGGCGGGGGCGGAGCAGGCGGCGGCCGTTTCCGTTTGAGCGGCAATTCAGAAAACCAAGATTGGGTAACCACGGATGGACGCGGATGAACACGGATGGGGCAGGGGACGAAGGCTGACGGAAACTTTTCCCGCTGCGCGGAGCGAGCGCCTCCGAACTGGACCGCCGTGGTCTCTCTCCATCCGTGTCCATGCGTGTTCAGCGGTGGTTAAAATTCTTTTTTCGCCGAGACCTCACTCGGTTGCGCCATGAACTGGGAAGACATCGACTGGAAGGCCCTTGAGCGGCTGCGCGCGGCGTTTCTGCAAGGCACCGCGGGACACGCGGATTACTGGCGGAGCGAACACGAACTGGCGGGCTACGACGCGACCTTCGCGCAGCGGATCGGCTGGAAGTGGGACTACGTGCTGGCCGAATTGAGTCGCCGTGGCTGGACTCCGCCGCCGGGCGAGTTGCTCGACTGGGGCTGCGGCAGCGGCATCGCCGGGCGCGCGTTTCTTGATCATTTCGGCGCTAAATCAGTGGCCGGTTTGAATTTGTGGGATCGCTCGGCGCTGGCGATGCGCTTCGCCGGCGAACGGGCCGCGAGGAAGTATCCGGGCCTGAGCGTGGCGATGGGTCTGCCGGCCGAGCCGGGGATTTTGCTCATCAGCCATGTCCTGACCGAGTTGCAGCCGGAGCAGGCCCAGCAGCTCGCCGACTTCGCCGCCACCGCCAGCGCGGTGCTCTGGGTGGAGCCGGGCACCTACGAGGCAAGCCTCGCGCTGATCGCCGTGCGGGAGCGGTTGCGGACGAAGCTGAATGTCATTGCGCCCTGCACGCACGGGGCGGCGTGCGGCATTTTAGCGCCGGGCAACGAGCCGCATTGGTGTCATCATTTCGCCAAGCCGCCGCCGGAGATTTTCATTGATGGCGACTGGGCGCGGTTCGCGAATTTTCTGGGGATCGATCTGGGCACGTTGCCCGTGAGTTTTCTGGTGCTCGACCGGCGTCCTGCGCCCGCGGTGCCGCCGGGCACGGTGCGCGTCATCGGCGGTCCGCGCATGTCCAAGCCCGAGGCGCGGCTGCTGGCGTGCGATGCTGAGGGCGTGGTGCAGCGACATCTGGCGCGGCGGACATTTCCCGAAGAATACCGGCTGCTGAAAAAGGGGCGCTGCGATCCGCTGCAGGTCTGGGAGTGCGAGGGGAACGCGATCGCGGCCGTGCGCGAGTTCGGTGGTGCTGCAGGGGAATGAGATAGGGGGAGGCGCATGGGTGCGGCTTGGGTTTTTGAAGCCCGCGGCAGGGGAGGGATTTTTGGCAGGGTAATTGGGGGCAAAGGAATTGGGGAGGGGGGACGAATCCGCGAAACCATTTTTGTCTCCATTCCTTTGGGAGTGCGCGGCGGAAAAACGGTGAGAGCCGGTTTGACACCCCGTCGCCGCGTGCCTATAAAGCGGCCCGTTTCGGAAAACAAAAACAACCTAAACATCTACTCACTATGCCCATCGCTGTTGGTTCCAAAGCCCCTGATTTCAATCTCAAGTCCAAGTCCGCCGCCGGTCTCGCGGACGTGAAGCTCTCGAACAATTTCGGCAAGAAGAACACGGTCGTCCTGTTCTTCCCGCTCGCCTTCACCGGCGTCTGCACCACGGAGCTGTGCGACATCACGGCCGGTCTGTCCGCCTACGCGGGGATGAACGCGGATGTCATCGCGGTCAGCGTGGACAGCCCGTTCGCGCAGGAAGCGTGGGCCAACCAGCACAAGATCGGCATCACGATCGTGAGCGATTTGAACAAGGAAACCACCAAGGCCTACGGCGTGTTGTTCCCGATGCTCGCCGGCGTGGGCGACACCTCGGCGCGCGCGGCGTTCGTCATCGATAAGGGCGGCGTGGTGCGTTATGCGGAGCAGACCGCCACGCCGAAGGATCTGCCGAATTTCGATGCCGTGAAGGCGTGTCTGGCGACGCTGAAGTAAGCCGGCGGCCAAAGGCCAATCTCGAACGGGCGGAACGCGAGTTCCGCCCGTTTTTTTGGGGGCGGCGAGGTGGCACGGAGCCGCGGGGACGCGAAAAGGGGCTGAGTTTCTTGGCCTGGCGAATCAAAACCATCGCCGCGTGAAAGCTCTCTTCGGGTGAAACCAGCACCGGTTGGCGGCCTACCACCTTCATCTTCAGTTCCCGCACCATGGGCGGAGCGTACGAGGTTGGCGGCGCGGAGGCAATCGTCGTGGGGCGCTCGTGGCGTCGCTTGACACCCCGCAGGGCAATCCTCATTTTCGCGCGTCCGACGGGAGGATTTTCCCTCGGCGTACCCAAGCTTTTTTATGAGTCACAACCTGTTCAACACGCTGCAATCCTTCGACCTCGGCGACGGCCAGACCGGCCATTTTTATTCCCTGCCCGCGCTCGAAGCGGCGGGCGTCGGCCCCATTTCCAAGCTCCCGGTTTCGATCCGCATCGTGCTGGAATCTGTGCTGCGCAACTGCGACGGGTTGAAGGTGCAGGAGCCGAACATCAAGGAACTGGCGAACTGGCAGCCGACCGGCGAGCGCACGGCGGAGATTCCGTTCGTGGTCGCGCGCATCGTGTTGCAGGACTTCACCGGCGTGCCGCTGCTCGTGGACCTCGCGGCGATGCGCACGGCGGTGGCCAAGCTCGGCAAGAATCCGAAAATCATCGAGCCGCTCGTGCCGGTGGACCTCGTGGTGGACCATTCGGTGCAGGTGGATTTCGCGGGCTCGGCGGATGCGATGGCGCGCAACTTGGATTTGGAATTCTCCCGCAATCGCGAGCGCTACCAGTTTCTCAAGTGGGGCATGCAGGCGTTCGACACGTTCAAGGTCGTGCCGCCCGGCATCGGCATCGTGCATCAGGTGAACTTGGAATACCTCGCGAAAGGCGTGCTGGAGCAGGGTGGCGTGTTCTATCCGGACACGCTGGTGGGAACGGACTCGCACACCACGATGATCAATGGCCTGGGCATTGTCGGTTGGGGCGTCGGCGGCATCGAGGCCGAGGCGGGCATGTTGGGCCAGCCGGTTTATTTCCTCACGCCCGATGTGGTCGGGGTGCATCTCACCGGCGCGATTCGCGAAGGCGTTACGGCGACCGATGTCGCGCTAACTGTCACGCAGATGCTGCGCAAGGCGAAGGTCGTCGGAAAATTTGTCGAGTTCTTCGGCCCCGGCGCCGCGGCGCTCCCGCTCGTGGACCGCGCCACCATCGCGAACATGGCGCCCGAGTATGGCGCGACGATGGGCTTCTTCCCGATCGACGAGGAATGCGTGAACTACCTCCGCGGCACCGGCCGCAGCGAGGCGCACTGCCAGATGTATGAGAATTACTACAAGGCACAGGGCCTCTGGGGCATGCCGCAAGCCGGCCAGATCGAATATTCGCAAGTCGTCGAACTCGACCTCGCCACGGTGAAGCCGAGCGTTGCCGGGCCGAAACGTCCGCAGGACCGCATCGAACTGCCGAATCTCCGGCGCGAGTTTTTCAACGCCATTCAGCGCCCGGTCACCGAAAACGGCTTCGGCAAAACGCGCCAGGCGTTTGGCAAGTCGGTGAAGGTCGAGATGGCCTCAAAGAAAAAGGCGACCATCGGCACCGGCTCCGTGCTCATCGCCGCCATCACGAGCTGCACGAACACCAGCAACCCGAGCGTGATGCTCGCCGCCGGATTGCTCGCGAAGAAGGCCGTGGAAAAAGGCCTGAAGGTGAATCCCGCCGTGAAGGCGTCGCTCGCGCCGGGATCGCGTGTCGTGACTGATTACCTCAAGAAGACCGGCCTCACGCCGTATCTCAACAAGCTCCGCTTCAACACGGTCGGCTACGGCTGCACGACGTGCATCGGCAATTCCGGCCCGCTCGACCCGGCCATTGAGGAGGCCGTGGTGAAGAACGATTTCGTCACCGCCAGCGTGCTCTCGGGCAACCGCAACTTCGAAGCGCGCGTGCACCAGAACGTGAAGTCGAACTTCCTCATGTCGCCGCCGCTCGTCGTCGCGTTCGCACTCGCGGGCCGCGTGGATATTGATCTGAGCTGCGAACCGCTCGGCACCGACAAAGAGGGTGCGCCCGTTTACCTCGCCGACCTCTGGCCGACGCTTCAGGAAGTCCGCGACGCGATGCTGAGCGCGCTCAAGCCCGAAGTCTTCCGCAAGCTCTACAAGGATTTCGCCGCGCAGAATCCGAAGTGGAACGAAATCCCGTCGAGCGTCGGCAACGTGTACGAGTGGGACACCAAGTCCACCTACATCCAGGAGCCGCCGTTCTTTACGAACTTCGCGCTCACGCCCGGCAGCATCCAGCCGATCACCGGCGCGCGCGCGCTCGGCATCTTCGGCGACAGCGTGACCACCGACCACATCTCGCCCGCCGGCGCCATCAAGAAGAGTTCGCCCGCTGGAAAATTCCTCACGGACAACGGCGTCGAATTCGCCGACTTCAACAGCTACGGCTCGCGCCGCGGCAACGACCGCATCATGACCCGCGGCACCTTCGCCAACGTCCGCATCAAGAACCTGATGCTCGGCGGCGAGGAAGGCGGGAACACCATCGGTGCAGATGGCCAGAAGACTTCCATCTACGACGCCTCGATTGCGTATCAGGCCAAGGGCACGCCACTCATCGTCATTGCCGGCCAGGAATACGGCACCGGCTCCAGCCGCGACTGGGCCGCGAAAGGCACGAACCTCCTCGGCGTGAAAGCCGTCGTCGCGCAAAGCTTCGAGCGCATCCACCGCTCGAACCTCGTCGGCATGGGTGTCCTGCCGCTGCAATTCAAGGAAGGCACCACCGCCCAGACTCTGAAGCTCGACGGCACCGAGACCTACGACATCGTCGGTCTCGACGCATCCATCAAACCGCAGCAAGACCTCACCCTGAAAATCACCCGCAAAGACGGCACGGTGGAGAATGTGAATGTCCGCTGCCGGATCGATACGCCCATCGAAATCGACTACTACCAGCACGGCGGCATTTTGCCGTATGTGTTGCGGCAGTTGGTGGCGAAGGCGTGATTCGGTGGAGCGCCGAGCATTGCTCGGCATGCGGGCGGGAGCACCCGTCCGGCCGAGCAATGCTCGGCGCTCCGGGGATGAGCGGAGCGGCCGTTTGGGCGGCGCTTCGGCGGGCGGAGCGCCAAGCATTGCTTGGCCGGAGGACGAAGTGTTTAACTCCACCCTTGCCGGGCGGTGCTCGGCACCCCGATGAACGCGAACCGGCCGCCACTTACCAAGCGGCAATACCTGCGCGAACTGGTTTACGAAAAGAACAAGTGGGACGAACCGCTCTCTCACGCCGACAAGACCAACGGCTTCCTCGGCTGGCCGAACGAGGTTATCTGCCGCACTGCGACAAGCCCGGCCTCGTGCAACTTGTCACACTCCGACTCGTCGATTCGCTGCCCGCCTCGCGTCGAGGCGAGTGGGAACATCTGCTCAAGCTTGAAGATGTCCGTGAGCGGCGGAAGGAACTGGAGTCCTACCTCGACCGTGGCGTGGGCGAATGCGGGTTGCGCGACCCGCGTGTCGCTGCCTGCGTGGAGGAGGCGATGCGGTTTCATCACGGCCAGCGTTACGAACTGCTCGCGTGGTGCGTGATGCCGAATCACGTCCATGTGCTCGTGCAGGTCTGGGATTGGCCGCTGGCGAAGATGCTTCAGAACTGGAAATCCATCATGGCGGTCAAATCCAATCGCATCCTTGGTCGCAACGGTGCGTTCTGGCAGCGCGAATACTGGGACACCTTCATGCGCAGCGAGGAGCAGGAAAAGACGGCCATTCGATATGTTGAGAGCAATCCGGCGAAGGCGAAGCTATGTCCTGTGGCAGAGGACTGGCCATTCAGCAGTGCGAGGTTTCGCGATAAATATTGGCAGCTCATTTTGCCAGGGACTTCCCAGTAACCGGAGCGCCGAGCATTGCTTGGCATGAGTTCGCCCCTGCCCGTTCGTGCCGAGCAATGCTCGGCGCTCCAACCGCTGGTCGCGTCCGGCGCGTCTCGTCCGCCGCGCCGACTTCGTGGCTCCCTCGCGCCGGAGCAGGGAATCGGCCCGTCCGGCGTCACTTCGGCACCCCGGTCCTCGCCGGGGTGGTCTCGATGATTTTGCCGAGGATTTTGGTGAGGTCTTCGTTGTGCTGGCGGGAGGCCATACCGAAGGCGCGGACGATGTCCAGGAGGAAGGCGGTGTTGGTTTTGTCGAAGTGATACCAGGCGGTTTCCTTAGTGCGGGCGGGGCCGGCGGGGCGGGGAGAGCCATCGGCGGTGCGGAGGACGGGAAGGGGAAGGCACACGTAGATCATGGCCTGGTTGCCGACGCCGCGCTGGCGGGGCTTGAGTTGGATTTGGACAAAGCCGGTTTCGGTTTCGCGGACGAAGCGGGGGACGCGCTGGGTCCAGCGCAGGAAGCCTTCGGGGAGCGGGCTGCCGTCGGGTTTTGCGGGGGTTTTCTCGACGGTGATGCTTTCGTGTTCTTCGAGGGTGGTGTCGGCGAGCTTGGCGAGGCGGTCGAGTTCGCGCTGGAGATCGGCGGGCGTGAGGAGTCCGAGGCGGAGGGATTCGACGAGAATTTTGGTGAGTTCGGTGCCGTATTTGGTCTCGCCGCGGCGCTCGAAGCGGACTGCCTTGACGACGTTGGGGGCGTCGCTGTCGCGGGTGTCGTAGCCGATCTGCCATTCGAGATAATGCCGCTCGCCGAGCGGGGTTTTGGTGGGGGCGATGGCTTCGCCTTCGCCATCGGGGGTTTTCGCTTTGGGGCGCACCTTGCCGGTGACATCGGTCAAGGGTAGGCGGACGCGCACGGCGCTCTGGGTGGTCTCGATGCGGACGGCTTTGTATTCCATGTCCGCGCTGAAGGCGGTGGTCAGACCGGTGCCGAGACAGAGGCTGGTGAGCAGGGCGGTGGCGACGAGGCGGATGGCGGGATGGGAGCGGGCGGGGGAAGTTTTCATCGGGTTTTCTTAATATTCGGGCCGGGAAAGCTCAAGGCAAAGCGCGCGGCGTGGCGAGGCCGTGAACGATTGGCTTGGACTGAAGACGGACACGGGAGGTGGCTTGGCGCATGGGGCGGCAACGTCGCAGGCCATTTCGGCGGGCCGGTCAGGCGCCGCTGCTGCGACACCGCGCCTGATTCGGACCACCGTCGAGCGCCGCTGCGCTGTGGGCATCGCTGCGGGGTTCTGAGCGGCCGTTTGGTCCGCATCGGACGGTTGCCGGGAAGCATGACTAGAGTGGCGGAAATTTTCGACGAGTTGCGGCCGGCCGACGCGCCGCGGGAGCGGAGGGACACGGGTGATTGGGTTGCCGGCGTGGGACGGAGCCGCTCGTGAGCAGGGCTGAGTTGGGCAGGGGAATTTGGGGCATGGGAATGGGACGGGAGGAATTGGCATCGGACTGAGCGACCGTCCGGGCAGTGTTGAAACGCCTTGGGCGTCGCGACGATTTTTGTGGAGCGCGGTTGCGTGCGCGGTGGCTGAGGACGTGAGCCGAGGGGCATTTTCCGCGACGGCCAGCGTTGTCGGTAACGAGGGGCTGCGGGGGAGAGCACGGATGGGTGGCGGCGCGGGCAGCCGGGGAGGTAATGGCTCGACAGGTGGGGGCGGGGGTTTTCAGGATGGAGGGCGATGTTCAAGCATGATGTTCGGATGCAGCAGTTGTTGAGTTTGCCGCCGCGGATGGCGGCGGAGTTTGGGGAGTTGGAGGGGCGGGCGTTGCCGGAGTGGTTCGCGACGTGTGATCCGGCGGGGAGCAAATTGGGGTCGGGCGGGGGGACGGCGCATGTGCTTGCGGAGGGGTGGCGGGCGACGGGTGGGGGGGAGGGTTTTGGGGAGTGGTTGCGGGGGAGTCGGAAGTTGATTTTGCACGCGGGGGGGCAGAGTCGGCGGCTGCCGGCATACGCGGGGACGGGGAAGTTGTTGTTGCCGGTGCCGGTGTTTCGGTGGGCGCGGGGGCAGCGGCTGGATCAGAGTTTGTTGGATTTGCAGTTGCCGGATTATCAGCGGGTGCTGGCTCATGCAGGGCAGGGGACGGTGGCGATGGTGACGAGCGGGGATGTGTTGTTGCGGTTTGGATCAACGTTGCCGGCGTTTCCGCAGGTGGATGTGCTGGGGCTGGGGATGTGGGTGACGCCGGAGCGGGCGCGGGATTTTGGGGTTTTCTTCAGCAAGCGGGAGCGGCCGGAGGAGTTGAGTTTCTTTTTGCAGAAGCCGAGTGCGGCGCGGATTCGGGAGCTGGCGGGGGAGTATTTGTATTTGGTGGATACGGGGATGTGGTTGTTGAGCGAGCGGGCGGTGGCGGTGTTGATGGGGAAGTGTGGGTGGGATGACGAGCGGCAGGAGTTTGCGGCGGGCGGGGTGGCGGGCGGGTATGAGTTGTATGCGCAGATGGGGCTGGCGTTGGGGAAGGTGCCGGCGGTGGTGGATACGGAGGTGAACGGGCTGACGAGTGCGGTGGTGCCGTTGCCGGCGGCGGAGTTTTATCATTTCGGGACGAGCCGGCAGTTGATCGAGTCGATCACGGCGTTGCAGAATTTGGAGTTGGACGAGCGGAAGCTGGGGTTGATGGGGGCGCGGCGGCATCCGAATCAGTATTTGCAGAATTCGCAGTTCAGTTTTCCGCTGCGGCAGGAGGAGAATCACACGTTATGGGTGGAGAACAGCACGGTGCCGAAGTCGTGGCAGTTGGCGTCGGAGCATGTGTTGACGGGGGTGCCGGAGAATGGGTGGGATTTGAAGTTGGAGGCGGGGGTTTGTTTGGATTTTGTGCCGGTCGTGGGGGGGGAGGGGGACGGAGGGATGGAGGGAGGGGGAGAGGGGGAGAGAGCGGGACGGGGAGAGGTTTCTCCCAACCCGAGTTCGCGTTGTGAACCCCTGAACGATCCTCCGGGAGGAGCGCTGAGCATTGCTCGGCACGATGCAGGCGACGCACCTTCTGGCCGAGCAATGCTCGGCGCTCCGGTTTATCGGGAGGGGCTTGCGGGAGGGGCGTCGGCGCTGGTGTGTGTGCGGTGTTATGGGATGAATGATTTGTTCAGTGGGGCGGTGGGGGAGGCGACGACGCGGTGGTTGGATCGACCGGCGCCGAATTGGTTTTTTGCGCGGGGGATCAGCCGGGAGGCGGCGGGGATTGAGGCGCGGTGTGATATTCAGCGGGCGAAGTTGTTTCCGGTGGTGCGGGTGGAGGAATTGGAGCCGCGGTTTATCGAGTGGTTGTTTGCGGCGAAGCCGGTGCGGAACGAGGAGTTTGCGCGGCGGTGGTTGGCGTTGCCGCGGTTGTCGGCGGAGGAGATCGGGGAGCGGGTGGATTTGCGGCGGGTGTATGAGCAGCGGCGGCGGAATCGGCGCGGATGTTTGCTGCCGATGTGGCGGAACGGGCGGTGGAGTGTTTTTTACAAGCTGGATTTGGAATCGACGGCGCGGATGTGGGCGGAGTCGGGGGAGGAGTTGCCGGCGGAGGGGGTGTCGGGTGCGGCGGGGTTGGAGCGGATGCAGGAGGTGCATGACCGGATGTTTCGCGGGGCGGTGTTGCGTCATCGGGGGCTGGCGGGGGGCGAGGCGTATGAGCGGGGGGCGTTTGGTTTGTTGCACGAGATGGTTGTGCGGGAGGCGCAGTTGTCGCCGGCGTCGCCGCGGCGGGCGGCGCAGGAGGATCAGATCGTGTGGGGGCGGAGTCCGGTGCGGCTGGACCTGGCGGGCGGGTGGACGGACACGCCGCCGTATTGCTTGGAGTATGGCGGGAAGGTGGTGAACGTGGCGGTGGATTTGAACGGGCAGCCGCCGATTCAGGTGTTCGCGAAATTGATCGAGCGGCGGGAGCTGGTGTTGCGGTCGATTGATCAGGGGAACGAGGAGCGGGTGACGACATATGAGCAGTTGGACCGGTTCGGGCAGCCGGACACGGAGTTTGCGCTGGCGAAGGCGGCGCTGGCGTTGGCGGGTTTTTTGCCGCGGTTTCACGGGGGCGGCGGGCGGGGGACGCTGGCGGAGCAGTTGGGGGAGTTCGGCGGGGGGATCGAGTTGTCGATGTTGTCGGCGGTGCCGAAGGGGTCGGGGCTGGGGACGAGCAGCATTTTGGCGGCGACGTTGCTGGCGACGTTGGGGGATGTGTGCGGGCTGGGGTGGGGGCGCGAGGTACTGTTCGCGCGGACGTTGGCGCTGGAGCAGATGCTGACGACGGGCGGCGGCTGGCAGGATCAGGCGGGGGCGATTTTTCGCGGAATGAAGTTGATCGAGACGTCGCCGGGGCTGGAGCAGCGGCCGACGTTGCGGTGGTTGCCGGAGCATTTGTTCGAGAGCGAGCACGCGAACCGGACGATTTTGC
The DNA here is from genome assembly GCA_945861535.1 of Akkermansia muciniphila. Taxonomy (GTDB): domain Bacteria; phylum Verrucomicrobiota; class Verrucomicrobiia; order Limisphaerales; family BJHT01; genus BJHT01. The sequence continues at coordinate 18,205 of CAMAUZ010000094.1, read as the reverse complement.
TCTATTACACGGGGATCACGCGGCTGGCGAAGAACATCCTGTATGAAATTGTGCGCGGGATTTTCCTGAATTCGCCGGAGCATCTGCGGGTGATCGGGGAGATTGCGGGGAATGCGGAGCTGGCGTTCAGCGCGATTCAGCGGTGTGAGCGCGGGGCGCTGGAGGAGGCGGTGGGGAATAGTTGGGCGCTGAATCAGCGGCTGGACGCGGGGACGAATCCGCCGGCGGTGCAGGCGATTCTGGGGCGGATTGGGGATTACGTGGCCGCGTGCAAATTGCTGGGCGCGGGGGGCGGCGGGTATCTGCTGTTGCTGGCGAAGGACGAGGTGGCGGCGGAGCGGCTGCGGCGGGAGTTGACGGAGAATCCGCCGAATGCGCGGGCGCGGTTTGTGCAGTTCGGGGTGTCGCGGACGGGGTTGCAGCTCACGCGGAGTTGAGGGGGATGCAGGTGGCGCGGAACGGAATCACTCGGGGAAACAAGCGAGGTTGGCAGGGGAATTTTGGGCAAGGAAATGGGGAGGGACGAATTGCGGTGGGCGCGCGCAGGCAGTCAGTGTGGTGGTAAACTCCGCGTGGTTTTTCTTTGCCCGTTTTTGGTGTTCGGGTTGAAAAAGCTCGCCGAATCCAATTCTCTTTGCCTTTTTAGCGGGCGTAATTTGAACGTGATGAAACTCCGGCAAGCCCATGTGCAGCGCGCGACGAAGGAAACGCAGATTGATCTGCGTTTGAAGCTCGATGGCCGGGGCACGGCGGAGATCGGCACGGGCATTGCGTTTTTTGATCATATGCTGACGCTGTTTGCGAAGCATGCGGTGATGGATGTGAAGCTGAAATGTCGCGGCGATCTGGAGGTGGATGCGCATCACACGGTGGAGGATTGCGGGATCGCGCTGGGGCAGGCGTTTGTCGCGGCGTTGGGGGACAAGAAGGGGATCCGCCGGTATGGCAACGGGTTTGACCCGCGCAATCCGTTCACTGGCGAGGCCTATGTGCCGATGGACGAATGTCTGGCGCGGTGCGTCGTGGATTTTAGCGGGCGGCCGTATCTGGTGTGGCGGGGGATGGACGGGCTGGCGTTCAAGAAAATCTCGCGGGCGGAGAAGGAGCAGGACATGTCGAGCGCGTTTCGGTTTGGACTGGCGCGGGAATTTTTTCAGGGCTTTGCAAACGAGGCGCGGTGTAATCTGCATCTGGAATTATTGTATGGCGAAGAACCGCATCATGTGGTGGAAGGATTGTTCAAGGCGTTTGCCAAGGCGGTGGATGCCGCCTGCCAGCGCGACCCGCGGATTGCCGGGCAACTGCCCAGTACCAAGGGGAAATTGTGAGCGCGAAATGAACTTCGCTGAATAGGGCTGACAAGCCCCCGTCCATCGCAATGTCGAAAAAATTCGATTATCAGGCGGCCGAGGACACCAAGCTGGTCGTGAGCGCAAAGCGCGGCGACATGGTGGCCTTCGAGGAGTTGGTCGCCCGTCATCGCGACAAGATTTACGCCCGCGCGTTCAGCATGATGCGCAATGAGGATGACGCGACGGACATCGCGCAAGAGGCGTGGGTGAAGGGCTGGCAGCGGTTGAAGCAGTTTCACGGAGATTCGAGCTTCACCACTTGGATGACGCGGATCGTCATCAATTTGTGCCTGGATCAGTTGCGGAAGCACAAGCGGCAGCGGGCCGAGTCGATCGAGCATCTGGATGAAGAGTTGGGCGGGGTGGAACGGCAGATGCCGGTGGTGACGGCAAACCCGACTGCGGGATTGGAGCGCGAAGAGTTGCGCAAGCGGATTGACCGGGCGATGTCCCAGTTGTCCTACGAGCACCGAACGGTGTTGGTGCTGCATGAGTTTGAAGAGTTGGAATATAAGGAAGTGGCCAAGATCATGGGCTGCTCCATCGGAACGATAATGTCCCGGCTGTTCTATGCCCGCCGAAAGATGGCGACATTGCTGGCCGGTTTGAAAAACGAGAAAGACAAATGAAAACGGAAATGTTGTTGAAGATTCAGTCCTGGGTGGATGGCTGCCTCCCGGCGGGGGAGAGTGCCGAGATGGAACGGTTTGTGGCCGCCAACCCGGACGCCCAGGCGGTGGTGGGAGAACTGCGGATGACCAAGCTGGCCTTCGCCGGAAATGAACCGACGCTGACGATGCCGGAGTCGCGCGAGTTCTTCTGGTCCAAGGTGCAGCGGGAAATCGCCCGGCAGGAAGCCGCGGGCGTGGCGACAGAGTCCGCGGGCTTTTTCGCCGCGGGTTGGTGTCGCAAGCTGCTGGTGCCGGTGACGAGTTTCGCCGGCCTCGCCTTGGTGGCGGCGCTGGTGGTTGTGGCGACCCGCACGCCGGACGGCTCGGACCAAATCGAGTCGCAGTTGGAAGGCGTCAGCACGGTGACCTACGGCGTTCCGGGCATGAAGGTGATCTGGATCGACCGCAATGAGCCGATGTCGGACGAGCCGACGTCGATTGACAATATCGAGACCAAGTAAATGAGTCCGCTGCGGAAAAGCGTCTTTGTCCTGTTCGCCTGCGCCGTGTGGCTGGTGGGCGGTGGGCTGTGCCTCGCGGGGGTTCCCAACAAGGAACTCAAGCTGGAGGCGCGGTTGGTCGCCGGGACCAACGAGGACAAGGCGCCGAATCCAAAGCAGAAAGCGGTCGATCCCGACCTCATCAAGAAGCTGCGCAAAGTCTTCAACTGGAAAAACTATTTTGAAGACAACCGGCAGACGGCCACCATTCCGGTGAACGGCCGTAAGAAGATCACGCTGAACAGCGACACGGAACTCGAAGTGGTGAATCTGGGCGGCGATCGGATTGAAGTGAAGCTGAGCCTGTGCGGGAAAGTGGCGACCAAGTCTGTCAACACGCTGCCCGAAAAAGAGTGGCTGACGCTGGGCGGCGCGGACAAGAACAACACCGCTTGGTTTGTGGTGCTCCGGCGTGGTGCTGAGTAATTCATCTCGGGCATCCGAAGCAGATTTTTATGCGGCATTTTGGGACCCCGGCCATAGGCCGGGGTTTTTTGGCTTTATCGGAAGTTGGGCGGGTTCTGAAACTGCTGGGCGGACCTTTCCTGGATGGTCGTTGACCTATGGAAACTTCACTGGTGCCAATCCCTTTCATGGCGGCTGTTCAGCCGTCATCGGGAGTCATCTGGGAGGCGATCCGCGAGAATTTCTACTGGGTGCTGCGCGATCCGGTTTCCAAAGCTCATCACACCGCGTCGCTGCTGATTTTATTTGGTCTCACCGGGGTGGTGCTCAAAGCGATGGTCGAGGCACACAATGCCCGGAATCTCTACACTTGGCCGATCGTGCTGCTGACGCCCTTGGGGCTTTGGCTGATGCTGGCCGGGATGTCGTGGGCGGAAGTTTATTGGGTGCCGGGCGCGCGGGATATGCCCAGTTGGGCGGTGCTCGGAGTCGGGATCGCGCTGGCGTTTTTTGCCGCCGTGGTGCCGGTGAGTGCGTGGATTTTGCGGGGTGGATATTTTGGGATGGCGTCGGCGTGGATCACGACGTTGTGCTGTACGGTGGCGTCGTTGTATGCGGCGGCATTGTTTTACGAAGGCATCAATCCCAACCTCGGTAAAGTGGTGCGGCATCATGGCCCGGTTTTCTATCGAGTCAAAGCGACTGCCCCCTGGCAGGCGCTCGGGCGGTCGCGGCCGGCGTTGCCCGTGGGTGCGGAGGTGCGAACTGAGGAGGGCGCCACCGTGGTCTTGTTGTTGGGACGAAGGAATCATCTCGGCCTCGGTCACGACACCCGCATCACCATCACTGGATACGGGGAAAAGGGCGGCTTCGAACTCCATCAAGGCCGCGTGATCGGCTCGGTGTCGCAGTTCGAGCAAGCCTTCCTTCAGGTGGCGACGTACTCGGCGCACATCAACATCAACGTGGCGCTTTTCATGATCAGCGTGGATGGAGCACGAAACACCATCGTGGCCGTGAGCGAAGGTACGGCGGAATTGGCGGGCACGCAGCCTCATTCCCGAGTGGTGAAAGTGGGTAAAGGGCAGGCCAGCACCTGCGTCCCGAGCGGTCAACCGCTGAATACCCGCCCGGCGTTGGCGCAGTCGTTGAAGGAAATGGAGGCCTTTCGGACGGCCTTGGAAAACCCCTACAATCAGCGGAGCCGCGAGGGGACTGAGCATTTTTGAACGCTTACCCCGCCGGCCATTCCCGCACAGGGCGCCAATTCCACAGAATCCTTTTGTCCGCAGTCGCTGACCGTGCGTAGAGTGTCCGCCTACGTGATGAAGGTCGCCTTTGATTCCATAGAAAACGTGCTCGCGGATTTGCGCCGCGGGAAAATGGTCGTCGTGGTGGATGACGCCGATCGCGAGAACGAGGGCGATCTCGTTCTGGCAGGCGAGAAAGTGACACCGGCCGCGGTGAACTTCATGGCGCGTTACGGGCGCGGCCTGATTTGCGTGCCCACGGTCGCCGAACGCCTGAAGCAGTTGGGCATCGAACAAATGGTGTCGCAGAACCGGGAGAGTTTCCGCACCGATTTTCAAATCAGCGTCGATGCCGCGAGCGGCATCACCACCGGGATCAGCGCCGCCGATCGTGCGCGGACGATTCAAGTGCTCGCCGAGCCGACCGCTGTGCCGGACGATCTGGTACAGCCCGGCCATGTTTTTCCCTTGCGGGCGAAACCCGGCGGCGTCTTGCAGCGGGCCGGTCACACCGAGGCCGCGGTCGATCTGGCGCGGCTCGCGGGCTGCCGTCCCGTCGGCGTCATCTGCGAAATCATGGACGACTCGGGCGAGATGGCGCGCCTCCCCGCCTTGGTAAAATTCGCCAAAAAACACAAGCTGCGGCTCTGCACCATCGAGGACCTGATCAAATTCCGCCGGGCGCGTGAGAAACTGGTCGAGCGCCTCGAGATCGTGCAAATGCCCACGGATTACGGTGATTTTTCCCTGCATCTCTACCGCTCGCACGCCGACGGGCAGCATCACATCGCGTTGGTGAAAGGGGACGTCGTAAAGCAGAAGAACGTCCTCGTGCGCGTGCATAGTGAGTGCCTGACCGGCGATGTGTTCGGCTCGCGGCGCTGTGATTGCGGTCCGCAGCTTCACCAGGCGATGGCCCAGATCGCGAAGGAAGGGGCCGGGGTCGTTCTCTACATGCGCCAGGAAGGGCGGGGGATAGGCCTGGGGCCGAAGATTCAGGCCTACAAACTTCAGGAGGGCGGTCTGGATACGGTCGAGGCCAATCTCAAGCTCGGCTACGGCATGGACCTGCGCGAATACGGCATCGGCGCGCAAATCCTCGCGGACCTCGGTTTGCACACGATCCGGCTGCTTACTAACAACCCCAAGAAAGTCGTCGGTCTGGAAGGCTACGGACTGGAGATCGTCGAGCAGGTGCCCATCCGCATCAAAGCCAACCGTCACAATCAGGCCTATCTACGCGCCAAGCGCGAGAAGCTCGGGCATTTGATCTGAGACCATCCGGAAACGCCCACGCACTCCCCCACACGCATGTTGAAACGAAACCAACCGGAGAAACTGGAGCGCGTCGGCGGGCACTTCGCGATCGTCGCCTCGCAATATAACGCTCAATTTGTTGACTCCATGCTACACGCGGCGGAAGTCGAATTGCAACGCGCCGGAGCCGACGAAGTCCTCATCGTCCGCGTGCCGGGGGCGTTCGAGATTCCCGTGGTTGCCGCGGAACTGGCCGCCCGCAAATCGCGCCGTTTTTCGGCCATCATTTGTCTCGGCGTCATCCTGCGGGGGGCCACCACCCATGCGCAGCACATCGGCGAGGCGGTGACCCTCGCGCTGGGGCAAATCCAGATCACCCAACGCGTCCCGGTTATCCACGAAGTTCTCCTCTTAGAAAACGCCGACCAAGCCCGCCAGCGCTGCCTTGACCCCGAGCATAATCGCGGCGTCGAAGCCGCCCAAACCGCCCTGAAAATGGCTGCCGTCATGCGCTCTCTACGCCCCGCCCGGCGGCGCTGAATAGGGGTCTTGACCTCCCGTCGAACGCTCGCAAATCGGGCTTTGTGAAAAATTTCACGATTTGCTTGCGCGACCGAAGTCCCCAAGTATTCTGCGCGCGCTAAGTTTGAACCAAAAACTGAACACGAACATGAAACATCTGACCCTTACCGCCGTTTCCCTGCTGGCCGCCATTGGCATTGGATCAGCCGGAGACGTCACTGGCAAAATCTCCCTCAAAGGCACTCCGCCGCCGGAAAAACCCATCATGATGGACCCGGCGTGCGGCAAATCCCGCGGCGACTTCAGCCTGCCTCCGGCCCAAACCCGCTTCTACGTTGTGGGCAAAGACGGCGGTCTGGCCGATGTCTTCGTCTATCTCAAGTCCGGCGTCACTGGGAAACCCGCCGTTCCCGCAACTCCGGTCAACATTGATCAAAAGGGCTGCGAATACACCCCTTACGTCTCCGGAGCCATGGTCGGTCAGAAGATTTTGGTCTCCAACTCTGACCCTGTCCTGCACAACGTCCATCCGACGCCGGTGCCCCCGAACAAGGAATACAACAAGGCGCAGCTCCCCAAAGGTCCGGCGTTGGAATTCAGCTGGGATAATGCCGAAATTCTACTCCGGTTCAAATGCGACGTGCATCCGTGGATGTTCGCCTATGTCGGACTCGTGGATCATCCCTATTTCGCCGTGAGCGGCACGGACGGCAGTTTCAAGATTGCCAACGTTCCCCCCGGCAAATACGTGGTCGAAGCCTTCCACCGCAAGAGTGGTAAGCCGGTAACTCAGGAAGTCACCGTCGGCGCGGACGGCGCGAAGGCTGACTTCACCGTCGAAGTCCCCGCTCAGTAAGCACTGGGCAGCTAGCTTAACCGCTGCGGTCTCACCGGGCCGCAGCGGTTCTTTTAATTCTACCGTGCCCGCTGCATCCAACCCACCCGCTGCGAACCGAGGTCTGCACCGCTTCGCCGTGGTCACCGCTGTGGCGACATTGGGACTGATTGCGATGGGGGGACTGGTGACGAGTCACGGAGCCGGAATGGCGGTGCCGGACTGGCCGACGACTTACGGTTACAACATGTTCCTCTTCCCGATTTCCCTGTGGAAAGGTGGGATATTCTACGAGCACAGCCACCGGCTCTATGCTTCGTTTGTGGGATTGCTCACCGCGGTTTTGGCGGTCTGGATTTGGCTGGCTGAGTCGCGCCAACGGCTGCGCTGGGCGGGTGTAGGAGCTTTGTTCTTGGTGGTGTTACAGGGCACGCTGGGTGGATTGCGAGTTACTCTGTTCAAGGATCAGATAGGAATTGTTCACGCGACGTTGGCGCAGATTTTTCTGCTCTGGGTCAGTGGCATAGCGCTGGTCACCAGCCCGTGGTGGTTGAAGTTTTCATCACGCCCGGCGACTGCTCCTAGCAGCGCCCGACTCACGTATAGTTACGCAGCGGTGACTGGCTTGGTTTTGGTACAACTTATCCTCGGAGCGTCGATGCGCCACCAGCACGCGGGGCTGGCGGTGCCGGATTTTCCTCTGGCTTACGGCAAGGCATGGCCCGCGACTGACCCGGATAGTATTCTCCGTTATAATCAGACACGCACTGAAACCACCGCTTATAACCCAATCACCGCGCCGCAGGTGCGATTGCATATGCTGCATCGGGTAGGCGCAATTTTGATTTATTCTGCCGTGGCGTTCTGCGCCTGGTTGTCCTGTCGGCAGCTCGGCTTCCGGCAACCTATGACCCGCATGGCCCTGGCTTGGTTCGGCATCGTCAACCTGCAATTCCTGCTCGGCGCTGCCACCATTTGGAGTCTCAAGGCGGCGGATGTGGCGACCGCGCACGTGGTGACGGGCGCATTGGCGCTGCTGACCGGAGCCGGCCTGGTTGCGATGACCCTTCGCGGGCGCGTCGGCACAGTGACGCCGCACTCATCTCCCATGTCTGAGCCAGGTCGTGATTTCTCTCGCCAGCTTTCCGTGGAGGTGGCGCGATGAAATCTTCCGCTGAAACCATCCCGGTCATTGCCGTGGCCGAGAAAGCACGATCAGGCGTGTGGTCGGAATTGTTCAAGGCTCGCCTCACAAGCCTGGTGTTGTTGACCACCTTGGTCGGCTTCTACATGGGTTCCCAAGGCCCGGTGAACTACGCGCTGATGTTCCATGCGTTGCTCGGAACCGCGCTGGTTGCCTGCGGGGCGGCGGCGTTGAACCAACTTATCGAACGCGAGCATGACGGCCGCATGAGGCGGACCGAGAACCGCCCCTTGCCCTCCGGTCGCGTGCAGCCCGACACTGTCCTTATCTGCGGTGGCTTCCTGTCCGCCGCGGGCCTGGTCTATCTGACCTTCGCTGTGAATCTGATAACCGGCTTCCTCGGCGCGATAACTTTGGCCTCTTATCTCTTTGTTTACACCCCGCTCAAGCGCATCACGACTCTCAATACCGCCATCGGTGCCATCCCTGGTGCGCTCCCCCCCTTGATGGGATGGACGGCGGCGCGCGGCGAAGTCACTCTTGGTGGCTGGAGTCTGTTTGCGATTTTGTTCTTCTGGCAGCTCCCGCATTTTCTCGCGATCGCGTGGATGTATCGCGAAGACTACGCGCGCGGCGGCTTTCGAATGCTGCCGGTGGTTGACCCCGATGGCTCCCGCACCGGCCGCCAGGCGGTCAGCCACACGCTGGGCCTGCTGCCGGTGAGTCTGAGTCCGGTGGTCCTCAAACTGGCCGGTCCCACCTACTTTGTCGGCGCATTTACCTTGGGCATGGCCTTCCTGTGGTTCGCCATTCAATTCGCCCGCACCCTGACCCACCCACGCGCGCGCCAGTTGTTTCTTTTCTCGGTTTTGTATCTGCCACTTCTCCTTGGACTACTGGTATTTGACAAAATTAAGCCCTAATCAAACTAACTCATACGTAATCTTCCGTTGACATCGGCTCGGCACCCCCGTTAAGAGAAGCGCGTAAAGTGCAAGTGATGAGCCGGGTCGGAAATCGTAACCTAGAAACAGACCAATGCAGCCTACAGCGAAAGAAGCCCACCACGGTGACGCCCACGCTCATGCCCACCATGAGGAGTTGGGATTCTGGCGGAAATACATCTTTTCCACGGATCACAAGATCATCGGCATCCAATACGGCATTACTTCCCTCGCTTTCCTCTTCTTCGGCTTTTGCCTGATGATGGCGATGCGCTGGCAGTTGGCCAAGCCGGGGACGCCGATTCCGCTGATCGGCGGTATGTTGCAGAGCATTTTTAAAGACATGGCCTCCGGCGGCATCATGTCGGCCGACCTCTATAATATGTTCGGCGCCATGCACGGCACGATCATGGTCTTTCTGGCCGTCGTTCCGCTCGGGTTCGCAGCGTTCGGTAACTACGTTGTTCCGCTTATGATCGGCGCGCCGGACATGACTTTCCCCCGGGTCAACATGGCCAGCTACTGGGTGTTCTTTCTCGGCTGTTTGGTCATGTTTGTCAGCTTCTTCGTCCCCGGTGGCGCCGCGCAGGGTGGCTGGACTTCCTATTCGCCGCTGGCAACCTTGGTGCCCACGGATGGTCAGACTTACTGGCTGATCGGCATGGTGCTCCTCATCACTTCGTCGCTGCTGGGCGCGGTCAACTTCGTCGCCACGATCATCCAGTTGCGCGCGCCGGGCATGACCTGGATGCGCCTGCCGTGGTTTGTCTGGGTGCAGTTTGTGACTGCCTTCATTCTCTTGCTGGCCTTCCCGCCCCTCGAAGCCGCGGGGGTCATGCAATTGATGGACAAAGTCTTTCACACCAGTTTCTTCCTGCCCAGCGGTTTGGTCGTCTCCGGCACCCCGGTTGACGTTAGCGGCGGTGGCAGTCCGCTGCTCTGGCAGCACCTATTCTGGTTCCTTGGGCACCCCGAAGTGTATGTGCTGATTCTACCGGCGATGGGCATTGTCTGTGAAATCATCGCGGCCAATACCCGGAAGCCAATCTGGGGTTACAAGTCTCTGGTCTATTCCGCGCTGGCCGTCGGCTTCATCTCTTTCATCGTCTGGGCGCATCATATGTATGTCACCGGGATGGGCACCAAGATCAGCACCTTTTTCCAGACGACGACGATGATCATCTCCATTCCGTCGGTGATCATCCTGACCTGTCTGTTCATGTCTCTCTGGGGTGGTTCGATCCGCTTCAACACTCCCATGTTGTTCGCTTTGGCATTTCTACCGATGTTTGGCATCGGCGGTCTGACGGGGCTGCCGCTGGGCTTCAATTTCAGCGACATCGCCTTGCACGACTCCTATTACGTCATAGCGCATTTCCACTATGTCGTCGCCCCAGGCAGTATCTTCGGTCTGTTGGCCGGGGTTTATTACTGGTATCCCAAAGCCACCGGGAGATTCATGAGTGAGACTTGGGGCAAGGTTCACTTCTGGCTGTCGCTGCTGTTCATGAATCTCATCTTCCAACCCATGTTTGCCCAGGGCTTGGCGGGCATGAGCCGTCGTATGTATGACGGTGGTGCCACCTACGCCGGCGTGCTTGATCCTGCCACGGGCGATGTGGTTGGCTTGACCAAACAGATGATCGGCCTCAATACCCCGATCACCCATGCCGCGATCGCCCTCGGGGCGGTGCAGTTGATCTTCATCATCAATTTCTTCTGGAGCATCCGAAACGGTGAGAAAGTCAAAACGGACAATCCTTGGAATGCCACCACCTTGGAATGGCAGACGCCCACTCCTCCGCCGCATGGTAACTTCGCCTCGGAACCCACAGTCTATCGCGGTCCTTACGAATACAGTGTTCCGGGCGCGGCGACGGACTTTACTCCGCAGAACCAACCGAAGTGATTTGTTGAAGAACTAGAAAGCATTCATGGATATTCCATACACAGTCCATCCCCGGGCCGATACCGGACTCTACAACGCCAAGGTTGGCATCTGGCTGTTCCTCGCCTCGGAAGTGATGCTCTTTGGCGCTCTGTTCTCTTCCTACATTCTCCTGCGCGTCGGTGCCCCCGACGGCACCTGGCCGCACAGCGTGCTGAACATCCCGCTGGGAACCTTGAACACCATCGTGCTGATCAGTTCCAGCATCACGGTGGTGCTGGCATGGGCGAGCCTCAAGCTTAACAACTTCGCCCGCTACCGCGTGATTCAGTCGATCACGCTCCTCTGCTCCTTGATCTTCTTGGTGATCAAGTCCTTCGAGTATCGCGACAAGTTCGCCCACTATCAGGTCGTGCAGAAGGATGGCAAGTATGTAGACGGGCACCTGACGGGGTCCGTTTATCTGGATGCCGATAAGAAGACGCGGGAAGAACACGGCTTCCGCGGACTGTCATTCACCGAGGGACCTAAGGGAGCGCAGAAGAAGTTCACTCTGGAATCGGTGACGGTGAACGGCTTCGAGGCCAAGAGTCTGGCGGAGATCAATAATCCCAAAGTCGGTGTTCATCACGAACACAAGGACTTCAAGATTGCCGCCGCCCAGATCAAGAAAATTGGGAATTACGGTCCCTGGCATAACACCTACATGGCGATCTATTTCACCCTGACCGGCTTGCACGCCCTGCACGTCATCGGTGGCGCGCTGGTCATTGGGTATATCTGGGGACCGGGGGCGGCCATGTGGAAGACGGACCCCGAACGCTATATCAACCGCGTCGAAGTCTCCGGGCTGTTCTGGCATTTTGTCGATCTGGTTTGGATCTTCCTCTTCCCCGTTCTCTATCTGCTGTAGTCAATCAATTTCAAAAACATGAGCGCCACCACGCCGGACGAAGTTCATAAAAGTGTCAGAAAATACCTCGCGGTTTTCATTGCTCTCATTATTGGGACGGTGATAACCGTCGGTGCTTACTATGTTCATCTGCCTAGTGTGGCCATGACCATCGCAGTCGCCCTGCTAATCGCGTCGGTGAAGGCATTTCTGGTGGCGGGGTTTTTCATGCACCTGATCTCCGAGAAGAAGATGATCTATGGCATCTTGGTCGCGACTGTCTTCTTTGTTATCGGTCTTTGCTTCCTGACCATCTGGTCGATGCATGATTTTCCGGCCAACATGAACCATTCCGTCACCGGCCAGATGTAAGAGGTATGTCGTTGAAGGCCCTCCATATTGTATTTGTCACCGCGTCAGTCGTGCTGGCTGCGGTGGTGGCTTTTTGGGGCTTCAGCAATTATATGACCCCCGAGGGAACCCGGACTGACTTGACCTATGGCATCGCGTCCGTGGCGTCCGGCTTGGCTCTGCTCGTGTACGGCCGGTATTTCCTTAAGAAACTGAAGAAAATCAGCTATCTATGATCCGCGTTTCCTTGCTGCCGCGACTGCTCCCGCTGGCGTTCCTGCTGGCGACGGGTGTTCGTAGCTACGGCTGCGCCGCCTGTCTCGGAAATTCCGATTCGGCGATGGCCGAGGCGATGAATTGGGGAATTATGACCCTGCTGGTGGTGGTTCTCGGCGTGTTGATCGGTATCACCGCCTTTTTTGTTTATATCGCGAGACGCTCGACGCTGGTGACGGCGGGAACCTCGCTGGAAGCCTATCCCGAAGACTCTAAGAAATTCGCCTGATTTAGTACCATGCTCGATTACATCAAAACCAAACTGTTGTTCATGCCAGTCCTCGCTTCCGAGCATGGCAAGGACGTTGATGACTTCATCGTCTATATTCACATCCTGATGGCCGCCCTGTTTGTGGGTTGGTTCGCCTATTTCGCATATACGCTCTTTCGGTTCCGGCAGAGCCGGCAGCCCAAGGCCGATTACACCGGCGTCACCAGCCACGCTTCCAGCTACATTGAGTTTGCGGTGGTGGTATTTGAAGCCGTCCTTCTCCTCGGATTTGCGGTGCCTCTGTGGGCCAAGGTGGCGGACAAATTCCCGGACAAGAAGGATGCCACCCTGATTCGCCTCACCGCCGAGCAATTCTCCTGGTCCGCCCGGTACCCCGGTCCGGATGGTGAGTATGGCGCCCAAGATATGAAGGCGTTTGCCTCCGACAATCCGCTGGCCTATGTCAAAGATGATCCCAAGGGCAAAGACGATGTCACCGCGCCGTTGAAAGAGATTCACGTTCCGGTGGACCGGCCGGTCATCGTCTATCTTACATCCAAGGACGTCATTCATTCGTTTAAGATTGCCCCCATGCGGGTGACGCAGGACGCCATCCCGGGGATGATCTCAGCGGTACATTTCAGACCGACCGTCGTCGGCAAATACCTGGTCACCTGCGCGCAGCTCTGTGGCAACGGGCACTCCTCGATGAACGCCTTCTTCACCGTGGACACCAAGGAAAACTTTGCGAAATGGATGGCCGAAAAGAGCAAAGGCGGGGGTGCGACTAGTTTCGAGTAACTTGACCGATTCTTCCTCGGCATATGTTCGCCGGGCACCCGGAGTTCAGTGGTGCTCGCTCGCGGCGGGGCGGGTGAACGGGAGTGGTCCCGCGTGAACTCTCTCTCCCGTTCCACGCAATGGTTGGTTTGGGGCGGGCTTGGATTGGTGATGCTGGCCGTCACAGTCCTTTATCTGACGGGCAGAGTTTCCCCATTCGGAACCACAGGTGCGGATAAACCCCCCATTATCTCCCGGCTCGAACCTTTCAGCCTGCTTAATCAGGAGGCTCGACTGGTGACGCTCGACGGTCTGCGAGGCCGGGTGTGGGTGGCCGATGTCATCTTTACCCGGTGCGCCGGGCCTTGCCTCCAGATGACCCAGCGCATGAGGGAATTAGAGGCTACTCTCGGTCCGCAATCTCCCGTCGAGTTTGTTAGTTTTACCACGGACCCTGAGTTCGATACTCCCGAGGTGCTCAAGACCTACGCCCGCCGGTTCGGGGCGGATTCATCGCGCTGGCAGTTCATCACCGGACCGAAGCCGGAGCTGTTCCGGGTGATGATCGACGGTCTCAAGTTCACCGCCTTGGAGAAGAAACCCGAGGACCGGGCCGATCCCTACGATCTCTTCATTCACAGCACCATCTTCATCATCGTAGATAAACAGGGCCGGGTTCGCAAAGCCATCGAGGGTCTGGAGCCGGACTTCAGGTCCAAGGTTCTCGCCGTGGTCAACCAACTGGCAAAGGAGTAAGCTTCGCCCATGACCTTGTCTGACCTTCCCCCGCTCAATGCTGCGCTGAATGCCTGCAGCAGCCTCTTCCTGATTGCCGGCTACATCTTCATCCGGCGGAAGAATCAACGGGCGCACGCCCGGTGCATGATCGGGGCGCTGACCTGCTCAGCGTTATTCCTCGTCTCCTATCTCACCTATCACTACTTCGCGGGACGGACAGTGTTTCAGAATCCAGCGTGGTTCCGGCCGATCTATCTCACGATTCTGCTGACTCATACCGTCCTCGCGGTGGTCATCGTGCCTCTGATATTGATCACCGCCATCCGCGCCTTTCGGGAGAAATTCGAGGCCCACAAGAAGATCGCCCGCTGGACCTGGCCGCTCTGGATGTATGTCTCGGTGACTGGCGTCCTAATTTACTTCCTGCTCTACCAGATATTTCCGCAGCGGCCGTGATCCGGCGGTGTGAGTGAGGTTCCCGGTCCGCCGGCGTTTACTTGCGATTCTTCGTCCGCGTTTTTTCCAGCAGCCAGGTGAACAGTTCCGCTGTGCCGTAGGCATTGTCCCAGCAGTTGTGTCCCACGCCGGGATATTCGGTGTAACGCGAATCCGCACCGGCAGTCTTCAATGCCTCCTGCATTTGCCGGGAGAATTGCACGGTCGCCTCCCGGTCCTTGTCACCGCAAAAATTCCACACGGGCAGTTGCGCTTCCGTCAGTTTTTTCGCGTCAGCCAGCTCGCCCCGGCCGCACATTGGCACGATGGCCGCTGCAAGGTCCGGGTGTTTGGCCGCGATCGACCACGAGCCGCTGCCGCCCATCGACAGACCCGTGATATAAACCCGGTCGGGATCCGTTTTGAACTCCTGCTCCGCCTGCCGCATCATCGCCAGCGCCGCTTGGGTGTCAGCAGTGTCCACCTGCCAGTTGCTGTTGGTGTGGCATTGCGGGAAAATTGTGACAAACGGGAAGTTACTCTTCTGCTTCCACACCGCCGGTCCCAGCCCGACCATGATCTGGTCGATGCCATTGTTGCCCCGCTCACCGGCACCGTGCAGAAACAGGAGCAGCGGCGGGCGTTTGGTCGTCTCGAGCTTGTAGGGAACAAAGAGCACGTATTTCCGTTCCTGCTTCTGGGCATCTACAAAGACCCGATTCTGAAATCCCGGAGCGACTCCGTCGGCGGCCGCGACCGTGAGCGGCAACAGTGTAAGCCCGAGCACGGCGATGGTGTGTGTGAGTGAAAGTGGTTTTCTCATGCGAAGTATTTTCGTGTGTCAGCAGCCTAGCTGTGGCATGTCCGACCGCCCAGCGATTTTGCGCAAGGCTTACTTGGGCCTGAGGGGATTCGCCTCTTGGCCCTGCGGTTGCCAAGGTTTGGCGAATTAGAATGCCCGCAGGAAAGCGCGGGATTTACAGAACCTCGCTGCTTCTATAGACCTTCACCCGTCATGCTCCGCCCCCGGAAAAAATACACGGTCTTCGATCTGCAACAGCTCAAGGGCAAACGTTGCCTCACGCACATCCACGTCAAATCGCCGGAGGAAGCCGCCGCTGCGGAAGAGGCGGACGTCGATCTGATGAGTTGCAGCTTCGACAGTCCCGAGGCGCAGGCGCGTTTGCCGGTGCTGGTCGCTGCGGCTCCGAACAGCTTCCTCTCCGCGGCCACGCCGCACGGCTTGGCCTCGCCAGAGGAGGCGATCCGCGTCGCGTTCCGCGCGCTCGAACTCGGGGCGAGCAGTGTTTATTGCTCGGCCAGTCCGTTCATCATCACGGCGATGGCGCGCGAAGGTATTCCGGTGGTTGGGCATCTCGGGTTGGTTCCGCGGCATGTGACGTGGACCGGTTATCGCGCAATTGGCCGCACCGTCGCGGAGGCGAAGGAACTCCATCGTCGGATGAAGGAGTTGGAAAATGCCGGTGCCTACGCCGCGGAACTCGAAGTCGTGCCACACAATCTCGCACGCTTCCTCTCGTCGCAGACCAGGATGCTCCTGATGTCACTCGGCTCCGGCAGCGGCTGCGACACGCAGTTTCTCTTTTCCGATGACATCTTAGGCGACTACGACGAACGCCCGCCGCGCCACGCCAAAGCCTACCGGAATTTCGCCGCCGAACACCGCCGCCTCCAACAGGAACGCCTCGCCGCCTTCCGCGAATACATCGCCGACGTCCGGGAAGGCCGCTTCCCCGAGCGCAGCCATCTGGTGGAAATGGAAGCCCCGCTGCTTGATGAGGTGGTGCGTGCGCTCAGCAGCACGCCTTCGCCGGCCGCGGATTGACGCGGGTTGCCACCCCTGCAAGCCTGCCCCCATGACCATTGCGCTGACCAAAGATGTCGAGGCCTTTGTCGAAGAACAAGTGCGCGCGGGCGTCGGCCCGGACGCCAACACGCTGGTCAATGATGTGTTGCGCTCGCTCAGTGAGCACCAGCCGCGACCCTTTGCCCCCCCTCCCGGACTCGAAGCGTGGCTGCTGGATGCCGCGGACAGCCCCACCACGCCGCTGATTCCAGCCGACTTCGATGCCATTCGGAACCGGGTGCGTGCCCGGCTCGACGCCCCGGCCGCATGAACGTCCGCAAGGCGGACTACTTCATTGCCGACGCGGAACTGCAATACCAGTGGTATGCCGAGCACGCCGGGTGGGATGTGGCCGATCGTTACCTCGCTGCCATTGCTGGCACCTGCGCCCTCATCGAACGCCAGCCCTTGCTTGGCCCCGTGGCTGCGCTGACGCATCCACGCCTCGCGGAATGGCGTTTTTTCGTCGTAGTGCGTCCCTTTCACCGTCACGTCGTCTTCTATGAAATTGTTGGCGGCGAAGTCCTCCTGCGGCGGGTCCTTCACGGTCACCGCCACCTGCCCCAGCGCCTGCTGGAGCCACCCGGAGCGGAGTGAGCGGTTTCACGATTCGCAGACCGGCCCCGCCCCGCCCGCGCCTACCGCAATTACGTCGCCGAACACCGCCGCCTGCAAACGGAACGCCTCACCGCCTTCCGCGAATACATCGCCGACGTCCGGGAAGGCCGCTTCCCCGAGCGCAGCCATCTGGTGGAAATGGAAGCTCCGCTGCTTGATGAGGTGGTGCGTGCGCTCGGTGGCGCAATAACTTCGGCAGGCACCGGCACTCGGGACTGAGGAATGGATTTGTTGACGGCGGCCGGGGCGGGGCATAGAAACGCCGCCATTCGCGTGCGGCCCTGTGGAGAAAATTAGCGTCCTGAAACTGCCGCGGGGCCGGGGTTGCCCGGTTCGCGCGGCGCGCGGCGCTGCTTCCCTTCCACCGGTCGGTCCGCTCTGAGTCACCATGAAATCTACTCGGGTTGTTTTGAAGTCGTGACAGGCCGTTGTCTGGGGGGCCGTTGACCTAGGGAGAAGACTCATGTTGTTCAGTCGTCCGGGTGGAATGGGTGCGGACGATGGGCGGTGAGGTAATCTGCAATGGTGCTGGATGACCGCCGAAGTTTGCTCGGATCGCGTTGCGTCAATGACGCCATCCCGCTTCGCATGGGCGCGCAAGACTTTTCTTGAGCGGCGGGGACCAATGCCGGAAGCGGGTCAGGCGAAGGCGAGCCGGCCTTTTGGTTCCGGTACAGGCCACGATTCGGTGCGGGCAGTTTCCAAGTACGCGTCAATCAACTCTTCCGCGTTTCGCAGGGCTGCCTGACGCGACTTGCCGTCGGTGATGAGATGGGGCAGCTCGGGAACTTCGGCGAGAAAGCACTCATCCGCCGCGCTCCAATACACAACGATTTCATAGCGGTTGTTCATAGCATTCCCAGTTGTTGCAACACGGCCCGTGCTTGGCGCACTTGATACGGCTTCGCCTGCCGGCCGCGCGGCTGAAGGTTGATGATCCCGGCAGCGCCGGGCCGACGAAAGAAATGATGGCTCCCGTGGACGCGCATTTCAAACCCCAGTTTCTGCAACAGAAGGCACAATTCAGAAAAGTCCCAGCCCGCGTCGTGGCGCGCGTCGCGCAATCGGGCCAGTTTTTTTACCAGTTGGCTCACAAGCTGATCTTCGTAAGCCGCGATGGCTAACTAGTGTCTGGCCGAAAACGCGCGTTTTTGGAAACGGGGCGCGACGCGGAGGGGGTGCGCAGGCGGTGCGCGACGGATTTTTCCTCCGGCGACGGATAAATCACCCAAATTCTCCGTTTTTAGGCGCATCGCTCCTGGCGGAGTG